>JAZJXM010000079.1:0-25587 GCA_040390915.1 Pseudomonadota bacterium
GCAATTTCCAGCGGGATGTTCAGTGCCAACATTCGGACACGGGCCCATCAGTAGCGACGCTACTGATGGGCCCGTGTCCGAATGTTGGCACTGACCCTAGGCGTACGCTTCGGCCAGCGTCATCACGCGCGGGGCGATGGTCACGCCGACGGTCTCGAACAGCGCCGTGATGGCAGCCAGGTTGGCCGCGCTTTCCTCGGTCTTCCAGCCATGGAACAAGTCGGTGCCGTTCTTCTGGAAATGCAGATCCAGCACCTTGCCCTTGTCCTTGTGCGTGTAGGCTTGCTTGTGGGTATTGAAGAAACCCAGCTTTTCCAGCCCGGCCAGAATGTCGGAGGGGGGATGGTCGGGATCGGTTGCCATGAAGATGCCGTAGGTCTTGCCGGGGGGCTTGGCCGCGATGTCGACTTCGTAAATACCAGGCGCCTTGGTCACGGATGTGCTTTTCAGAAATAACATCGTTCTCTCCTTCAAGATTCAGGTATCCCCTCGCAGCGTTCTAGCTTATTGCGATTCATTACGTTTGTCGATGCATCCTTGAATCTTTTTCATTCACGGGCGCAACCAGCCCATGATGGTGTCGGTTTCGGCCTCGCCTTTGGCGTTGTTGACACGGGCACGCAGCCGCCCTTCTTCGACAAAACCGAGCGAGGCGTACAGCGCGCGCGCACGCACATTGCTCTCGCGCGCGAACAATTCGACCCGCGTGATGTGCGGCATATTGACGCTCACCTCGTCCAGCAGCGCCTGGAACAGCTTGCGGCCCACGCCTTGGCCTTGCGCTTGCGGCGCCACCGCGATGGTCAGGTCGCCCAGCAGGTGCGCCAGGCTGGCGATGCCAAGCCGCGAGGCATGGATTTCCCCGACCAGCTCGCCGTCGAGCTCGCACAGCAGTTCGATGCCGTCCTGCGCGGCGCGTTCCATGAAGCCGCTGACATAGGCGTCGGTCACCTCGAGCGGCGTGCGCGCAATGCCGTCCGGCACCGCCGCCACGGCGCGGTACAGTTGCACGATGCGGGCGTGGTCGACGGCCCGGGCTTTCCTGATCATGGCATGCTCTCCTTGGCTATTTGGCATGGTTGCGGCGCGCGGCCAGTGCGGTCGTCGCCAGCGCCAGCGCGCGGTACAGCTCGCCACTGGGCCCGTCCCAGCCGTCCAGCGCCGCCTGCTGGCGCGCGACGGTGTCGCTGTCGCCGCGCGCGATCGGCCCGGTCAGCGCCGCTTCGGGCCCCAGCCGCAGTACATTGGCCAGCGTTTCGGTGGCCAGCGGCGCGGCCAGCTGGCGCGCCACCGCGTCGCTGATGCCGGCCGCCTGGTAGGCGCGCAAGGCGGTGTCGAGCACCGTCACCAGGTAGTTCGACGCGAACACCGAAGCGGCGTGGTACACCGTCTTGGCTGCCGCGTCGATGGTCACCGCGCGCGCGCCGATCAGGGCCAGCGCGTCGCCGAGCAGCGCCAGCGCGCGCGCATCGCCCTCGATGCCGCAAAAGGTGCCGCTGAAATGCTGCGCCACGTAGGCCGGGTCGGCGAAACTGCGAATCGGGTGCACGCTGGCGGTCAGGGCGCCGGCGCGCGCGGCCGGCGCCAGCACGCCCGAGGCTTTGGCGCCGCTGCAGTGGAACACCACCGCGCCGGCCAGTCCCGGCAGCTGCGCCAGCTGTGCGCAGGCCGCTTCGATCTGGTCGTCAGCGACGGCCAGCATCCACACATCGGCCGCTTGCATGGCGGCGACGTTGTCGAGCGCGCGCCCGGCGCCCATGAAATGAACCGCCGCTTCGGCGCTGGCCTGGGAACGGGTCAGCACGTCCTGCACCGTGAAAGTGGCGCTGGCCGCAAACAGGCGCCCCAGCACGCGACCGACCTTGCCGGCGCCGATGATGTTGAGCGTTGGCGTCATCAGAAGCCCGATCCGGGCTGCGCCAGGTAGGCGATTTCTTCTTCCGTGGAGGCGCGCCCGAGGATGGCGTTGCGGTGCGGGAAACGACCAAAGCGCGCGATCACGCCGCGGTGGCGATGCGCATAATCGAGCACGCCGTCGTAGCCTTCATGGCTTGCCGCTAGTGCGCCAAACAGCGTCACCGAACGCTCCTGCATGCGCGCATCTTCGGCATGCTCGAACGGCATGTAGGCGAACCAGCGCTGCACCGGCAGCAGTTGCTGGTCGGCGCCGCTGTCGACCAGGCCCGTGGCCGCCTCCAGCGCCAGCGCATCGCCACCGAACGAGGCGGGGGTGCCGCGAAAAGCATTGCGGGTGAACTGGTCGAGCAGCACGATGCGCGCCAGCGTGCCTTGCGGCCCCTGCAAGTCCCATTCGCGCAGGCCGCCGGCCATCGCCTGTTCCACCAGCACGCCAAAGCGCTCCCTGATGTCGACGTCGAACCGGTCGTCCTTGCGAAACCAGAGCTCGCGCGCCTTGCCATAGCCGTCTGCGCCAGGCGGCAAGAACCAGAAATCGAGTATGTCCTGGGCTGTCATGGCGTGCTCCTAGTTGCGCGCGTGCGAAATCTGAAAGCTGTCGACGCCGGCGAACGCCGCCAGCTCAGCGGCCAGCATGGCCAATGGCGCGCCGCTCTTCTTGGACAGTGCCAGCGCCACGAAGCGCCATTCCTGCATGCCGTTGTTGCTGCCGATGGTCAGCGAGCCACCCGCAATCACGTAGCCGCGCTCGCGCGCGATCCGTTGCAGCGCTTCCTCGCGCGGAATGTAGTCGCGCTTGAAGCGCATCATGATTGCCACCGCGTGGCGCGACGGCAGCATCGCTTCGACCTTGGACATGTAGATCATGATCATCGCCGACAGGAACGCCAGTCCCATGGCCGACAGGTAGAAGCCCACTCCAACCAGGATGCCGATCACTGACGAAGTCCAGATCGACGCCGCCGTGGTCAGGCCGCTGATGTTGAAGCCCTCGCGCATGATCACCCCTGCGCCCAGAAAACCGATGCCGGTCACGATGCCCTGGATGATGCGGGTAGGGTCGGAGGCGCCGATCAGGCCGGCCCCGGTGCCGCCGAACCAGAAGCCCGGAAAGCCGCCGACGATGGTCAGCGCGCAGGAGGCCATGCACACCAGGCCATAGGTGCGCATGCCGGCCGCTCGCCCGTGGTAAGAGCGCTCGTAGCCGACCAGCAGGCCAAGCAGCAGTGCGCCGCCCAGGTGCAGCAGGATCACCATATTGGTGGTGATTTCAGGTTTCGACCAGTAGGCCGCGATCAGGTCCGACAAGTTCATACATGCCCTTTACTGCGGTGTTTTCTTCACCAGCTGCTTTTCGAATGCCACGTCAAACTTGCTGACGCGGCGTGCCACTTGCGGGCCGAGTTTGTTGACGAAGGCGACAAACTCATCGAGCTCCAGCGGCGCGCACAGCGCCGCTTCGCCCGGCGCTTCGGACAGGAAGAACAGGCCGTCGCCGGTGCGCGCCATCGAATAGCCGGCGTTGCCGCTGCGGACTTTAAGACGGTCGACGGCGGCGCTGGCGCGGGTTGAGCGGGCGGTCGACATCAGATCGCCTCCGTGCGTTGTTCGAGCCAGGCCCGCGCGGCCCCGCTCAAGTGCGGCGCAAGGCGCGCGCGCACCTGGGCGTGGTAGTCGTTGAGCCATGCCGTTTCGTCCGCCCGCATCAGGGACGGGTCGATACAGCGCGTGTCGATCGGGCACAGCGTGAGCGTTTCGAAGCGCAGAAACTGGCCGAATTCGGTGCTGCCGGCAGCTACGCTCAGGACCAGGTTCTCGATGCGGATGCCCCAGCGGCCGGGCCGGTAGATGCCCGGCTCGATCGACGTAATCATGCCCGGCTCCATCGCGGTGTGCGGTTCCGGCATGGTGGTGCTTGAAATCGACTGCGGGCCTTCGTGCACGTTGAGGAAGTAACCCACGCCGTGCCCGGTGCCGTGACCGTACTCGATGCCGGCGGCCCAGATCGGGGCGCGCGCGATCGCGTCGAGCATCGGCGCGCGGGTGCCGCGCGGGAACTGCGCATTGGACAAGGCGATCATCCCCTTGAGCACCAGCGTAAAGTCGCGCCGCTGCTCGGCACTGACCGCGCCCACCGGCACCACGCGCGTGACGTCGGTGGTGCCGCCCAGGTACTGGCCGCCGGAGTCGACCAGCAGCAGGCCGTTGCCTTCAATGGTGGCGTGCGATTGCGCGCTGGCGCGGTAATGCATGATCGCGCCATTGGCGTTGAAGCCGGCGATGGTGGCGAAGCTGGGGCTGACGAAGCCCGGGCGCCGCGCGCGCGCCGCCGTCAGGTGCGTATCGACCGCCGTTTCGGTCAGCGGGGCGCGCGCCGGCGCCGCCAGCTGGCCTTCGAGCCACTCGAAAAATTCGCACAGCGCCGCACCGTCCTGCTCCATTGTGGCGCGCACGTGAGCCGCTTCCAGGTCGTCCTTGCGCGACTTGGCGAAAGTGGTCGGGTTGACCGCCTCGACTACCTTGATGCCGCTCGCCACCGCCTCGCGCATGCCGGCCGTAATGCGGCGCGGATCGACCAGCAGCACCGTGCCTGGCACCAGGTTGGCCAGCGCGGCTTCGGCCTCGGCATAGGACGCCACTTCGACGCCGTCGGCCATCAGGCGCAAGCGCAGTTCGGGGCTGACCTTGGCGTCGGCGATGAACAGCGTGGCCCCTTGCGGGCCGATCAGCGCATGCGCCAGGAACACCGGGTTGTAATTGACGTCGGCGCCGCGCAAATTGAACAGCCAGGCAACGTCGTCGAGGGTCGAGATGAAATGGTGGGTGGCGCCTGCCGCATGCATGGCGTCGCGCGTGGCCGCGAGCTTGGCGCTGCGCTCGCGCGAGGCGTACGGCGCCATGTGTTCGAACACCGGCGCTTGCGGCAGACTGGGACGGTCGGTCCAGACTTCGTCAAGCAGGTCAAGGTCGGTGCGCAGCGAGATGTCGCGCGTGACCAGCGCCTCGGCCAGCAGGCGCGCCGTGGCCAGGCCGAGCACGCGCGCGTCGACCGCCACGCACTGCCCGCAGGCCATGTTCGCGGCCAGCCAGTCGATGTGCTGCACACTGGCGCCGGACGAAATTTTCATCAGCTTGATGTCGCTGCCGGCCAGTTCGGTCTCGGCCTGGGTCCAGTAGCGCGCATCGGTCCAGACGCCGGCGAAGTCCAAGGTGGCGATGAAGGTGCCGACCGAGCCGGTGAAACCGGACAGCCATTCGCGGCCCTTCCAGCGCCCGGGCAGATATTCGGACAGGTGCGGGTCGGCCGACGGCACGATGAACGCGTCGACATGGTGGCGGCGCATCGCAGCGCGCAGCCGCGCCAGGGTATCTTGTGTTGGCATGATCTTGGAGGCAGTGGGTTCGCTTCCATCATACAACCATCACGCCTGAAAGTGGCGCAGCCCCTCCAGGTCCAGCACCCGAATCCCGCCATAGTCGAGCCGTACCAGCCCCTCCCGCTCGAGCAGCTGCAAGGCCTGGTTGGCACGCTGGCGCGATGCACCCGACAAATAGCCAAGTTCCTCCTGCGAAATCTGCACCAGCTGCTCCAGACCGGGATACAAGTGGGCATTGAACATGGCCGCCAGGCAGCGCGCAACGCGCGTGTCGATATCGAGCGTGCGGTCGTTTTCCACCTGGCCGATGAACTGGCCGAGCCGCTCGTTCAATTGCATCAGCAAAAAGCGCGTGAACGGCAGGCTCACCTCGAGCAGCCAGTCGAAGGTGGCGCGCGGCATGCGCGCCACGCGCGTGTCGCGCAGCGCCATCACGTCGTACTTGCGCAGCTCGCGCTTGAGCAGCGACCCCTCGCCGAACCAGCCGCCGGGCGGCACCCCGGTCAACGTGACGTTCTTGCCTTCGGGCGAAAAATTGTTGATCTTGACCAGCCCTTCGATGATGCCGACCCAGGTTTCGGTGGCTTCCCCCTTGCGGCATACATAGCCGCCTTTGGGCACGAAATTTTCAAAACAGTCCGCTTCGACGCGCGCCATTTCGGCAGGCTCAAGAACGCGCGCCCAGATCGTTGCGCGTAAATGGTCGATTAAAGTCTGTGGCTTGGTTATCATTGTGCGGCGCAACATCGAAAGTGACGCAATTGTCATCCAAAAGACAACGCGCGATTCAAACGCAAGCTAATATCATCACACAAAAACCAGGGGACGCAGTGCAGACAGACAAGACGCCATTGCCTACATTTCCGCGACGCCTGCTGGCGCACGCGCAAGTGCGTCCCGCCCGGCCCGCGTTCCGTGAAAAATACCTGGGCATCTGGCAAACCTGGAGCTGGTCGCAAGTGGGCGACGAAGTGCGCGCCATGGCCTGCGGGCTCGCTGCACTGGGTTTCGAGCGCGGCATGAACCTGGCCATCATTGGCGACAACCGCCCGCGCCTGTACTGGGCGATGCTGGCCGCGCAGTGCCTGGGCGGGGTGCCGGTGCCCTTGTACCAGGACGCGCCGGGGGCCGACATGGCCTACGTCCTCAATGACGCCGAGATCGCATTTGCCGTCGTAGAAGACCAGGAGCAGGTCGACAAGCTGCTCGAACTGCGATCGCTGTGCCCGCAAATGCGGCACATCGCTTTCGAGGACGGGCGCGGCATGCGCCACTATGCGCAGGACGGGCTGGTCTCGCTGGCCGCGCTGGCCGACCTGGGACGCGCCTGGGACCTGGCCAACCCGGGCCGCTTCGACGCCTGCGTGCAGGCCGGCCAGGGCGGCGACACCGCGATCATCCTGTACACCTCCGGCACCACCGGCAAACCGAAAGGCGTATGCCAGTCGCACAGGGCGCTGCTGGCGGCCGGCACGGGCGGGGTCGGCTTCGATCGCCTGACCGAGCGCGAGGACATCCTGTCCTACCTGCCGATGGCGTGGGTGGGCGACTGCCTGTTCTCGCTGGCGCAGGCGCTGGTGGCCGGCTTCACCGTCAACTGCCCGGAGTCGGGCGACACGGTGCTGACGGACCTGCGCGAAATCGGGCCCACCTATTATTTTGCGCCGCCGCGCGTGTTTGAGAACATGCTCACCAGCGTGATGATCCGCATGGAAGACGCAGGCGCCATCAAACGCCGCATGTTCGGCTACTTCATGGACGTGGCCAGGCGCTGCGGTGCGGCAATCCTGGACGGCCAGCCGGTGGCCTTTGGCGACCGCCTGGCGTACGCGCTGGGCCGGGTGCTGGTGTACGGCCCGCTGAAAAATGTGCTGGGACTGTCGCGGGTGCGGGTGGCCTACACCGCCGGCGCGGCGATCGGCCCCGACCTGTTTCGCTTTTACCGTTCGATCGGGGTCAACCTCAAGCAGCTGTACGGCTCCACCGAAACCTGCGCCTACGTGTGCCTGCAGCCGGATGGGAACATCAAGTTCGACAGCGTCGGCCTGCCGGCGCCCGGCGTGGAAGTCAAGCTCGCACCCAACGGCGAAGTGCTGGTGCGCTCGCCGGCGCTGATGGACGGCTACTTCAAGCGCCCCGATGCCACGGCCGAAGTGATCGACCAGGACGGCTATTTTCACACCGGCGACGCCGGCATGTTCGATGGCGAAGGCCACTTGAAAATCATCGACCGCGCCGCCGATGTCGGCCAGACGACGCGCGGCGCCATGTTCGCGCCTAACTACATCGAAAACAAGCTCAAGTTCTTTCCGTTCATCAAGGAGGCAGTCGCCTTCGGCAACGGGCGCGAGCAGGTGTGCGCCTTCATCAACATCGACATGGAAGCGGTCGGGAACTGGGCCGAGCGGCGCAATATCGCCTACGCCGGCTACACCGACCTGGCCGCGCACGCTGTGGCCTACGACCTGGTGCGCGACTGCGTCGAGAAGGTCAACGCCGACCTGGCGCTGGAGGCAAACATGGCCGCCACCCAGATCCACCGCTTCCTGATCCTGCACAAGGAGCTCGATCCGGACGACGATGAACTGACGCGCACGCGCAAGGTGCGGCGCAGCTTCATCGCCGACAAATACGCGGTGCTGATCGAGGCCCTGTACAGCGACAAGGCCAGCCAGTTCATCAGCACCCAGGTCAAGTTCGAGGATGGCCGGGTGGGGATCGTCAGCGCCGAGCTGCGCATCTGCGGCGCCGCCACCTATCCCGCGCTGGCAAGGGCGGCCTGATGAAGATCCTGGAACTGAATAACATCTCGCTGTCGTTCGGCGGCGTCAAGGCGCTGACCGACATTTCGTTCGACGTGCGCGAGCACGAGATCCGCGCCATCATCGGGCCGAACGGCGCCGGCAAGAGCTCGATGCTCAACGTGATCAACGGCGTGTACCGCCCGCAGAAGGGCGAGATCGTGCTGCGCGGCGAGCATCGCAAGAACATGGACTGCTACGGCGCGGCCAAAGCCGGCATCGCGCGCACATTCCAGAACATCGCGCTGTTCAAGGGCATGACCGTGCTCGACAACATCATGACCGGCCGAAACCTGAAAATGAAGTCCAACTTTCTGATGCAGGCGCTGCATTGGGGACCGGCGCGGCGCGAAGAGATGGAACACCGCGAAAAGGCCGAACGCGTGATCGACTTCCTGGAGATCCAGGCGATCCGCAAGACGCCGGTGGGGCGATTGCCGTACGGGCTGCAAAAGCGGGTCGAGCTGGGACGCGCGCTGGCGGCCGAGCCGGACATTCTGCTGCTGGACGAACCGATGGCCGGCATGAACGTCGAGGAAAAACAGGACATGTGCCGCTTCATCCTGGACGTGAACGACCAGTTTGGCACCACCATCGTGCTGATCGAGCATGACATGGGGGTGGTGATGGATATTTCGGACCGGGTGGTGGTGCTTGATTACGGCAAGAAGATCGGCGATGGCACGCCGGACGAGGTGCGCGCCAATCAAGATGTGATCAATGCTTACCTGGGAACGGCGCATCCATGAGCTTTTTCTTCGAGGTGCTGATAGGCGGCCTGCTTTCTGGCGTCATGTACGCGCTGGTGGCGATCGGCTTTGTGCTGATCTACAAAGCGTCAGGCGTATTCAATTTTGCCCAGGGCGCGATGGTGTTTTTCGCCGCCCTTACCTGCGTCGGCATGGTCGACAAGTTCGGCGTGTCGATCTGGATCGCAATCCCGCTCACCATGCTGGTGATGGTCGCGCTGGGCCTGGCGATTGAAAAAGTGGTGCTGCGCCCGCTGGTGAACCAGCCGGAAATCACGCTGTTCATGGCCACCATCGGGCTGGCGTTCTTCATCGAAGGCCTGGCCCAGCTGCTGTGGGGTTCGCAAGTGCACAAGCTGGAGCTGCCGATCGAGGACGTGCCGATTCCGTGGCTGATGGACCGCTACAACATCCTGGTGTCGCAGTTCGACGTGACCGCCGCTGCCATTTGCGCGCTGATGGTCACCGCACTGGCGCTGCTGTTCTCCAAAACCAAAGTCGGGCGCGCCCTGCGCGCGGTCGCCGATGACCACCAGGCCGCGCTGGCGGTTGGCATTCCGCTGCAGCGCATCTGGGCCGTGGTGTGGTCGGTGGCCGGGCTGGTCGCGCTGGTAGCCGGCTTGCTGTGGGGCGCACGCAACGGGGTGCAGTTCGCGCTAACTTTCATCGCACTGAAAGCCTTGCCGGTGCTGATCCTGGGCGGCTTTACCTCGGTCCCCGGCGCCATCGTCGGCGGCCTGATCATCGGCGCTTCGGAAAAACTGGCCGAAGTCTACCTCGGCCCGATGGTCGGCGGCGGCATCGAAGGCTGGTTCCCTTACGTGCTGGCCTTGCTGTTTTTGCTGGTGCGGCCGGAAGGCCTGTTCGGCGAAAAAATCATCCGGAGAATATAACCATGTTGTATCGCGAAGCCGGACAATTCAAAACGACCTACGCCTCCGACAGCCAGATTTTTCCGATCCGCCAGGACCGCCTGGCGCTGGGCGCGCTGCTGCTGGTGGCACTGGTGGCGGTGCCCTTGTGCGCCTCGCCCTATTTGCTGTCGGCGATCCTGATCCCATTCCTGATTTTTTCGCTGGCCGCGCTCGGCCTGAACATCCTGACCGGCTATGCGGGACAGCTGTCGCTGGGCACGGCCGCCTTCATGGCGGTTGGCGCCTTCGCCTCGTTCAATTTCATCGCGCGCTTGCCGGGGCTGCCGATTCTGCTCGCGTTCGTGCTCGGCGGGCTGTGCGCGGCGATGGTGGGCATCGCTTTTGGCCTGCCGTCGCTGCGCATCCGCGGCTTCTATTTGGCCGCGTCCACGCTGGCCACCCAGTTCTTCGTGGTCTGGTGCCTGACCAAGATTCCTTACCTGACCAACTACAGCACCACCGGCGTGATCACCGCGCAAAAGATCGCCATCTTCGGGTATGCCTTTGACACGCCGGCCAGCAAATACATGCTGGTGCTGGTGATTGTGGCGCTGATGGCGCTGATGGCAAAAAATCTGGTGCGCTCGAACGTAGGCCGCTCGTGGATGGCGGTGCGCGACATGGACGTGGCGGCCGAAGTAATCGGCTTTCGGCCAATGCGCACCAAGCTGCTCGCGTTTGCCGTCAGCTCGTTCTACTGCGGCGTGGCCGGCGCGTTGTATGCGTACGCCTACCTGGGCACGGTGGAGCCGGAAGCCTACAACCTGGACCTGTCGTTTCGCATTCTATTCATGATCATCATCGGCGGCGTCGGTTCGATCCTTGGCTCCTTCCTGGGCGCAGCCTTCATAGTGCTGCTGCCGGTGTTTCTCAATATCCTGGCGCACGCCATGGCGCTACCGACCTCGGTGGCATCGAATCTGGAGTTGATGGTATTTGGCGCGCTGATCATTTTTTTCCTGATCGTGGAGCCGCACGGGCTGGCGCGCCTGTGGCAAGTTGGCAAAGAAAAGCTGCGGCTATGGCCGTTCCCGCATTGATGTTTGCATAATCGAGGAGACTGAAAAATGAACCGGATTAAGAAAATCATGCTGTGTGCGGCGCTGCTGGGCGCCGCGCTCCATGCCCAGGCAGCCGACCAGTTCGTGGCGCTGCCGGACTACCGCGTGGGCCCGTATGCGGCCGGCGGCACCGGCTTCTACGGCGGCGCGATCGACTACTTCAACCTGGTCAACGCCAATGGCGGCGTCAACGGCGTCAAGATCGCATGGGAAGAATGCGAGACCGAATACAACCCGTCGCGCGGCGTCGAATGCTACGAGCGGCTCAAGACCAAGAACGGCGGCGCAACGCTGGTCGACCCGCTCTCGACCGGCATCGCCTACGCTATCCTGGACCGGGTCGCGGTCGACAAGATCCCGATGACGACACTCGGCTACGGCCGCTCGGACGCGGCCAACGGCAAGGTGTTTCCGTATATTTTCCCGCTCATTACCAGCTACTGGAACCAGGCCGCGGCAATGATCAAGTACCTGGCCGACAAGGAAGGCGGCTACGACAAGTTGAAGGGCAAAAAAATCGTCCACCTGTATCACGACTCGCCGTTCGGCAAGGAGCCGATGCAGGTGCTCGAAGCGCTGGCCAAACAACATGGTTTTGAGCTGATCAAGATTCCGGTGGCGCCGCCCGGCAGCGAGCAGCAGTCGCAGTGGCTGCAGATCCGCCAGGCCAAGCCTGACCACGTGATCCTGTGGGGCTGGGGCGTGATGAATTCGGTCGCCATCAAGACGGCGCAGCGCAACGGCTTCCCGCGCGAGAAAATGCTGGGCGTGTGGTGGGCCGGCTCCGAGGAAGACATGATTCCGTCGGGCGACGCTGCCAAGGGCTATACCGCGATGACGTTCAACCCGCCGGGCAATTACCCGCTGATCGACGACATCCGCAAGAAGGTCTACGCGGCTGGCAACGGCAACCTGGCCGATCCTGGCCGCATCGGCTCGGTGTACCACATGCGCGGGCTGACCATGGGCGTGCTGTGGGTCGAAGCAATCCGGGTGGCGCAGGAAAAATTCGGCAAGGGCAAAGTGATGACCGGCGAGCAGGTGCGCTGGGGCCTGGAAAACCTGGACGTCAACGAAGCGCGCCAGAAGGCGCTTGGCGTGCTGGGCATGTTCCCGCCTGTGAAAACCAGCTGCGACGACCATGAAGGCTCGGGCGCGGTCAAGGTCCAGCAATGGGACGGCAAGAAGTGGGTCGCGATCACGCCAAAATGGGTGGTCGGCGACAAGGCGCTCACCCGCAAGCTGCTGGAAGAGTCTTCCAACGCCTACGCGCTTGAAAAGAAAATCACGCCGGCCTGCCTGAAATAAGCGACACCATGAGCCACGACGACGCCTACCTTTCGGTCAACAACATCGAAGTCATTTACGACCATGTGATCCTGGTCTTGAAGGGCGTATCGCTGCGCGTACCGAAAGGGAGCATCGTGGCGCTGCTGGGCGCCAACGGGGCCGGCAAGTCGACCACGCTGAAAACCATTTCGACGCTGCTGCGCGGCGAACGTGGCGACGTCACCAAGGGCGAGGTATTGTTCAAGGGCGAGCGCGTGGACCAGCTCACGCCCAATGAGCTGGTGCGCCGCGGCCTGTCGCAGGTGATGGAAGGGCGCCACTGTTTTGCCCACCTGAGCATCGAAGAGAACCTGCTGACGGGCGCCTATACCCGCACCGATAGCCGCGCTGCCATCAACGCTTCGCTGGAAGCGGTGTATCACTATTTCCCGCGCCTGCGGGAGCGTCGTAACAGCCTGGCGGGCTATACGTCCGGCGGCGAGCAGCAGATGTGCGCCATTGGGCGCGCGCTGATGGCCAAGCCGTCCATGATCTTGCTCGACGAGCCGTCGATGGGGATCGCGCCGCAGATCGTCGAAGAGATCTTCGACATCGTCAAGGACTTGAACCAGAAGGAATCGGTATCGTTCCTGCTGGCCGAACAGAACACCACGGTCGCGCTGCGCTACGCCGATTTCGGCTACATCCTGGAAAACGGGCGGGTCGTGATGGAAGGCGCAGCGAGCGAACTGGCCAGCAACGAAGACGTCAAGGAGTTCTACCTTGGCGTATCGGGCGCCGGCCGCACCAGCTTTCGCGACATGAAATTTTACCGCCGCCGCAAACGCTGGCTGGCATGAGGACGGATGATGGATTTTGAAGCTGCCAAAGCGCTGTGCCGCACCTTCCCGGGCTGTGTGGAAGATGTCAAATGGGGCTCCAACGCCGTGTTCTCGGTCGGCCTGAAAATGTTCGCCGTGTCCGGGGTCGAGGTGCCGGCCAGCGGCATCAGCTTCAAGGTCGAAGACGAGCGCTTCCTGGAACTGACCGACCGCCCCGGCATCATCCCGGCGCCCTACATGGCGCGCGCCAAGTGGGTGTACGTCGAGTCAAGCAAGGCGCTCAGCGAGCACGAGGCGGCCGAACTGCTGCGCCGCTCATATGAACTGGTGTTCGCCAAGCTGACCAAAAAACTGCAGCGCGAGATTGGAGAGCAAGCATGAGCATCGACACATTCGACGCGCTTGAACGGCGCGACCCGCAAGAACGCGAACGCGAGCTGATGGCGCGCCTGCCGCAGCTGGTCGAACGGGCCCGCAGCGCGCCCGGTTGGGCCAGCATCCTGTATGGCATCGATCCGGCGCGGGTCAATAGCCGCAGTGCCTTGGCCGAGCTGCCGATCACGCGCAAGGCCGACTTGAAGGCCCTGCAAAAACAGGCCATGCCGTTCGGCGGGCTCACCGCCACCCCGACCGGCCAGCTGGCGCGGGTATTCATGTCGCCCGGCCCGATTTTTGATCCGGAAGGACGCGGCGTTGACTGGTGGCGTTTCGCGCGGCCGATGCATGCGGCCGGCATTCGTCCCGGCGGTCTGCTGCAAAACTGCTTTTCGTACCACTTCACGCCGGCCGCCTTCATGGTCGAAGGGGGTGCCGCGCGCATCGGCTGCGCCGTTATTCCGGCCGGCGCCGGCCAGACTGAAATGCAGGTGCAGGCAATCGTCGAGCTGCGCCCCGATACCTATGTCGGCACGCCCTCCTTTTTGCGCATCATCATCGAGAAGGCGCGCGCCATGGGCGCCGACATCAGCAGCATCAAACGGGCCCTGATGGGCGCCGAGGCGCTGCCCGAATCGCTGCGCGCCTGGTTTCGCGAAAACGGCGTGCCCCATGTGTTCCAGACCTATGCCTCGGCCGATATCGGCAGCGTAGCGTACGAAACCGAAACCGGCGGCGTGCTCAATCCCGGCATGGTGCTCGACGAAGACGTGATCCTCGAGATCGTGCGTCCCGGCAGCGGCGAGCCGGTGGCGCCGGGCGACATCGGCGAAGTGGTGGTCACGCTGTTCAACGACGACTATCCGCTGATCCGCTTTGCCACCGGCGACATGTCGGCCATGCTGGTGGACACGCCGCCGTCCAAGTGCGGGCGCACCAATAGCCGGATCCAGGGCTGGATGGGACGTGCCGACCAGACTACCAAGGTGCGCGCCATGTTCGTCCATCCGTCGCAGGTGGAAAACATCACGCGCCGCCACCCGGAAATTCTGAAGGCGCGGCTGGTGGTGTCGGGCCGCATGGCCAATGACGCGATGACGCTGCGCTGCGAAGTGCGCAGCACGCCGTCGGCGGAAAAGGCGGCGGCGATCGTCGCATCGATCCGCGAAGTGACCAAGCTGCGTGGCGAAGTGGCGTTTGTGGCGCGCGGCGCGCTGCCATCGGATGGCGTGTTGATCGAGGACGTGCGTGACTACAGCTAGCCTGTCGCATAAAACCAACTGTCGTTCGTTTGTGCAGTGCGATATGCAGGATAATTGTCTTGCCCCTCCTTTATAGCGGATCCATATGCAAGACTTTCACGTAGACCGCGCCCGCAAGCTGCTCCAAAATGCGGAAGAAATCTTTGACGCCGCCGAAGTGCAGCACGCGGTGACCGGCGTTGCCGACAAATTGAACGCGCGCTTCGGCGCCACCGACGACGTCACGTTCCCGCTGGTGCTGGGCGTGATGGGCGGGGCCGTGGTTTTCGTCGGCAACCTGCTGCCGCAACTGCGCTTCCCGCTCGAATTCGACTACATCCACGTGAGCCGCTATGGCGACGACGACCAGGGCGGACGCGTGGTGTGGAAGGTGATCCCGCGCCCGAACGTGGCCGGGCGCACCATCATTGTGCTTGACGATATCCTGGACGAAGGCGAAACGCTGGCGCACGTCAAGCAGCGCTTGCTCGACATGGGCGCGGCCGAAGTGATCATCACCGTGTTTGCCGACAAGGCGCTCAAGAAGAGCAAGCCGGTCAAGGCCGACATCGTCGGACTGACGATACCGAACAAATTCGTGGTCGGCTTCGGCATGGACGTATACGGGTACTGGCGCAATCTGCCGGGCCTGTGGGCGATCCGCCAGGAAGACCTGAAACCGAAGTAATTCTGCGCATGCGTTAATTTTTGCAGCAATACCAGTTTCAACGGGTATTTAATTGGTATTGCTTTTCCCTTTCCCTGCCTGACGGGCGTCACGCCCATATTCCCCTCTAAGAATCGGCTTCCAGTCGCTGCACTGGTCTATCCGATTTGATAAGTTTTCAAAACCACTTGACTACCAATTTTGCGAGTCGCATTCTCCATTGGCATCAAAACGAAAACAACATCTACAAAGGAGAAAAAATGCAATTCACAGGCAAACTCAGGGTGCTGCCCGCACTCATCGCCGGCATGCTGGCCGGCTGCGGTGGCGGCGGCGGTGGCTCGGAACCGGCGGCGGCGCCGCAAACCCAGCTCCAGGCCAGCATCACAACCGGCGAAGCGGCCATCTGCCCCGCGTGGGTATCGACCCAGGTATATGTTCTCGGGGACTGCGTCACTTACCAGGCCAAGGTGTACAAGGCCAAGTGGTGGACCCAGGGGAACACGCCAGGCACCGAGGAATATGGGCCATGGGAACTGCAAACAGTGACGCCCACCCCCACGCCAACACCAACGCCGACGCCTCCCCCGACACCGACACCTACCCCAACGCCGACGCCGACCAACTGCGCCGCTTGGGTATCGAGCCAGATTTACGTGCAAGGGAACTGTGTCACTTACCAGGCCAAGGTATACCAGGCCAAGTGGTGGACCCAGGGGAACGTACCGGGCGCCGAAGAATTTGGACCGTGGGAACTGCAAACAGCAACGCCTACCCCGACCCCGACCCCGCCCCCGACACCGACACCGACACCGACGCCAACACCGACACCAACGCCAACCGGCGGCCGTGAAATCGGCTCCTATTTCGCGCAATGGGGCGTGTATGGCCGCGGTTATGAAATCGCCGATATTCACACCACCAAGACCCCGGTCGGCGGCGTGCAGACCAGCGTGGCCGACCAGCTCACCTTCATCAACTACGCGTTCGGCAACACCTACGCCAAAAATGGCGGCTACGAATGCGACATGGTCAGCGCCGCCGAAAGCGGCACTGGGACCGGCGGCGACGCCTACGCCGACTATCAGCGTTCGCCAGCGCGCACGGTCGATGGCAAGGCCATTCCATGGGACGCCAAATTGTCGGGCAACTTCGCGCAGCTCAAACTGCTCAAGGCAGCGCACCCGAACCTGAAGATCTTCATCTCGCTCGGTGGCTGGAGCTGGTCGAAGAACTTCTCGGCCGCGGCCAAGACCGATGCCCTGCGCAAGCAACTGGTGCGCTCGTGCGTCAAGCAGTTCATCGCCGGTGACTTGCCGGTGCAGGACGGGCGCGGCGGACCGGGTGCGGCCAAAGGCGTATTTGACGGCATCGACATCGACTGGGAATACCCGGGCGGCGGCGGCATGGCATACAACTCGGTCGACGCGGTCAACGACAAGCACAACTTCACGCTGCTGATGGCCGAGTTCCGCGCCCAGCTCGACGCCCAGGGCACGCTGGATGGCAAGCGCTATGCCTTGACAGCGGCAATCGGCGCCGGACCTGACAAGATCGCGCAAACCGAACCGGCCCTGTACGGGCAGTCGATGGACTGGGTCAACGTGATGACGTACGACTTCCACGGCGCGTGGGAAAGCACGACCAACTTCCACTCCCCGCTGTACCACGACCCGGCCGACCCGTCGACCGGCGCAGTGGCGAAGTACAACGCCCACGACGCGATCACGGCGCTGGTGGCTGCTGGCATGCCGAAAAATAAAATCCTGCTGGGCGTGCCGTTCTACGGGCGTGGCTGGAAAGGCGTGCCGGCCGGGCCGAACGGCAACGGGCTGTATCAGAGCGGCACTGGCGGCGCAGCAGGCGCCTACGAAGTCGGCATCGACGACTACAAGGTCTTGAAGTCCAAGACCGGGCAACGCTGGTACCATCCCACCACCAAGCAGCTGTTTCTGTTGACCGGCACTGGCGACTGGTGGAGCTATGACGACCCAACCGTGATCGGCACCAAGATGCAGTATGTGCGCGACCAGGGCCTGCGCGGCGCCTTCTCATGGGAGCTTGACGGCGACGCCAGCGGGGAACTGACCAGCACCGTATGGCAAGGAAGGTAAGCGGTTAAGCGCAGCCGGCGTTTCAATCACATCAGGAGCACAGCTTTGCAGATCGACGACAACTGGCGGCGCTGGATCGCCGAAAACCTGATGCTTGGAACGCCGGCGCCTGCGCTGGCGACGGTGCTGGCCAACAGCGGCATTGCCATGGGCGAGGCGCAGCGCGAATTGGATGCCGCGCTGCGCAGCCCTTATTTGCAAGGCGCGCGGCGCCTCGCCAACCGCGTGGCCAAGCGTGACTGGGTGCTGGACATTCAGTCGCAGCTGAACCGGCTGGGCGACGATGCAATCGAACGGCGCGCCTGTCTGCCGGGCGAGCAATTCCTGCAGCAGTACTACCGCACCAACCGGCCGGTGATTATCACCGGCATGCTCGACCATTTTGCAGCGCGCAGCAAATGGAACCTGGACTATTTTGCCGAGCGCTTTGGCGAACGGCAGGTGGAAGTGCAGTTCGGTCGCGCCACCGACCCGCAGTACGAAATGAACAGCATCGCCCACAAGCGCCAGATACCGTTCGGCGAGTATGTCGCCATGGTGCGCAACTGCGGCAGCAGCAACGATTTCTACATGACTGCCAACAACGACTCGCACAACCGCGAAGCACTGCTGGAGCTGTGGGACGACGTCGGCACGCTACCCGAGTATTTGACCGACGACAGCGCGCGGCGCGGCTTCTTCTGGTTTGGCCCGGCCGGCACAGTCACGCCGCTGCACCACGACCTGACCAACAACTTCATGGCGCAGATCATGGGGCGCAAGCGGGTGCGGCTGATCGCGCCGTGCGAACTGGCGAAGCTGTATAACGCGCGCCACTGCTTCACCGACATCGACGCCAAGGCGGTCGACCTGAAGCGATTCCCGGCGATGGTGGGCGTAACGATCCACGATTGCGTGCTCGAAGCAGGCGAGATCCTGTTCTTGCCGGTGGGCTGGTGGCACCACGTGGAAGCGCTGGACACGTCAGTGACGCTGGCGATGACCAACTTCCGCTGGCCTAACGACTTCTACAGCAACTATCCAACCGACCACGATTTTTAGCGGGGTCAGTCCCGGCAACTGGACACGGGCCCATCTGTAGCGCGCTACAGATGGGCCCGTGTCCGGTTGCCGGGACTGACCCCGTTACAAAGCCAGGCGCGCGCGCGCGGCGTCGTATTCGGCCTTCAGGCGCGCGACCATCTCGGCGACCGTCGGCACGTCGTCCATCATGCCCACGCCCTGCCCCGCACCCCAGATGTCGCGCCACGCCTTGGCGCTGCCAGAGCCGAAGCTCATCTTCGATTTGTCCGATTCGGGCAACGCTTCCGGGTCCAGGCCCGCGTTGAGGATCGATTTTTTCAGGTAGTTGCCGTGCACGCCGGTAAACAGGTTGGTGTACACGATATCGGCCGCCGACGATTCGACGATCGCTTCGCGGTAGCCGTCGGTGACGTTCGATTCCTGCGTGGCCAGCCAGCGCGAACCGATGTAGGCGAAATCGGCGCCCATCGCCTGCGCCGCCAGAATCGCGTCGCCGGTGGCGATTGAACCGGACAAAGCCACCGGACCGCTGAAGAATTTGCGTACTTCGCCCACCAGCGCGAACGGCGACAATGGCCCGGCGTGACCGCCGGCGCCGGCCGCCACCAGGATCAGGCCATCGACACCGGCTTCCAGCGCCTTTTGCGCGTGCCGGATCGACACCACGTCATGCAGCACGATGCCGCCATAGCTGTGGATCGCGTCCATCATCTCTTTTGGCGGCGCGCGCAGCGAGGAGATGATGATCGGTACCTGGTGCTTGACGCACATCTCGACATCGTGCGCGAGCCGGTCGTTCGACTGGTGCACGATCTGGTTCACCGCGATCGGGCCAACCTTGGCGTGCGGATTGGACGCCTGGTAGTCGGCCAGTTCCTTCTTCAAGTCGGCCAGCCAGGTGTCGAGCAGTTCGGCCGGGCGCGCATTGAGGGCCGGGAACGAGCCGACAATGCCGGCCTTGCACTGCGCCGCCACCAGCGCCGGTCCGCTGGCGATGAACATCGGCGAGCCGATGACGGGAAGGGATAGGTTTTGCAGCGCGGCGGGCAGTGCCATGACGGTCTCGCAGTCGAAGTAAATGGAGACCTATTATAGAGCGAAAAAAGTACGATCGTGCTTGAAATTACAGATCGTAGTTCAGCAGCAGGCCGTCGTCTATCCGGGCCGCACCAGCGCGCACCAGCGAACGCACCGCCCATTCGGCCAGCTGGGCCGGACTTTGCGCCAGGTAGCGCCGGCGCGCGCCTTCGATCACCGGGTTTTGCGCGAACATGGCCGGCAGCGCCGCCAGCGCAAACTGCTGGCGCTCGAGCAGCAGGAACTTGAGCATTACCTTGACCGCGTTTTCGGCATTGCGCGCCGGGTCGGCCTGCAGATAGTCCAGCCGAGAACGGGCCCGCCCCAGCGCCGCGCCAACGTCGGTGAACGGCGCGCCGTGGCCGGGAATGACCAATTGCGCCCCCAGCGTGTCGATCAGGTCGAGCGTGGCGCGCGTCTCGGCAAAGCCCGATTCGCCGTCCAGTTCCGGGAAGATCACGCCAAAACCGTTCTGCCACAGCGCGTCGGCCGAAATCAGGATCGCTTCGCTGGCGCAAAAGTAGATCAGCGAGTGCGGATCGTGCCCCGGCGCGGCCAGTGCCTGCCATTGCATGCCGCCCAGCTCGAGCAGGTCGCCCGCGGCCAGCGTGGCGTCAAAGCTAAAACGCGGGCACTGCTGGCCGGTGGCCTTGTAGCTGAGCGTGTCGACGTCCCAGGCGCGCACCTTGTCCGCCTCGAAGGCGGGAATCGCGGTGTGGCAGGCATAGCGCGCTTGCAGCGCCGCATTGCCGCCGCAGTGGTCCGAGTGCAAATGGGTGTTGATCAGGCGCTCCAGCGCACGCCCGCCAAGCGCGTGCTCAACCAGCGCCAGCGTTTGCTCTGCGTGGATCACGTAGCCGCTGTCAATCAGCGCCGTCGGCCCCGGGCCGGTGAACAGGATGTTGTTGGACGAGAGCCAGCCGCGTTCGAACACGCGCATGGTGGCGGGTAACGCGTGGGCGGTTTGACTCATTTTCTCAGTTGATAGGCCAGCGATATTTTCGCGAACTCGATCAAGACCTCCTGCGAGCCGCCGTTAAAGGTCGTGAATGCGGTACCGGTGCGCACGATCATCCGCGGCGGGAACAGCCATGACAGGTGGGGAATACCGATCATTTTCGCGCCGCGCACGTCCTCCCACTCGACCTGCTTGTCGTACATCCAACTCTGGCGGATGCCGGTCGCGTCGACCGTGGTGCGGGCGCGCAGGAACCAGTAATAGCTCACCGCGAGCATGGCCACCGCGCCAGCCAGCAACGCTTTCACGCCGAAGCCGTATGTGAGCAGCGGAAAACGCCAGGTCACGCTGGCGCCATACACCAGCAGCATGGCGGTCAGCACCGTGGCGAGCACCTTGAAGCCTTTGCCATAGGCCGGGCCACTGACGGCTTTTTCAGGCTGATAGAAGCTCATTTGAATTCCAGATTGTCTTCGCGCCGGCGGATCTCGGCCCACACGGCGCGCTTGTAGTTGTCGTCGGCCGTGCCCCATTTGATGATTTCATCGATGTTGCGCAGGCAGCCGCGGCACAAGCCGGTATCGGGCGCCATTTCGCACAGGCTGATGCAGGGCGACGGCACCGGGGTTTGCAGTTCGGGGCTCATGCGGCCTTCCTTTTCAAGTCGACCTTGGCCGCGAAGCGCACTGGGTCGATCACGTGACGTTCGTGGGTGCCTTCGCAGATGCGGTCGACGTCGTCCCACGCTTCAACGCGAAAGCGCACGCGCCGACCCTCGACTTGGGTCACTTCGCCCAGGATGCGCAGCGTCATGCCGGGCGGCGTCGGCGCGAAGTGCTCGAAATGGACCATCGTGCCCAGGCTTTGTTCGCGCGGCCAGTCCACGTACGGCATCATGCCGTGCACGCAGGCCAGCTCCATCATGCCGACCATGTAGCCGGTGGCCAGCACGTCAGGCATGTCGCGGCAAAAATCGGTGTCGTGGTACAGCTGCGGCACGGTGGCGCGCCCGGGAACGGTGTAGCGCCATTCGAAGCGCACGCCCGGTTTCAGGTCGGGGCTCATTGTGCGATCAGCTCCACGCGGTTGCCGAACGGGTCGAACACGGTGGCGCGGCGGCGCCCGCCGACGCTGTCTTCCATTTTCAAGGTCAGCCCGTGGCCGGCCAGCCGTGCCACGTAAGCGTCGAAATCGGCAACCAGCAGCGCCGGATGGGCTTTTTTGGCTGCCTGGAACTCGGCGTCGGCGCCCAGGTGCAGTTGCGCGCTGCCGGACTGGAACCAGACGCCGCCGCGCACAGCCAGCACCGCCGGCTTGGGAATTTCAGCCAGCCCCAGCACGCCGCTGTAAAACTGGCGCGCCAGCGCTTCGGCGCCGACCGGCATCGCCAATTGCACGTGATCAATTCCTGTGATGTGTCCCATTCCCGCTCCGCTGTGACTCGATGGCCACATTATCGCATTCAAGCGAATCGCGCTTGACCGGGCCTCCCACTTCGGTAGACTACCATCCATATAGATGGTGAATGGATGCCACATGGATGTTATTGGAGAACTATGGACCCGAGACCGAAACTTGCCGAATCGGAAAAAATCACGATTAACCTGGGCTTGATCGATCTCGGTCAGATCGATTTGCTGGTCAACGAGGGATTCTATTCGAACCGGACCGATCTGATCCGTACCGCAATTCGCAACCAGTTGAACACCCATGCGGACGTGGTGCGGCAAACGGTGGCGCGCAAGAGCCTGGTACTGGGCATGCATCACTACTCGCGCGCCGACCTGGAAGCGGCGCTGGCGGCGGGCGAGCGGTTGCAGATCCAGGTGCTGGGCCTGGCCAGCATTGCCAGCGATGTGTCGGTGGAACTGGCGCTGGCGACCATTGAATCGATCTTCGTGCTCGGTGCGCTGCATGCCAGCAGCGTGCTCAAGACGGCTTTGGCAGCACGCATACTTTGAAGCCAACCTAAGGAAACGCACTCATGAAATTCAATGCAAAGCTGATGGCCCACATGCGCGCCGTGGCCAGCAAGTTCACCAGCCAGCGTGCCGACGCAAGCAAAGTCATTCAGGAAGCGTTGAGCAATGCTGGCTTGCAGCAGAAGTCAGCACTCACTCAGACGATTATTTTGCCGGCCTTGCCTGGCAAGTTCATCGACGGCAGCTTCAGCAATGCGGCCGGCACGCGTGGCTACAAGCTGTATGTGCCCAGCACGGCGACCGGCAAGCCCTTGCCGCTGATGGTCATGCTGCACGGCTGCACCCAGGATCCGGACGATTTCGCACGCGGCACCCAGATGAACGTGCTGGCCGAGGAGTTGCCATGCCTGGTGCTATATCCGGCCCAGTCGCAGCAAGCCAATCCTGCGCGCTGCTGGAACTGGTTTAGCGAACTGGACCAGACGCGCGGCCAGGGCGAGCCGTCCATCATCGCCGGCATGACCGACACCGTTATCGCCTCGCACAAGGTCGACCGGGCGCAAGTGTATGTGGCCGGCTTGTCGGCCGGCGGCGCGATGGCCACCATCATGGGCACGCTGTATCCGGAACTGTACGCGGCTGTGGGCGTGCATTCGGGGCTGCCGTTCGGCTCGGCCCACGACTTGCCGTCGGCGCTGGCTGCCATGCAAGGCAACATGGGCCGCAGCCGCTCGCCAGGCAAAGCCATTCCCATCATCGTGTTTCATGGCGACCGCGACACGACCGTGCATCCGGCCAACGGCGATGCGCTGATCCAGCAAGGCCGGCACGTGGCGGCCAACGATATCCTGATCGAGCCGGGCCGGGTGCCGCACGGCCATGCCTACACGCGCACCGTGCACCGGCGCGCCGACGGCACGCCGCACGCCGAGCAGTGGCTGATCCACGGCGCCGGCCACGCCTGGTCAGGCGGCAGCGCGCATGGTAGTTTTACCGATGGCAAGGGCCCGGATGCGAGCCGCGAAATGCTGCGTTTTTTTCAGACCAAGCGCTAGATTTGTGGGCGCAACCCGCGTTCGAAATACCACTTCATGCCAAGGATGGCGCAGGCGAGCAGCAGCGTGAGCGCGTTGGCGATCACCACCGGCCAGGAATGCAGCGCCAGCCCGTACAGCAGCCACATGGCCACGCCGGCGATGAACATCAGGTACATGCCGGTTGATATGCCGGGCGCGCCGCGCTGGCGCCACACCAGCATCACTTGAGGAATAAACGCACCGGTGGTGCAGACCGCGGCGGCGAAACCGAGGTGGTTGATATCCAAATGCATTCCGAACTTTCATTGGCGGGCGCGTGCGCCAATTATAGTTCAGTCGGGTAGAAAGTCGGGATCGAGGATTTGCTGTGCTGTCCAAACAGGTTCATCGGGGAATTCGTGCAGGTTCGTCTCGCCAATGGCGAACTTCACAGCATCATCCCACGCTTCGTCCAGCCAGTCTTCATCGAAAAAATAGCGTTTGAGGCTAGGAACTTTGGCCAACTTTCTGGCAATGACCCTGCGTTGAACGGCGATTGTGGCCAACCAGCTCTTGGATCGCAAGTGCGGCTGATACTGCCATTTGAGCAGATGGGCCAACAAGACCGCAACCCGGCTGCCAAGCTCATGCTGTACGCGCTTGCCCACGTCCTCAATCTCCTCAGCGATGTTCTCGATGTCGAGAGCGGACCATTTCCCGCTGCGCAGCAGCTCAGCCTGTTCGCTGGCCCAGGCCAGGATGTCGGTGTCGTAGAGTTTGCCCATGGATAGCCCCTCCAATCAGGATCATTTTAGGCGGCGAAACAGGCGTTGTAACGGTTTCGCTCAATCGTGCGGCGGCGTCTCAGTGGAACCTTCCTGCGCCGCAATCTGCAGTTTCAAGCAGCCCGGACACCAGCAGCTGGCGTCCATGCCCGGCACCGGCAGCACGGCCGGCAGTGCCGTGCACCAGCACGGGCCATCCTGCTCGCCCAGCATCGCGCAGCTGAACGACATGCCGCAGCGCTGGCACACGCTCATGGCTGCGGGTCCTGCGGCGGCCCCTGGCGCATGGCGCGCCGCAGCAGGTCCATCTGGCCGGTGAAACGGGTGCACGCTTCGCACACCATCAGGTGCAGCCGCATGCGGGTGCGTTCGATCAGCGACAGGTCGCGGTCCATCCCCTCGGACACGAGACGGTGCACTTCGCGGCAGGTTGGTTTGATGCCATTCATAATATGTCCATTGGATTAAGCCGCTTTGCCAAACCAGTTCAGGTCCAGGCACTCGCGCAGGCGCACGCGGGCCCGATACAGGATCACCCATACATTGGCCGGCGTAATCGCCAATTCCTTACAGATTTCGTCGGTTTCCAGCTCCAGCCACTCGCGCATCATGAACAGGCGCGCGTTTTGGGCCGGCAGCTTTTCCAGGCACACCTCCAGCACGCGGAAGAAATCCTTCTGTTCCAGCGTGCCGTCCGGGTTGCCCCACTGGCGCGGCGGCTCGCGGGTGTGGCCGTCAGCGGCAAACAGCGAGTCGACCGCGTCGTCCTCGGACTGCTCGTCGGCGCATTCGATCTGGCGCTCGCGGGTCGATGCGCGCAGGTTGTCGATGATCTTGAACTTGAGAATGCCGGTCACGTAGGTGCGCAGCGACGACTGGCCGGCAAAGCGTTCGGGCTTTTCCAGCACCGCCATCAGCGCGTCCTGGACCGCGTCCTCGGCCAGTGCGTCATTTCGTAATTGCAATTGTGCAAATCGGACAAGCTGGGGCCGCATGGCTTCCAGCTGGCGGTGCAAGGACAGGGTGTCAGGGGGCGAAGTGGTCATTTGCGGATCAGCCTAAAGCATCCCAAATTAAAATACAACAACTTGGCCCTATAATGCCTACAGGGACAGCCCTGTTGCCTGTAAAATCTCGCAAAATTTCAACCCGGACCTGCCATGACCGCACCGTTGCCTCCATTCAAGAAAGACACGCCAGACGACCTGGCCGCGGTTTCGCCGCAGATCAAAGCCCAGATCCTGGCCGAGGCACTGCCTTACATCCGTAATTTCCATGGCAAGACCATCGTCATCAAATACGGCGGCAATGCGATGACCGACGAGCGCTTGAAGCACGGCTTCGCGCGCGACGTCATCCTGCTGAAATTGGTGGGGATGAATCCGGTGGTGGTGCACGGCGGCGGTCCGCAGATCGACAACGCACTGAAAAAAATCGGCAAGCAAGGCACCTTCGTGCAAGGCATGCGCATCACCGACG
>JAZJXM010000080.1:0-13427 GCA_040390915.1 Pseudomonadota bacterium
ACGAGCCTAGCGTGAAGTGGAGGTCAACGAAGTGACGAATGGCGGCAACTGGCCGATTGTACGCGGTCGCATGGGTGCCGGCCAGGCACTTTACGCCCCTCGAAGTGCACTCAACTTGTTTAGGATCCGCTGTATTGCCGCCAGGTGTCCGCTCATAAATCGGTGGAAGTAGTCGGTTCCGCCTTGGGAGAATTGCCGATGCTTGGGGTCTTTTAACACGTCGTGCTCAATCAAGACTTTCGCATATTCAATGAATTCCTCTGCTGAATCGACACCCATCGCGTAGGCGGGATCGATGACCGTTGGGAGCAATTTTTCTACGAGTTGCGGACGTTGAATTGCAATCTCACAAGCCAGGCCAAGAAGTCCGCAAAATGCAGCTTCAGCGTTATAGCTGGCTTGGTACGACTCAAACTCGTTGACCACGACGTCATCGGTGAAACCCGAGCCTATCGTCGCGTGGGCGAGAAGTTCCCTGCGACTCGTGCCAATAGTCATGTTTAAAAGCCTCGTGTATGGAAAGACCAGCGCGACGTGCGCAGCTTGCATGAGGCTTCAGCGCCCACCTCGCCCGCGCATGCCGCGCTGCCGCTGGACCAGAAGCTGGCCCAGTGCCAACGCTTGATGCGCGCCGCCGTGCAAGGCGCAGTGGTTAGTTGAGGCGCCGCATCGAGTCGCGCTGGGCCCGCATATATGCCAGCTTGGCCGAATAGACACGGGTGGCGTTGTCGCTGGTGCTGGTGTCGAGCGCGCGCGTAATTTCGTTGTCGGCCTCGTTGGAATCTCCCAGCCGCAGGTGGGCGATGGCCAGCCAGAAGTGGAACTCATGATAATAAGGCGAGCGTTTCACTTCGCGCTGGAACATGTCCCTGGCATCGGCATAGCGCGCTTCGCGCATCGCTTTCATGCCGCGCTGGAAGTAGTAGAACGGCGGCGTCGGCTGGATCTGGAGCAGTTGCGCGGCCAGTTGCTGCGACTCTGCCTGCTTGCCCAGGCTGGCCAGCACCGGGATCAGATTGCTCATGGCGTTGGTGTTTTCGGGTTCATGGACCAGCGCGCGCCGGAATGCGCGCTCGGCCAGCGCCATGTCGCCATGGCGCTGATAGATCACGCCCAGCGTGTTGTAGGCGACGACGTAGGACGGGTCTTTTTCGATCGCGGCGCGGGCCCACCAGTAGGCCTGGTCCAGATTGTGTGCAGCCAGTTCCTCGGCCGCGCGGTTGTTCATGTACATGACCATGATGGTTTGCTCTTCGATCGACCGGGTGCCGAAGCGTTCAGCATCTTCCGCTGGCAGGAAGTCGATCGTCAGCGTCGCGCCAGTGCGGGCGCCGCTATGGGCGTTCCTGAGCGGCAAACTCAGGTTCACGTGGTGACTGGCCATGTAGATGTCGCCGCTGCGGCTCCATTGCTCTTCCACTAACACGGACTGGAAAATGACGTCCAGTTCCAACGCTTTGGCGAAGGCCGCGGTCATGATCACCAGCGACAGGCAATTGCCCTTGCCTTCGGCGAAAGTGCCGGCCGCGTCGCGCGTGACGCTGGCCTCGTAGTCGAGTTGTAGCTCCTTGTGATTGTAGAGTGCGTCGACCAGGCCGTGCTCCGGACCGGCGCGCCGCATGCTGGCGCGGAACGCCGGATTGTCGATCTTGGCGCGCATGGCCGGGCTCAGGGCGAACAGCTGGTCGGTGCGCAGCGGCTGGGCCGGCGCGTGGAAGGTGGCGTCGCTGAACAGGTCAGTGGCCGGCGGGAACGGCGGCGGCGGCGTGGCGCAGCCGCCGACCAGCAGCAACAGGCTCGCTGAAAACAGCCAACGGGACAAGGTTTTCATGGTGCATCTCCTCAATCTATGCTTGAAGTATCGTCCCCGGCAAGGACAAAGTCAAAGCCGCGTTTTGCCCTAGTGGGCATGATGGAAACAGTCGTGCAGCTGCTCGAGCAGCTCGTTCGCTTCGTCGTCCGACAGGCCCAGATAGGCGCAGGCGCGCGCGCCGCCCTTGCGCCATTCGAGCGAGTCGCCCAGCCCCTGGTACTGGGCGATGGCGCTTTCGGCCAGCAGCGACAGCGCCACCAGAGAACGCACGGTGTCGGCGGTGGCCGTGTCTTCGAGCACGGCGTAATCCTGGTGGTGCAAGATGGCCCAGGTGACGTCGGTCGACAAGCCCCAGTTGCGCGCCAGCAGGCAGCCGATGGCCGCGTGGTTGGTGCTGTGGCGTTCATCTTCGAGCGCGGTGAGCGGGCGCTCGGCGTCATAGGCCGCTTCGGCAAACGTGGCTGCGTAGTCCGGGAAGCGGTCCATCAAGAGCGGCACGCCAGTGTCGCAGAACAGGCCGAAGGTATGCGCCACGTCCGGCTCGCCGATGTGCAGGCGGCGCGACAGGAACAGCATGGCCTGGGCGCGCCGGGTCGAGATGTCCCAGAAGTCGGCCAGCGCCGCATTGTCGGTGCCGATCGCCTGGCGCGCCAGCAGCCCGGTCATCAGGGCGGCCACCTGGTTAATGCCAAGGAACAGGATGGCCTGCTCGATCGACTTGGCCTTGCGGCTGCCGCCGTAGAATGAGGAATTGGCCAGTTTGAGCAGCGCGCCAGCCATGCCGACATCGCTGCCGATGATGCGCCCGATGGCCGCCGGCGACGGGTCCGCGCACGCCAGTTCGCGCTGCAGGTCGGCCAGCAGGCTGGGACGCGGCGGGATCCGGATCGACTTGATCAGGGCATCGACAGGGTCGGCGACGGGCAGTGCCGAAGCGGCTAGGTTACTCATCTGACATCCAGGTTTGCTGTAAACACGTGCACCATCCAATATAAACCTTCCCGCCGGAAGTTGCACCTTAGCATTGCCGATTGTGTGAAATCAGCAGAACAAAAATGGCAAAATTGGAATCATGGAACATCTGATCGCAGGGATTGATTTCTCGGCCCCGGCCGAGCAGGTGGCGTCGCGCCTGATCGGCGCCGTGCTGCTGGTCGATGGCGTGGGCGGGCGCATCGTCGAGACCGAGGCGTACGACGCGCTGGAGCCGGCCGCGCACAGCTTTTGCGGCCCCACGGCGCGCAATGGCGTCATGTTCGGCCCACCCGGGCATGCCTATGTCTACTTGTCGCACGGCCTGCACTGGTGCCTGAACTTCGTGTGCCGCGAGCGCGGGCATGGGGCCGGGGTGTTGATCCGCGCGCTCGAACCGGTGGCCGGGCTGGCTATGATGCAGCAGCGGCGCGGCATGGACGCGCCGCGCCAGTGGTGTTCCGGGCCCGGCAAGCTGGCCCAGGCGCTGGGCGTGAGCCGCGCGCTCAATGGGGCCAGCCTGGCCAGCGCGCCGTTCGCGCTGGCGCCGGCCAGTGCAGACGTGGAAGTGCTGTGCGGTCCGCGCATCGGCATTTCCAAGGCGCTCGAGCTGCCCTGGCGCTTCGGGCTGGCCGGTTCGGCTTACCTTAGCCGGCCGTTTCGCTGACGTCCTTGGCGGGACGCCGGCGTGGCGTGGGCGGCGTTGGCGGCGTTGGCGGCGCCGGGCGCATCGGGCTGCGCGGGGCGCGCCGTTCCGGCGGCGGCTGGAACGCCTCGGCCGCCGGGGCTTCCTCGCCGGCGCCCTCGTCGCAGTGCGCATAGTCGCGCGGGCTGCTGGCGTCGATCTTGAAGATCGACACCGCCTTCGACAGGTTCACGGTCTGTTCATTGAGGCTGCCGGCGGCGGCCGCCGCCTGCTCCACCAGCGCCGCATTCTGCTGGGTCATGTCGTCCATCTGGCCGACCGCCAGGTTCACTTCGGCGATCCCGACGGCCTGCTCGGAACTGGCCGCGCTGATGCGTTCGATGATGTCGTTCACCTGCTGCACCGAGGCCACGATATTGCCCATGCTGGCGCCGGCCGCATTGACCGAGGCGCTGCCGGCGTCGATGATCGCCACCGAGGCCGAAATGAGCGTCTTGATTTCCTTGGCCGCCGCGGCCGAGCGCTGCGCCAGCGTGCGCACTTCGGCCGCCACCACCGCGAAGCCGCGTCCCTGCTCGCCGGCGCGGGCCGCTTCCACCGCCGCATTGAGGGCCAGGATATTGGTCTGGAACGAGATGGCGTCGATCACGCCGATGATTTCAACGATCTTGCCTGAACTCGATTTGATCTGGGACATGGTCGTCATGGCCCGTTCGACCGCCTTGCCGCCCTCGGTGGCCAGCACCGCGGCCGACGCCGCCAGGCCGTTGGCCAGGCGCGCGTTGTTGGCGTTTTCCTTGACCGCGCAGGTGAGCGCCTGCATCGCGCTGGCGGTTTCTTCGAGCGAACTCGCTTGCATCTCGGTGCGCGCCGACAGATCCAGGTTGCCGCTGGCGATTTCGTGCGAGGCGGTGTCGATCGAGTGGACCGAGTCGAGGATGGTGCGCAAAGTATGATTCAGGTTGGCGATGGTCTGATCCAGCGCGCGCGAGGTGTCGGCGATTTCGTCGCGCCCGGCGCTCACGGTGCCGGCGGTCAGGCGCCCGTGCGCCAGTTCGTCGACCACGCCGGCGATGGCGCGGATGTCGGTGAGCATGGCGCGCCGCACCAGCACCGTCACCAGCAGCGACAAGCCGATCGACAGCAGCACCAGCGCGGCCATGGTCGCCACCAGCGTGTTGAACTCGGCGCGCGCGTCCTGATAGGCCGCCACGCTGAGGCGTTTTTCCAGGGCCGACAACTGGCCCAGGCTGGCTTTCATCACACCGAATTCCTTTTCCGCCTTTTGCATGGCGCTGGTGGCCAGCGACTGGTCCATCTGCGCCATCTCGATGGTTTGCTGGACGCTCTTGCGGTAGGCCGCCAGCGCTTGCTTTGACGTGTCCACCAGTGCGCGTTCGGCCGGATCGGACACCAGCGCCAGTTCCTCCAGCGCGCTGCCCAGCGCGGCGTGGCGCACGCCGATGTCGGCGATCAGCGCGTCCAGGCGCGCCTTGGCGAAGCTGCCGCTGATCCAGGCCAGCAGCTGATAGATATTGGCGTGCGCCTGGTTGGCGTTGCCGCTGATGTCGGCCGCCGCCTTGAGCCGTTCGGCGCGCACCGTCACCATGTTTTCCAGCGATGCGTTTTGCCTGACCATGCCGTAATAGGCACCGCCCGAGAGCAGCATCAGCAGCGCCAGCACCAGCCCGGGGGCCAGCAGCAGCTTGGGTCCGATTCGTAGTTTGTTCAGCATGGCTGGCTCCCGGGGTGAAGGAAAAACGTGTTTTACTGGCGCCGCAGGCCGGCCTGCAAAACCACGTCGCCGACCCGCAGCACGTAGGTGGTGCGCATGGCGTTCTTGCCGCTGGCCGGATCTCGGTACGGGGCGGCGATCCAGCCCTTGCCGGCGCGCTGCGCCAGTTCGATCACCTGGCGCGGGTAGGCGCTGTAGGGATCGGGACCATCGCTGAGCTGCTTGCCCGCCAGCGCCGGATTGAAAGCGTCGGCCAGCACGATGCCGGTGTACAGGTCGCGCATGTCCAGGTTCAGGCCGGCCTGAAAGAATTCCGGGTCATGCGCGTGGATGCGCTTCATCATTTCTTCCTGGCCCTTGGCCTTGATCAGGGCCGCACCCCGTTCGGCCATCGCGATGGCCTCCTGTTCGGTGTGGCCGGCGGCAAAGGCGCCGCCGGCCAGGCAGGCCAGGTAGACGGTGGCCGCGCTCACAAGCAGTTTCATGGGGGCCGCCTATTTCTTGTAGATGCCGGCCACCAGCACCACGTCGCCGGCCCGCAGTACATAGGCGGTCTTGGCTTCGATCTTGCTGTTTTCCGGATTCTTGTACATGTAGTCGACCCAGCCCTTGCCGTCTTTTTTGGCCACGTCCATGATGTCGCGCCGGTACAGCTTGCCGTTGGTGTCGGGCACGTCGTTGAGGTCCTTGCCGACGATCGACTGGTTGAACGGGTGGGCCAGGTTGATGCCGGTCGAAAAATCGCGCATGTAGATGTACATCGCGCCCTGCACGAAGTCGGGATCCTTGGCGGTGATCTTCTTGATCAACGCGTCGCGCCCGTTGGCCTTGGTGAAGGCAGCGGCCTTCTCGGCCATCGCGATGGCGTCCTTCTGCGTTGGTTCGGCAGCCACGCTTGACCCCAGGGTCAGGCACAGCATGGCGCTGGTCAGCAAGTGTTTCATGTCAACTCCTGGAGTGAGGGTGGGAAAGCGGTGCCACTGTTGCCAGTGCGCATGGCTAATCTACGCTTCCCGTACGGCACTAAATTGCGATGCGACAAAGGCAGGGGCGGACAGCGCTGAAGTGTTGTTGGCGTGCTTTCCTAGCGAGTTTGCCGCAGGGCAAACAACATGGTTTGCGGCAACAATTCCAGATGAAGGTTGACGGCAGGCAAGTTCATTGCCGCGCGGCAGCGTGAATATTGGTTCCACGGATCAATTCAAATTTCCGGCGAACATCAGCCCCGCCCCTTCTTACCTGCGAGACCGCCATGACAACCGAAACCCACACCAGCCGGATGACCGGTATTGCCATGTTTTTTTCGGTGTTCCTGCCGTATGCCTTTGGCCACTACCTGTCGCTGCTGCTGCGTAATATGAACAGCGTGCTGGCGCCCAACCTGGTCGCTTCGCTGGCACTCGACCCGGGCCAGCTCGGCTTGCTGACCAGCGCTTTTTTCCTGACCTACGCGCTGGTCCAGTTGCCGGTCGGCATCGCGCTCGACCATTACGGCCCGCGCAAGGTGCAGCTGGTGCTGATGCTGACCGCGGCCACCGGCGCGCTGCTGTTTGCGCGTGGCCACAGCTTCTTTGAACTGGTGTGCGCGCGCGCGCTGATCGGGCTTGGCCTGGGGGGCTGCTTCATGTCGGCCGTGAAGGTCATTTCGTCCTGGATCGCAGCGGGCAAGGTACCCTCGGTGCACGGCTACCTGATCGCCATCGGCGGCATCGGTTCGGCCACCGGCACCCTGCCGGTGCGCATGGCGCTGCAGCACACCGACTGGCGCGGCCTGTTCGTGGCGCTGGCCGCGCTGATGGCCGTGGCCGGGCTGGTGATCTGGCTGGTGGCGCCGCGCGAAGCGGCCCCGCGCCAGGCCGCGCTGCCGACCGTGCGCTCGGTGCTGGCGGTGTACCGCAATCCGCAGTTTCGCAAGACGGTCTCGCTGATGCTGATTCCGCATGCAGTGTTTTTTGGCATGCAGGGACTGTGGCTCGGACGCTGGCTGAACCAGGTTGCGCATTTTTCCGACGATGCCGTGGCCTACCTGCTGTACCTGTCGATGGCGGCGGTGATCTTCGGCGCCATCGCGGTCGGACTGGGCACCGAGCGGGCCGCCAAGCGCGGCATCAAGCCGCTCGACCTGGCCGCCTGCGGCATCGCCGTGTTCGTGCTGGTGCAACTGGCCATGGTGTGCAACTACAAGCCCGGCTTCCAGCTGCTGGCGGTCATGTTCACGCTGGTGGGCACCATCACCGGCATGGAATACGCGATCGTCGCCCAGAGCCTGCCGCGCGAACTGACCGGGCGCGCCTCGACCTGTTTGAACCTGCTCATTTTCGTCGGCGCGTTCGTGGTGCAAGCCGGGTTCGGCCTGATCATCGGCCTGTGGCGCCCGGACAGCCTGGGCCACTATCCGGCGATCGCTTACCGGGTCGGCTTCGCCGCGCTGGTGCTGCTGCAAGTACCCGGCCTGCTGATGTATGCGTTGCGCCGGCGCCGTCCGCGCCATGTGGTCAACGAAGGCATCATCGTGGCCTGACTTTCCGCGCCGTATTGAACTGCAGGGGCTGGCAGATCCTTCTACAATGTGGAAGCACCAAGGAGATCGCCATGTCCACACTGCGCCGCTGCTGCACCTGCTTGCTGCTGGCGCTGGGCGCCTGTGCCGATCAGGCGCGCCTGCCGCCGCTGGCCAGCACCGGGCCCACGCCGCTGCTGCCGCCGCCGCGCCACAGCGTCATTCCCACCATCGAGATCGCGCCCGCCAAAGGCTGGCCGCAAGGCACTGCGCCGGTGGCGGCCGAAGGGCTGGCAGTGCGCGCGTTCGCGCAAGCGCTGGTGCATCCGCGCTGGATTTACGTGCTGCCCAACGGCGACGTGCTGGTCGCCGAAACCAACGCGCCGCCGCGTCCCGAAGAGGGCAAGGGCCTGCGCGGCTGGATCATGGGCCGCGCCATGCAAAAGGCCGGCGCCGCTGTCCCCAGCCCCAACCGCATCACGCTGCTGCGCGATGCCGACGGCGACGGCGTGGCCGAACTGCGCACTGAATTTATCACCGGTCTCCATTCGCCGTTCGGCATGGCGCTGGTCGGCCATACGCTATACGTGGCCAACACCGATGCCGTGCTCAGCTTTCCGTACCAGGACGGCCAGACCAGCGTCAGCGCGCCGCCCTCGGTGCTGGCCAGCCTGCCGGCCGGGCCACGCAACCATCACTGGACCAAGAACATCATCGCCAGCGGCGATGGTAGCCGCCTGTATGCCACGGTCGGCTCGAACAGCAATGCGGGCGAAAACGGCATCGAGCAGGAGAACAGGCGCGCCTGCATCCTCGAAATCGACATCGGCAGCAAGGCCGTGCGCCCGTTCGCCACGGGTTTGCGCAATCCGAACGGCCTGGCGTGGGAGCCGAACAGCGGCGCACTGTGGACGGTAGTCAACGAACGCGATGAGCTGGGCAGCGACCTGGTGCCCGACTACCTGACGTCGGTGCGCGACGGCGGCTTTTATGGCTGGCCGTATGCCTACTACGGCCAGCACGTGGACACGCGCGTGCAGCCGCCGCAGCCGGACATGGTGGCGCGCGCGCTGGCGCCCGACTACGCGCTGGGCAACCACGTGGCGCCGCTCGGGCTGGCGTTCTACACGGCGCAGCTGCTGGCGCCGCAGTACGCGGGCGGCGCTTTCATCGGCGAGCACGGCTCGTGGAACCGCACGCCGAAAAATGGCTATGCGGTGGTGTTCGTGCCGTTCGCGCATGGGCGGCCAAGCGGCACGCCGCGCACTGTCCTCACCGGTTTTGTCAGCGCCGAGGGCGAAGCCTACGGGCGCCCGGTCGGCGTGGCGGTGGACCGCATTGGTGCGCTGCTGGTGGCCGACGATGTGGGCAATGCCATATGGCGGGTCACGCCCGAGGTGGCACGCTAGTGCGCTACAATCGCGCTCTGACTGCACACACTCTGGGAATACAATGAAACTGGTTCGCTATGGCCGCCCCGGCAAGGAAAAACCTGGACTGATCGATGACCTGGGCCGCTTGTGCGACCTGTCGTCGGTGGTCGCCGACATCGATGCCTCGCTGTTGTCGGACAAGGCCTTGCGTAAGCTGGCCAAGGTCGATGCCGCAACGCTGCCGCTGGTACGCGGCAATCCGCGCTTTGGCGTGCCGTTGACGGGCATCCGAAAATTCATCGGCATCGGCCTCAATTACGCCGACCACGCGCTCGAAACCGGCGCGCCGATTCCGAAAGAACCGATCATCTTCATGAAAGCGATCAGCTGCCTGAACGGGCCGGATGACGCCATCATGCTGCCGCAAGGCTCAAAGAAGACTGACTGGGAAGTCGAACTCGGGGTCGTCATCGGCACCCGCGCGCAGTATGTCAGCGAGGCCGATGCGCTCAATTACGTAGCCGGCTATTGCGTCGTCAACGACGTCTCCGAGCGCGAATTCCAGAAAGAGCGCGGCCCGCAGTGGGACAAGGGCAAGGGCTGCGACACTTTCGGCCCGGTCGGTCCATGGCTGGTCACGCGCGATGAAGTGATGGATGTCCAGCAGCTGGACCTGTACCTGGAAGTGAACGGCAAGCGCATGCAAACCGGCTGCACCGAGACCATGATTTTCACAGTGGCGCAGCTGGTCAGCTACGTATCGCGCTTCATGACGCTCGAGCCGGGCGACATCATCGCCACCGGCACGCCGCCGGGTGTGGGCGATGCGCGCACGCCTAAGCGCTTTCTCAAGAAGGGCGACACGCTGCGGCTGGGCATTGCGGGACTGGGCGAGCAGCAGTCTGAGGTGCTGGCGTACAGCAAAGCGAAGGCATGAGGAGCCCGGCCGGACTCGGTATTGCAGCCAGCATCTTCCTGTTTTGCATAGCGTTGACGCTGCCGGCGTTTTCTTACGTGTCTGGCCAGGGAGCGCTGGACCATATGCCCGGGTATCTGACCTTGCTGTTGGGGGTGTTTGGCACGCTGATGGGACTGATCGACCTGTTCACGCGGGGCGATGCACAGTACCTGGGCTATCTCTCATGGATAGCCAATCTGATGCTGCCGCTCGCCTGGGTCTTGCTTGCCAGTGGCGAACGGAGCAAGGCCTGTTATGCGGGGATCGCCGCGCTAGGCCTGTCCTTGCTATTCTTGATGATACATTCGTTCAGCTTGCCTGATCATGGAGAGATGGCCATGGCCGGCCCTGGCATCGGATATTTTTGCTGGTTGGCCAGCATGGGAGCGATCGTGCTGGCGACCTTTTTGCCGGGTGGGCAAGAAGTCGCCAGCAAGCGCGACCCCAAGGCGCGCTACGTCGATTGGTAAAAGTGGAATTGGCAGGAACGTGCTCGTTTGCCTGCCAGCATTTGTTACTATGTGCGCTGACTGGTACACGGGGACCTGATGAACACCGCATCGCTGACTATGCTCGCCGTACTGGCGAGCGCCATACCACACAAGGCAAACGCCCAATGGCGCACCGAACCAGCCGGCTGCGCCGTCGCTTTAGGAAAGGGCGACCCGCAAGCGCATGTGCGCTGGACCGGAGCCTGCGTTGACGGCAAGGTGTCCGGCGCCGGCACGTTGATGGCGTCGAACGGGACCATGCTCGATGGTGAATTTCGCGAAGGTAAGCCCTGGAATGTAGCAGGGTGGACACCGATCAGGTTCGAATCCGGAAGCGAGGCCATTGCGGCGGTCAGCTATACCCAAGGCGCGGCTACCAGCTTCCGTAGGCTCTCCGTGCCCGGCGGTGCGGTGCCGACTGCCAACACGCCCATGCTCGGCATCTGGAATTGGCATGCCAATGACGGTGCCTGTCTGGAAGTGCAAGAATTTGGCGCCAGCGGCGACGCCCGCGTGAGCAGCGGCGAGGTACGGCTGGACATGTTTTTTTCGCTGTTTTCGACCGCTGTCCCAGACCACTACTGGCTGCTGGCGACCAGGCTTGCCTCCAATGGCAAGCCGGACTGTCAACAGCATATTGCCACCATCGACAAGAAGCAGTCGAGCCTGATGTATGTGCGCTTTGACGCCGACGGCAGTTACCGTACCTGCACTTCCAGCGAGGAAGTGTCCTGCTATGGCAGCGCCAGACGTTCTGTCCTGGCTGCCCAGTAGGCGGCCATGCGCGCCGCTACGCCAGCGCCTCCTTGGCAGCCTCTTCCGGCGTCAAACCATCGTAGAACTGGTCGGTGAACCACTCGACCTGTTCTTCGATATGGTCTTGCGCCTGCTTCATGGTCGCGCCGCCGGCCACCAGGAATTTTTCAACCTCGATGCACCAGTTGATCAATGCCATGGTTTCTTCGTCGAGTTCTTCTTTCTTGGCCATTGCTGTACCCCTTCAGTTTGTGTTCAATGAGACGTGATAGCTGCGCTGCCAGGCTTCGACTTCGGCCCGGTGAGCGAGCAGGAAATCGCACATGCAGGCAAAGCGCTTGCGTGTCTGCCGCAGGAAAATGCGGCTCACGATCGGTTCCATCAGCCAGCGCAGCAGCGGCGGACCGGTTTCGATCGTGTAGGTGTAAATCATAACCGATTGCTCGGCATCGATTTTTTCATGCTTCATCGAGGCCGCCCATTTGGTGAACGGAAATGACCTGCCGACCATCTTGGCCGCGGCCATGCGCGGGCGCTGGTAGCTGACGAACTGGGTGCGCATCGACAGGCCGCTGAGCATGCCGCCGGTGGCCACGTCATTGATCGCACCCACATAAGGGCAGGGCGCGCCGCCGGCGATGCTGGTGGCGTCGACCAGGCTGTCCCAGCGCGAGCGCCAATGCTGGTAATGGAAAATATCGAACACCACCTCACACGGTGCGGGCATGATGAATTCAAGCTGTTTATGCGCCAAGATCGGTCACCATGTCCCATTTCGCAAATTCCGGTTCAAACTCGGCCAGCGTCAGTTGGCCAATGCTGGTGTACGCGCCCGCGGCGCCAGCGTTGCCGGCGGCCAGGCGGCGCGCCAGCAGGATCGCCGCCATGCAGGGGATTTCAGGGCCGTTGTCGTCATCGGCGGCGATATGCCAGGCGCGCGTGATGGGCGCGCCATCGGCGTCGACGCCGCGCACCCGCACCACCATGCCGCCCAGCGCCGAGCCGAAGGCATCAAGGCCGTCGGCGGCCCAATTGAGAAAGCCGGCCAGCCGTTGCGGACGCCGGATCAGGCCCATGCGGCGCAGTGCGCCAATGGCCGCCAAGCCGCGCTGGCTCACGCCCAATTCGAGCGCGGCGCGAAAGCGCACCGATTGCACGCCAGGATAATAGTCAGGGAACAGCTCCAGGTCGGGGATGTCGCACAGCGACGCCAGGCGCGGGCGCAGGCGCGCGTATTCGACCTTTTGCGGCGCACTCCAGCCGTACTGGGTGACCCATTGGCCGCCTTGCCACACCTGGATCGGCGCGCCGCAGTAGCTTAGTACCGCCGCCATGGTGGCCACCCCGCGCGGCGCGGTCTGTGCCGGCGCGATGCAAAAATCGATGTCGCCGATGCTGCGCCAGCCGGCCGTCAAATGGTCGACTACCGCCGACGACAGCGCCGGCACGGTACTGGCGCCCGTGATGGCGATCCGGTCCTGCTCGCGAAATGCCTGGTCCAATGCCGCCGGGAAGTCGCACACGAAGCGCCGCCCGTCGGCCAGGTCGATGTAGTGGGCGCCGGCGGCGGCAACGGCGCGCGCGACGGCATAGCCCTGAGCCTGGAATGGCCCGGCGGTGTGGATCACCAGCGCCGCGCCCAGGTCCAGCAGCACCTGCGTCAAACAAGGATCGTTGATGTCGATGACGGCGGCGTCGACGCCGCATTCATCGGCCAGCGCGCGCGCCTTGTTCAGGTCACGCCCGGCAATGACCAGCGAAATGCCGGGCGTATTGGCGAGCGCGCGGCAAATGCGGGCACCGAAGTTCCCGTACCCGCCCAGGACAATGGTCTTCACCAATTACTTGGCCAGGCCTTTGGCAAGCACCTGCGCCACGGTGGCATTGAGGTCGCCGCCGTTTTCCGTGGCCAGCGCTTGCAGCTGCTTGACCAGGTCGCTGTTGAGTTTGACGGCAAACGGCACCAGGCCCAGTGCGCGTTCGCGTTCACGCTGCTCGCGACGATCAACGGCAGCCGTATCGGCGCCGCCGAAACCGGAAGCGCCAGGGGCGGCCATCTTGCCCATCAATTTTTTGGCGTCGCTCTTTGCCATTCCGGTTTTTTTCATTTGCTGCTTTCAAGTGAGAGAGGGTCAGTGCCAACATTCGGACACGGGCCCATCAGTAGCGTCGCTACTGATGGG
>JAZJXM010000081.1:0-5797 GCA_040390915.1 Pseudomonadota bacterium
GCGCCAGATGGCGCATTGCCCGACCTGACCCTGGATTTGAGTTTCGTGCGCATTTGAACGGCAAGCGCGTCATTTGCCTGGATATTCCGGATGACTATGAGTACATGCAGCCGGAGCTCATCAAGCTGCTGGAAGTAAAGGCTGGCCGGTTCTTGCGCTAGTTAAGGGATTCCTGACCCAAGCTGGGCTTCGGATTGGTCGTTTTCCTGCGCTACCTCTGCTGCTGAAACTGGCCGGCGCTTTTTGAAACGTCGTCGCGGTTGCAGACCCAATTTTTGCGTTTTGGCTGGCATACTTATCATTTGCTCCAAGGTTCAAATATCGATAGGACAACATGATCCGTTCAAGCAATCGCCGAAGTCGTCGTTTGAGGAAAAAGCTTCACATTGGGGAGTTCCAGAATTGGGCATATCTTACCGATCATGCGATCGCCACGCGCTCTTTGGTCTTCACTTTTGACCACGGTCGAACGGAGGAATTCCATGTGTATATTTGGGAGCCCCATCGAGTTGCGGAGCAGCATTGGCGATGCCCATACCTGATTCAAGGCGACAGTTTTGAAGGTGGTAGTTATTGCCCAGGGGCCGATTCAATGCAGGCACTTGTTCTTGCAACGCATTCAATTTCCTCATACCTGGCTTGGCTTGCCCGTTCACATAATGGCGTTTTTACCTTGGATGGCAGTACCGACCTGGGATTTCCTGACTTTGGCGATGTCGAGCCTGAAAACATGAAGCTATAGCACCGCCACACAGGCGCACGCATACGAAAATTGAATTTCAACGTTTAAAGAACGGGCTCAAATGCGCTATTTAAAATGGAGCTTCCTGCCACTTGCGGCCAGCTTCCTGCTGGCCGCAGTCGCCATCACGCTGTCCGGCCTGCATGACCGGCTGGCGCCGGCCGATGCGATCGTCGTGCTCGGTAACAAGGTCGACACCAACGGGCAACCTTCGGCACGCCTGCGTGCCCGCCTCGATTGCGCGCTCGACGCCTACCGGCAAAAGCTTGCGCCCTTGCTGATCGTTAGCGGCGGGGTCGGCATTGAAGGCTATGACGAAGCCCAAGTCATGCAGCATTACTTGGTCGCGCACGGTGTGCCAGCGTCCGCGGTGCTGGTCGATAGTGCCGGCATCGACACTGCCGCGACAGCCGTGAACGTGGCGCGCATCGCGCGCGCACGACAGCTGAAATCGGTGTTGGTGGCCAGCCAGTATTTCCACATCCCACGCGCCAGTCTGGCCTTGCGCCGCGCCGGCGTGCCGGTCGCCGGCACCATCCACGCCAGGTATTTCGAGGCACGCGACCTGTATTCGCTGGCGCGCGAGGTGATCGGCCTTGGCGCCTATGCCGTTGGCCTGAAGGGCTGACGTGGATCGGATTTTTGCCAATCCGGCCGTGCTCACGGCCGACTTTTATAACCGCTTGCAATGGGCCGCGGTGCCGCTGATCAGGTATGGTGGTACAGACGGCGCGATTGGCCAGCCACGCTGCCGCGCCGCGTGTTGTTGATTCCGATTGCGCTGGCCTATATTCCGCTGGCCATCGCAAGCTATCTGAATACGGTCGATAATTTCACGGCCTTGCGCATCGAACCGGATATCGTGCGCGTCGCGTTCGCCGCGCCGCATGCCGCGCGGCTTGCGATCGCACGCGCCGACGTGCGCGAGGTGCTGTTCGGCTTCCCTGGCAAAACCCCGCGCAACGCCTGCTATATCGTCATCGTCACTGCCAACGGCACCCGTTATCAAAGCGCCAACCTCGACGCGCCGCTCAGCGTCTGCAAGGCCTGGCGCAGCGAGCTCGCCGGGCTATTGACTGTCAAATAAGCCATTAGGTACTGCGTGGCGGTCCCTTTTTAATTGAAATTGCTTAAAAGTTCTGCCTTCTTATACTTGAGTTCTATCAAGAATGAAGGAGAACCACCATGCTGTTGAAAATTTCCGCCGTCGTCGCCATCACCGCCGCGACGCTGTCGGGCTGCTATATCGTGCCTGCGAACCAATACCAGAACGCCACTGGACTGAATAATTCGGGGGCGCTGCTGGTGCCGGCCGGCGCTTACCGGCCGGCCTATTTGGCCCGCCTGTATCCGGGCAATCCGGCCGCCTCCAGGTTGGGCAGCGTGACCGGCAACATCAGCAATCCCGAACAGGGCCATGGCGAATTCACTTTCAACCTGGGCGGCGAACAGTTTGCCGGCGAAGCGACCCGCACTCCCGATTCCTCCAAGGGCGTGGCCAACGCCGCCGGCAACCGCGGCGGCTTCGTGCGCTGCGACTATGTGATGAGCAACGCGGCGCTGGGCTGGGGCTCGTGCACCTTCTCCAATGGCGCGCGCTACGACATGCACATCTCGCAATAGCTGCTCGCCATTCGTGCGATGATGGCGGCATGATAGACACTGCCCGCCTCAAGCTCATGTGCGCCGCACTGCCCGGCGCCCACGTCACCCTGCACGGCCCGCCCAGCAACATCCTGGTGTACGCGGTGGGCGACAAGAAGTTTGCCTATTTCAAGACCAGCGAACCGGAGCAATGGCGCTTCAGCCTGCGCGTGACGCCGTCGCGCTTTGTCGAACTCACTGACGTGCCCGGCATCAAGCCGGCCCGCTACATGGGCCGTTTCCACTGGGTCACCATCGTCAACCCCGCCAGCATGCCTGCCGACTACCTGACCGAGCTGCTGGACTGGTCTTACCAGCGCGCACTGAAGTCGCTCAGCGGCCAGCGCAGGGCGGAACTGGTGGCGCCTTCGGAATAGGTGTATAAATCAATCCATGTTTCCCGCAGTACCTTACAGATCGGTTTTAGCAATGAGTGTTCAGGCATTACACGGTATTACATTAGAATCAATATTGACCCGGCTGGTGGAGCACTACAGCTGGGAAGGGCTGGCCAAGCGCATCGATATCAATTGTTTCACCAGCGACCCAAGCATCAAGTCCAGCCTGAAATTCCTGCGCAAGACGCCGTGGGCGCGCACGAAAGTTGAAGAGCTGTACCTGGAGACCAAGTTCACCACCTGACGAGGATGACATGTTGAATGACGACAGCGCGAACCTGAAGTCCCACCTGAAAACCCTGAGCGCCAACCTGGCGCAAACGGGCGACGTCGACGAAGAATTGCAGTTGCTGCTGCGCCAGCTCGACGGCGACATCCGCAGCCTGCTCGAGCGGCGCACCACGCAAGCGGCGCTGGAAGCGCAGGCCGACTCGGACACCTATGGCCTGGCCGAACGGACCCAGGAACTGACCGCGCGCTTTGCCGCCGAACATCCGCGGCTGGAACCGGCGCTGCGCGAATTGGGGCGCATGTTGGCCAATATGGGCATCTGAGGCTGCCACTTTTTGTGGCATAGTCGTCACAAGTTATTGATAGATAAGACGTTTTTCTGCCGTGGGCGGCTTCTAAATAGCGCCCCGCGCAGTGCGCACGGGCCGTTTTCCAGTACAATACCGCCCAATGAGCTCCCCAACCAATCTGTTTGCGACCGTCCCGAAACGGTCTAGCCGCGCTGCCGCTGCGCCTTTCCTTCCCATGTCGCGCGCCGAAATGGCCGATCTGGGCTGGGACCAGTGCGACGTCATCCTCGTCACCGGCGACGCCTATATCGACCACCCCAGCTTCGGCATGGCGCTGGTCGGCCGTTTGCTCGAAGCACAAGGCTACCGGGTCGGCATCATTTCCCAGCCCGACTGGCTGTCGGCCGAACCGTTCCGCGCGCTGGGTAAACCACGTCTGTATTTCGGCATCACCGCCGGCAATATGGACTCGATGGTCAACCGCTACACGGCCGACCGCAAAATCCGCTCGGACGACGCCTACACCCCCAATGGCGAGCCGAACAAGCGCCCGGACCGCACCGTCACCGTGTACGCCCAGCGCGCGCGCGAAGCGTTCCCGGACGTGCCGGTCATCATCGGCTCGATCGAAGCATCGCTGCGCCGCATCGCCCATTATGATTACTGGTCCGACAAAGTGCGCCGTTCGGTGCTGCCGGACTCCAAGGCCGACTTGCTGCTGTTCGGTAACGCCGAACGGGCGCTGGTCGACCTGACCCATCGCCTCAACGCCGGCGAACAGATCAAGGATATCCGCGACCTGCGCGGCACCGCCTTTATGGCGCCGTCCGGCTGGCTGCCCGGTCCCGACTGGGGCGTGCACAATTCGAGCCGGGTTGACGTGCCCGGCAAGGTCGATGCCCATCCCGATCCGTACGCGATGGCGCAGGAAGACAAGAGCGCCTGCGCCACCGACAACGCGGTGGCCAAGCCGGAAGTGATCAAGCCGCCCGAAGTTAGTATTAAACCCATTCGCATCATGACGCGCGAAGAGCGCCAGGCCATGCTCAAGGAGCAGCACAACAAGACCGTGGTGCGCCTGCCGTCATACGATGTGGTCAAGGACGACCCGGTCATGTACGCGCATACCTCGCGCGTGTTCCACCTCGAATCGAATCCCGGGAATGCGCGCGCGATGGTGCAGGCGCACGGCGAGCGCGACGTCTGGATCAACCCGCCGCCGCTGCCGCTGGCGATGGACGAAATGGATGGCGTGTACGACATGAACTACGCGCGCGCCCCGCACCCGAGCTACGGCAAGGCCAAGATCCCGGCCTGGGACATGATCCGCTTCTCGGTCAACATCATGCGCGGCTGCTTCGGCGGCTGCACCTTCTGCTCGATCACCGAGCACGAGGGGCGCATCATCCAGAGCCGCTCGGAGCCGTCGATCCTGCGCGAGATCGAACACATCCGCGACAAGACCAAGGGCTTTACCGGCACTATCTCGGACCTGGGCGGCCCCACTGCCAACATGTACCGGCTGGCCTGCAAGGACAAGAAGATCGAAGAATCGTGCCGCCGCCTGTCGTGCGTGTACCCGACCATCTGCGTCAACCTGGGCACCGACCACAGCAAGCTCATTTCGCTGTACCGCAAGGCGCGCGCGATTCCTGGCGTCAAGAAGATCCTGATCAGCTCGGGCCTGCGCTACGACCTGGCCGTGCGTTCGCCCGAGTACGTCAAGGAACTGGTGACCCACCACGTGGGCGGCCTGCTCAAGATCGCGCCCGAGCACACCGAAGAAGGCACGCTCAACAAGATGATGAAGCCGGGCATCGGCGCCTACGACGAATTCAAGGAAATGTTCGACCGCTTCTCGCTCGAAGCGGGCAAGAAGCAATACCTGATCCCGTATTTCATCGCCGCCCACCCGGGCACCACCGACGAAGACATGCTGAACCTGGCGCTGTGGCTGAAGAAAAACAACTTCAAGCTCGACCAGGTGCAAACCTTCATGCCCACGCCGATGGCGATGGCGACGACCATGTACCACTCGCGCAAGAACCCGCTGCACAAGGTAACAAACGATTCGGAAGTCGTCGAGACGGCGCGCAGCGGCAAGGTGCGCCGGGCGCACAAGGCATTCCTGCGCTACCAGGACCCGGCCAACTGGCCGATCCTGCGCGAGACCCTGGTCAACATGGGCCGCGGCGACTTGATCGGCAATGGCGAGCGCCATCTGGTGCCAAGCTGGACGAATGGCGAAGAAGGCGGCCTGGCCGCGGGCGAGCGCAAGCGCCAGACCTCGGGCGCCGGCACGCTCGACAAGTTCGCCGCCGCGCCCAAGCGCGCCAGCGCGCGCGCGCCGGCTGCCGGCACGCCGTTCATCGCGCCCGAATCGAAGGTCCGTCCGTCGATCCTGGCCACCATCAAGACCCGTCCCAAGACGGCGCCGGCCGCCGCCAAAGCCCGTCCCGGCCGCAAATAAGCCCCGCGCCCACCGGGGTGGG
>JAZJXM010000081.1:5807-78783 GCA_040390915.1 Pseudomonadota bacterium
AGACCACTTTTGCCGCTTTGCAAAAGTGGTCTGACCCCGGTTTTGCGTTGTACAATCAAGTCATGCGTTGCCATAGCGCACGCTCTCTGACTTGGATGGCCAATGATCTTGTTGCCCCTGTTCCGGCGCTGGTCGACGGCGTGCCTGGCTGCGGCCAAGGCCGCCGCGCTGGCGTTTGCCATCATCGCCTGCCCGGCCGCGCTGGCCCTCGAACAGATCACCTTGCAACTCAAGCATACCCACCAGTTCCAGTTTGCCGGCTATTACGCCGCGCTGGAAAAGGGCTATTACCGCGACGCCGGCCTCGAGGTGACGATCAGGGAGGGCGCCGACGGCGCCGAGCCGGAACGGCGCGTCATCGATGGCAGCGCCACCTATGGCGTCGGCTCCAGCAGCCTGCTGCTGGCGCGCCTGGCCGGCAAGCCGCTGGTGGTGCTGGGCGTGGTGCTGCAGCATTCGCCGTATGTGCTGCTGGTGCGCCAGCACAACGGCTCGCCCGATATCACCGACCTCAAGGGCAAGCGCGTCATGATCGGCTCGCTTACGGACGAGCTGACCCAGGCCGACGAGCTGATCGCCTATCTGACCCGCGAAGGGGTGCCGCTGGGCAGCGTGGTGCGGGTCGAGCATACCTTCAACGTCGACGACCTGGTCAAGGGCAAGGTCGATGCGATGTCGGCCTACGTCACCAATGAACCGGATTACCTGGACCGGCTCGGCTTCCTGTACGACGTCTACAGCCCGCGCGCGGCCGGCATCGATTTTTATGGTGACAACCTGTTCACCAGCGAGCGCGAGGTGCGCGACAATCCGGCCCGGGTGCGTGCCTTTCGCGCCGCCAGCATGAAGGGCTGGGCGTACGCGATGTCGCACCAGGAGGAAATGGCGGACCTGATCCTGGCCAGGTACAGCAAACGCAATGACCGCCAGCACCTGCTGTTCGAAGCGCGCCAGATGGTGCCGCTGGTGCAGCCGGTGCTGGTCGAAATCGGCTACATGAATCCGGACCGCTGGCGCCATATCGCCGACATTTACGCCGACCTGGGCATGCTGCCCCCTGGCGCCAATTTCGACGGCTTCCTGTACCAGACCGAAGCCGAGGGCAACAACATCGCCTGGCTGTACCGGGTGCTGCTGGCAGCGACCGTGCTGCTGCTGGGCGGCGCCGCGGTGCACGTGTCGCTGCTGGCGCGCGAACGGCGCCGCGCCGAGGAAACCATCCGCAAGGGCGAACTGCGCTTTCGCACCATGTTCGAGGAGGCGCCGATGGGCATCGCGCTGATCGATTCGGTCAGCGGCGAATTCAAGGACATCAACCCGCGCTATGCGCAAATCACCGGCCGCACGCTGGCCGAAATCAAAAGCAGCCACTGGACCGATATCACCCATCCCGAGGATGTGGCCAAGGAGGCGACCCAGATGGCCGAGCTCAGTGCCGGTGGCATCCCCGGCTTCAAGACCACCAAGCGCCTGGTGCGCCCGGACGGCTCGGTGGTGTGGATCGACATGTCGATCGCCAAAATCGACGCCGGTTCGACCGCCTTGCCACTGCACCTGTGCATGATCGAGGACGTGACGGAGAAGAAGAAGTCGGAAGCGATGATCTGGCAGCAGGCCAACTTCGACAACCTGACCCAGCTTCCCAACCGCCGCATGTTCCATGACCGGCTCGATCACGCGATCGCCAAGAGCCGGCGCGACGGCTCGCGCATCGCGATCCTGTTCATCGACCTGGACCACTTCAAGGAAGTGAACGATACGCTGGGCCACCACCAGGGCGACATCCTGCTGGTCGACGCCGCGCAGCGCATTCGTTCCTGCGTGCGCGCTTCGGACACCGTGGCGCGCCTGGGTGGCGACGAATTCACGGTGATCCTGTCGGACCTCGATGAAGTGAACGCGGTCGACGCGATCGCGCAGAAAATTCTCAACGTGCTGCAAGCGCCGTTCGCGCTGGGCGAGGAGCAGGCCTTCGTCTCGGCCAGCATCGGCATTACGCTGTACCCGGACGACGCGCGCGACATCGACGACCTGCTCAAGCACGCCGACCAGGCCATGTACGCGGCCAAGGGCGCGGGGCGCAACCGCTTCAGCTATTTCACGCCGGCGCTGCAGGTGGCTGCGCTCAACCGCATGCGCCTGACGAACGACCTGCGCAGCGCGCTCAAGGGCGAGCAGCTGCGGGTCTACTTCCAGCCCATCGTGCACCTCAAGAGCGGCAAGATCCACAAGGCCGAAGCACTGGTGCGCTGGCAGCATCCGCAGCGCGGCCTGGTCAGCCCGATTGAATTCATCCCGCTGGCCGAAGCGTCGGGCCTGATCATCGATATCGGCGAGTGGGTGTTCAAGGAATCGGCGCGCTGGGCCAAGCAGTGGCGCAAAGAGCACGACCCGCGCTTCCAGGTCAGCGTCAACCAGTCGCCGCTCGAATTCCAGCGCGAGGGCAAGGGCTACGAGGGCTGGTTCGAGCATCTGGCAGGACTGGGACTGGCCGGCCAGTCGGTGGTAGTGGAGATCACCGAAGGCTTGCTGCTGGACGCGTCCAGCGGCGTGACCGACAAGCTGCTGGCGCTGCGCGACGCCGGCATCCAGGTCGCGCTCGACGATTTCGGCACTGGCTATTCGTCGCTCTCGTACCTGAAGAAATTCGACATCGACTACCTCAAGATCGACCGCTCTTTTACGCGCAACCTGGCGCCCGAGTCGAGCGACATGGCGCTGTCGGAAGCGATTATCGTGATGGCCCACAAGCTGGGCTTGCGGGTGATCGCCGAGGGCGTCGAAACGGCCGAACAGCGCGACCTGCTGCTGGCGGCCGGCTGCGACTACGGCCAGGGCTACCTGTTCGCGCGCCCCATGCCGGGCCACGAATTCGACGCCCTGCTGCGCGCGCAAAAAGAAATCGCCTAGCGCCGCGCAACACGCCCATACATATTCTTCCCGCCAGAGCGCCACTGTAGTATAGTGTCAAAAAGCAACATGAGTTGCAATTCATGCATATAACGACGCCCTACATGGGCGCGCCTCCCGGGACAACGGATTGATCGATATTCAGACTTTCATGCTGGTGCTCGCCATTGGCAATATTGCCTTTGCCATACTGCTGGCCGGCTACGCGCGTTCGGGGCCGGTCATTCCGGCCATGCGCATGTGGCAATGGGCCAAGCTGGTGCAAGGCTGCGCCCATCTGCTGTCCTGGCTGCGGCCGGACTGGCCCAGCCAGTGGCTCGGCGTGGCCGCCAATTCCACGCTGATTGTCGGCGTGATGCTCGAAGCGGCCGCCTACTGCACCTTCTTCGGTTTCCCGCGCTGGCGCCGGATCATGGTGCCGGCCGGCATGCTGGCGCTGCTGGCCTTTAACTACGCCCATTTCTACGGCGCCGGGCCGACCACGCGCGCGATCATCATGTCGGCCATCATCGCCGCCGTCAGCGGCGCCATGTCGGTGGTGCTGCTGCGCCCGCGCAACGGCAATTCGGCGCTGCAGCGCATCATCGGCATCAACAACCTGATCTTCTTTTGCGCCATGTCGCTGCGCGCCTATACCGGCCTGGCGCTGGGCACGCTGACCGTGTTTTCCAACGGTGCGGTGCAGACCTTCACTTACCTGACCGGCTACATGCTGATGATCGTCAACGGCTTCGGCTTCCTGTTGCTGTGCAAGGAGAAGGATGACCGCCAGATGGAAGTGCTGGCCACCATCGACAGCCTGACCGGGCTGGCCAACCGGCGCGCCTTTTTCGAGCTGACCGCCAGCGCGCGCATGCTCGCATCGCGCAACCGTTATCCGATCGCGCTGATGATGCTCGACATCGATCACTTCAAGGCAATCAACGACCGTTTTGGCCATGCCACTGGCGACCAGGCCTTGTGCGTGTTCGCAAAGGCCGCGCTGGGCGCGCTGCGCGAGCCGGACATCCTGGGGCGGCTGGGCGGTGAGGAGTTCGCGGTGGCGCTGCCCGGCACCGACCTGCACGGCGCGATCCAGGCGGCCGAGCGGGTGCGCGTTGCGGTGCATGCGGTGGGCCTGCCCGACTGCGGCGCCGAGCACGCGTTCACGGTCAGTATCGGGGTGGTGCTGATTGATCCGGATGAACATATCAACGCGGCACTGGCGCGCGCCGACCGCGCACTGTATTCGGCCAAGAGCCTGGGCCGCGACCGGGTCGTGGTGGGCGATCCGGTGCGCATGCGGGCCTGATGCGCCGCGCCATGGTGGAAAAGGGCGCAGCCCGCCTTCCACCAATGCCCGCGCAACTAAGGCAGATCGAGTGTCGCCAATGCCGGTAATTGCGGATCGAGGTGGCTGGTGAGCACGATGCAGCAGTCGCGCGCCGCAGCCCGCATTGCCAGCTGCGCGCGCAGGTAGTCGATAGCCGCCGCATCGAGCCCGTTGAACGGTTCGTCCACCAGCAGCAGCCGCACCGGCAGCGCCAATGCCAGCGCCAGCTGCACTTTCTTGTGCTGGCCCAGCGACAGCGTCGACAGCCGCTGCGACAGCACGTCGCCGATGCCGAACGCCGTCAGCTGGGCGTCCACCAGCGCCGCTTGCGCGCGCGGATACAGGTCCATGTGGATGTCGAGAAACTCCTGCACCGTCAGCCACGGCAGCTCGGGCAGGTCGCCGCCGCAAAAATAGCTGGCCAGCCGGTATTGCAGCGGCGTCTTCTCGCAATCGAGCTCGCCCAGCCGGATTGATCCCGTTTGCGGCGCCAGCGCACCGGCCATCAGGCGCAGCAGCGTGGTCTTGCCCTTGCCATTGGGCCCGCGCAGCCAGGTGATGCCCGGCGCCAGCGTGGTGGAAAAATCGCTGAACACCAGGTGGGTATCGAAACGAAATCCTACTGCCTCGACCTGCAGTGCCGGTGCTATGTCCATAATTCGCTTCCCACTGCCGTTAACAAGAGTATTTGGATGACTACCAGCGCGACCCGGGCGCGCTGGTTCGACACTGGCGTGGCCACCAGCAGCAGCGGCGCCGCGCTGGCCAGCACCAGGTAGATGTGGCCGGCCCGGTGGCCCCACACGCCGTGCACTGCGCCGCCGAAGACCACTGCCAGCAGCACCAGGAATGCCGGCGCCGCCGCAAACAGGCGCGCCAGCGCGAACAGGCCGCGCGGGCGCAGCGGCCAGGACGCCATCACGGGGCGCAGCAGCGCGACCTGTTCGCGCACTGCCTTGTCGCCGCGGTCGGTCAGCACCACCATCAATGCGGCAGTGGCCAGCGCCAGCACGGCGCGCATGAATGGTGACGGCGTTTGCATCCACAACACGGCGCTGGTCATGGCCGCGCCCAGCAGCACGCTTTGCTGCCAGCCAACGACATTCTCAAGACGCCAGTAGGGCAGCCAGAACAAGCGGTGCCACAACAGCAGCAGGCGTGGCCGCCGGCCGCCGCCAGTATAGGAACGCGCCTGGGCTGCCTGCCCGTGCTGCCAGCGCGCACCGGCCGGGCGGCGCGAGCGCAGCGCCAGCACCGCGATCGCGCAGCACCAGGTCAACAGCCAGGACAGCAGCGTTGCGCCCAGTGCGGGCAGCGGATCGAGCCAGGCCGGGTGCTGCGCCAGCAGGATCGCCGCCGACACCGCGTACAGCAGCGCCAGCGGGCCGGCCAGCAAGCCGGCCACCAGCGCGTCGGCGCGCAGCTGCACCGCGGCGGGAATCGGCAGCCGGTGGGCCCAGCGCACCGCGTCGGCCGGCAGCACGCGCTTGCGCAGCAGCGCCACCGGGGCGCTCATGATGAAGGCGTGGGCGAGCAGCACGCCAGCGCCGTCGAGCGGCGCCAGCGAGACGGCATACATGGGGGGAAAGGCGGACAGGGCGAGCAGGCCAAGCACCACATTGGCGCCCACCAGCAGCAGAATTTCGGCCGAGCTTTGCAAGCTGGCGAAGAACTGGCGCAAGCCATGGCGCGCGAGGTGAAAGCGAAACTGGACGTAGGCGTGGACCAAGCTGGTTCCAATGCACGGGACAGATACAAAAAGGGCCCGACGAATCGGGCCCTTCTCTTGATGCTGGCGGAGCGGACGGGACTCGAACCCGCGACCCCCGACGTGACAGGCCGGTATTCTAACCAACTGAACTACCACTCCGTGTTACTCTGATCGGTACTGCTGATCATGATGCCAGGTTTCTGATCTGGTGGGCGCTGAGAGGCTCGAACTCCCGACCTAAGCCTTGTAAGGGCTCCGCTCTACCAACTGAGCTAAGCGCCCGCACACTTCTATTCAGAAACTGCATCCGACGTTTGTCACCACGTCTGAAGAGGCCGAATAATACATCATTTTTTTAAAAGTGCGCAAGTGCTTTTCCAAAAAATGCTGAAAATCTTGCCTTTTTACTCGGTAATGCCCCACTGCGACAGCATCCACGCCATGTTGAACGCGCCTTCCTCGATCGCGTTGAAGCGGCCCGACGCCCCGCCGTGGCCGGCGCCCATATTGGTCTTGAGCAGCAGCACATTGTTGTCGGTCTTGTTGGCGCGCAACTTGGCGACATACTTGGCCGGCTCCCAGTACATGACCTGGCTATCGTTCAAGCCGGTCGTGACCAGCATCGCCGGGTAAGCCTTGCGCTCGATATTGTCGTACGGCGAATAGCTGCGCATGTAGTCGTAGGCGGCTTTCTCGTTCGGGTTGCCCCATTCGAGGTATTCGCCAGTGGTCAACGGCAGTGACGCATCCATCATGGTGTTCATCACGTCGACAAACGGCACCGCCGCGTGCACCGCGTGGAACAGGTCGGGACGCATATTGACCACCGCGCCCATCAGCAAGCCGCCGGCGCTGCCGCCCTGGATGATCAGATGGCTCGGGCTGGTCCACTTTTCCTTGACCAGGAATTCGGCGCTGTCGATGAAGTCGTTGAAGGTGTTTTTCTTCTTCATCAGCATGCCGTCGTCATGCCAGGTTTCACCCAGGTCGTTGCCGCCGCGGATGTGGGCCGCCATGCAGATCACGCCCCGTTCGAGCAGGCTGATACGGCTGACCGAGAAGGTCGCTTCGGTGGGAATGCCATACGAGCCGTACGAATACAGCAGCGTCGGCGCGCTGCCGTCGAACTTGACGCCCTTCTTGTACACCGCCCACAGCGGCACCTTGACGCCATCGCGCGCGGTGGCCCACAGGCGCCGGCTTTCGTAGCGCGACGCGTCGTAGCCGCCCACCACTTCCTGGCGTTTGAGCACGGTGCGCTCGCCGCTGCCCATGTCCACGTCCAGCACCGTCGGCGGGGTCACCGGCGACTGGTACGACAGGCGGAAGCGGGTCGACGTGTATTCGGGCGTGCCGGCGCCGCGCGCCAGGTAGACCGGATCGTCGAACTTGACCGTCTTCCAGGTCTTGTTCTTGAAGTCGTAGATGCGCAGGCGCGACAAGGCCAGCGTCTTTTCGCTGACCACCATGTAGTCGCGGAAGACCTCGACGTTTTCAACCAGTACGGCCGGGTCATGCTTGACCACTTCCTTCCAGTTCTTCTGCTCGGGATGGGCCAGCGGCGCCTTGACGATGCGGAAATTCTTGGCGCCCTTGTTGGTCTGGATGAACACGTCGCCATTGCGGATCTCGATGCCGTAGCGGTGACCCTTTTCGCGGCCCAGCGAGCGGAATTGGCCCAATGGCTGGTCGCTGGCGAGCAAGCGCGTTTCGCTGGTGTCGGTGGCGCCGATATTCATCTCGATGAACTTGCGGTTGCGCGAGGCGTGCACTTCGACGCTGAACTGCTCGACCGGCTCGTGGTAGACCTCGACCGGCGTGCTGCCCAGGGCCAGGCGGAACATGCGGTCGGAACGCTTGGTGGTGGCGTCTTCCTGGGTGTAGAAAATATGCTTGTTGTCGGCGGCCCAGGCGGCGCTGGTCACGCGCGGCGCGCTGTCGGCCAGCAGCTTGCCGGTCTTGAGATCCTTGATCTGCATCTGGTACTGGCGATAGCCGGTGATGTCGGTGGTGTACATCAGCAGATTGCTGTCAGGGCTGATCTTGAGCGCGCCCAGGGCAAAGAATTTCTGGCCGGCGGCCAGTTCGTTCTGGTCGAGCAGGATTTCTTCGGCTGCCTTGTCGTCGTACGCCATCTGCGCATCGGCCTTGCGGCGCGCATTGATCGGGTACTGCTTGCCTGCTTCGAAGCGGGTGTAATAGTAGTAGTCGGCGTGCCGTACCGGCACCGACAAGTCCACTTCCTGCATGCGGCCCTTGATCTCGCCAAACAGCTTGTCGGCCAGCGGCTTGATGTCGGCGGTCATCGCGGCGGTGTACGCGTTTTCTGCGTTCAGGTGGGCGATCACTTCCGGCTGCTCTTTCTTGTGCATCCAGCGGTAGTCATCGCTGACGACTTCGCCATGGCGGGTTTCGGACCAGGCGGACTTGGCCGCCACAGGCGCGGTGGCGGCCTGGCTGCTCACTGCCAGCATCATCGATACCAGCAGGAAGGGGATTTTAGAAGGGGACACATTTGCTCCGTCAGAAATTTTTGTGTCAGTATCATAGGGCCCTTGCGCAGAAAAAGGTAAAAATTCGATGTCATATACATATCTTTGAGCTGACCATGGACACAAACAAGGAACGCACTGTGCTGCGCGCGCTGTTCGACGCGGCCGTGGCTGCGGCTGACCCGTGTGCGCGCATCGCTGCCTTTTTGCCGCCGCCGCCCAAGGGGCGCACCGTGGTGATCGGCGCCGGCAAGGCGGCCGCGCGCATGGCGCAGGGCGTGGAGCAGCACTGGCAAGGGCCGCTCGAAGGCGTGGTGGTGACCCGTTACGGGCATGGTGCGCCAACGCGCCGAATTGACGTGATCGAAGCGGGCCATCCGGTGCCGGACGACGCCAGCGCGCAGGCGGCGGCGCGCATCCGCACCCAGGTGGCCGGTCTGGGCCCGGACGACCTGGTGCTGTGCCTGATGTCGGGCGGCGGTTCGGCGCTGCTGTCGGAACCGGCGCCCGGCCTGTCGCTGCAAGAAAAACGCGCGATCTACCGCCAGCTGCTGGCCAGCGGCGCGCCAATTAGCGCCATCAACTGCGTGCGGCGCCACCTGTCGGCCATCAAGGGCGGGCGCCTGGCGCTGGCGTGCTGGCCGGCTCGCGTGGTCACGCTGGTGGTGTCGGACGTGCCGGGCGACGATCCAGCGGTGGTGGCGTCCGGGCCGACCATCGCCGACGCCAGCAGCGCGCTTGATGCGCTGGCAATCCTGGCCAGCTATGACATCGCCTTGCCCGATGCGGCGCGCGCGGTGCTGGCCGATCCGGCGCTGGCCGCGCCCACGCCCGATCACCCGCATCTGCAGCACAATACGGCGCACATTGTCGCCTGCGCACAGCACGCGCTTGAAGCGGCGGCTGCGGCCGCGCGCGCGGCCGGCTACACGGCGCTGATCCTGTCCGACTGCATCGAAGGCGAAGCGCGCGAGGTGGCGCTGGTGCACGCGGCCATTGCGCGCCAGGTGCGCGCGCATGGCCAGCCGCTGGCGGCGCCGTGCGTGATCCTGTCGGGCGGCGAAACCTCGGTCACCGTGCGCGGCCAGGGCAAGGGCGGGCGCAATGCCGAATTCCTGCTGGCGCTGGGCATCGCGCTGGCCGGCATGCCGGGCGTGCACGCGATTGCCTGCGACACCGACGGCATTGACGGCACCGAGAACAATGCCGGCGCGCTGCTGGCGCCGGACAGCCTGGCGCGCGCGCGCAGTGCCGGCCTCGACCCCCGCGCGCTACTGGCCGACAACGATGGCTACCGTTTTTTCGCCGGCCTGGGCGACCTGGTCGTGACCGGCCCGACCCGCACCAACGTCAACGATTTTCGCGCGATCTTGATCGTTTGAGGCCAAAAAGGCCAGCACGAGCCTACGTCAAATTAACAGAATCGCAGAACATGTTAAGAAATACACTGTAAACCACCTCTTTTCTATTTGGCAAATTTTCAAATTCGCCAAATTTTCTATGATTCTTTCCAATTCTCACGGTTGAGCTGTTGCTAAACCACCGAATCCAATTGGAAAGCCCTTTTCTGCCTATCGTTTTCCTTTACTCTTCAGAGCTCGCTTAAAAAAAAGGCGGGTTCCCCCTCCAGAGCGGGCGGGGAATACTAGGCAGGTCCGGGCATCGCGCATCGCTCCTGCCACCATAAAATGTTTATCGGAAATTAAAGGAACGTCATGAAGCAATCGCATTCGACTTACCCGTCATTTTTGAAGTTTTGTGTAGCAGCGGCGGTGTGCACCGCGCCATTGGTGGCGATGGCGGGCATGCCTGAATTTGCAGGTCAAGGGCAAACGGAAAAAGCGGTCGGCACCACTGACCGGATGATTGTTAAATATAAGGACGCCAAGGTTTCGGCCAAAGGCGCCGCAGTAGTACCAGCAATGGTCCAGAGTCGCCTGGCGCTTCTGAACCGCACGGGTCAGCAGTTCGGCCTGACCATGAGGACCCTGCACACCACCGCCACCGGCGCCAACATCGTTCACCTCGGCAAAAAAATGTCGGTGGCGGACGTGGCGGCGGTGGCGCGTGAATTGCAGGCGCGCGATGCGAACGTCGAGTACGCGGAACCGGACCGCATCATGCACAAGATGATGACGCCGAACGATACCCGCTACAACGAGCAGTGGCAGTACTTCGACGCCACCGGCGGCCTGCGCGCCAACACCGCGTGGGATGTTGCCACCGGTACCGGCGTGGTGGTGGCCGTGATCGACACGGGCTTCCGTCCGCATGCCGACCTGTCCGGCGCGTTCGTGCAAGGGTATGACTTTATCTCGGACGCCACCATGGCCGCTGATGGCAACGGGCGCGACAGCGACGCCAGCGATGCGGGCGATTCGGTCACCGCGGGCCAGTGCGGCACCGGCGAACCGGCTGAAAACTCGAGCTGGCACGGCACCCACGTGTCGGGCACGATCGCGGCGCGCACCAACAACGGGCTGGGCGTGGCGGGCGTGGCGTTCAATGCCAAGATCCTGCCAGTACGGGTACTGGGCAAGTGCGGCGGCTACACCTCCGACATCGCCGACGGCATCATCTGGGCTTCGGGCGGCACCGTGTCCGGCGTGCCGGCCAATGCCAACCCCGCCAAGGTAATCAACATGTCGCTGGGCGGCGGCGGCGCCTGCGACACCACCAGCCAGAATGCAATCAACAGTGCCCGTTCGCGCGGCACGGTGGTGATCGTGGCGGCCGGTAACGAAACCCAGGACGCCAGCAACTCCAACCCGGGCAACTGCGCCGGCGTGGTCACGGTGGCTGCGACCACCAAGGCTGGCGGGCGCGCCTACTACTCGAACTTCGGTTCGATGGTGGACGTGGCGGCGCCGGGCGGCGACGCCCGCGTCAGCGGCGGTGGCATCTTGTCGACCCTGAACGCAGGGACCACCACGCCGGGCGCCGACAGCTACGCCTTCTACCAGGGCACCTCGATGGCCACCCCGCACGTGGCCGGCGTGGCCGCGCTGATGCTGTCGAAAACGCCGGGCATGACGCCGGACCAGATCGAAGCCAAGCTCAAGTCGTCGGCACGCGCCTTCCCGGCCTCGTGCGTCGGTTGCGGCGCCGGCATCGTCGATGCGGCGGCAGCACTGGGCAGCGTGCCGCCGCCGCCGGGCAGCAATGAAACCGAAGCCAACAACACGACGGCAACGGCCAACGCAGTCACGGTCAGCGGTACTGTCATGAACGGCAATATGGGCAGCTCGACCGACACCGACTACTTCGTGGTGCAACTGCCGGCTGGCAAAACCATCAGCGCCGTGCTGACGCCGAACACGACGTCGGACTACGACCTGATCGTCTACAACAGTGCAGGCACGGAAATCGGCCGTAGCGAAAACGGCACCGGCGCGGTTGACAGCGTGGCCATCACCAACACCGGCACTTCGACGTTTGCGCGCTACGTGCGCGTGGTGTACTACAGCGGCGGCACCGGCGCCACCAGCGGCAAATACACGCTCAAGCTGAGCTGGTAATTGCTCCGACACCCGGGCTCAGGCCCGGGTCAAAACCGGGGTCAGACCACTTTAATACGTCGTTTCCGACGTATTAAAGTGGTCTGACCCCGGTTTCCGTTTTCACTCGTAGGCGCCCAGCCGGCGCTGTTCGTCGGCGCTGAAGTACTTGTCGCGCAGTTGCTGCAGTGCGCCGCCGGCGCCAGCCGGCATGGCGGCTCGTTCGGCCAGGTAGTGCACTATCCGCGCTTTCCACGCCGCTTCATCACGGTCCAGCTCGGCCAGCCGGGAGGCCGCTTCGGTCGAAAACGCCGCTGCCCGCAGCCGGTAGACGTCGTCATCGCTGGCACCTTGCGCGCGCAGCCTGGCCACCGATTCTTCGGTCCGCAGCACCCGTGACGGCGCCTCCCTTTCCTCGCGCAGCGCGGGTGACAGTTTGCTGTCGAGCAGTGCCAGCTTGGCGGCCCGTTGCGCCGCCGTCAGCGTGGCGTCGGCGCTGATATCCAGCCGTGCCAGCGCGTCGGCGTCATAGGCGTCGCTAAAGCCGAACAGCCCGGCAATTTCAGCCGGCGTGAAAAAGTCGTGGCGCAGCTTTTGCATGGCCTGCAAGCGCGCGCGCGCGGCGCCTGCCATGCCGGAGGCGGCCAGCGCGCCCTGGTCGATGCCGGCCAGCGCCCGCTTGTAGGCGAGGTAGCTGGTCAGCAGGCGTTTGGCTTGCGCGGCCGGACCGGGCTTGAAGCGCCGCTCCAGTTCGCGTTCGATCTCGCTGCGGATGGCAGCCAGGTCGGTTTCGCCCAGTCCGGCCAGGTAGTAGTCGAACAAGTGCGCCAGTTCGGCGTCGATCACCAGCTGGCCTTGGGCGTCGAGCTTGACGTCGCCATCGGGCCGGGTGCCTTCCATTGAGCGCACGAACGCGAATGGGTCCGATGGCGCGGCCGGCGCTTGCACGGCCACGCTCTCGTGCTGCGAGAACGTGGCGTACAGCAGGCCGATCGCCATGGCGCCCGCCCCCAGTTTGATCAGGGTGGATGGTGCTGCCATGGCGCCCCCTTACAGGCCGAGGCTCTGCAGGCGGTTGGCCTGCTGCCGGAACACGGTCACCGGGCTGGTCTCGAACAGGTTGACGATGCCGATCAGCTGATTTACTTCGTCGAGGTGGTTCATGCCGTAGTCGTCGCGGATGGTGCGCCCCAGGTGGCTCTTGCAGCTGGCCACCAGGCCGTCATTCTTTTCGCCGAACGCCAGGCCGGTGGCCAGCATGAACGGGTCGGCCACGTCGAAGGCGTTGGTCCAGGTCTGGCCGCCGCTCCACGAAAAGTAATGCACGCCGTTGACGACGTAGGCGCCTTCGCCGCAGGCAGTGGTCGGCAAGCCTTGCGGATGCCTGGCGTTGAAGGTGTTGGTGCCGGCCGTGCTGAGCGACACCAGTGCGGCGTAGCCGTTTTGCGGCAGGCCCGATCCCCCCGACAGGAAGTTGATCAGCGAGCCCACCGCGTTGGCCAGCGTGCTGGTCACGCCCGGCACCAGCCCGAGCGCGATGTCGGCCACCTTGGAACCCTTGTTCACGCCAGCCACCGAGCTGACCGAGGCCACCAGGTCGGGACGCACCGAGGCGACATAGCGGCTGGTCGGGCCGCCGTGGCTGTGCCCGATCAGGTTGACCTTGGCCTTGCCGGTGGCGGCGATGATTTGCTTGACCTGGGTCAGCAGCTGTTCGCCCCGCACCTCGGTACTGTTGGCGGCCGATACGCTGGTGATGTAGACGCTGGCGCCGCCGCTGCGCAGTGCCGACGGGATGCCATAGAAATATTCGACCGGCCCGATGTTGTCAAAGCCGAATAGGCCATGGACCAGCACGATCGGGTATTGGGTCTGGGTGTAGCCCAGTGCCCAGGAGGGGGCCGGTGCGGCCAGTACGGTGATGAGGATGGCGGTCATGCACTTCCAAAAGCGATTCTTCATGTTGTCTCCGTTAAGGTGTTGAAGTAATGCGACTTGCTGGAACTGAAGTTGTGCAGTGCGAGCTGCACATTCCTTCCTGTTACCGAGTTCACCAGATGTGTTCCGCTCCTGACGGCCTGGGAATGGGTATTTCTGAAATAGAGCGAGCGCTCGGTTTTTTGAATTTATCACCATCTTGCTGTAAATGCATACCGTGCGATGACTTAACGAAGTGATATGTGGTTTTATGGAGATATAATCGTGCCCGACACCAACTCTATGACGACGCGAGCAAACCTATGGGAAGTGTGTCCAGCCGTTTCGACTTCGAAGAATTCCAGGCCATGACGCCCTTGAACGGCGACACCATCTGGATTTACCTGGTCGACCGCCACGCCGAGCGGATCGGCGTCAAGCGCCGCAAGCCGGCCTTGGAAAATATGGAAAAGATCTTCGGCGCCACCTTCAAGCTGGCCAACGAGGTCGGCTTTCGGGCCATGAGCTTGCGCGACCTGTGCCGCGAGACGGGCTTGTCGATGGGCGGCCTGTACGGCTACATCGAAAGCAAGGACCAGCTGGCCGAAATGATCGAGGACGTGGTGCGCCACGCCACCTTCGAGATGCCGCGCATGTTTGCGCACATCGAGTCGCCGCTGGAGCGGCTCGAGTCGCTGATCCGCGGCACCATCTACTTGTCCGAAATCCTGCAGCCGTGGTTTTACTTCGTCTTCATGGACTCGCGCGTGCTCAACTTCGAGCAGCGCGGCATGGCCAAGAATTCGGAATTGTCGGTGCAGACCTACATCGCCAGCATCCTCGACGAACTGCGCCCGGCGCCGCGCGGCGACACCACCTTGCTGGCGGCCCACATCGTGGCCGTGTTCCAGGACTGGTATGTGAAGCGCTGGAAATACCGGGCCGCCAAGGTGCAGGTCGATGACTTTGCCGACAGCGTGCTGCTGCTGCTGCGTAGTCACTTGACCTAGCCTAGCCCGGCAGTACTTGCAACATTCGCCAGAGTAGGGAATACTGTATGCAATTACAGTAGTTTCCTGCCCCCGTGAACGCGCCAGCCCGAAAAATCATCCATTGCGATTGCGACTGTTTCTACGCCGCCGTAGAAATGCGCGACAACCCCGCCCTGCGCGAGCTGCCGGTGGCGGTGGGCGGGCGGGCCGACCAGCGCGGCGTGATCGCCACCTGCAATTACGAAGCGCGCCGCTATGGCGTGCATTCGGCCATGGCCACCGCGCAAGCGATGAAGCTGTGCCCGCACCTGGTGGTGCTGCCGCCGGCCATGGAAAAATACCGCGCCGCGTCGCGCCAGATCCTGGACATCTATGGCCACTACACCGAGCTGGTCGAGCCGCTGTCGCTCGACGAAGCCTATCTGGACGTGACCGACTCGCCCCACTGCAAGGGCAGCGCCACCCTGATCGCGCAGGAAATCCGCCAGCGCATTTTCGACACGGTCGGCATCACCGCCTCGGCCGGCGTGGCACCCAACAAGTTCGTGGCCAAGATCGCCAGCGACTGGCATAAACCAGATGGCCTGTTCCTGGTGCGCCCCAACGAGGTGGACGCCTTCGTGGCGGCGCTGCCGGTCAAAAAACTGTTCGGCGTAGGCAAGGTCACCGCGGCCAAGCTCAACAAACTGGGCGCGGAGACCTGCGCCGACCTGCGCAGCTGGACCTTGCTGGAACTGCAGCACCATTTCGGCCAGTTCGGCACCCGCTTGCACGATTTATGCCGCGGCATCGACAACCGGCCCGTGTCGAATGCGCACGAGCGCAAGTCGGTCAGCGTCGAGGAAACCTACACGCCCGACGTGCCCAACCTGCCGGCCTGCCTGGCGCTGCTGCCGGAACTGTTCGACAACCTGAACGCGCGCATCAAGCGCTGCGGCGCCGAAAAACAGGTGCACAAACTGTACGTGAAACTGCGCTTTGCCAATTTCCAGCAGACCACGGTGGAATGTGTGGGCAGCGCGCCACACATGGCGCAATTTGAAAAATTGATGGAAACGGGCTATTTGCGGGGCCAGCAGGCGGTGCGGCTGCTGGGCGTGGGGGTGCGCCTGGGCGAGACTGAAAACCTCGAACAGTTGAGCCTGTTCGCCGACGCCACCGTGTAAAATATCGATCCTTAGCATTACTGACTGAAACAAGGCAAACGCAATGTGGTTCAAGAATCTACAGATTTACCGCCTGCCCGCACCATGGGCATATACCCCTGAACAACTGGAAGCGGCGCTGGCGCCACAGAGCTTTGTTCCGGCAACGAGCAATGAATTGCTGCGCCAAGGCTGGGATTCGCCACGCGGCAATGGCATCCTGGTGCACGTGGTCAACAAGCAGATGCTGATCCTGCTGGGCACCGAGAAGAAGCTGCTGCCCGGTTCGGTCATCAACCAGGTCGCCAAGGCCAAGGCGGCCGAGCTGGAAGAAGCGCAAGGTTTCGCGCCCGGCAAGAAAGCCATGAAGGAATTGAAGGAGCGCGTGGCCGACGAACTGTTGCCGCGCGCGTTCAGCATCCGCAGCAACATCTGGACCTGGATCGATCCGGTCAACGGTTGGCTGGTGGTCGATGCGGCCAGCCCGGCCAAGGCCGATGACGTGATCAAGCTGCTATTGAAAGCGGTCGACCGCATGCCGCTGGAAAGCTTGCGCGTGCAGCGCTCGCCAGTGGCGGTGATGACCGCCTGGCTGGAAACGGACGAGGCGCCGGTTGGCTTCACGGTCGACCAGGACACCGAGTTGCGCGCCACTGGCGAGAGCAAGGCTGCCGTGCGTTATGTGAAGCACGCGCTGGAGGTGGATGACATCCGCCGCCACATCGCTGCCGGCAAGCAGTGCACCCGCCTGGCCATGACGTGGGACGACAAGATTTCGTTCGTGCTGACCGAGTCGCTGGCGATCAAGGGCATCAAGCCGCTCGACGTGATCAAGGAAAACGACACCAGCACCCGCAACGACGAAGAACGTTTCGACAACGACATGATGCTGATGACGGGCGAACTGTCCAAGCTGATGACCGACCTGGTTGAAGCACTGGGCGGCGAAGCGAAAGCCTGAGTATTACGTCGTCCCCGCGTTCGCGAGGACGACGACGCTTATAGCGGCTGGAACACGCCAGCCGCGCGGTTCTTGGTCACGTTATCCCAGGCAAACACTTGCCCGTTCATCGCCACGTACACGCCGGCCGGCAAGGTCTGCGCCGCTGCCGTGGCAAACCCCAAATTGAACAGCGCGTCCGAATTGGCGATCGCGTACGGAATCATGGCGCCGGTCAGCACGATGGTCTTGCCCAGCGGCGCCGCGCCCAGCACGGCCGCCGTCTCTTTCATGGTGTCGGTGCCATGCACGATGACAATCGCTTTTTCAGCCGATGCCGTGCACGAAGCGAGCACCCGCTCACGGTCGATGTCCTGCATGTCGAGCGAATCGAGCAGTGGCAATATTTCCAGCTCAACAGCAATCGTCATGCGGGTGCGCGCCAGCACGGCCGGCAGATGGCTGTCGGCAAAGCCAAGCGTGCCATTGAGTTCGTTGTAGTGTTTGTCGAAGGTGCCGCCGGTGGCGATGATGCGCAAGCTCATAATGTTCTGGAGATTCTCTGGGAAAAGGTGCTTAATGATACCGTGTAGCATCAACTCTGTCGAAATACGCAAGGTGTGCGCCAGTCTTTGCGACTGCGCTAGAATCCTCCGATTGCGCTTCAGTACACTGATTTTTTGACCCGACGCCCCATGAAAGCCCTCGCACCAGGTACCGTTATTTTCCACCGCCACCGCGGTTATGGCGTCATCACGCACGTCAATTTGCTCACCGGCTGGGTTGCTGCCCGCTTCGGCAGCGAAGCGCGCACGCTCGACCTGAACCTGTCCACCGACGAAGTGCAGCACGCCGACGGCGAAGCGATCCTGTTCCGGCGCGCCCCGCCCGAGCGCATGCCGCATGCGCGCCTGATGGCCATGGTGCGCGCGCTGCACCAGGCCGGTTATCAAAAACTGTATTTGTATTCCTGGCCCAAGCCGTCCGGCCTGCACTGGCGCTGGCATTTGTTTGCCGGCCAGCGCAACTGGATGCAGCGGCCCTGGCGCGAAGGCTGGTATGGCTCGGGCGCCGACTACAACGGCAATCCGGTGATGGGCTGGGGCGATACGCCCGGCGCATCCACCGACGAACTGATTCACGCGCTGGCCAAATTCGATCCGCACGGGCTGGCGCAGGCGCTGGGGCGCGACGACGACCACACGACCTGGTTCGGCGACGTGTGCGATGCGCTGCTGCCCGGTTACATGTATAGCCTGGACATGGAGCATGCCACCAGCGCCGGCCTGCGCGACATGGCGCCGGTGCCGGTGATCGCAGTGCGCGCCGGCATGCCCGCCTACGAGGGACCCGCGATCGGCTGGCCGCCCGGCTGGGCCGGGCTGTGGACGCGCACCCATGTGCTGCCGGCCCCGGCGATCAACATCACGGGCGAGCCGCAGCAGCGCGAAACGTCAGATTAGCGTGTCGGGATTGAGAATATTGCTCGGCTTGCCGTTGGCAAAATTGACGATATTCTCGAACGCGGCCCGGAAATACAACTCGTAACTATCCTTCTCCACATAGCCCAGGTGCGGCGTGGCCAGCACGGTCGGTATGCGCAGCAGGGCCGCATCGGGCGCCAGCGGTTCGCTTTCAAACACGTCGATGGCCGCCGCGCCCGGATGGCCCCGCTGCAGTGCCGCTTCCAGTGCGCCTTCGGCCACCAGCTCGGCGCGGCTGGTGTTGACGAACAGCGCAGTCGGCTTCATGCGCGCCAGGTCGTCGGCCGTGACCAGGCCGCGGGTCGCGTCGACCAGCCGCAAGTGCAGGCACAGCACATCGGCCCGTTCGAAAAAAGCCGCGCGCGACTGCGCCGCCTCGAAGCCGTCGGCCACCGCCGCCGCCCGGCTGGCCTCGCCACCCCACACCAGCACTTGCATGCCGAACGCCTTGCCGTAGGCGGCCACCATGCGCCCGATCTTGCCGTAGCTCCAGATCGCCAGCGTCCTGCCGCGCAGCACCGTGCCCAGGCCGTTGAGCGGCGGGTTGACCGAGGCAGTCTGCCACAAACCGTCCTTGAGGTTGTTGGCGTAAGGGACGATCTTGCGGCTGGCCGCCATGATCAAAGCCCAGGTCAGCTCGGCCGGCGCGACCGGCGAGCCCACACCTTCGGCAATCGCAATGCCACGCTCGGTTGCAAAGCTAACATCGACATGGCCGGCCAGCTTGCCGGTTTGCGAGATGAGCTTAAGATTGGGCAATTTTGCCAGCAGTTGCCGCGTCAGTGCCGTGCGTTCGCGGATCAGCACCAGCGCGTCGTAGGGCGCCAGCCGGATCGCCAGCTGGCCCAGTCCGCGCGCCGAATTGGTGAACACCTTGACCTCATGGCCGTCTAACAAGCTAAAACAGTCCAGTGTGCGCACGGCATCCTGGTAATCGTCGACAATTGCTATTTTCATGGAAGTTAAGCGAAGTTAAATTGGAACTCGTAGGTAAATGACAGAATATCGTTAAATCAGTATAGCCTACTACTTTGGTCAACTATTACTACTACATTTACGTCCAAATACCCTGTTTGCAGGTGTACAATCGGCCCCAAAATCAGGATTTGACCTGTCAAGTCCAGCAGCACCGTTCCACCCAGCCCCGCACCATCCGGGGTTGTCGACATGACCGCCGTATCGCCGAACCATCCCCCTGGAATGGATTTCTGAGCGCAAGCCAAAAGCTGACGACGATCCTGCCGTGCCGGGACAAGAAAAGAATTCTTATTGGCATTGGAGGTTTTATGAATCAGCCCGTGATGGGTGGCGTTGCAGCATTGAACGCACCAGCTTACATCAAACATCAAAAACTTATCAATTGGGTCAGTGAAATTGCTGCCCTGACGAAACCGGACCGCATCTACTGGTGCGACGGTTCGCAAGATGAGTACGATCGCCTGTGCGCCGAGATGGTGGCCGCCGGCACGATGAAAAAGCTGAACCAGGAATTGCGTCCCAATTCCTACCTGGCCTGTTCCGATCCGTCGGACGTGGCACGCGTGGAAGACCGCACCTACATCTGCTCGCAAACCAAAGAGCAGGCCGGCCCGACCAACAACTGGATGGCCCCGGCAGAAATGCGCGTCACGCTGCATGACCTGTTCGACGGCTGCATGGCTGGCCGCACGCTGTACGTGGTGCCGTTCTCGATGGGCCCGCTGGGTTCGCCAATCGCCCACATCGGCGTCGAACTGTCCGACTCGCCTTACGTGGCGGTCAACATGCGCGTCATGACCCGCATGGGCAAAGCCGTCTATGACGTGCTGGGCGCGGACGGCGAATTCGTGCCGTGCGTGCACTCGGTTGGCGCGCCGCTGGCTGCCGGCCAAAAAGACGTGGCCTGGCCATGCAACAGCACCAAGTACATCGTGCACTATCCTGAGACCCGCGAAATCTGGTCCTACGGTTCCGGCTACGGCGGCAACGCGCTGCTGGGCAAAAAGTGCTTTGCGCTGCGCATCGCATCGAACATGGGCTTCCAGGAAGCCCAGGCTGGCGGCACCGGCTGGCTGGCAGAACACATGCTGATCCTGGGCGTCGAATCGCCAGAAGGCAAGAAGCACTATGTCGCGGCAGCCTTCCCTTCGGCCTGCGGCAAGACCAACTTCGCCATGCTGATCCCGCCGGCGAGCTTCAACGGCTGGAAAGTGACCACCATCGGCGACGACATCGCCTGGATCAAGCCGGGCAAGGATGGCCGCCTGTACGCGATCAATCCGGAAGCGGGCTACTTCGGCGTCGCGCCGGGCACCAACACCAAGACCAACTCGAACTGCATGGCATCGCTGGGTTCCAACACCATCTTCACCAACGTCGCGCTGACCGACGAAGGCGACGTCTGGTGGGAAGGCTTGACCAAGGAAGTGCCGAAGCACCTGATCGACTGGCAGGGCAAGGACTGGACGCCTGAATCGGGCGCCAAGGCGGCCCACCCGAACGCGCGCTTCACCGTCGCTGCCACCCAGAACCCGGTGATCGACCCGGCCTGGGATGATCCTGCCGGCGTGCCGATTTCGGCCTTCATCTTTGGCGGCCGCCGTTCGACCACCGTGCCTTTGGTGACCGAAGCGCGCAACTGGACCGAAGGCGTGTACATGGCTGCGACCATGGGCTCGGAGACCACCGCTGCCGCGGCCGGCCAGATGGGCATCGTGCGCCGCGACCCGTTCGCGATGCTGCCGTTCATCGGCTACAACATGAGCGACTACTTCCAGCACTGGCTGAACATGGGCGAGAAGATCAGCGCTATCAACCCAGCCGCGCTGCCGAAGATCTACTGCGTCAACTGGTTCCGCACCGACGCCGCCGGCAAGTTTGTCTGGCCTGGTTTTGGCGACAACATGCGCGTGCTGAAGTGGATGCTCGAGCGCATCGACGGCACCGCGGGCGGCACCGAGAACGTGTTCGGCACCACGCCGAACTTCGGCGACCTCAATTGGGATGGCCTGGCGTTCACCCAGGAACAATTCGACACGATCACCTCGATCGACAAGAACGCGTTCAACGAAGAACTCAAGCTGCACACCGAGCTGTTTGAGAAGCTTGCTTACCACCTGCCACAAGAGCTGGTGGCGACCAAGGCAGCACTCGAAAAGCGTCTGGCGTCATAAGCGACCAGCAGCAATTTGATACGGCGCGTCGATGACGCGCCGTTTTTTTATGGCGCATGACTTTCGGCAGGCGGCGGCGAAGTCCTAGCCACGCGGGGGCGCTTCATGGCAAGATGCAGTATCGAAGTCGCCCCTTGAAACGCCCCATGAAACTCTACGCTGCAGCAGTCCTGTTCCTGGCCCTGACGCCCGCCGCCCAAGGCGCCGACAAGTCGGCCGATGAAATCAAGCGCGGCATCGCCGACTCGGTGCGGCGCTACGCCAACGCAATCGCCTGCCCGGGCGTGAAGATCCGCCCGGAAGACGTGCTGGCGCTGATCCCCAGCGAAGACGATGACCGCCGCCTGAACAAGTACGCGGTGCTGTGGACCGGTGACCTGGGCTGCTTCGGCGGCGCCGGCATCGAAGCGACCCATATTGCGATTGCCAACATCAGCAACGGCAGATACGTGGTCGATCCGCGCCTGTCCTCGCCCATCATCGAGTTCGACAGCCCGGTGCGCTTCGTCAAGCGCGTGGTCACCTACACCGACGACAGCCTGACCTTGCAGGGCAATGTCAGCGGCCCGCAAGACGTGCGCGGCGTGCCCAGCGTGCCAGTGCGTTTTGTCCTCAAGCTCGATGACAAAGGCAACTGGAAGCTGCAAGACAAGCGCGTGCTGCCGCTGGGCACCGTGGGCGGTTAAGCCGCCAGCAGCGGCCCCAGGTACTTGCCGGTCACGCTCTCCGGATTGACCGCTACCTCTTCCGGAGTGCCGGAAGCGACGATCCGCCCGCCGCCCGCGCCACCTTCCGGTCCCAGATCGACAATCCAGTCGGCGGTCTTGATCACGTCCAGATTGTGTTCGATGACCACCAGCGTATTGCCCTGGTCGCGCAAGCGATGAATCACCTTGAGCAGCAGGTCGATGTCATGGAAGTGCAGGCCGGTGGTCGGCTCGTCCAGGATGTACAGCGTGCGCCCGGTGTCGCGCTTGGACAGCTCCAGCGACAGCTTGACGCGCTGCGCTTCGCCGCCCGACAGCGTGGTCGCGCTCTGTCCCAGCTTGATGTAGCCCAGGCCAACGTCAAGCAGCGTTTGCAGCTTGCGCGCAATGACCGGCACCGGCTTGAAGAATTCATGCGCCTCTTCCACCGTCATGCCCAGCACTTCGGTGATGTTCTTGCCCTTGTAGTGCACTTCCAGCGTTTCGCGGTTGTAGCGCTTGCCGTGGCAAACATCGCACGGCACGTACACGTCCGGCAGGAAGTGCATCTCGACCTTGATCACGCCATCGCCCTGGCATGCTTCGCAGCGCCCGCCCTTGACGTTGAACGAGAAGCGCCCGGCGCTGTAGCCGCGCTCCTTGGCCGTCGGCACGCCCGAAAACAGGTCGCGGATCGGCGTGAACAAGCCGGTGTAGGTGGCCGGATTGGAGCGCGGCGTGCGTCCGATCGGGGCCTGGTCGACCGAGATGACCTTGTCGAAGTGTTCCAGGCCGCTGATCGAATCGTGCGGCGCCGGTTCGGTCTGCGAGCCATACAGGTGGCGCGATAGCGCCGGATACAGCGTGTCGTTCACCAGCGACGACTTGCCGGAACCGGAGACCCCGGTCACGCAGGTGAGCAGCCCGACCGGCAGCTTGAGCGAGACCTTTTTCAGGTTGTTGCCGGTCGCGCCAGTGATCACCAACACCTTGTTCGGATCGGCCGCGTGGCGCTTTTTCGGCACCGCGATTTTCAGCGTGCCGTTCAGGTATTTGGCGGTCAGGGACTTCTTGCTCTTCAAGATGTCCTTGAGCGTGCCTTCGGCGATGATCTCGCCGCCATGCACGCCGGCGCCAATGCCCATGTCGACTACGTAGTCGGCGGTGCGGATCGCGTCTTCATCATGCTCGACCACGATCACGCTGTTGCCGATGTCGCGCAGGTGCTTGAGCGTTTCGATCAGGCGGTCGTTGTCGCGCTGGTGCAGGCCGATCGACGGCTCGTCCAGCACGTACATCACGCCGGTCAGGCCGGAGCCGATCTGCGAGGCCAGCCGGATGCGCTGCGCTTCGCCGCCCGACAGCGTGTCGGCGCTGCGGTCCAGCGACAGATAGTCCAGGCCCACGTTGTTGAGGAATTTGAGGCGCGAGATGATTTCCTTGATCACGCGGTCGGCAATGTCCTTCTTGGCGCCTTTGAGGGTGAGTTTCTCGAAGAACTCCAGGCATTCGCGCAAGGGCTTGCGCGCCACTTCATAAATGGCGCGCTGCTGCTTGCCGGTGCCGACCTTGACGTAGCGCGCTTCGACGCGCAGGCGCGCGCCGTCGCACGACGGACACTGCTTCTCGTTGATGAACTTGGCCAGTTCCTCCTTGACCGCCATCGAATCGGTCTCGCGGTAACGGCGCGACAGATTGGTGATCACGCCTTCGAAGGTGTGTTCCTTGATCACGGTGCGGCCACGCTCGTTGACGTAGGTGAACGGGATCATGGTCTTGCCGGAGCCGTACAGCACTGCCTTCTGCGCTTCTTCCGGCAGTTTTTCGAACGGCGTGTCGATATCGAATTCGTAGTACGCGGCCAGGTTCGACAGCATCTGGAAGTAGAACTGGTTGCGCCGGTCCCAGCCCTTGACGGCGCCGGAGGCCAGCGACAGGTTGGGGAAGGCGACGATGCGGCGCGGGTCGAAAAACTCGATATGGCCCAGGCCATCGCATTCGGGGCAGGCGCCCATCGGGTTGTTGAACGAGAACAGGCGCGGTTCCAGCTCCTGTAGCGAGTAGCCGCAGGTGTTGCAGGCGAATTTGTTGGAATAGACGTGCTCCTTGGCGCTCTCCATTTCCAGCACCACCGCGCGTCCATCAGCCAGGCGCAGCGCGGTCTCGAAGCTTTCGGCCACGCGCTGCTTGATCTCCGGGTTCACCTTGATCCGGTCGATCACCACGTCGATGGTGTGCTTTTCGGTTTTCTTCAGTTTGGGCAGGTCGTCGATCTCATAGATTTTGGCGTCGTGGGTGCCGCTCTGGATCCGGAAGCGCACGAAACCCTGGGCCTGCATGCCGGCGAACAGGTCGGAATGCTCGCCCTTGCGGTTGGCCACCACGGGTGCGAGGATCATCAGCTTGGTCTCGAGCGGCATGTCGAGCACCGCGTCGACCATCTGCGACACGGTTTGCGCAGCCAGCGGATTTTCCGGGTGGTCGGGGCAGTAGGGCGTGCCCACGCGCGCGTACAGCAGGCGCAGGTAGTCGTGGATTTCGGTGACCGTGCCGACCGTGGAGCGCGGGTTGTGCGAGGTGGCTTTCTGCTCGATCGAGATGGCCGGCGACAGGCCTTCAATCAGATCGACGTCCGGCTTTTCCATCAGCTGCAGGAACTGGCGCGCGTAGGCGGACAGCGACTCGACATAGCGGCGCTGGCCTTCGGCGTACAGCGTGTCGAACGCGAGCGAGGACTTGCCCGAACCGGACAGGCCGGTAATGACGATCAGCTTGTTGCGTGGCAGGTCGAGATTGATGTTCTTCAGGTTGTGCGTACGTGCGCCGCGAATGCGGATCTGTTCCATGGGGTATGCCTTAAACGGGTCAGCCTAGTACTATAGCCGTGTTTCGCCAGTATTGAGGTGGCTCAAAAAAGTGGGGATGCTGCGAATACTGTATATAATACCAGTATATCGAGAACCGCAAGTCGGGGTGACTGTCATATAATCCTCGTCTGGCAAAAATTATCGTGCCGCAGTGGCCACTGCGGTCCTACAGGAGTTATATATGGCATCAGTCAACAAAGTCATCATCGTCGGCAACCTGGGTCGCGACCCTGAAATCCGCTACATGCCGAGCGGTGACGCAATCGCCAACATCGCTGTCGCCACCTCGTTCAAGTCGAAAGACAAGAACACCGGCGAGCAAAAAGAGACGACCGAATGGCACCGCATTTCCTTCTTCGGCCGCCTGGCTGAGATCGTCGGCCAGTACCTGAAAAAAGGCAGCTCGGTCTACGTCGAAGGTCGCTTGCAGACCCGCAAGTACACCGACAAGGACGGCGTTGAGAAGTACGCAACCGACATCGTTGCTGAAACCATGCAAATGCTGGGCGGACGCCAGGGCATGGGCGGCGACAGCGGCATGGACGAAGGCGGCTACGACGCGCCACCGCAGCGCCAGCAGCAGGCGCCGCGCCAGGCGCCTCCTGCGCCAGCGGCCCGTCCGGCACCGAAACCGGCGCCGAACTTCTCGGACATGGATGACGACATCCCGTTCTAAGCCGAACGTTCAGTCAGCTTTTAAAAACCCCGGTAAGCCTTTGGCTTACCGGGGTTTTTCGTTTTCGGTCTTAAGATCATCAACTGCTTGACGGCAACATCGGTATCACGAGTTTCGCTAAAGAAGGCGTTTGAGTTTCCAAATTCACAAAAAAACAACTTCCAAAAGGAAATATTAAAGTTTGTTCAATTGAATTTTATGCACATGCTAAACTCGCCCTCGCATGTTGATCTTATGAAATTATTTCATAAGTGAAACTCGATCTAATAAATCTATTGGGAGCGACTTTGGATAGTTCAGTTTATAGGTTTGCAAGACTCATTCGCATGGTGGTAATTGGCATCGGTGCATTGGGCCAGGCCTATGCGTTGGCATCTACAGCTAGCTCTCTGGAAATGCCCCGCGGTTTCGGAAAGCTGCCGCTTGCATTTGAAGAGAATCGTGGGCAAGCAAATGACACGGTGAAATTCATATCGCGAGGCAGCGGCTACCAGCTTTTCTTGACCGCGCAAGAAGCGGTCATGGTGTACCGCAAAGGGGGCGCCCAAGAATCGAATCCCGCCGTGATACGACTTCATTTCGAGGGCGCCAATCCCAATCCATCTGTGCACGGCATGGCGCCACTTGAATTCAAAACCAACTATTTCGGCAGCGGCGAGTCGGCTCAGCAAGTGACGGATATCGTCAACCACGCGCGGGTGAAGTACAAAGGCGTCTATCCAGGCGTCGACGTTGTCTACTATGGCAATCAAGAACGTTTGGAATACGACCTGGTCGTCGCACCGCACGCCAATCCACAGCTGATCAAACTCCGGCTTGCCGGTGCCGACGCGATTCGGCTTTCCGCCCAAGGCGAATTGATCGTCACCACTGGCGCCGGCGACATCGTACATCACAAGCCTGTGGCGTATCAGGACATTCATGGAGTTCGAAAGCAAGTCAGCGCGCAATATGACCTTGCAAGCGCGGATCAGTCGGTGACGTTCACGCTTGGCGCTTATGACAAAAGCAAGCCTCTCGTGATCGACCCGATTCTCAGCTTTTCATCGTACTTATATGGCACGAACGTCGGTGGCGTCGCTCTCGACGCCACTGGAAATATTTACGTGGCCGGCAGCACCCAAACCGCATCCCTTCCGGTAGTCGGTGGTTACTCCACTTCCTTGAATGGCACGCAAGACGCCTACGTCATCAAGATCGATCCGACTGGCACCAAACTGCTGTATGCGACCTATCTTGGTGCGCGTCGAGGTATCACGTCGGGCTTGGGAATAGCAGTCGATGGCGCCGGTAGCGCTTACATTTTCGGAAAGACAGATTCGTCCAGCTATCCCGTCACGAGCGGCGCATACCAGCCTATCTTTGCGACAGGTGCGTCATTTCTTACCAAGCTCAATGCGGCCGGCAACGCACTGGCCTATTCAACTTTCATCAAGGGATCGTCCATCGCATCAATCAAGGCTAACAGCGCTGGCAATGTCTTCATGACAGGAACCAGTTCGGCACTTGCCGCGACCGCCGGCGCGTTCCAGATCGTGGCCAAGTACAGTCCGTCGCCATTTGTGGCGAAGCTCAATACCGCCGGCTCGGCAATGGCATATCTGACCTATCTTGGCGGTACCGGCCAGGACGAGGCGAAAGGGATAACGATTGATGCGAGCGGGAATGCGTATGTCACCGGCGTTGCGCACTCTACTGACTTTCCAACGGCCAACGCCTATCGATCCCAGCTGACAGGAGGGGGAGACGCCTTCGTTTCGAAGATCAATCCCGCCGGGACGGCATTGGTGTACTCCACCTATCTCGGCGGTCTAGGTGACGATGGTGGCAATGCTGTTGCGGTCAATGCGGCTGGCCAGGCCTACGTGACCGGAATAACCAGTTCCGCTGATTTCCCTACCACTGCCGGAGTTTTCCAGCCGCAAAAGGGCCACCCCGGACCGGAAATTGAAAACGCTTTTATAACCAAGTTGAGTAGCTCGGGCGCATCTCTTGAATATTCTTCATTTCTTGGCGGGAAGTGGTGCCTGACTTCGGGGGTTTACGAATGCGCCGGTTTTTTCCTTTCTGAGGGAATTGATTTTGGCACTGCTGTAGTTGTTGATGCAGCTGGATTCGCATATGTTGGGGGCGTTGCCACCTCAATCGGATTTCCGCTCACAGATCCGATTCATCCAATGGGCGCTGGCGAAGACTCTGCCCGATCCCCGTTTGTTGCCAAGATTACGCCAAATGGCGACAAGAAAGTCTACTCAGTGGTGCTTGGCACGCGGACGAGCAACGCGCGCCTGAATGGTCTTGTTCTCGATGCGAATTCCAACGTCATTGGCGCCGGTTTTAACAATAGCGCTATATTTCCATTCACCGGCGCTCCACTCGCAACGACAGGCGCCAATTTCATTTTCAAGCTCAGCACGGGGAAAATATCCACCCGCATTTCGAGCTCCGAGAATCCGGCCAGCGCCTCGCAGTCCATCGTTTTTACTGCGCTGGTAAATGACGTCCGACTCGGCGGCCAAGTGACTTTCTTGGATGGGACATCGACGCTGGGTAGCGCATCCGTCATCAACGGCGAGGCGGCCATCACGACGTCCTTATCTGCAGGGATTCACAAAATCACGGCGATCTATAGTGGCGACGGTAGCGTGTCGCCGCCCGTATTTCAACGCGTGAATAGCCAATAAGCTGTCGCGCGCCAAAATCAAGTGCGGAGCGTTCTCCACATCACGGGAACGTCTTGGCTGTATAAGAAAATCGGGGACTTTCCATGTTTAAACACGTATGCTCTTCGCTAGCGGTGCTGGCTGTGGTTACTTCGATCGCCATTGCGGCGCCGCCTGCTGGCAATAAGTCACCAACGGTCAGCCTTACCGCGCCTACCAACGGAGCGAACTTTACGGCGCCTGCAACGATCAATTTGACGGCGAGCGCGTCGGATAGTGACGGCACTATTGCGAAAGTGGAGTTCTATCGGGGGACTACGCTGCTGGGCAGCCGCACAGTAGCGCCGTACACTTACACATGGAGCAACGTCGCGGCGAGTAGTTATTCGCTAACCGCGAAAGCATATGACAACGCCGGCGCATCCGCAACATCAACGGCAGTAGGAATCACCGTCGCCGCAGCCAATGCGTTGACCATTTCAAGCCCGGTAAATGGTGAGACAGTTTACGGTTCCAGCGTAACGGTCACCGGCACTTTCGTAGGCACCTCGAATACTACCGTCCTCGTGGACAACGGTAGCTCGTCTAAGTTGGCTACGCTGTCCGGCAATACATTCTCTGTGAACGTGCCCATCGAATTGGGACCGAACACCCTGAATGTGCTGGTGGCGCGCGCAGACAAGACTTTTTCCAAGGCCAGCATCACGCTCAACGGTGCCGACAACCCCTTCATCGCATTCACTTCGCCAACGGCGACCACTTTCGATGCTCCTGCCAATGTCACGTTGGCGGTCAATGCACTGAGCCCGAATGGCGCCATCGATAAAGTTAGTTTTTTCAACGGCGCGCAACTGTTGTCGACCCTTGTGAATCCGCCTTATCAATTTGCGTGGAACAGTCTTCCCAAGGGGGAATATTCTGTTTCAGCACAGGCGATCGACAAGCTGGGATACAGTGCCACCACAGAGACCACATTCACCGTTGTCGGCCCTAACTTGCTGCCGTTAGTCAACCTGACTGCGCCAGCAAACAATGCCTCCTATACCGCGCCGGCCACGATCTCCCTGGCTGCCAATGCAAATGACCCGGATGGTACGGTGAGCCGAGTTGAATTTTTCCAAAACGGCTCTTTGATATGCGCTACCGATTTCGCACCATACACGTGCAATTGGATAGCGGCCCCGGTTGGCAACTATACCTTTACCGCCCAGGTCACCGATAACGCGGGAGGTCAGGCTGTATCAGGTCCGCTGATGGTGGTTGTCAATCCTGTCTACGTCCCTGGGCCGGCAGGTGTACCTCCCGACCCTACTACGTTGGCGTCCCCAATCGATCCAACTGTACCGACGCAAATTGGCGCCAGCACTGCCTTCTTGTACACCGGAGCGAATGCGATTCAAACTGGCGTCCTACCGGGCACCATCGATATCCAGCGCGTAGCTGTTCTGCGCGGCAAGGTGATGACGCGCGACGATCAACCTGTATCCGGCGTGACGATCAGGGTACTTGACCATCCGGAGTACGGACAAACCGGCACCCGTGTTGACGGCAAATTTGATTTGGCCGTCAACGGAGGCGGAAACTTGACCCTCAACTATTTGAAAGCGGGGTTTCTTTCGACCCAGCGGACAGTCAAGACGCCGTCGCAGGATTTTTCCGTAACGAGCGATGTGGTCATGATTCCCGTCGATACGAAGGCCACCGCGATCGATCTCACTTCCGCCAATCCCATGCAAAGTGCCAGCGGGACCGTGGTCAGTGATGCGGATGGCACGCGCCAGGCAACGCTATTCTTCCCGCAAGGGACGACCGCAACCATGCAGATGCCAGACGGTTCGACGCGCGTGCTGACCTCGATCACTGCGCGCGCGACAGAACACACGGTGGGCGCGCGTGGCCTGCAGACCATGCCCGGATCGTTGCCGCCGACGAGCGGCTATACTTATGCAGCCGAGTACAGCATCGATGAGGCCGAAGCGGCTGGCGCGCTTAGCGTGCAGTTCAATCAAGCCATCTATCAGTACGTCGATAATTTCCTTCAATTTAAGGTTGGCGACATCGTACCGGCTGGCTACTACGATCGCCAAAAAGCCGCGTGGCTACCTTCGGGCAATGGCGTTGTCGTCAAAATCCTGAGCATCAGTGGGGGGATTGCGACGTTGGACACAACGGGCACCGGAGCGGCGGACACGGCCGCTCGCCTTGCTGCGCTCAACATCACCGATGCCGAGCGTGTCCATTTAGCAGCGGTATTCACTGCGGGGACCACGTTCTGGCGTGTTCCGTTGATGCATTTGACGCCATGGGACTGCAATTGGCCGGTCGGCCTACCACTTGGCGCGCTCCCGCCGGCCATGCCAGATCCGCACGATTCGGATATGGATGACTGCGATTGCCAGACTGGCTCGATCATCGAAGCCCAGAATCAATCGCTGGGCGAATCGGTTCATGTTGCGGGGACAAATTTGAGCCTCTACTACAAGAGTCGCCACATGCCGGGGGCGATGTCGCGCACGCTGTCGATCCCCTTGAGCGGCGAAACGCTGCCGCCAGGCGTCAAGAGTATTTTGCTCGAGGTGAGCGTCGCTGGCCGAACGTTCGAACAAAGTTTTGCAGCCAGTACCAATCAGAGTTATACCTACGAATGGGACGGCCTGGACGCCTACGGTCGCTCGGTGAAAGGTAGTCAACCAGTGTCGATACGGGTCGGTTACGTGTACGACGTCGTGTATATGGCGCCGGCCGCCGCGCAGGAGAGCTTTGGCGCCTATGGCAAAGCTGAGGCAAGCGGCGTACGAGCGCGCAAGGAAATAACCTTGTGGCAAAATACGCAATGGGCCTTGGGCGCATGGCAAGCGAGCATGGCCGGCATTGGCGGTTGGACTGTCGATATCCAGCATGCGTATGACCCGAATACGCGAAAGCTGTACTTGGGCAATGGCCATACGCGCAGTGTCAAAGGCGTCAGCACCAAGATTGCCACCGTGGCCGGCAACGGCACCACGGATAACACGGCCGAAACCAGCGAACTGGGCATGGGCGGCGCAGCGACCGCCGCGCCGTTGAACTCGCCGAAGGGGATCGCATTCGATTCGAAGGGTGCTCTTTACATTGCCGCGGGCACGTATATTCGGAAGGTAACGCCGGCCGGGATTATCCATAATTTCGCCGGGACGCCAAGTTGCCTGTCAGCGAATCGGGGTGATGGCGGTCCTGCCACCCCCTAGCGCCTGCTTCGGTGCCCCGGACGGCATTGCGTTCGATGCGCAGGACAACCTGTATATTGCGGATGCCGCTTTCAACGCCGTTCGGAAAATTACGGCGAGTGGAATCATCAGTACCGTCGCCGGTACCGGCACGGCGGGCTTTTCTGGCGACGGCGGATTGGCTACCAGTGCAGCACTCTCGTCTCCTAACGGTGTCGCTGCTGATACACAAGGCAACCTATATATCGCTGACTCGTTCAACAAACGTGTCCGCAAAGTTTCAGCAACCGGCATCATCACCACAGTGGTGGGCGGAGGCGGGTCGGGTAGTTACACCGCCACGGAACCAGCAAGCCAGGTACGTCTGAATTTTCCAGTAGCCGTGACTGTTGATGCGGAAGGAAGTCTTTACATTTCTGACTTCGGCAGCAAAGTCGTTAGGAAGGTAACCACAGATGGTGTCATACGTACGCTAGCTGGAAAATATAGCTACTACGTGCCAATTGATGGCGGAGCAGCGACCCTGTCGGGGATGAATCCGCACGGGATTGCAGTCAATGCGAAGGGCGACGTGTACATCGCGGACGCCGATGATTCATCTTCGAATCAGGGGGGATCGGGTAATAATCGCATTCGAAAAGTGGGCGCCGACGGTATCATCGCCACCGTGGTCGGCAACGGCACGCGCGGGTTTTTCGGCGACGGAGGTTTGGCAACTGCGGCCACGATTTCGTCGCCCACGACGATCGCTTTCGACGCCCAGGGCAATTTGTATTTTTCGGACCAGAACAATGACCGCGTGCGCAAAGTCACGCCATTCCTTCCGGGAGTGGGATTGGCCGACATCGCGATTCCCGCGGCGGACGGCTCCGAACTCTACGTGTTCAACGCATCTGGACGACACCTGCGTACGCTCAATGCTTTCACCGGTGCGATGCAATATTCATTCAATTACGATGCAAATGGATACCTTATCCAAATTACGGATGGAGACGGTAACATGACGCGAATCGAACGCGATGGGGTTGGAATTGTTGGGGCAATCGTCGCAGCTGATGGCCAGCGAACCACGCTCTCGCTCGACAGCAATGGATATCTGAAATCAATAAAAAGTGCTGCGAATGAATCGACCCAGATGGAGTACGACGCCGGTGGGCTCTTGGTAAAGTTTACCAATCCGCGAAGTTTTTCGTCAACGATGACCTACAATACAGGCGGTCGACTAATCCAAGATAAGAACGCTGGCGGTGGCTCGTGGGATTTGGTCCGTACGAACGCACATGGCAATCGGTATCAGGTTAACATGACGACAGCACTGGGGCGAACGACTAGATTCGACACCGAGGTACTTTCTGTTGGCGACGTCCGTCGTATCGTAACCCAGGCTGACGCCAGTTTGAGTAGCCTGGTGCAGAAGGCTGATGGGACCGTCATATCAACTGCGGCCGATGGCACGGTAGCAACTACTAACATAGGCTCGGATTCGCGCTTCGGCATGCAGGTACCAATTGCGAGCACCAATGTTATTAAATTTCCTAGTGGGCTGACAAGTCGCATTACCAACACCCGGACTGCTACGTTGAACAATCCTCAAGACCTACAAAGCCTGATTTCCTCTGTCAATACAACCGTTATTAATGATAAAGAATTTAAGACGACCTACGATGCGAACCTGAAGCAGCTAACGGTATTGTCACCACTTAATAGGAAGAATATCGCGACAATAGATTCCCAAGGGCGCCTTACTAAGATGGAAACCGCGGGTTTTTCTCCGCATAACTACAGTTACGACACACGGGGGAGACTCCAATCTGTAAGCCAAGGGAGCGGAGCAGATCTTAGAGAATCAAGCTATACCTATAACGCCGCCGGACTTCCGGCTACCTTCACTGACGCCCTGCAGAGAACTACGGCTTACAGTTACGATGAGGTAGGACGAATCAAGACCGTGACGTTGCCAGGACAATTGCCGATATCTGTAGATTACGATGCCAATGGAAATCCGATTCTCGTGACACCGCCTGGACGTCCGCAACACGGCTTTGGATACAACAATAATGATCTTGCAGATACTTATACGCCACCCGCCACTGGCATAGCGTTGACGTCGACCAAGTTCACCTACAATCTTGACAAGCAGCCACTCTCAGTAACGCGTCCTGACGGGTTGACGCTGAATTATTTATATGACGACTTCGGGCGCCTTAGGAGCAAAATCGCACCAACAGGCTCGACCATTTACGCATATGAGCCAAGTACAGCCCGGCTTGCTAGCATCACGGCTCCGGGAGAAATCGTTCTTGATTATAGCTATGACGGTGCCTTACCTACGGAAGTTCACCTTAATGGGCCAGTCGTTGGCACTCTTAACATTGGCTATGATAATTTTCTTCGCACAAGTGTAATTGGTGTGAATGGCGATAGCATTAGCTATCAGTATGACGACGACGGTATGCTTTCCAATGCTGGCGCACTGAATCTCGTCAGGGATACTGCGACAGGCGCCCTCAAGGGAAGTAACCTAGGGCAAATAGGCACAAGCCAAACATACGACAGTTATGCGCAGCTGCACAGCTTTACAGCGAAGTACGGAAGCGTTGTCATCTTTGATGAAGCGTATGCGCTCGATAAAATCGGACGAATGGCTGAGAAGACAGTCACGATTGCAGGAAATAGCAACATTTACAAATATGCCTATGATCCTGCTGGCCGCCTTGCTAACGTGACTAAAGATGGTTCAACAATCGGCACCTTTACGTATGATGATAATGGCAACCGGGTACTAGCGTACGGAATCAGCGCCGTCTACGATGCCCAGGACCGATTGACGAACCTTGGTGACGCGATATACAGCTACAGCGACAATGGCGAATTGAAAGCGATCACTGCTGGAGATCAAATTACAGGTTTTGATTATGATGTTTTTGGCAATCTTCAGCGCATCGATTTGCCCGACGGTACCAAGGTAAATTATTTGGTCGACGGTTTAAATCGCCGTATTGGAAAAAAAGTCAACGGCAATCTGGTACAGGGCTTCCTTTATCAAGACCTGTTAAAGGTGGCTGCCGAGTTAGATGGAAATGGCAATATTGTGTCGCGATTTGTGTACGGTGGAAAGCCAAATGTTCCGGAGTACTTAGTAAGAAATGGTATCACGTATAGAATTATCACCGACCAGCTTGGATCCGTACGCATGGTTGTCAATAGCGTCAGCGGGCAATTGGTCCAAAGAATAGATTATGACGAATGGGGAAATGTTCAGATGGACACCAACCCTGGATTCCAGCCGTTTGGGTTTGCAGGAGGTTTGTACGACCGTGATTCCGGTTTGGTCCGTTTCGGTAGACGTGATTACGATCCGAGGATAGGGCGTTGGACGGTGAAGGATCCTATAGGCTTTGGTGGAGGTAGCACGTCTCTCTACGCGTATGTTGGTTCAAATCCATTAAATGCCATTGATCCTTTTGGCCTTGCCTCTCTTAATTTATTCAATCCATATGCCACTGGCAAGGATCATGATGTAATTAATTATGCAGGAGCGAATAAATGGAATATTCCCGGGGCATATACAGTCGCTGGACATGGAAATCCAGGTAATATGGAAGATGGTCGCAATGGTGGACACGATCCGCTCTGGCCTGCAGATTTGGCGAAGATCATCGAAAATGACAAGGAGAATTGGTTTGGACAAACAATTGTATTGGGTGCTTGTAATACTGGAAATAGTTGGCCGTCTGGATTTCAAAACAAAAACTGGATTCCATTTGGCCAGAGTTTGGCGAACTTATTAGGTGTTCGAGTAATCGCGCCCAACGGATTTTCTTGGTATAGCCCAACCGGGGGTATGATTGGCTCTGCGGGGCCGGACAAAGGGCCGGCCAAGGGAACAACGGGTAATTGGACTACTTTTCTCCCGCAAAATAAATAGAATTGCAAGGAAACCAAATGAAAAAACGCGGCTACGTACTTTCTTTGGCGTTAATAATAACACTGTTGATGATATATATATTATTGCGATCGGAAAATCAATTAATAAATCCGTTCGAAAAAAAGGGTGGATCTATGGAGCGAGAAAATAATCCAGCATCAAAATATGCGATCCAAATGGAAGATATTGAAAATCTGCAAAAAAGAGCAAATAGTGGAGATTGCGATGCTGCACAACGGCTAGGGCTATTTCACATGAATTACACTTTGGAATACGATAATGCCGTTAAATGGTTTCGCGTTGCGGCAAAATGTCCGGATGTGACGTCAAAAGAATATTTGATTATTTTGCTCGTTCACGTTAAGAATCATCCGGAGGTGGCCGCCGAAGTTGACAGGCTTGTATTGGAGATTCAATCCATAGATGCGAAAAAGGCTGCGAAAATAAAAGCAAATGTTGATGGCGCGCGGAGTGAGGGCAGTTCTGAAAAGTCGCCTTGACGGACTCGAAACGCGGCCTGCCAGAGATTGCCACCGTGGCCGGCAACGGCACCACGGATAACACGGCCGAAACCAGCGAACTGGGCATGGGCGGCGCAGCGACCGCCGCGCCGTTGAACTCGCCGAAGGGGATCGCATTCGATTCGAAGGGTGCTCTTTACATTGCCGCGGGCACGTATATTCGGAAGGTAACGCCGGCCGGGATTATCCATAATTTCGCCGGGACGCCAAGTTGCCTGTCAGCGAATCGGGGTGATGGCGGTCCTGCCACCCCCTAGCGCCTGCTTCGGTGCCCCGGACGGCATTGCGTTCGATGCGCAGGACAACCTGTATATTGCGGATGCCGCTTTCAACGCCGTTCGGAAAATTACGGCGAGTGGAATCATCAGTACCGTCGCCGGTACCGGCACGGCGGGCTTTTCTGGCGACGGCGGATTGGCTACCAGTGCAGCACTCTCGTCTCCTAACGGTGTCGCTGCTGATACACAAGGCAACCTATATATCGCTGACTCGTTCAACAAACGTGTCCGCAAAGTTTCAGCAACCGGCATCATCACCACAGTGGTGGGCGGAGGCGGGGTAAATCAGCAAACCAAAGCGGGCACATAGCTGCGCATCATGCGGCAAGCTGGCGCATTGTCTTGATCAGATGCGGTTCCGACGTCTACCAGAGTGCTACAGTGCAAAACTACTGATCACGTGCGCCTGGAGGACTCTGGATGAACGCTTTTCTTGATGGTTTGCGCGGCAAGGTACGCCGTTCGATCGTGCACCGGGGACTTGGCGGCACACTGCTGTATGTCCCGCAGTTTTTCGCCCATGTTCTCAAGTCCACGCTCAGCCTGCGCCAGCGCCGCGCCCGGGCCGAGGAAGCGCGCGTTCAGCTGCAGTTCGACCGCGATCACCATGTCGATACCGCCGGCTTGATCGAACTGTCCACGCTGGAGATCGCCGGTGCCAACCAGGACCAGGGCCATTACTACCTCGGTTCCAGTCCCACGCTATTCCAGCGCCTGATGCCGCAGCTGCCTATCCACCACCCGGACTTTACCTTCGTCGACTACGGTTCCGGCAAGGGCAAGGCGATGCTGTTGGCGTCGCTGTGGAACTTCAAGGCGATCGTGGGCGTCGAATTTGCCAAGGCTTTGCATGACACGGCGCTGGACAACTTCAAGACGTTCCAGCATCCCGGCCAGCAATGCCGCAATTTCACGTCCGTCAACATGAATGCGACCCACTTCCCGCTGCCGCCCACGCCGCTGGTGCTGTTCTTCTATAACCCGTTCAGCGAAGCGGTCATGGCGGCAGTGCTGGCGCAGGTCGAGGCGTCGTGGCAGGCCAATCGGCGCGACCTGTGGATCTGCTATACCAATCCCTACGCTCACGCGCCGCTGGACCTGGCCGCGTTTCTCACGCTGGTGGCCGCCGACAAGGATTTCCGCCTCTATCGCGCGGCGTTCAGGCCTTGACCGAAATGCCCATGCGCGCCTGACCGTGCAGGTCGGCAGCGCGCCGCCCGCTGCTGCGGCGCCGGCCCTGCGAGACGCGGGTGTCGAGGAAGGCCGGCAAGTCTTGCGCGCGCCGTTCCTGCGCGCGGCGGTCGGCCAGCAAGCGCCGTTCGTGCTCGGCCGGGTTGGCCTCGACCTGGGTTACCTGCGGGCTTTCGGGCGCGGCCATGCGCGGGCGTAGCGCGTCCACCGGCACGGAACGCAGTGTCGGACGGGTGGTAATGCGATTGATTTTGAGCGGAAACATACGGTTCGTAATAGGATTGCTTGAGTACCTATTACGTCAAGATTGTCGTTTACTTTAAAGCGTGGGGCTGAAGAGTCTTCGCGCCGGGCGCCGGCGAAGAGTTGGCAATAGCGGTATCATGCCTTTCTGTCCATATTGAAAGGTCGCTGCATGCTCCAGACGCCACCCGCGTTCACCCCGCTGATCGACGCGCAGCAACATGCCGATCCGCTCAATTTCATTTTTCAGGGCAGCGCTTTGCTGGTGCGCGAGAGCGACCTGGCGTTGCCTTCGCTGGCGCAACTGGACCAGCTTGGCGGCGCGCTGCACGCGGTGGGCATGCTCGGCGAGCGCTACTGCCAGGCCACCTGGAGCGAGCGCGACACGCCGGCTCCGGACGGCTTCGTCTGGCGCGGCCTGCGCAGCCTGTTCGGCGAGCTGGGTGACGACCTGATGGGCGTGGCCGCGCGCGCGGTGCAGATCGCCGAATGGGCGCGCACGCACCGCTATTGCGGCGCCTGCGCCCAACCGATGGCCAAGCTGGCAGGTGAGCGCTGCTTCAAATGCGCCGCCTGCGGCATGATGGCCTATCCGCGCATCTCACCGGCCATGATGGTGCTGATCCGCAAGGGCGACCAGGTCTTGATGGCCATGCACACGGCCTCGCCCAGCAAGCGTTTCACGCCGCTGGCCGGCTTTCTGGAAGCTGGCGAATCGATCGAAGAAGCGGTGCACCGCGAAGTGTTCGAAGAAGTCGGGCTCAAGGTCAACAACCTGCAATATTTTTCCAGCCAATCCTGGCCGTTTCCCCACTCGCTGATGATCGGCTTCACCGCCGACTACGTCAGCGGCGAGATCCAGATCGACACCAGCGAGCTCAGCGAAGCGCGCTGGTTTGGTCCCAACGACGAATGGCCGGAGCGGGTACCGAACATCTCGATTTCGAGCATCCTGGTCGACGCCTACCGGCCCGGGTAAGCCTAGTGCGCGTCGCGCACGGCCACCGTGTGCTTCATCAGGTTGAACCAGAACGGGGCGCCAAATAGCGCGGTCGAGGCGGTCACCAGCCAGCCGGCCATGCTCATCGCCAGTTGCCCGTTGTAGCGCGGCGGGAAGTGTTGCCAGCCGATCGGCAGTTGCCACATGGCGTCGAGTGCGCGCTGGTCGAGCGCGCCCGGCGCCGCGCTGAGCTGATGGGCCAGCGCCGGGTGTTGCCACAGCGATTGGAACAAATGGATGCTGTCGATGTTGAACAGCGCCGCCAGCAGCAGCGACAGCGCCAGGCTGATCATCATCGCGCGCCGCTTGTAGGCGGCCGAGACGCGTTCCATGGCGCTGTCGAACCAGCCGGCCAGCGCCGCTTCGATCTGCGTCAGGTCGCCGCCGGCGCGCTGGTAGATGCCTTGCAGTGCGCGCCGCGTTTGCGGGTCGGACAGCGCGTCGATGTCGCGCCCCAGCTGGGCCATGTCGCCCGGGATGGTCTGGATCGTTTCGAGCAGGGCAATGGCGAAGTGGCGCGGTGCGATATACGCGGGCCGGCTGCCTTCGGCATGCGGGTTCACCAGCGCGTGCCCGTACAGCGCGCGCGCCATATTGCCGGCCGGATCGTTGAGCATGCGTTTGATGCCCGCGAACAGGCAGTTGGCGCGCAGCCGCAGCGCCGCGGCCAGCGCTTCTTGCAAGGTGCTGACGATCAGCGCCACTGCCGCGTAGCAAAAGGTCAGGCCGACCACCACTTCCAATACCGTGCTGCCGAACATGATGTGCTCCCGCTCGCGTCGATATTGCCAACGCTAGCCGATGCGCCTGCCTGGCGCGGCAGCTTTGCGCAAACTTTGCTAGCGTTTTTTGAGCAGGCCGCGGATCGCCGATTTGAGCTTGTCGCGCGCTTTTTGCCGCACTGCCGCGCCCGAAATGCTCTTGTTGTCGACGCGCCAGGCGATTGCGTCCCACGGTCCCTTGAGGCTGACCGGCAAGGCAATTCCGGTCGATGCCACAGTGCATGCCAGCGTGTAGTCGACCTGCTCGCCGGCAAGGTCAAGGTCGCCGGCGCCAGCCACTTGCAGCAGCGGCGTGCGCAGCGCCAGGTCGGCGTTGTGGGCGACGCCGTTGGCGATCGTGAAACTGGCGCCAAACTGCGAGAATTTGGTGCGCAGGCCGCTGGCGGCAAGCCCTTGGGCGGCCTTGGCGCCGAGCACCATCGCGCCCAGGTCAATGCCATTGATGGCGCCGTCGGCCAGCGTGAGCGAGGCGGCGCCGGCCAGCGCCTGGCGCATTTGCGCGGTGCTGGCGCCTTCGGTGTTGACGTCGAGCTGGACCTCGCCCTTGCCGTCGATCGGCGCGCGCCCGAGCAGGTCGCGCAGCAGCGCGCCGGCGTCGATGTCCTTGAGGCTTTGCACGAAGGTGATGTGCGGCGTGCTGGCGCTGCGCGTGAAGTCGAGCACCAGCGCGCCGTTGCCGCTGCCGCCATACAGGTCGGCGCCGATCGGTTGCAGCACGAATTTGCCGGCGTCCGAACGCAGCGCGGCGCGCACATTACTGGCATGCATGGTGCCTACTTTCAATTCGTTGACGTGGATGCCGCCGCTGGCGTGCAGCATGGCCAGCGGCGACAGGTCGAAAGCGTCGCCCGGCACCACTGGCGATGGATCGTCGGGCGCGGCGTCGGGCACCAGCCGGCGCTGGTAACGGCCAAGGTCGAGTTTGTCGATGTGCAAGGTCAGGTGGTAGGCGGCCGCTTGCAGGCCGGCCTTGACGTCGAACACGCTGTCGTCCAGCCGGCCCTTAAGCTCGGCCGCGAATTCGTCGCGGTCGAGGTCGACGTCGACCTGGCCCTTGAGCTTGATCTTGGTGTCGCCGGGCGCGACGTCGAGGTTGGCGTCGAAGTCGGTAAACGCGATCCGGCGCCGGTCGGGGTCAGGCAGAAACTTGCTCGACACCGTGATCGCGGTGGCAATCGCCGGCTTGCTGATGCGCAGGTTGGCCGACAGCGCCATATGGCTGGGCACGCCATGGGCGATCGCGCCCGAGTCGATGTTCAGGTGGCTGATGTCGAACGCGCGCCCGGTTTTGCGGTCCTCAAATTGCAGGCGCGCATTGTTGATGCGGATGCTGTCGATCGCCATGCGCACCGTGACGGCGCTGGCGGCGGAGACCGGCGCGCCGGCTGGCGCTGGCTGGCCGGCGGTCAGGTCGCCGGTATTCATGCTGCCGTCGAAATTGCGCACCACCCTGGCGCGCATGCCTTCGATGTCGAGCCGGTCGACCACCAGTTCGCGCCGCAGCAGCAGCGGCAGCAGCGCCACCGATACGCGTGCGCGGTCGATGGCGGCAAATTCCTCCTGGGACGATGGCTCCGACAGCGTGACCTGGCCCAGGTTGGCGCCGATGCGCGGGTAGAAGGTCAGTGTGATGTTGCCGGGAATGGCCAGCGTGCGCTGGTGCTTGTGTTGGACCAGGGCGATGATGTCGCTCTTGTACACATTCGGATCGACCCGCGCCGCGACGATGGCGAACAGCAACAGCACGGCCAGCAGAATGCCGCCGGCCGTTATCGCGGCAATCTTCAGGTATCGGGGCATGGCTTTCCAGGGCAAAGTGATGTGCCCGAGTGTAGCAAGAAGTCAGCTGCCGTGGTGTTTTGAACAGGCCGCGACTTCGGTATACTGGCGCCTCCCGCATTTATTTTCAGGAACCGGCCCATGCCCGACGCAACACTGACCCAGATCGACTGGCATGACGGCGATCCCGACGCCGCGTTCGCCAAGGCCGCGGCGCGCGATGTGCCGCTGTTCATGTATTGGGGTGCAACTTGGTGTCCGCCGTGCAACCGGATTCGCGCCATCGCCTTCAGCCGCCCCGATTTCAAGGCACTGGCGCCGTCGTTCGTGGCGCTGCATCTCGATGGCGATGGCGTAGGCGCGCAGCAGCTGGCCGAACGTTTCCATGTGCGCAGCTATCCGACCCTGATCGTGTTTCGTCCCGACGGCACCGAAATTACGCGCCTGCCTTGCGAACTGAATGGCGCGCGCTTTGTCCATATGTTCAAGGTGGCGCTCAGTGCCAGCCGCACTGCGGCCGAGTCGCTCAGCGCGGCGCTGTCGGGCGAGCGCCCGCTGTCGGACGACGAATGGCGCTTGCTCAGCTGTTATTCGTGGGACACCGACGAGCACCAGGTGCTCAAGAGCCTGGACTATGCGGCCATGCTGGCCAGCCTGACGCGCGCCTGCACGCTGCCAGACGCCGCGCAGCGGCTGCAATGGCACGCGCTGCATGCGGCGGCCATGTCGGGCAAGGGCGGCCTTGACCAGCGCGCCGCCATCTTGCAGCTGGAGCAAACGCTGGCCGATGCGCAGGCGGTATGCTTGCAGATAGACATCGTCACCAATCAGGCGGTCGACCTGGTGCGCTTTCTGACCGCGCCGCACTCGCCGGACCGGAACCGGCTCACGCACGCGTGGGCGCTGGCGCTCGAGCAGCTTGAGCTGGACCCGACGCTGAACCTGGCCGATCAGCTGGCGGCGCTGCGCACGCGGGTGCGCATGGCGCGCCTGGGCGAGCCGATCGATGGCCTGGAACAGGTGGCGCGCGAACGGGTGGCGCAGGCCATGCAGGCGGCCAACGGGCCGGCGCTGCGCCATCAGCTCGTCAATACGGCGGCTGGCCTGCTGTCGGACGCCGGCTTGCTGGACGAGGCCGAGCAACTGCTGCTGGCTGAACTGGCGCATGCGCATGCGCATGCGCCCTACTTCTTCATGCACACGCTGGCGGCGATTGCCAAGAAGCGGGGCGATCCGGCCGGCGCGCTGCAATGGTATGAGCAAGCCTGGCAGCGCGCCAGCGGGCCGGCCACGCGCTTGCAATGGGGCGCCACCTATTTGCAGGCGCTGGTCGATTTCGCGCCGCACGACGCGCCGCGCATCGACCGTTGCGCGGGCGAATTGTTGCAGGAGATTGGAGCCAGGAATGACGCCTTTTGCCAGCGCAACCGCACCCAGCTGGAGCGCATCGCGAGCAAGCTGGCCTTGTGGAACGGCGCCAGCACGCAGGCGGCGGCCTTGCGCGACGTGGCCACGCAAAACTGACGACGAAACCGGGGAACCTGTTCAGGATCGCGCTATCCAAAGGTATTTGGGGCAGATTATGGCGCGACCCGAATTTCCCAGCGACGTAGCGCGCGACCAGTTCGAACGGGTGCGTCCCATGCTCGAAGCGGCCCGGCGCCGCACGCGCCCGCGCAAGCACGATTTGTATGATGTGTTTTGCGCCGTGCTGTATTTCATCAACAGCGGCGCCGCGTGGCGCAGCTTGCCACCCGAGTTTCCGCCATGGCGCACCGTGCATGAATATTTCACGCAATGGACCATCGCGCGCGGCGGGCATGGGAACTTGCTCGAGCAGGCGCTGCACGAACTGGGAAGGATGCGCGATATTGAGAAATTGCAGGTGCTGATAGCGCCGCGCTGATCTGTCGTCCTCGCGCACGCGGGGACCCATTCTGAGCATATTCGGCATGGGTCCCCGCGTTCGCGAGGACGACGGTGGGCTATTTGGCCGGCGCCGCCAGGTTGAATTCCAGCTTGTCGGTGGCGCCCAGCGAGAACACGCCCACGCCGTCGCCCAGCGCATCCGGCGCCGGGGTGGCCAGCGCGGTGCAGTTCAGGGTGTCGACCTGGATCACGTCGGTCCCGGAGCGCAGCGTGAACACGCCCTCGGCATTGGAAAACAGTTCCACCGCGACATCGGCCTTGTTCACCTTGGAAAACGGCATGGCGCGCTGGCATTCAGGATAGTGCGACACCACCACCTTGAGCGTGACGGTGTCGTCCCAGAAGTACTCCTGCGCGGCGCGCACCGTGATCGCATGGTCGCGCGTGTCGCTGACGTAATAGCTGCCCGATTGTTCGATGCATCCGGCCAGCAGCAGCGGCGTCAGTAGAAGGTAAATCTTGCGCATGTCGGCGTCCCGGCGGGTTTTGTACCCACCGAGTATAAATCAGAACTCGGTGCCGATGGTCAATGCGGCAACCCGGTGGCGCGGCACCGGCAGCGAGGAGCGGAACTCGGGCGAGCGGCGCGTCACCTTGAATTGCAGAAACCACGGGCCGTGGCTGGCGGTGCGGGTGCCGGGGAAGTCCAGCCGGGTGCCGTACGCCAGCGATAGCTTGCCGGTCACGCCCAGCTGGCCGATCAGGGTGGTCAGGGTGCGCCGGTCGGCTGACAGCAAGGTGTAAGCCTGCTCGTAACGCTGGTCGCTCGCTTGCTTGGTGGAGAACTGGACGCCGCTGGTGCAGAAGCGGTCGGTGGAGAAATTGACGTCGTTTTCGTAAGTGAAGAAATGCACTGTGTCCTGCAGCGGCGGTGCGGCTGCACAGCAGTTGCAGGCGGCAAGCGCGATTGCCAAGGCCGGGTAAATGCGCTGTAAGAGCGTCGTCATGGCCAGCTCCGGTGGTACGGACCAATCCGATTGTAGGCGCGGGCAATGGCCCCGCCTTGGCCGTGCTCAAAGCGGGGGGATGGGCTTCTTGCGCCAGAAGCGGTCGAGCGTGGGCTTGACGCTGGTGCCGTGCACGAGGATCGAGAGCATCACCACCACGATGGTTATCTCGATCAAGTCGCTTGCCAGCGCGCGCGGCAAGCCGTGGTTGATGGCAAACATCAGGTAGTAAATGGAGCCGATGCCGCGCACGCCGAACCAGCTGATGATGGCGCGCACCCGCAGCGGGCTGCTTGACCCGAGCAGGCCGAGCATCACGCTGAGCGGGCGCGCCACGACAAACAGGAAAGCGGCAGTGCCCAGCGTGCGCCAGTTCCAGTCCTGCAGCGACACCATGCCGCCCAGCAGCAACACCAGCGTCAGTTCGGACAGGCGCTCGATGTGCTCCTTGAAGATCAGCGATTCGGCGCTGACAGTGGGCGTGTCCGGTTCCGGGCTGGCGCTAGTGTCCTCGGGCACCAGCAAGCCCTGGCGGTCCTTGTGCGCGCCCGACAGCTTCAGTTCGGTATGGCGCAGCGCCACGCCGGCGAAGAACACGGCCAGGAAGCCCCACGCGTGGCAAAGCACGCACACGCCATATACCAGCGCGATCAGGCCCAGGCCGACGAAGTCGTCCAGCACTTCATGCTTCGGGTCTTTGCCGCGCAGCATCCAGCTCAGTTTGCCGAGCACGGCGCCGCCCAGCGCGCCGAAGGCAATGGCGAAACCGGTGGCCCACAGCACATCGGCCAGCACCCAGCGCGCGCCGAAATCGCTCAGCGCGTGGGCGCCAAGCAAGCCCAGGCCCAGCATGACGAACGGAAAGGCGGAGCCATCGTTCATGCCCGCTTCGCAGGTGAGGGTAAAGCGCAGCTGGTCGCGGTCGTCGGCGTGGCGCACCTGGACGTCGGTGGCCAGCACCGGGTCGGTGGGCGCGAGGATGGCGCCCAGCAACACGCCGGCGCCCAGCGGCAGGCCCAGCACGTAGTAGCCGAACGCGGCCACCAGCGCCACGCTGATCGACATCGACACCCAGGCCAGGCGAAATGCGGGCATCCAGCGCTTGCGCGTGACCGGCACCGGCATCTTGACGCCGGCTGAAAACAGCGACACCAGCACCGCGATTTCGGTCAGGGTTTCGAGCAGGCGCGATTCAAGCAGCGGGTTGAAGTGGAAGATGCCGAGCGCCATCGGGCCCAGCAGCAGGCCCACGCCCAGGTACACGATGGCGGACGTGAAAGGCGAGCGCGAGATGGTGGTGGCGGCCAGCCCGCGCGCCAGCATCAGGCAGCCGATCAGGATGAACCAGTGGGTCGTCGTCATTGCGACGATTCTACAGAGGAACAGCGGGCACGCCCGCTCACTTGAACTGGTAGGCGCCGATGTCGATACCGGTGGTTTTGGAGCGCGGCTTGCCGCTGACGTCGGTCAGCGCGGAATGCTCTTCGATGCCCTTGCCGATGGCCGGCGAATTGCCCGTCAGATGGAAGTCGCGTTCGCCCAGCTTGGCGTAGCGCACGAACAGCGGCGCCTGCGCTACCGTGCCCGAATGGGTCAGGCCGTTGCGCAGCTGCCAGTCGGCATCGCTGTTCTGGTAGACCAGGTTGTTGCGGTAAGTGTTGTGCACGCCGGTAGCGCCCTGCTCGGAGATGCCGTACTTGTTGTCGAACACAATGTTGTTGTGCACGAAAGTGAAATCGTTGGGGCCTTTGGTGTGATAAAAGTCGCCGCCGCCGACCAGGATGCCGGTCATCGACGCGGCCACCGTGTTGTTGCTGACGACGACGTTATTGGCGTCGTGCCACATCTGGATGGCCGCGCCGCCGACGTTGTAGACGATGTTGTTCTTGGCGCTGCCGGAGGTGCTGATGTAGATGCCTTGCACGAAGCGGCAACCGAACGGGCCGATATCGTGCACGCTGTTGCCGATCACGTCGCTTTGCACGCCGTGGTAATAGCTGTCCACGCCGATGCCGGCGCCGCCCGCACCGGTGCACGGCGTGTCTTGCGCGATGTGGTGGATATAGTTGGCGCGCACGACTGCGTACGAGCCGCCGTTGTAAATGCCGTGCGTCCATTTGATGCCGTTGCGCGAGGCGCTGCCATCGATTTCAAAGCCGACGATGTCGACGTAGCTGCCGCGATTGTCCCAGCCGGCCTTGGTGTCGGACGTCATCGGCGGCACCAGCCGCGCGCCCCAGTGCACCGACGACACGTAATAAATGCGCTGCGCTTCGGTGCCGCTCATGGAGGTCTTGAAGCCGCCCTCGTAGGTGCCGGGTGCGACGTGGATGGTGGTGCCGGGCAGCGCCACCTTGGACGCGCGCGCGATGCTCTGGAATGGTTGTTCGGCGGTGCCGGGGTTGGCGTCGGAGCCGTTCAATGCCACGTAGTAGTTGTAGGTGGTCGGGCTGACTGGCGCTGCGGCGAGAGCGGGCGCCGCGGCGAACATGAGCATGCACGCGGCGAGGGGATGGGGGCGATTCTGGTTCATCAACGCGGCCTCTGCTGAAGGAAGAATGGAGGCGGATGTTGGAATCGAACCAACTTGGCCAGCTTTGCAGGCTGGTGCATTGCCATTTTGCTACTCCGCCGATGAGACAGTTTCTCTCTTCGGCTTTCGCCTTGGCTTGGATTTTCGCAAACTTGGTGTTGATCGGTGAACCGATGAATTTCTGAAATGTATGGAGAAATTTGCTTGCGCAACGGCGACGCAACGACTCAACCGAAAGCGGGTTCGGTGTCGGCGCGCACAGATCGGACGCGGCTGCGATCATGCTCTGCAATGATCATCGTGTGTCTGCCCAGTGCCGGGCTGGCCGGATCGCCTTCGTGTTCAAAATAATGGAACAGGCCCTCCTCGCTCATCAGCCGTTCGGCAAAGCCAAGGTCGCTTTCCTGGTCCTGCGTGGTCAGGCTGCGGATGGGATAGTCGTGGCGTTCACCGATCTCGAAGCGCCAGCAAGGCGCCAGCCGGCCCTTGCCCTGCCATGGGGCAAACACGCAGTCGAGAATATCGAACACGGTCATGTGCTGGAACACGCGGCTGTTGCATCCATGGGCCAGGTACGCAGTCCAGGGTTCCAGTGTCAGGTGGTCATGCGCCGTGCCGGTCGCGACTTGCGTAATGTAGGCGTGCAGCGGACGCGCCTGGCGACCGCTCGCCGTCAGCAGCGCAGGCTGGCCGATCAATGATGCGAGTACGGTGCCTGCATCGGTGGAGAGCGTGCTGACCAGGATCCGAAACCGTTGGCCTATTGCTGTTTCGGTACCCACGCAATTGAGGGTCAGGCGCTGGTGTCCCAGTGTGGTGACCAGCTGCTGCTGGGCTTGCAGACAAGTCGACATGGTGATCGCTCCGCGCTGGTGGGAAAGAAGTCGCACCGATTGCTATGAACAATTCTATGCCCGTTGCACTGTGGATTCTTGCCTTCCGGCTAGCACTTGAGCTGGCTCAAACCATGGTGTGCAAGCAGTCTGGCGTGATGGCATTGCTATAATCGCGGATTGCCAACGTTCGTTCTTGCCGTTCCATGTCCTCACTTCCCATTCGTTCGGTCCGCCTTTCCGCTGCCGGAATCCAAGGCGCACCATCGCGCGTGCGCACCCAATTCAATACCCTGGTCAGCAAGCTGGAAAGCGAACGCAAGCGACTGGCCGGGTGGCATGACACGATGCCGAAGTTGCAGGCGCGTGCCACGGTCGAACTGAACCCGCTGACGCAGCAGTTCTGCGTCCGCAAGCGGGAATTGATTTTCCTGTTCGACCGGGCCTGGCACGACAAGCTGATCAAGAAAAAAGAACGTGAAAAGCTGTCCGACTTGATCTACAACCTCGGGCAGGCGTTGCTCAGCCACGGCGCAGACGAAGAACTCGAAGCGTTGGTCGATACCCACAGCGGGATGGATCAAGATCTCGACGAAGACTCCGATTTTGCCGCCTTCAAGGCGATTTTTGGCGGCCCGCTTGAGGTCGACGAAGCCGCAGCGCCGGACGTCGGGCCCGGGCCCGGGCCCGACGATGACGCTGCACATGCGCCGCCCAAAAAGAGATTGTCGGCCAAGGCCGCAGCACGGGAAGCGAGCCAAACCGCAGAAGAGCTGCGTCTGAAGCAGTCGGTACGCGACATTTTCCGCAAGCTGGCCAGTTCTTTGCATCCGGACCGCGAAACCGATCCCATCGAGCGCGCACGCAAGACAGTGCTGATGCAGCGAGTAAATGTCGCTTATGGCAACAATGATTTGCTGGCGCTGCTGGAACTGCAATTCGAGATCGATCAGATCGACGAAGCGGCGCTAGGCACGCTGGACGAGGACCGGATCAAGCAATACAACAAGGTGCTTACCAGGCAGGTAGCGCAGGTGCGGCGGGAAATCGAAGAGCTCGAGCACTGGCTGATCTACACAATGCAGTTATCGACGCGGGGAAGGATTACGCCAGCCTCGATGGAAAAGACCTTGAATGCCGATATCGTGCAGGCCAGGGAAAACTTGAACGTGATCGAAGCCGATTTGCGCGATTTTGGGGATATCAAGGCGATCAAGGCATTTCTGAAGACCTATCCGATTATCGACCTGGGCGCATTTTGCGAGGATGACTTTTTCTGAACGCTGGCCTAGCGCCGCGCCAGATCATCCGCAAGTGTTGGAAGTACAGCCACAGCAGCATCGGCAACACCACCAGCGACAGCTTGTTGTACGCCCACGCCCCGGCGACATCACCATGCAGCAGCGCCAGCGCGGCATGCGTGATGCCGCAGCCCCAGCACAGGTCCGCGGTGACCATCGACACCAGGCAGCGCGGCGTGACGGCCAGAACCAACTCCGGCACGACCAGTGCGGCCACACCCAAGGTGGCGACCGCAATGGCAATGCCGATGTCGGTGGCGTCAGGATTACTTCTTGAGCTGGCGGCCTTCAGCATCGGTGTACGATCCCACGGCAATCAAGATGAAGTCAATCAGCGCCCACACGCCGCAGCCACCCATGGTGAGCAGCTGAACGATGCCGATGCCAATGTGGCCGGTGTAGAAACGGTGCACGCCCAGAAAGCCTAGGAAGAACGCCAGCAGCAGCGTGACCAGCCATTCCTTGTCCGACACCGGACCGATTTGCGCAGGCGAACCGGTGCTGCCGGTCAGGGAAACGCCGCACTTGACACAGACGACCGCTTTATCGCCCACTTCCGCACCACAATTGTGACAAAACGCCATAGAGATATTCCTTAAAAGATTGCCCATTAGTAAGCGCAACAAGCATAACCGAGCTTGCAAAAAAATACATCTGGAACCTTGGTTAATTTTCAAGAAACCACATCTCAGTGCAACATTTCTGCATCGACACCTTTAGCCTCGGGTTGCGGACAGGCGAAAAGTTTTGAGGGGGAATCAAAAGGCGCATAATCAATTCTTCCCCCTCAACATCGTTTCCCAACATGCAAACAGGGATCGCAGGACTGCTGCTGATGCTGGCGCTGGGCAGCGCCCACGGCGCGCCGCCGGAAATGACGTTTATCGCGCCTCTGAACCACATGATGCCATTCGCCGATTTTCAGGATGGCGAAATGAAGGGCGGCCTGATCAAGGACATCGGCGAGGTGCTGGCGCATCGCATGGGCTATGTGGCGCGCTTTCATTCAGTGCCCAGCAAGCGCGTGGCGATCGCGCTGGCGCACGGCGAGGCCGACGGCGTGTGTTTCGTGCTGCCGGGCTGGATCGATGGCGAATTCAACTGGACCAAGCCGGCCATTCCCGGGGCCGGCGTGATCATTTCGCACAACACGGCGCCGGTGCTCAAGTCGCTGCAAGCGCTGGCCAACGAGCGCGTGGGGACGGTGCTGGGGTATCGCTATCCGCAGGTGGTGAGCGTGTTGGGCGACACCTTGCGGCGCGACGATGCACCATCGGTGCAGCATTCGATCGCCAAGCTGGTGGCCGGACGCAGCCGCTACGCAATCATCGACCAGATGACGATCGAGTACTACATCAAGACGCATCCGGGTGCGCCGTTGCGGGTCGATTTGGTCATCGAACACTACAAGGCGAGCTGCGTGTTCTCGCTGCTGTCGCCGGTCAAGTTCGCGGAGGTGGACCGGGTGCTGGCGGGCATGGTCGAGGATGGGACGATAGCGGCGATACTGGCGCGGTACAAGTAAACTGCTAGAAATCGAAAAGCCAGCTTCCTCTAAGTAGTCCTCGCGCACGGGCCGGCGCGGGCGCCGGCCCAATACCCGGATGAGCAGCAGCGGTTTCAACAGCAAGTTTCCCGTGTCTACCAATCTGAATGATCAGGTACAGCCTTGATGATCCTGGTGAAGTGGTGCGAGCTGTGATCGCAAAGCGAAATTTCAAGCCGGATAGCTTGTAGGAGCGGCGTCGCATCCATATCCAGCGCTGGAGTGGGGGGCCGTGTGGCCGCGTGCAAGCCCACTAATCTGGACCGTCCCGGAATCCGTGGAGACTCCTTGGTGTGAGTAAGGCGGACACGACCTGCTCTGTAAGTTGTCGATAGTATCGTGCCTCAGCTTCAGCCGGCGGGATATAACCAATCAAGCTTAGCAATCGATGATGATTGAACCATGTCACCCATTTCAAAGTGGCCAGCTCGACAGGCTTGCTTGTTTTCCAGGGAGAACAGCGATGTCGGTATCAATTCTGCCTTGTACGACCCGTTGATGGTCTCGGAAAAAGGCGTTGTTGTTACTGTCAACGGTGCTGACGACGGAAGGTTGAATGCCGGCGTCGCCGAGGCGTTCGCAGTAGCGAATCGAACCGTATTGTGCATCCCGGTTGCTATAGTGGACCAATGCATCATTGCGCTCCGGTTGGCGCGCGTACCGTGCGTGCTCTAGGGCATCGAGCACAAAGGCCATAGCATCGAACTGCTCACACGCCAGCCCACGATACGCCGGGCGAACACATAGACGTAACCCGGCAAGGTGGACAACTAGGTAAAGTCCGAGACCAAGAGCCGGTTCGGCAGCCGGGCCTTAAATTGTCGATTGACCCGGTCCAGCGGGCAAGGTGCAGCCGGATCGGCAATCGTTGTGCGTACGACTTTGCCCCTGATCACGCCACGCAAGCCATGAAGGCGCTTCAGGCGCTCCACCGTGCAACGGGCAACAGCGGTTCCTCCTCGGCGCAGCTGGCGCCCAGCTTTGTCGGCACCATAGACCTGAAGGTTCGCATTCCATAACCGCGCGATTTGGGGGAGCAGGGCATCGTCTCGCTACACGCACCGACTGCGCTATTCGGGATTGCGTCGTTGCGCCGGTTGCCGCCAATATCCCGATGTGGCGATCTGCAGCACCTGGCAGATCGACTCGACCCCGAATACATCTCGGTGTTGATCGATGAACTGTCTCATGTCTTGAAGCGGCGGTCGAGCTCCGCTTGGGCGAAAAACGCGCTGGCCAAGCGTTGGATTTCACTCGACTTACGGAACTCACGCACTTCGCGTTCGAGCGCTTTGACGCGCTCTTGCTCGGCCGTGCTGACACCCTCGCGTTGGCCTAAGTCACACTCGTGCCGGTGCACCCATCGTCGTAACGTTTCGGTATGCATCCGATCTTCGCGGCAATCGAGACGATCGAGGCCCACCGCGTTGGGTACTCTGCCTAGGATTCGGTGACCATGCGCACGGCGCGCTCCATGACCTCGGGCGAAAATTTTGATGATTTTTTCATGATGGCTCCATTCTCTCAAATGATGGAGCCTCCTTCCAACTCTGGGCGGTTCATTCGCCCTGCCAAATGATAACAAAAACGGCCGACGTTGCATTGATCGTCTCGTTGGAGCAAATACGCGGCAGTAGTAACCCACTTATGAAAGCAAAACGTCCGCTAAGAGTCGAGCAATCATCGTTCCCTTATCGATGAAAATTCTTTCATTCGTCAGAAAATTACAATTTGTGAACATTCATGACTTGCTTGCAAGTATGATTGACCGAATTCCTAGTCATCATATTTATGCACATAACACACATACTCCGCCTCAATGGAACCGCTAAAGCGTACCTGTGGTTAGGCCTGGAATTGCGGGGTAGCCTGTGAGGCGGATCCCTAATCCGCCCCAGCCCGCCGCATTGATGGCGACGGCACGCAGCTTCGGCAATTATGATCTTGCGGCAGCTTTAGCGGACCTGATCGACAACAGCATTCACGCTGGGGCTTCTTGTATCCGTGTCGAGTTCGATCCGGGCGAACATGATGTAACCGTGCGAATCCGTGACGACGGACGTGGCATGCATGAACCGGAGCTTATTGACGCAATGCGGCCCGCAAGTGCGAACCCTGAAGCGGAGCGTCATAAGGATGATCTCGGCCGTTTTGGTTGGGGCTTGAAGTCCGCATCGCTGTCGCAGGCACGAGTTCTGACAGTCATAACGTGGACCAGTTCCGGAATATTCGGCGCCCGTTGGAATATTGATGACATTGACTCATGGGGAATGGACCTATTCACCGGGGAAGAGGCTGCGGGACTAATGGCGTCTGGCGCGCGCGGCTTGACAGGCACGGAAGTAATTTGGACGAGGTGCGACAGACTGTTTGATGCAAGTGTGAACGCAACTATGGACGAGCGGTTGAATGAAAAAATCGGACATGCACGAAGGCATTTGTCGTTGGTCTTCCACCGCTATCTTGCTGGCGAGAAGGGTGCTCCGCTGAAAATTGTACTTCAGGGTGAGCCATTGTTGCCCGTCGATCCGTTCATGGTGACCCACAACGCCACTCAGACTTTGGGGGAAGAAAGAATATCAGTCGGTGATGGCCAGGCAATTTCAGTAACCCCGTATATCATCCCACATTTTTCAAAGCTTTCAGTTCAAGAGCGCGAAGCCTTAGGCGGCGACGAGGGGATGGTTAGAAATCAAGGCTTCTACGTCTACCGAAATATGCGTCTCATCATCCACGGTACTTGGTTCCGGTTGGTCCCACACGGCGAGCTGTCGCAACTGACGAGAGTGCGTATCGACCTACCGAATTATTTTGACGCTGACTGGAAAATCACTCTCGACAAATCGGATGCCCAGTTGCCTGTTTCCTTGCGTAGTCGTCTAAGGGATATCGTCCGGAAATTCGGGAAGAAGTCTACAGAGGTTCATCGTCGGCGAGGCACGAACATTGATCTAACCGACCGTGCTGCGATATGGAAGCGCAATGCGCATCATGGACGGATCAGGTATTTGATCAACCGAGATCATCCAATGATCGAGCAAATGCTTGTCGAGGGATCGGTTGCCGCAACGCACGCTTTAAGGATCATCGAAGCTAGCGTGCCGGTTGAGCAGCTGGTTCGCGACTCTGGCGGCAACGCGGGTGAACTGGTGCAACCAGTCACTGATCCTGATGAGTACGAAGCGTTGGTTCACGCTTGCTTTCTTTCATGCATTCATCGTCAAGGAAGTATGCCGACCCTTCGACAGTTTCTGGCATTCGCAAAAAAAATTGAGCCTTTTGCTAGTCAGTGGAAGTACACCGAGAGTTTTGTCAGAGATCGTGCAATCGCACAATGGAGATTACAAGAATGAGTTCAGACTTCCAAGCAACCCTTTCATTTATTCGGGTGATGATCAATAAGGAACTGGATGGTCGTAACCTTGTTTCGCCCGGATATCTCGCGGAGGCCGTACCTCGACTGGGAAGCATCTTTGCCCTGACAGCGAACGAATGCAGCCGTCTTGTGAAACACCTTGAAACGGTTTACGGCACGTCACAGGACGATGGCCGTTTACTGAGCCGTAAAGTGGAAGAGTGGTATCCAGAAGCACGACAAAAGCTTGACTATTATTACTGGGGACGACTAGAAAAATACTGGACTAGGCACTCGATTCTGCCGGTGGAAGTCATTCGATCCGTCGACAAGGTGACGGACGAGATCATGGGATTTCTTGGTAACCCGTCCGACCGTATTAACTGGAATCGCCGTCGCGGACTAGTGATGGGGCACGTCCAGATGGGCAAGACGACGAACTACTCTGCACTGATTGCTAAGGCTGCGGACGCAGGGTACAGGATAATCGTGGTATTGGCCGGCTCGACGAATTCGCTGCGTTATCAAACTCAAGTACGACTCGACAAGACATTCGTTGGCCGCTCATCGGTCAGTGATTCCAACCACGCGAAGATTTATGACGTGGCACGGGTATTCGTGGGTGAGATCGAAGGCTACGTGCTCAAACATCCGTATTGTGGCACGACGCAACTGTCCGATTTCAGCACTCAATCTGGTCGCGGTGTCGGAGCTCACCAAGGTAATTTTGCGGTACCAATTCTGTTCGTCACCAAGAAACATGCAAAAGTTCTGGAAAGTCTAACGACTTGGCTGAAGGGCTTGAACAATGGAGACAAGCTCGATGGGCCGATGCTCTTGATTGATGATGAGGCGGACAACGCAAGTGTGAACACAAACAAGGATCCGAAGAAAACTACGACGATCAATGGCAATATCCGCCAGCTTCTGGCCACTGCCAAACAGTCGACTTACGTTGCATATACGGCGACGCCTTTCGCGAACATTTTCATCGATCCGGATTCGACCGACAAATTGGAGCGTGAGGACCTTTTTCCCGCCGACTTCATCAAATCGCTGGAACCACCAAGTAACTATGTCGGGGCCAGCAGGCTTTTTGCAGAGGGCGGTGATCTGCACGACGAATGCGTGCGGGAGATACCTGAAGATTATCTTTTGCTCTTACCCATAAAACACAAATCGTCGGACATAGTTGCCAGTTTGCCCGAGAGTCTGTCCGACGCTATCCGCGAATACATCCTGTGTAGAGCAATGCGAATTCTAGCAGGGGACCCGCACAGTCATTCGGCGATGCTAATCAACGTTAGCCGGTTCAATGCTGTACAGGCCCAAGTCAAGAGTCTGGTCGATGGCCTCCTTCTCGAAATCAAACAGGGCATTGAGGCTTGGTCAATGGGGCATTGGCAAAAATCGACAGTGATGAACGCGATGAAGTTGGTTTGGGAAAAGGAATACCGCTCGAAAAGCGAAATGGATCCGCAGTGGGACGATGTCCGGACTGTTCTGGTCGAAGCTATTCGTTCGATTACCAGTCAGTTGGTCAACATGAAAGGTAGCGGTATCAATTATGAATCCGCACCGGCGACCGGCTTGCATGTCATTGGAATTGGAGGACTGGCGCTGGCGCGGGGACTTACCCTTGAAGGGCTAACCGTATCCTACGTCCTGCGTAACGTCGGGGCGGCAGATACGCTTCTTCAGATGGGAAGGTGGTTTGGCTATCGACCGGGGTTCGAAAAAATGTGCCGAATCCATGCTCCCGCGTCCTTGATTGAAGATTTTTCGTCGGTGTGCGATTCAGTAGAGGAGCTGCGTGGTGATTTCGAACGTATGTCGCGGTTGGGGAAATTGCCGATTGAATTCGGACTGAAAGTTCGACAGAGCCCGACCGGGATTGCAATTACTGCGGCAAACAAAATGTGGGCCGCCAAGAGCATTTCACTTGCTGAGGATTTTTCAACCAGGCATCTTCAGGCCCATACGCTTTTCAACAACGATGAGTCCAATAAAAAGAATTATTCAGCCGTACAGGTACTGCATGCGGCAATGAAGAGCGAAATTGCAACTAACGTCCCCCCGAAGACTGAGAAAGCTTTGGTCTGGACGCACGTCGAAGTGGCCCTAATAACCGCATTCCTTGACGCACTTGACCTTCCTCAGACCGAGTTCAACGCGCTTGAGGATGGCGGTCACAGCTTGGTCGGCGCTTACATCGCCGACCGCGCAAAAGGCGAGCTGAAGTACTGGGACGTTGCAATACCGTTCAGAACCATCGGCGATTTACCCAGAGAGAAATTTCCTTTTGATGTGCGAGGTGGTCCGGCTTTTTGCCGACAGAGGAAACACGGTGAATTGGAATCCGGCGAACGACTTGTCAAGATCTCCAAGAAGAATTCAGTGGCATTCGGCGACGATGATATGGGTTACGGAGAAGACGAATCGGACTTAAAAAAGAAAGTCGATGCACTCTTGGTTCTAGAAAAAGCAAGGTCCGGCAACAAGAAGCCACCCTCTAGGACTTGGGGATACGCGACGCTCCGCGAGCGCCCCCTGCTTGTTGTTCATCTTTTGGATTTCGGATTGGCTGAGGCTGCTTCAGGCAGTAATTTTTCGGCGGCCGTACCGGTCGTCTCGGTCAGCATTCTTTTCCCAGGAACCAATACGGAGTGTCAGGAGAGAAAATACAAGGCATCAGCACGCTTAATTCAGCTACTTGAGGAATTGCGGGCACAGGAAGAAACGGATGAGGCGGGCGAGGATGATGAATAATTTCAAATCGAGATGGGAGTCGCTCGCGCCGGTCGGGCATTCTGGGGGGCGGTACCGCGTCTATCCCGATCACCCCTTGGGTTTCTTTCTCGATTTTTCGGCAGCAGGGCGTCGGGAAGTCATTATTGAGGTGCCGCAAGCGGGTCCTAACAACCACGAGCTACCGCCATTCGAGAATATCGAACTTTTCCAGAGACCTATTTGGAGCGGGCTGCGCATTACTCTTGTACTCAGCGACGACAAGCTGATTAACAGTTTCAGCGTGATGTGTTATGACCTTGCGGTACGATCCCAGACGGCAGTAGGTTCGGCCGCGGCGCTCGACATCGTCATGCTCGCACTCAAAAATTGGTCAGATCTATTGAAATGGCGCGCTGCGGAAGGATTGACGTATTCTCAAGCTGTTGGACTCCTTGGTGAATTGATGGTTGTAGAACAATTTCTAGGCGAGGGCCTGGCAAATCCTCTCACGCTGATCCGAGGGTGGCGTGGTCCAAACGGGGATGCTCGCGACATCGGATTTAACGGCACCAGGATCGAAGTCAAAACAAGACATGCGACGCGCTCTGTAGCGCTGAAAATTTCGTCGCTTAGTCAGCTTGATGATTGCGGCGATCACGTACATGTCGTTCTTAACCGGGTGTCCCCAGCAGATCCGGGAGTTTCTCTGGTCGTACTAGTAGAGGGGATCAGCAATTTCTTGTTACCTTATCCTTCCGCAGCTTCCGAATTCGAAAGAAAACTCGAACTTGCCGGGTTCAATAGCGAGTCGCCAGTATCAACTCGTACTTTTGTGCTTGATGAGCGCCTTGTCTTCGACGTCAGAAACGCATTTCCTCGACTCACTCCGGCAAACGTACCTCTTGGGATAGTGTCTGCAAGTTATGAGATAGCAGGTCCGATATTGGATAGTTTCCGAACGACTTGGGAAGCTATGGTTGAGGGGATGGTATGAGCAATTTACAACAAGACTACGAAAGCCTTTCTGAAGAAATTTCCATTGGCGCTTCTGCTGACGGCGAACTGAAAATTACCGAGTTTTTCAGGAACTACGCTGAACTTGCAGCGGAAAACGGCGATTGTCCAGATCTCGATTATGCACCAATTTTGAGTGCTGCTGGCAGCGGACACCGTATAGATGGCTTCGCATTTGACCTCCCTGACGAGAGCGAAGGGCGCGCCGGCGATTTGCATCTTGCAATCTGCGCGTTCTTTCAGGAGGCCACAATCCCAACGTTGAACGCCATTGATATCGACAGGCTGACGGCAAGTGCTGAACGTTTCCTGAAATTTGCATTTACGCAACGTGCAATGGATGAACTCGAGGAGGCAAGTCCTGCGTATCGGCTCATGCTCTTGCTCCGCAATCATTTTGAACGAGTCGCGCGCGTGCGTATCCATATTTTTACAAACGGACATTTAAAGACCAAGAAAAAAGTATTTGTCCCACGCGTCTTTGGAGAAATTGCCCTTCACACGAATGTTTTTGACCTTGAGCGGTATTCGCGAATTGCGAGCCATGGTGTTGATCCAGTTGAAGTGGACTTCGTCGAAGATTTTTCCGGGCCAATTCATTGTCTTTTGGCATCGGCAGGAGACGGGGCACACAGGAGCTATCTCTTCGCCATCCATGGTCCGATTCTTGCGGAAGTATTTGCCAGGTTCGGAAACCGATTGTTGGAACAAAACGTTCGTACTTATCTGCAAGCGAAAACTAACGTGAACAAGGGAATTCTTAAAACAATTACCACGGAGCCGACGATGTTTTTTGCCTACAACAACGGGCTGACGGCAACTGCATCAGCGGTGCGGACAATTATGCTTGAAAATGGCACAGTTGGAATTGCTGGTATTTCGGATTTTCAGATCGTGAACGGAGGGCAGACAACGGCGTCACTACTCTATGCCCGGGACGGCATGCGGTGTGACCTTGATAAGGTCTTTGTCCAATGCAAGCTCTCAGTGGTTGATGGGCCGCGCCTTGAAGACGTCGTCCCTCGAATTTCGGCATGTGCAAATACTCAGAATAAGGTCTCATTGGCCGATTTCGCCGCGAATAGCCCGGCGCAGACAAAAATCGAGCGACTGTCGAAAGAGGTTAGTACGCCGCAACGATCTGGAGCCATTCACGTGACAAGGTGGTTTTACGAGCGTTCACGAGGGCAGTACAAGAATCTATTTTCCTACAAAACTGCAGCAGAAAAACGTAGGCTTGAACTTGAGTTTCCTAAAACACAGTTGATAGAGAAGACTGATTTGGCGAAATCGGAGCTATCGTTTGCAGGACGACCACATCATGTCAGCGAGGGGGCGCAGAAGTGTTTCGCTAGATTCGTAAATACCGTCTTGTTGCAGATGAATGTTGCAGATCTGAACGAGAAATGGTTTCGAGATGCAGTCGCGAAGGGAATTATTTTCCGTGAAATCGACAAGCGTATCGCCCAGACACAATGGTATCGGGAAGCGAAGGGACTGAAAGCGCAAACAGTTGCATATACAGTGGCGGCATGTGCACATGCTTTTCGCATGTCAGGACGCGAGATCGATCTCGACCGTATTTGGCGCGAACAAACTGTTCCGACCGCTCTATCGGACTGGATGTTGATGCAAGCACGAAGTATTCACCAGATTCTCACGAATCCGCCTGGCCAAGTTAAAGATGCGGGGGAGTTCTGCAAAAAGGAGTTCTGTTGGGAGATGTTCGTTCGAGACAAAATTCCGCAACCAGATGTCCAGACAGTTGAATTTGGCGTTTCCCATGAGGACGTCTTGGCCATGAAGAGTCAGGGCCGCCGTGACGAAAGAATGTCAAGCGAGCTGGATTTCGAGATTGAATTAGCGCGTCTTTTGCCTCGCGCAGCGGAAATCCGCCAACTAGCAGAAAACAAGAAACTTGTGTCGGAATTAAATTCGCGGGCAATGCAGAAGCTGGTATCAGGTCGCCTGAATTTTAATAAGGGCGAGAAGAATGCGCTCAAAAACCTATTGGAGCGGCTCGGAATTCTTGCTTAGTCGGCACGGAAAAATTCAATTTGCACTGGTTGTCCGTACCCATGCACGGGGAGGATGCACTTTTGGATATTAAGTGACCATGGACTTTCAACTTTACGCCACAGGTTGTCGTATCGAATTTAACTGAGCACGTACGACTTTTGCATTTCTTAGCGCGCAATATGCCAAGTGCTCGTCTAATTCACGATTGCTTTCGTTAGAATTTGATGGACTATTTTAGCAATTAAGTTGCCGAGCATTGGTGGCACGGCATTGCCAACTTGGTGAAATTGCAGCGTTCTTGGTCCACTAAAAAAGTAGTTATCTGGGAACGTTTGCAAACGCGCCGCTTCGCGGACAGTAAGACTTCGGCATTGGGTTGGGTCATAGTGAATGAAATTATGGCCATCTTTTGAAATGTGGCTCGTAACAGTGTTTGCGGGCTCACTGCGACGCTGCACACGGAAACGATCAATAAATTTTCCACTTTTCCAATTTGCATGATTGGGTGCGAGACCGGAAAGGTCGAACTCTTCATGCCCCCTGGGCGAGCGCAAATGAAGTTCTGCGTACGTAGCTGCATAACCGTAGCGACGTAGGTCACTTGTCATGTGACTACGGGCTTCGTGATTCAACCACACTTTCAGATTTGAATCCAAATACCAGTCTGCCATACGCGGCTTTAGTTTTGAATCCAACTCTCGTGGAAATCGCGTTGAGCCGTGAGATAAATCGTGCTGGACATCGTTAGCCGCGACATTAAGGCTTGCGGATAGACGGCCCTTATCTTTGCGTTTGGCATCCGTAGCAAGTTCAGATAAGTGCTTCTGAACTTCATTTCTCCAAAGCATTGGCGAGTCCTGTTGCTTGTTGAGTTGGCTCCGAACCGGCGGGAGGTCCCCAATGACGTGTTCTACATGAACTCGGTCTGCAGCTGGTAGAGCCATTAGACGTTCGAAAGGCGTAACAATATCGGTTCGGATTCCAAGTAAAATTACACGATGACGCGCTTGTGGAATACCAAATACTTCAGATTTAACGATGAAGTCGCGCTCGTCAATTGACTCAAGTTTCGTACCGTGTTCAAACACTGTATCCGTCACCAATGAATGAATTCGATACCCGAGGCGCGCCTTGCCGGACGCATCTGTGCCCGGGGATGAAAGTTCGTTCAGTATGTTTGGAAATATTTTCGCTCCGTGTACCTTCGCGGAAAGTATGCCTTCAACATTTTCCATCACAAATACCGGAGGGCAACGGTCCTTTATTACGCGGAAATATTCCTTGTAGAGGTAAAAACGAGGGTCATCTTCCGCGCGATAGTCGGCCTTGCCAATATTGCGGCTACGTCCGACCTTTGAATACGCTTGACATGGAGGTCCGCCGATGAGTACCCAAAGATCCTCGGGCCGCAACTTTTGGTTCAAGATCAAATCCAATTCTTCGTTGCCAATTGGATCGCCCAATTTTATTTGGCGTGCTTCCTCGCCGGATTCAATCCATGCAGCTTTTGAGTGTGTGTCGTAGGGTTCCTTGACTTCTTTGTAATTGCAAAACTCATAATATTTCCTTAGCGCGCGCGGATCATCCTGAATCAAACGGAAGAAGCTTCGAAGGCGCAACGTCTCGTGTGCATTTGACTCCATCTCGGCAGAAACCAAGATTTTGAATGCTTTACCGTTTCCGAACTTGGAAAAGCCTTCGCCAAGACCACCGGGCCCTGCAAACAAATCAACGATCTTAATGGTCATGGAGCCAATCAACTAACAAATCTAAAGAGTATAATTTTACCGACTCGAACGGCAATTTTGGAAAATGGTTGACATAGTGTCCGTAGCGGTCAGATCGCGAATGATGGGTGCGATTGGAAGGGCTGACACACTCCCTGAAATGACCGTGCGTCGATTTCTGCACGCTAAGGGATTCCGGTATCGCTTACATGTGCGTAGCTTACCAGGTAGGCCGGATTTAGTGTTGCCTAAATATAAGTTGGCCGTTTTTGTGCATGGCTGCTTTTGGCATCGGCACTGCGACTGTCGTTACGCGCCAGTGCCACACGAAAATTTTGATTTTTGGCAACTTAAGTTCGATAAGAACGTCGAACGAGACCAGCGTGTCCTCGCGGCATTGATCGAAAATGGATGGCGGGTGCTTGTTGTTTGGGAGTGTGGTCTTCGCACCGCATTGTTGCGAGAAAAACTTGAGAGCTTGCCCTCATTAATCCGCAACCTACGTCTTACGAAAATAGAATGGCCACAGGAGCCCCAAGCATGACAATTGAATTCAAAGACCAAGTCGCCATCGTCACCGGCGCCGGCGGCGGTCTGGGCCGCCAGCACGCGCTGGCACTGGCCGCGCGCGGCGCCAAGGTCGTGGTCAACGACTTCGGCCCCGCCATCGAGCAAGAAGACGGCACCGCCTTCACCGCAGCCGAAGCCGTGGTGCGTGAAATCGAAGCCGCCGGTGGCACCGCCATGGCCTGCAATGCCTCCGTCACCGACGAAGCCGCCGTGGCCGCGATGGTCAGCGACGCCATGGCCGCCTGGGGCCGCATCGACATCCTGGTCAACAACGCCGGCATCCTGCGCGACAAGACGTTCTCGAAGATGCCGCTGGCCGACTTCCGCCTCATCGTCGACGTGCACCTGATGGGCGCGGCCATCTGCACCCAGGCGGTCTGGAACATCATGCGCGAGCAGAAATACGGCCGTGTCGTGATGACGACCTCGTCGTCCGGGCTGTACGGTAACTTTGGCCAGGCTAACTACGGCGCGGCCAAGATGGCGCTGGTCGGGCTGATGCAGACGCTGTCGCTGGAAGGCGCGCGCGACGGCATTCACGTCAATTGCCTGGCGCCGACCGCGGCCACGCGCATGACCGAAGGCATCATGCCGCCGGCAGTGCTGGCGCAACTGGCACCGGAATCGGTGACGCCTGGCTTGCTCTACCTGGTGTCCAGGGATGCGCCCACCCGCGCCATCTTGTGCGCCGGTGCGGGCACGTTCGAACGCGCCTACATCACCATGACGGCCGGCGTGCACATTGGCAGCGGCGACGATGCGGCGGAACGGGTGGCGGCCAATTTCGATGCGATCTCAGATCGTGACGAGGAAATCGTGCCGAAAGACGGGACGGTGCAGGGGTTTAACGAAATCGGCAAGGCGATGGCTGCGCTGGTGCCGTAAGAGTTGCATTTTTTTCGCAAGCGTGTCGATTTGGTGTGCCGTCATCCGTCGTAGGGATGAAGCACCGATTGCCCATTCCACCGTAACCAAGGAAACGCTATGAACAAACAGATCATTCTCAATCTGCCCGTGAAGGACCTGGACAAATCCAAGGCCTTCTTTTCCGCTCTCGGCTTTACCTTCATTCCCCGATTTTGCGGCGAGAACGCCGCGTTCATGAATATCGTCGACGACACCATCCAGGCCATGCTGACGACCGAACCGTTCTTCCAGTCGCTGATCGACAAGCCAGTCGCGAACGCAAAGGAAGCCAGTGAAGTCGTCATTTGCCTCAGTTGTGAAAGCCGGGAAGAGGTGGACAGCCTGATCGCCAAGGCGGTCGCCGCTGGTGGCCGCACGCCGCATCCGCCCGAGGACCACGGCTTCATGTATGACCAGGGCTTCGAGGATATCGATGGCCACTTGTGGAACCTGGTCTGGTCGGCGCCAGAAGCCTGATGCAGCCTGCGCGACCGTCAGCTCAAGTCTGAGTCACTACAGACAAATGCACTGGGGTCGCGTTCGAAATCGCCGCATTTACAGAGAAATAAGCGGGACATGTTTCTGAGTTCATCCCGCAATGGCGCCAGCAGCGCCTTGCGCCCATCCGAATTGCGCACCGCCTGGCTCGGGCTCAGGGACAGCAGTATCTTGGTGATCAGCCCGATCAATTGCTTCGACAGCGCGGACATCTCGATTGGCATGCCAAAGTGGCTGACCGAGGTTTGAAAGCTCCCGAATACATCGAGCACCCGCGCCGTTTCCAGGATCATGCGCTCGTCGCTGAAATAGGGGCCTTCATCAATCAGCGAGATAACGCCGGACGTGGTTCCGCTCAAATCCTGGCTGGCCTGCTCTAGCCGGGAGACGTTGCGCTGCCAGGATCCCTCGCGCCATTTTTCCAGCTTGATGTAGGCCTCGATTTGCTGCTTGATCCTGGCCTCGGCATCCGTACTGGCGTGCTCCTGCTGCGCCATGAAGCGGAGCCGCAAGGTCTGTTCCGACGCTTCGAACATTTCGCGCTCTTCCCGTTCGAACGCCTGGAATTCTCGCAGTTGATCTAGCGCCGCGGTGCGTTCGGCGCTGTTCGCGGCGGCCTGACTCTGTTCGAATGCCTCGCGTTTGCGCGTTTCGTTGCGCTCGTGGTTTTCGCGAATCGCGCGTTCGGACCGTTCAAAGCTGAGCCGCTCGGCGCGAAATGCACGGTCGGACCACATCTTCCAGCTGACCATGAGCAGCGCCAGCGAGGCGACAAAGATGGCGATGTACGGGGCGTATTCTTGCGGCATCAGGGAACTCCCGAAGTGATGTGGGCTTCGGTAGTTTCCTTGATCAAATGTTGCTTCGCTTTGATCGGGATCTCTAAAAGCGCTTCGACGTCTTATTTGAGCAGTCGCCGCATCAAAAGCGATTGAAGATTCATGCTCGTATGACAAACAACTTGGATGTAGAAAATATCAGCAGTCCGCTCAAAAATGATGCGATTCTGATCGGCAAGAAGTTGACGGTGGTTGGTCATGTTCAAGTTTTGCAACTCAACCACAAGCGTTCCCTTGCTTGGCATCGCCTTCAACGAATGGACCTCATCCCTGATCTCTTGCGTGATCTTTTTCGCATATTCAGGCGAGACGTTTCGTGCGAGATAATGACGAATTTGCTTTAGATCCTCCTTGGCATCATCAGTCCACTTAATTTGCACTTCCTATCCCCGCGTCTTCGTTTTCCAGCTCAGCGAAAAAATCATCGTGATCGACGACCCTGCCTTCGTTGATTTGTTGCTTGCCTAGCGCGAGAATGCGAAGCAGTGCGAGCTGTTCTTGGGTCTGTTGAAAGCTGAGGGCATCTTGAACTACCGCTTGCACCTTCCCATTAACTGTAATCATCACAGGCTCGTGGGTAAGTTGAACTTGCTTGATCACGTCGCTCGTGTTGGTCTTGAGGAAGCTGATAGGTTGTATGTTCTGCAATAAGTTCATGTGATTCTCCGAAAGGATGACCCATCATAGCAGGACATAACCTAATTCAGTACGTAATTAAGTCATCCGTGGCGTATGGCAGGTTGCCAGCGGCGAATCTGGGCCGATGTCACTTCCGAGCAGAATTCGATGCGCCTATCGCCTCACATTTTGCAATTGGCACGGCCAAAAATGCCTCGTCCAGCTTCGCGCAACCGATCAACTTGTTCGAGCCGTTGCAGCGCCGGATGCTGTAACGCCGCCGCGCCGTTTGCCGCGCCCCAGATCGCTCCGGCCATCGCACCGATCGTATCGGCGTCGCCGCCGCAACTGGCCACGAAGTCGAGCAAGTCCACGAATGGCCGATCGAGGAAGCGCAAGCCGAGATAGAGCGCCGTCACGCACGAGTCGACAGCGGCAATGCCGTTGCCCAGTTGATTGACCACTTGTGCGCGTGAAAGTTCAGTTCCGGAACGCAGGCAGGCATCGGCGATCCCCAGGCGGGCCAGCATCTGCTCTTGCGCGCAAGCACTGCAAGCGCCCCCGAGAATGGCAAGTGGATCGCGCGTAGCCAACGCCAGCGCGGTTGCCGTTGCCAGCATGGCCGCGCCTTCCATGCCGAGCGGATGTGCGTGGGTGATGCTGGCCTGCAGGCGCGCCGCCGCTGCCACTTGTTCCGGGCGGCTGGCGTAGTACAGGCCGATAATCGGAGCGCGCATGGCGCCGCCGTTGCCGTACGATCCCGCCGGGAAAATTGCCCGATTGGCTTGCTGCCATGGCTGCCCCTTGGCAATGCGCTTGAGCAGCTTGGCCGCGCCCGGGCCGTACCCCCGGCTCCAGCGATAACTGCGCGCAAAGCGCAGCGCGACGTCATCCGGATCGAGCATGCCCTTCTCGATCAGCGACTCGGCCAGATCCAGCGACATTTGCGTGTCGTCGGTCCAGCGCATGTCGCCGCTGGCGGTCGTGCCGATCAAACGCCACAGCAGGCGTTCCACCGGCCCGCCCTCATGCGGCGCGCCACAGGCGTCGCCAAGTGCCAAGCCAAGAATCGAGCCGGTGATGCGATCTTCGGTCATGGGGCGCTCCGTTATTGAAGCCGGATGGCTGTGTCAAATATCCAGGTGCGGCGAATTTCGACCACGTCGTACTGGCGCGCCAGGCCGGGCGGGAACACGGCATACGGCGCCTGGCTGGCCACGACTTTGCGTATCGCTTCGTCGATCGCGAGCACGCCGCTCGAGACCACGAAAGTCACCTTCTCGACCGAGCCGTCGGCGCGGATTGCCACCGTTACCATTGGCGGCGTGTGCGGCTGCTTCACCACTGCGCGCACCATGTCGAACGTCATGTTCATCTCGATTTTTTGGCCCATGACTTCCGCGTAGCGAACCAGTTCGGCATTCGCATCGGCGCGTCCGTAAAGCCAGCCGCGGCGCAGGCTGCTGAACCCGGGCAGCAGCGAACGTGAAGGGTCGCGCTGGGCCGCTTCGGCGTTGAGTTGCTTGCCGATCGCGCGCAGCCGCTCTTCGCGTTGCGCTTCCTGCTCGGCGCGCTCGCGCTGCGCCAGATCTTGCTTGGCCCGTTCCTGTCCGGCGGCCGCTTGCCGGGCTGCTTCTTGCCGGGCTGCTTCCTGGGCCAGCGCATCGCGCCGTGCCGCTTCTTGCTTGATGGCGTTCTGGCGCGCTGCTGCAAGCTGGTTCTGTGCCTGCCGCGCCGCTTCGGCCTGCGCCAACTTTGTTTGCTCCTGGCGCGCGGCCTCGGCGCGTTCGGCTTCTTGTCGCGCAGCTTCCTGCTGCGCCTTCTCGGCCTGTTTTGCCTGCGCTTGCCGCTGCGCTTCCCGATTCTGGACCTCTTGCCGCGCTAGCTCCTGACGTTCGGCTTCGATGCGCGCCGCGTCGGCCTTGGCGCTTTGCTCGGCGCGGGCGGCATCCTGCCGCTGCTGCTCCAGGCGCTGTCGTTCTGCATTCTGCTTCTCTTGCGCCAGCTTGACCTGCTCAAGGGCCCGATCGCGGGTTTCTTGCTCGGCTTGCTTTTGGGCGGCATCGCTGGGGGCGGGAACTTCGTTGGCTTGGGCGGGGGTGTCGCGCGCCACGGCAGCTTCGGGTGTTCTGACCTTGGGCGCATCGGGCGCGATCGGCAGGTCCACTTCTGGCCGCTTGACTGCCGCGATGGCCGGTTCTGCGGGCGGCGCTGATGTGGGAGGTGGGGATGCTACGGCGGCCATCTCGCTCTGCCTGACGGCGGGAGGTGGCAAATTCATTGGTGTGATGTCGCTCGCGACTGCGGGCTGGTCCATTTCGACGGGCGCCGGGGCCGGTTTCGGCGCCAGCAAGACGCGCAATTCATTGGCGCCCTGGGCCTGTTCTTTCCACGGAAAGTGCAGGCTGGGAAGCCCGAATTTCTGGCCGCCCAAGGTAATGCTCAGCAGCAGCGCGTGCACGAGAAAAGAGAGCAATAGCGCATTGCTCAATCGCCAGGGCTCGCGCTGAATCAAGAGGGCAGTTCTCAAATTGAAAACCCTTACCAAAGTGTAGCGGAACCAATCATAACCAAGGGCCTACCGTGTGTCTATCTGTTCCGATTGCACCAAGTTCGTTCTGAAAAATAAAAACAGGGCCGAAGCCCTGTCTTGAAATGCCAAAAATCCTGATGGTATTACAGGCCTTTGGCAGCCTTCTTGCGGCGCGCTGCCGCCAGGCCGAACAGACCTAAGCCGAACAGCATGAAGGTCGCTGGTTCTGGAACTGCTTCCGGGGCAACGTAGGCGCCAATGGTGAACACTTCGAGGTCGCGGATCAGCATGTCGAGACCGTCGTAATACGAACCGTCAACCAGCGACTGGCCGGTGGCGGCGCCGTAGCTCCATCCGTACGAATAGCCGTAGCCCAAGTTGCCGTCGACAAAGATATCATGGCCGCCACCGAAGGTCGGACCATAGTAGGCGCCGTTATACGTCTGATATTGATTGATTTCGTTCTTTTTGACGCCGTCGCTCAGGTTGAAGACGAACGCAGACCACTCTAGCGGGGACGCGTAGTGGTAGTCGTACTGGGACGTCCAGCTCACCGGCTTATAGCCGCCGATGGTTTTCCAGGTCGTGCCGCCGTCTTCGGAAGCGCTCATCAGCGAGAAGGTCGCGCCTTTGCCATCGGCCGCAGCGTGGAAGTCGTAACCGGATTTTCCGTTGGATTTGGTGAAGATGTTGGTCAGGGTCAGTTCACCCTGGCCGAGCCAGGCTTCCAGTTGGGTCTGCCCTGCGCTATTGATCAGGGTGGAGCCGCCAACGACCACGCCTGCTTGGGCGCCCATCGAGAGGGTCAACAAGGCTGCGACGATCAGTTTCTTTACAAACATGCGATGCTTTCGAAAATGGAACAAGAATCTCCATTAAGCAAGCAGCATGCCATGTAAGAACTATTGTTAGTTTATTTAATGAAAACAGTCGGTTAGGAAATTGACATGTTTGATCGCGTCTTGCGGGACGCTACAAGTGTAAGGAAACCCGACAAAATTGGCTGGGAAATTTAACGCATTGCCCGCGGTTCCAGCGTCATGAATTCCACCCCCTGCTGTTTGGCCGACGCCATATTGAAGTGCGACAGCGAGCCCTGGCCGAGCAGCGCAACGCAGGTCGGGCAGACGATGGTGGTGACTTTGCGCAGTTCGAACGGCCCTACCTTGAGCGAATCGAGCACCACCACGCGGGCGCTGACATAACGGCCGTCGGCAAGGCCGATGGTGACGTTGGGCTGGATCACCTTGTAAGTCGCTTTGGAACTGGCCAGCATGGCGTCGCTGAGCGTGGTCTTGGAGGCCCCGGTATCGACCACGAAGGCCGCCGCCCTGGCGTCGCCGATTTTGACGGGGGCGTAGAAATGGTCGCCCGTCTTGGACAGGCGCAGGCTTTTCTGTGCGCTGACCAAGGTCTGGCCCTGTCGTTCGATTGTCGATTCGATGGAGATGCGTTGGCCCTCGAAGTAGTTGCCGTGCCCCTTCGCTTCCAGCGTGGCGTCGAACGAAGCCAGCAGAGCCAGCGCTTCGTATTCCCGCTTCTTCATCACCAGCAGCCTGGCCAGGTCGCCGCGCACATTGACCAGGGTGTTCATGATCGCCAGCGTTTTATAGGACCAGTCGATCGCCTCGTCGATGCGGCCCACCTTCTCCAGGCTTTCCGCATAGGCAGCGAACAGGTCGTACGTGCCCTGGCCCATCGCTATGGCTTTCTCCGCCTGCACGATCGCCGCTTCGGGCTTGTCGTCCCAGTTGTAGATGACGGCCAGGCTGGCCATGGCATGCGCATCGGTCGGGCGCATCTTGCTGTATTGGACCCAGTTTTTTGCGGCGCAATCCCAGTGGCGCGTGCCCTGGCATTTGATCGCAGCCTCCTTGAAGGCCGATGGAGAGTAGGTTTCCGCAATTGCGGGCGTGGCGAACAGCAGCCAGGCTGTGATCAGAGTGCGGATCGTGGAGGGCATGGTTGATCGATGAAGGAAGTTTTAATAAAAAGGCCCATGGAATCCATGGGCCTGGTCACACCGTGCCGTACACAGTCTTATACGTCGATATTGCCCGCATGTAGCGCGTTGGCTTCGATGAAGTTGCGGCGTGGCTCAACTTCGTCGCCCATCAGCGTGGTGAAGATCTGGTCGGCGGCAATTGCGTCTTCGATCTGCACCTTCAGCAGGCGGCGCACGGTTGGGTCCATCGTGGTTTCCCACAGCTGCTCTGGATTCATCTCGCCCAGACCTTTGTAGCGCTGCTTCGAGACGGTGCGCTCGGCTTCATCGCGCAGCCACTGCATCGCGTGGTGGAAGTCGTCCACGGCCGATTCCTTGACCCGCTCGCCCTCGCCGCGGCGAATGAAAGCGCCTTCGCCGATCAAGCCCTTGAACGTGGCAGCAGCGTTGGCCAGGGTCGCGTAGTCTGCGCCCTGCACGAAGTCGGCGTCGATCGAGCTGACGCGGATGTTACCGTGATGCATGCGCTCGATGCGCAGCGCATGCTTCTCGCTCAGATCGTCCGAACGCACATGCACTTTCACAGCCTTGTCGCCGATGGTCGCTTCGAGCGCCTTGGCCGACACTTCTGCGTGTTCGATCGTTTCCAGGTTCAGTTCGACGCCGGTCATGATGGCGGTCAGCGCGGCGCGGTCGATCACGCGCGTCAAACGCATCATGATGGCGTTGGCCAGGTTGAACTTGCGTACCAGTTCGGCCAGCACTTCGCCCACGATCGGCTCGGCGCCATCGCGCGGCGTCAACGCGGCGGTGTTGAGCGCCACGGTCATCATGTAGCTCGCTTCTTCGACGTCATCTTTCAGATAGCGCTCGTCGCGGCCGGCCTTGACCTTGTACAGCGGCGGTTGCGCGATGTAGATGTGGCCGCGCTCGACCAGCTGCGGCATCTGGCGGTAGAACAGCGTCAAGAGCAGCGTGCGGATGTGGGCGCCGTCGACGTCCGCATCGGTCATGATGATGATGCGGTGATAGCGCAGCTTGTCGACGTTGAATTCGTCCGGTCCGATCGAGGTGCCCAGGGTTGCGATCAGAGTGGTGATCTGCTCCGACGACAACATCTTTTCGAAGCGCGCCTTTTCCACGTTCAGCACTTTACCGCGCAGTGGCAGAATCGCCTGGAATTTACGGTCGCGCCCCTGCTTTGCCGAGCCACCTGCCGAATCACCCTCGACGATGTACAGTTCGCACAGGGCCGGGTCTTTTTCCTGGCAGTCGGCCAGCTTGGCCGACAGGCCCAGGCCGTCCATGATGCCTTTGCGGCGGGTCAGGTCGCGTGCCTTGCGCGACGCTTCGCGCGCGCGGGCAGCTTCGACGATCTTGCCGCAGATGATCTTGGCGTCGTTTGGCTTTTCGGCCAGATAATCGGTCAGCGTCTTGGCGACGATCTCTTCGACCGGGCCGCGCACTTCGGAGGACACCAGCTTGTCCTTGGTCTGGGAGCTGAACTTCGGCTCCGGGACTTTGACCGACAGCACGCAGGTCAGGCCTTCGCGCATGTCGTCGCCGGTGATTTCCACTTTCGCTTTCTTTGCGTATTCGTGTTCGTCGATGTACTTGTTGATCACGCGCGTCATCGCCGCGCGCAGGCCGGTCAGGTGGGTGCCGCCGTCGCGCTGCGGGATGTTATTGGTGAAGCACAGCACCTGCTCGTTGTACGAGTCATTCCACTGCATCGACACGTCCACGGTGATGTTGGTATTCTGGTCCGACATGCGTTCGCCCGTGGCCTGGAACACAGTCGGGTGCAGCACGGTCTTGGAGGTGTTGATGTATTCGACGAAGCCGCGCGTGCCGCCTTCGAATGCAAACACTTCTTCCTTGCCGGTGCGCTGGTCGGTCAGCTTGATGCGCACGCCGTTATTGAGGAACGACAGTTCGCGAATCCGCTTGGCCAGAATCTCGTAGTGGAATTCGACGTGGGTGAAGATTTCTTCGTCGGCCCAGAAGTGGACGTCGGTGCCGCGCTTGTCGGTCTCGCCAATGACCTTGATCGGCGAGCACAGCATGCCGTTGATCGTTTCGATTTCGCGGTTTTGCGGCACGCCGCGCACAAACTCCATGTAGTGGACTTTGCCGTCGCGGCGGATGGTCAGTTTCAGCAGTTTCGACAGGCCGTTGACGCACGATACGCCCACGCCGTGCAAGCCGCCCGATACCTTGTACGAGTTCTGGTCGAACTTGCCGCCGGCGTGCAGTTCGGTCATCACGATTTCGGCAGCCGAGCGTTTCGGCTCGTGCTTGTCGTCGAACTTCATGCCGGTCGGTACGCCGCGGCCGTTGTCGGTGATCGAGATCGAGTTATCGGAGTGGATCGTGACGTGAATTTCGGTGCAATGACCGGCCAGCGATTCGTCAATTGAGTTGTCCAGTACTTCGAACACCAGGTGGTGCAAGCCGGTGCCGTCCGAGGTGTCGCCGATATACATGCCGGGACGTTTGCGCACGGCCTCCAGACCTTCCAGGATTTGAATCTGGGCGGCGCCGTATTCTTGTTCTTTGGCGGGGACTGCTGAGGTGTTCTCGGACATGGACTGCTTTCTCAAAAAACGATATATCGGGGTACTGCATCGTCGTCCTCGCGAACGCGGGGACCCATAGTGAGGTGATTGAGTCGCCTCAGCATGGGTTCCCGCGTACGCGAGAACGACGGGGTTAAATCCGCATTGGCATGACAACGTACTTGAAGTCGGCGTTGTCCGGAATCGAAATCAGCGCCGACGAATTCGAATCGCCTAGCGAGATGTTGATCTGGTCGCACTTCAAGTTGTTGAGCACGTCGAGCAGATAGGTCACGTTGAAGCCGATGTCCACGCTGTCGCCGCCGTAATCCACTTCCAGCTCTTCGACCGCTTCTTCCTGGTCGGCGTTGGTCGAGCTGATCTTCATGCTGCCCGGGGTGATGATGCAGCGCACGCCCTTGAACTTGTCGCTCGTCATGATGGCAGCGCGCTGCAAGGAGCGCAGCAGCTCGTCGCGCCCGATCGTGAAGTCGTTCTTGTAGCCCTTTGGGATCACCCGGGTGTAGTCGGGGAACTTGCCTTCGACCAGCTTGGACACCAGCTCGATGTCGGCAAACGTCAGCTTGACCTGCGAGGCCGAGATGTCCAGCTGGACCGTCTCGTCGGATTCTTCGAGCAGGCGCTGCAGTTCGATGATGGTCTTGCGCGGGATGATGACTTCCTGGCGCGTGAATTCCTGCTCCGTCTCGACCTGGCAGAACGCCAGGCGGTGGCCGTCAGTGGCCACGGCGATCACGTTGCGGCCATCCAGGACCAGCAGCAAGCCGTTCAGGTAGTAGCGGATGTCCTGTTGCGCCATCGAGAAGTGCACCATGTTGAACAGGTGCTTGAGCGTCTTTTGCGGCAGCGTGACGGTGGCGTTGTAGGTATCGGCCACGGCCACGGTAGGAAATTCGGCCGCGTCCAGCGTCTGCAGCGCGAAGCGCGACTTGCCGGTCTGGACCGTCAGGCGCTTGTTGAGCAGCGTCATCGTCACGTCGCCCGATTCAGGCAGCGCGCGCAGGATGTCGAGCAGCTTGCGCGCGGCGACAGTGGTGCCGGCCACGTCGGCGCCGGAACCGATGTTGGCGTGCGTGGTGATCTGCACTTCGGTGTCGGTCGACAGGAATGAGACGCTTTCGCCGTCCTTGCGGATGAGGATATTGGCCAGAATCGGCATAGTGTGCCGACGCTCGACAATAC
>JAZJXM010000082.1:0-12111 GCA_040390915.1 Pseudomonadota bacterium
CCGTCGATGTAGGTGATGGTCGAGTTGCACGCCGCCGTCGACATGAAGCCGGGGTCGTAGGTGAACTTGCCGGTCGCGCCGTACAGCTTGCGGATGTCGATGACGTCCGGGCCGACGGTGCCCTTGTAGATCGGCATGTCGATTGGCGCGCTGCCATCGGAGAACGACAGTGTGGCTTTGGTATCAGAGATGTTCATGGCACTTCCTTCTTGGGAGGCGAGGTCTTCAAAATAAAAATGGCGAAACTTGTTTATGCCTGGCGCAAGCGCTCCAGCAAGGCGTGCACTGGCGGCAGGTCGACGTCGCCTTCCGGCTCCTTGCGCCCCAGCAGCAGGTCCATCAGCGGGTTGTCCGCCAGATCGAGCAAGCGCGAGAACGCGTCGACTTCTTCATCGCTGAGACTTTCCTCATGCGCGTCGAGAAAGCGCGTGAGGATAATGTCGTTCTCGAGCAGGCCCCGGCGGCTGCGCCAGCGCAGCCGCGCGCGGTTGGCTGGATCCGATTGATGCGTAGTCACTCTTGAGCCTGTCGTTTGATCAACACTATACTCCCGCTGCCGTTTTCATGCAGTACGGACCTTTTACTGGAGATTGCGCTTAAATTGCGCGCCGAACCATCAATTCCTTGATCTTGCCGATCGCCTTGTTCGGGTTCAGACCCTTAGGGCAGACATCGACGCAGTTCATGATCGAATGGCAACGGAACAAGCGGTACGGGTCTTCCAGGTTGTCCAGGCGCGCGCCGGTCGCTTCGTCGCGCGAATCGGCGATGAAGCGGTAGGCTTGCAGCAGGCCGGCCGGGCCGACGAACTTGTCCGGATTCCACCAGAACGACGGGCACGACGTCGAGCAGCAAGCGCACAGGATGCACTCGTACAGGCCATCGAGTTCTTCGCGTTCGGCCGGCGTTTGCAGGCGTTCTTTTTCAGGCGGGATGGTGTCGTTGATCAGGTACGGCTTGATCGAATCATACTGCTTGAAGAACTGGGTCATGTCGACGATCAGGTCGCGGATCACCGGCAAGCCTGCCAGCGGACGCAGCACGATAGGCTGGGTCAACTCGTTCAGATTGGTGGTGCATGCCAGGCCGTTCTTGCCGTTGATGTTCATCGCGTCCGAACCGCACACGCCTTCGCGGCACGAGCGGCGCAGCGAGATCGAGTCATCGACGTCCGACTTGATGCGCTGCAGTGCGTCGAGCAGCATCTTGTCGGTGTCTTGCAGTTCGACCGTCACGTCCTGCATGTACGGCTTGGCGTCACGATCTGGATCGTAACGGTAGATTTTCAGTTTTACGGTGCGTGTCATGTTCTTGTCCGATTAGAAGGTACGTGGCTTCGGTTTGAAGGTATCAACCGTCAGCGGCTTGGTGATCACTGGCTTGTAATCGAGGCGATTGCCTTCCGAATACCACAGCGTGTGTTTCATCCACACTTCGTCGTCGCGTGCCGGGAAGTCGCTATGCGCGTGCGCGCCGCGCGATTCCTTGCGAGCCACTGCCGACGTGATGGTCGCTTTCGCCGTTTCGATCAGGTTGTCCAACTCCAGCGCTTCCACGCGGGCGGTGTTGAACACTTTCGACTTGTCCTTGAACGCAACGTGCTTGCATCGCTCGGCCAGGGCCAGGATTTCTTTCAGGCCTTGTGACAGCAATGCGTCGGTACGGAACACGCCGCAATACTTCTGCATCGTGGCGCGAATTTCGTTGGCTACGCCCTGCACGGTTTCGGTGCCGGTCGAGTTTTCCAGCGCGTTCAAACGGTCCATTGCGAAGTCGGCTGCGCCTTCTGGCAAAGGCTTGTTTTCCTTGGCCTTCAGGTTCGACGCGACCACGTGGTTGCCCGCTGCGCGGCCAAACACGATCAAGTCCAGCAGCGAGTTGGTGCCGAGGCGGTTGGCGCCGTGCACCGATACGCAGGCGCATTCGCCAATTGCGTACAGGCCGTTGACCACTGCCACCGGATTGCCGTCTTTTGGTGCGACGACCTGGCCGTGGATGTTGGTCGGGATGCCGCCCATCTGGTAGTGAATCGTCGGTACGACCGGGATCGGCTCCTTGGTCGCGTCCACGTTGGCGAACTTGTGGCCGATTTCCAGGATCGATGGCAGGCGCTTGGCGATGGTGTCGGCGCCGATATGGCGCAGGTCCAGCAGCACGTGGTCCTTGTTGGGACCGCAGCCGCGGCCTTCCTTGATTTCCTGGTCCATCGAACGCGACACGAAGTCACGCGGCGCCAGGTCTTTCAGGGTAGGCGCATAGCGCTCCATGAAGCGTTCGCCATTGCTGTTGATCAGGATGCCGCCTTCGCCGCGCACGCCTTCGGTAATCAACACGCCCGCGCCGGCCACGCCGGTCGGGTGGAACTGCCAGAACTCCATGTCCTGCAGCGGCAGGCCGGCGCGTGCCGCCATGCCCATGCCGTCGCCGGTGTTGATGAAGGCGTTGGTCGATGCGGCGAAAATACGGCCTGCGCCGCCGGTTGCCATGATGGTGGTCTTCGCTTCCAGGATCATGCATTCGCCCGTTTCCATCTCGAGCGCGACGACGCCGATAACGTCGCCGTCAGCGTCGCGGATCAGGTCCAGCGCCATCCATTCGACGAAGAAGTGGGTACGGGCGCGCACATTGCGCTGGTACAGCGTGTGCAGCAGCGCGTGGCCGGTGCGGTCAGCCGCCGCGCATGCGCGCGAGACTGGCTTTTCGCCCTGGTTGGCGGTGTGGCCGCCGAACGGGCGCTGGTAAATCGTGCCATCCGGATTGCGGTCGAACGGCATGCCGAAGTGTTCCAGTTCGTACACGACCTTTGGTGCTTCGCGGCACATGAATTCGATCGCATCCTGGTCGCCCAGGTAGTCGCCACCTTTGACGGTGTCGAACATGTGCCAGTGCCAGTTGTCCTCGGACATATTGCCCAGCGAGGCGCCGATGCCGCCCTGCGCTGCCACGGTGTGCGAGCGGGTCGGGAACACTTTCGACAGCACCGCCACATTCAGGCCGGCTTCGGCCAGTTGCAGGGAAGCGCGCATGCCGGAGCCGCCAGCGCCAATGATGACCGCGTCGAAGCGGCGCGTTGGTAAACCTTTTTTATTTGCCGCCACGGTTACAGCCCCCAGAGAATTTGTACGGTATAGAACGCGCAAGCGACCAGCCAGAAAATGGTCAGCGCCTGCAGGCCCAGGCGAATGCCGGCCGGCTTGACGTAGTCCATCCAGATGTCGCGCATGCCGACCCAGGCGTGGTAGAACAGCGCCAGGAAGGTGACCAGGCTAAACAGCTTGAACCACTGGCACGCGAACAGGGCCGACCAGCCTTCATAGGTGAAATTTTTGCCGCTCAAAAAAGCAATCAGCAGCGTGAAGGTGTACACCACCATCACGACGGCGGTCAGGCGCTGCGCCAGCCAGTCTTTCAGGCCGTAGTGGGCGCCGACGACCAGGCGGTTGGGGCCGATGTTATTTTTAGCCATTAGAACGCTCCAAACAATTTGAGGCCGGCCAGCGCGGTCAGGAACAGGCTCACTGCCAGTACCGTGACGGCGCTCTGGCGCGACGAATCTTTTTCGATACCCATGTGGATATCCATGAACAAATGGCGTACACCGGCGCAGAAGTGCTGCATGTAAGCCCAGATCAGGCCCAGCAAGACCAGCTTGACCAGAGGATTTTCAAGGATGCCCTTGAAATAGGCGAAGCTCATTTCCGACTGCACGCTCTGCTGGAACAAATACAGCAGGAATGGCAGCATCAGGAACAAGCCGGCGCCGCTGACGCGATGCAGGATCGATACCCAGCCGGCTGGCGGCAAACGGTAATTTGGAAGTTCCGTAATATGGATGTTACGGAATTCAGGCCGCTCTTTTTTTGGAACTTCTTTCACGGCTTCGGACATAACAGACCTCCCCTTGACTAACTTTTGATTGGTATAACCCGTAATTATCGCCAATTTCGGGATATTTTGTGTGGTTTCTTGGTGCCAGCATTTTAAACGCTATGCATACTTTATGTCAGTGGCGACTCTCGCCGTCGTCCTCGCGTACGCGGGGACCCATAGCACCGCAGCGCCGTGTTTGCCCCCGCCCACTACGACAAATCATTCTGGTAATGGTGATGCGCGGTCAGATATATCCCTCGGCGCAGCTCCACCGCCTTGTCGCCATAGGTGAACGAGACGCGCTCGGCGCACAGCAGCGGCGTGCCTTCGTCCACGTGCAGGTATTGGGCAGCGCTCGAATCGGCAGCCACGGCGCGGATTTTTTCGCTGGCGCGGATCATGCGCGTGCCAAATTCGGATTCGAACAATCCGTACATGGGTCCCTTGTATTCGACCAGCCTCTCGGCCGTCAGGCCCTTGAACAGCAGGCCAGGCAAATACAATTCTTCCAGAATCGTGGGCGCGCCATCGAACGACATCACGCGCCGGATGTAGACCACCGCGTCGCCCGACTTCAAATCGAGCAGGCGCGCCACTTCGGCCGGCGCGCGCATGCGCTTGACTTCGATGATCTTGTTATCCGGCGGATGCGGCACGCCCTCGTCTGGCATCAGGCGCAAAAAGCGGAAATGCGCGCGCGCCTCGTGGTGGGTGGCCACGAAGGTGCCCTTGCCCTGGCGCCGCATGACCAGATTTTCGGCCGCCAGCTCGTCGATCGCCTTGCGCACCGTGCCCTGGCTGACCTTGAAGCGCCCTGCCAGTTCGACTTCGCTGGGGATCAGCTCACCGGGCTTCCATTCGCCCGATTGCAGGCTTTGCGTGATCAACGCCTTGATCTGCTGATACAGCGGGCTGAAAGTCGGCGAATTGGCGCCGGACGCACCGCCCCCGCTGGCGGGTGTACCATGGGACACGATCGGGTTGGTCGAGGCAGGATTCATAGGCTGCGATTTCACCACAAAAGCCCTTTACAGTCCAGTAATAATCACTCTAACTTATGTGTCTTATATAAGACATAAGATAGGAATTGACAGGAAGGCCACACAGGCCTACACTCGCGATCAATCCGGCATGCACCCCTCTTGTTTTGGTATCATTATGGTTTTCCGAACAAGCGACTCTGCAGCTTCGACCCGTTTTCCTTCCCACTTTGGAGATTCATCATGGCTAAAACCCCACTGCGCGTTGCCGTAACCGGCGCGGCCGGCCAAATCGGCTATTCCCTGCTGTTCCGCATCGCCAATGGCGACATGCTGGGCAAAGACCAGCCAATCATCCTGCAACTGCTGGAAATCGCCGACGAAAAAGCACAAAAAGCGCTCAAGGGCGTGATGATGGAAATCGACGATTGCGCCTTTCCGCTGCTGGCCGGCATGACCGCGCACAGCGACCCGATGACCGCCTTCAAGGATGCCGATTTCGCCCTGCTGGTTGGCGCCCGCCCACGCGGCCCAGGCATGGAACGCAAGGACCTGCTCGAAGCGAACGCCCAGATCTTCACCGTGCAGGGCAAGGCCATCGATGCTGTCGCTTCGCGCAACATCAAGGTGCTCGTGGTTGGCAATCCAGCCAACACCAACGCTTACATCGCCATGAAATCGGCGCCATCGCTGCCGGCCAAGAATTTCACCGCCATGCTGCGCCTGGACCACAACCGCGCGCTGTCGCAAATCGCTGCCAAAACCGGCAAGCCGGTCGCGTCGATCGAAAAGCTGTGCGTCTGGGGCAACCACTCGCCAACCATGTACGCCGACTACCGCTTCGCTGAAATCGACGGCGCATCCGTGATGGCCACCATCGGCGACGACGCCTGGAACCGCGACGTGTTCCTGCCAACGGTCGGCAAGCGCGGCGGCGCCATCATCGAAGCACGCGGCCTGTCCTCGGCAGCATCGGCTGCCAACGCGGCGATCGATCACATGCACGACTGGCACCTGGGCACCAACGGCAAGTGGACCACGATGGGCATCCCATCGGATGGTTCGTACGGCATCCCTGAAGGCACCATGTTCGGCTTCCCTGTGACGGTTGCCAACGGCGAGTACACCATCGTCCAGGGCCTGCCTATCGACGCGTTCTCGCAAGAGCGCATCAACCTCACGCTCAAGGAACTGACCGAAGAGCGCGACGGCGTCGCCCACCTGTTGGCCTAAGCACCACTGCGGCCTTCGTGGAAGCTTCTCCTCCACCGATTCGCCGCACGCGCCGTGCCGCCCCGAGCGGCACGGCTGCTGTTGTACCTGAAAAAGCAAGCATGCATCCATCCGAGGTTTTATTCCAGGGCAAACGACAGCCCCTGCTTCTGCCAGCGTGCGACCATTACGCCGGTTCCGAGAAGCTGATGCTCAAGTCGATGGCCTTGCAACAAGAGCTTGGCCCCCTGTTCGACATCACGTTCGACTGTGAGGACGGCGCCGCCACCGGCGCCGAGCCTGAACACGCCCAGCTGGTCGTGCGCCTGCTCACCGACGAGGCGAACCGCCACAACCGCATCGGCGTGCGCGTGCACGATATTGGCAGCGCCCACTTCAACGGCGACGTGGCCGTCATCGTTGGTGGCGCTGCGCAGCGCATTGCCTACATCGTGTTGCCAAAAGCCAACAGCGTCAGTGATGTCGCGCTGGCAATCGAGTTAATTAACAAGCACGCATCGAAGGCCGGACGCAAAACGCCGTTGCCGGTGCACGTGTTGATCGAAACGCACGGCGCTTTGCGCGACGCGTATGCGATCGCGGCGCTGCCGCAGGTCGAGTGCCTGTCGTTCGGCATCATGGATTTTGTGTCGGCGCACTACGGCGCCATCCCCGGCAACGCGATGCGCACGCCGGGCCAATTTTCCCACCCGCTCATAGTGCGCGCCAAGCTCGAAATGGTCGCCGCCTGTCACGCGCACGGCAAAATTCCGTCACATAATGTGACCACCGAAATCAAAGATACGGCCGTGGTGGCCAACGACGCGCAGCGCGCCGCGGCCGAATTTGGCTTCACGCGGATGTGGAGCATCCACCCCGATCAGATCAAGCCGATTATTAAAGCTTTTACACCACGCTTGTCAGAAGTGAACGAAGCGACCAACATCCTGGCCGATGCGATCAAGGTCAACTGGGGTCCCATCGCACAGAACGGGCGCTTGCACGACCGCGCCAGCTATCGCTATTATTGGACGGTTTTACACCGCGCGAAGCTGGCCGGCCTGGCATTGCCCGACGCCGCCATCGCTATCGTCAATCACGACAATCATACGGAAGCTACCTAATGGCCCAACTGCTCAGCAAGACCCTGTTTGCCCTCGCCATGTCGATGGCTGTCACCACCTTGTGCGTGACCCCGGCGCAAGCCAACGAAACGACCAAACCCGTCAAAGCCAAGGCCAAGTCCAAGGCCAAGGTCGAGTCCCATCCGAAAGCGGTCGACGTCGTCGCCGGCAAAGCCGTGGCCGAGGAAGATGAGCCGGACGTGAGCAACAACAAGGTCGCCAATTTCAGCTGCGAATTGAACAACGCGGTGACGATCTACTCGAACGACGGCGACGCCGAACATATCGGCCTGCGCTGGAAAAAGCGCCTGCACCGCCTCACCCGCGTTGGCACCACCACCGGCGCCCAGCGCTACGAGAACCGCAACTACGGCCTGGTCTGGATCAACATTCCGTCCAAAGGCATGCTGCTCGACTCGCGCCAGAACCGCCAGTTGGCCAACGAATGCAAGAACCCCGAGCAAACCGAATTCGTGCCACAGGCACCGTCAAGCGCGCCCGAATCCACGCTCATTAAATAGCAATAACAATACCCACTGAAGGAGAGGTCATGTCCCGCAATACTCTGAACACGCTCAAGGATTTCAAACTGTCGGCCGGCCAGAAAGGCAAGTTCTACTCGCTGCCCGCACTGGAGAAAAGCCTGGGCGTGAACGTCTCGCGCCTGCCGGTGTCGATCCGTATCGTTCTCGAATCCGTGCTGCGCAATTGCGACGGCAAGAAGGTGACCGAAGAACACGTCAAGCAATTGGCGAACTGGAATCCGACCGGCGAACGCACCGACGAAATTCCTTTCGTCGTCGCGCGCGTGGTACTGCAGGACTTTACCGGCGTGCCGCTGCTGGCCGACTTGGCCGCAATGCGTAACGTCGCCAGTAAAATGGGCATGAACCCGAAAAACATCGAGCCGCTGGTACCGGTCGACCTGGTGGTCGATCACTCCGTCACCATCGACCATTACCGCGAAAAGAATGCGCTCGACCTGAACATGAAACTGGAATTCTCGCGCAACAACGAGCGTTACCAGTTCATGAAGTGGGGCATGCAAGCGTTTGACACCTTCGGCGTCGTCCCGCCGGGCTTCGGCATCGTGCACCAGGTGAATCTGGAGTACCTGGCGCGCGGCGTCCACAAAGCGGGCGACACCTACTACCCTGATTCGCTGGTCGGCACCGACTCGCACACCACCATGATCAACGGCATCGGCGTAGTCGGCTGGGGCGTGGGCGGCATCGAAGCCGAAGCGGGCATGCTGGGCCAGCCGGTCTACTTCCTGACCCCGGACGTGATCGGCGTGAACCTGACCGGCTGCTTGCGCGAAGGCTGCACCGCGACCGACCTGGTGCTGACCATCACCGAAATGCTGCGCAAGGAAAAAGTCGTCGGCAAGTTCGTCGAATTCTTCGGCGCCGGCACCGAGACGCTGTCGCTGACCGACCGCGCCACGATCGCCAACATGGCACCGGAATATGGCGCCACCATGGGCTTCTTCCCGGTTGACGACGCGACCATCGAATACTTCGAAGGCACCGGCCGCACCACTGAAGAAATCACCGCATTCAAGAGCTACTTCAAGGCCCAGGGCATGTACGGCGTGCCACAGGAAGGCGAGATCGATTACACCCGCGTGGTGTCGCTCAACCTGTCGAGCGTCACGCCATCGCTGGCCGGTCCAAAGCGCCCGCAAGACCGCATCGAAATTGGCAACGTCAAGAACAACTTCACCGAACTGTTCTCCAAGCCGACCACGGAAAACGGCTTTAACAAGGCTGCCGCCGACCTGACCACGAACTACACCACCAGCAACGGCGTCAACGTCAAGAATGGCGACGTGCTGATCGCTGCGATCACTTCGTGCACCAACACGTCGAACCCGAGCGTGCTGCTCGCCGCCGGCCTGCTGGCCAAGAAGGCAGTCGAAGCGGGCCTGACGGTCGCGCCGCACATCAAGACCTCGCTGGCCCCTGGCTCGCGTGTCGTGACCGAGTACCTGACCGCTGCCGGCCTGATGCCGTACCTGGAACAACTCGGTTTTGGCCTGACCGCGTACGGCTGCACCACCTGCATCGGCAACGCCGGCGACCTGACGCCTGAACTGAACGAAACGATCAACAAGAACGACATCGTCGCTTCGGCTGTCCTGTCGGGCAACCGCAACTTTGAAGCACGGATTCACCCGAACATCCGCTCCAACTTCCTCGCTTCGCCACCGCTGGTCGTCGCCTACGCGATCGCCGGCAACATGACGGTCGACCTGATGACCCAGCCAGTTGGCAAGGGCACCAACGGCAAAGACGTCTACTTGGGCGACATCTGGCCGACCTCGAAAGAAATCGGCAAGCTGATGAAGTTCGCGATGAACTCCAAGGTCTTCAAGGCCAACTACGCCGACGTCAAGGGCAACCCTGGCAAGCTGTGGGAGCACGTCACCACCACCGAAGGTCAAGTCTACAACTGGCCAAAGTCGACCTACATCGCCGAGCCGCCGTTTTTCGACGACTTCACGATGGTGCCAAAAGCGGCAGCGACCGGGATCAGCAACGCGCGCGCACTGGGCGTGTTCGGCGACTCGATCACCACCGACCACATCTCGCCTGCCGGCTCGATCCAGGAAAGCGGCCCGGCCGGTAAATGGCTGCTGGCCAACGGCGTGCTCAAGGCCGACTTCAACAGCTACGGCTCGCGCCGCGGCAACCACGAAATCATGATGCGCGGTACGTTTGCCAACGTGCGCATCAAGAACCGCATGATCCCGGCCAAGGCCGACGGCTCCGCAGTCGAAGGCGGCATCACGATTCACCAGCCAACTGGCGCCCAGATGTCGATCTACGACGCGGCCATGAAGTACGTGGCCGACGGCGTGCCGACCATGATCTTCGGCGGCGAAGAATACGGCACCGGCTCGTCGCGCGACTGGGCGGCCAAAGGCACCCAGCTGCTGGGCGTGAAGGCCGTGATCGTGCGTTCGTTCGAACGCATCCACCGCTCCAACCTGGTCGGCATGGGCGTACTGCCTCTGCAATTCATTGGCGACGACAGCGTCGTCACGCTGGGCATCACCGGCAATGAAACGTACGACCTGAAAGGCCTGGAAGGCGAGATCAAGCCGCAGCAACTAGCTACCCTGGTCATCAAGCGCGCCAACGGCGACGTGCAGGAAGTCAAAGTCCTGCTGCGCATTGACACCCCGATCGAAGTCGATTACTACAAGCATGGCGGGATTCTGCCATTCGTGCTGCGTCAGCTGCTTGCTGCCTAAGCGACAACTGTGTCAGCAAAAAACGCCGGATTCGTCCGGCGTTTTTTTTCGTCGCCCTTGCGCACCTCTACATCGCACTTGCGAAGGCGAGTGCCCATAGCACGACCGCTCAAACGTGCCATGGGCGCTCGCCTTCGCAAGCGCGATGTCGGGGTAATTTTCTGTACTTGTTGCGCTGCATTCATGGTCCGATTGGGAATGCACTACAATAGGGCCGATAAGGGTTTATCATAGTTCCAGCTATCATTGATCCGTCCAACCACCTAAAAAGATCCTTATAGTTATGCGTCGTCCATCCAAAGATTCATCCCACAAGCTGTCGATAGAAAGCCAGCGCCTGGTCAGCATCAGCCAGGCGATCGTGCAGGCAGCAAGCCGCGTCGAAGAACGGACCTGGGAACGCCAGCTGGATACGCAACTTCAAAAGCTGCTCAAGACCGGCCACCAGGACACCATCGACTCGACCCTCAATGTGCTGTTCAAGGACGACCTGAACGCCTACGACATGCTGATGGAAGGCGTCGAGGCGGTCAGCGAATCGTCGCTGATGGTCGACCAGGTTGACGGCGTCGAAACCAGCTTCCAGGCCTTGCTGATCACCGCGCCGATCCTCGCATGGACCCGCTTTTCGATCGCCTCGGGCACGATCGCGCCCGACATCCTGACCACCTTGTCGGCCCATTTCGGCGCCCACTTGCTGGCCGATGGCGTACGCATGTCGATGGCCCCTACCCTGTTTGCGATCGACCAGCTGCCGCGCACCCATGCCGAAACCTACGCCGCCACCCACAAGCTGGCGCAGGCGGCCTACAAGGGTACGCACATCAAGCCGCTGGCCAAGCCGGCCGAGACTGCGCCGTTCCTGGCCGATACGCGCTACCTCCTGATCGCCGTGGTCGCGCCGGTGGGCATGCCGCTGTTTCGCTGGCAGGAGTCCGAGCACCTGATCAACTTCGCGGCCGAACGCGCCAGCGCGCTCGATCAATGGCGCATCCAGGCCAGCGACACGGTCAGCCGTTTGCTGCCCGGCTGCGGCATCGAACTGCTGCTGCCCGAAGCCTACTACGTGGCCTGCCGCGAAGCGGACAAACTGATACGCCCGGTCTCGATCCGCGCCGCCGTGCACTACCTGACCAACACCCTGGGCGTGGAAGCGTCCGACCTGCGCGCGGTGATCGCCGGCTTTGGCGAAGAATCGGCCGAAGCCCAGATCGACGAATACCGGGTCGCCTTCACGATGCGCCAGGAAACGGACGTCATCTACGGCATCGTGTGGCCGCTGTATGGCCAGGAAGACGAAGACGGCACGCCAGTCGAAGGCCTGATCAGCGCCGGCATTGCCGGCATCGAAGCGCAAAAGGCGCCGCTGGAAGAAATCCTGGGGCACCTGAACGAAGCGGGCATCACCCACGTCAAGCGCCACAACGAACGCTTCGTGGCCGAGTACTGCGACGACTGCGGCGCGCCGCTGTTTGCCGACCCGACCGGCGAACTGGTGCACGCCGAAATGCCGGACGACGCGCCGGCTGGCAACGAGCACTTCCACTAAGCAGCAACGCATCGCACAATGCCGGGATTTCCCGGCATTTTTTTCGTCCCAGCCACCAACCGGGGTCAGACCTCAATTTTCACTTCGGGGTCAGACCTCAATTCTTGAGGTCTGACC
>JAZJXM010000083.1:0-8898 GCA_040390915.1 Pseudomonadota bacterium
CCCAACAGTAGCGCGCTACTGTTGGGCCCGTGTCCGAATGCCGGAACTGACCCTCTTGCTAGATGCCTCGTCCGCTGACCAAACGGACCAGTATCATGATGACGGCAACCACGAGCAGAATGTGGATGAAGCCACCGATGGTGTAGGACGTGACCAGGCCGAGCAGCCAGAGGATCACGAGTATGACGGCGATTGTATAGAGCATGATAGAGGTCCTCGGCGGTTGGTTATCGACGTCTCAGTATGCTGATTGGCGCACATCCATTCCGTTCGCTAGCGTACATTGACGCGCAAATATTTATCCAGATCGCAATAATTTCTTACAAATAAACCTTAGCCTGCGTGACGCAGCGCGCCGTCGACTACCTTGACCCGGTCGCCGCTGCTAAAGCCATTCTGGTTCTGCAGGTGGAAGGTGCGGTGGTTGCCGTCGTCGAGACGGACCCGCACCTCGTAGCTGATGCTCGCTTTCATGTTGCCTTCGACCTGGTTGCCCACCACGGCGCCGCCAACGGCGCCGGCCACGGTGGCCAGCTTCCTGCCATTGCCGCCGCCGACCTGATTGCCCAACAGGCCGCCCAGCACGGCGCCGCCGACGGCGCCTACGCCGCTGCCTTGAGCGCGGGTTTTGATTTCACGCACCGATTCGACATTGCCGCAATTGCCGCACCAGTTGCGTGGATGCTCGGGCGCGGCTGCGGCCAGCTGGACCGGGCGCGGCTGCGCCAGTGGCGCCCGCTCGGGCTGCGCGGCCGGCGCTGGCGGCAGGTCGCTGTCGGCCATGCGCGAAGCGAGCGCGGCGCGGTCGCTCGGGCTCAGTTCGGCCGTGCTGCTGCCGGCCCCGATCGACGAGGGAATCCAGCCGAGGATGGCCGCGGTGCCGGCCAGGCAGAACAGGATCACGGCGACGGCCGCGATGATCATCATCGGGTGATGGTGGGAAGTCTTGAGGGTGGGGGTATTCATGGTGTTTTCCTTTTTTGATTTAGCGCTGCAAGGATGCATTGTCCCTGCCGGTGCGGTCCGCTTCCGTGCGTGACCGTACATACTCCACCTATTGTTCGCGCTAAGGTGATTGAAATTGTTTTCAAATGTATCCAACCATGACTGCTATCGCCACCTACCGATGTCGCTCCAACCCCGCCAGCGGCATGCTGCACGCGGGCGGCAATGCCTTGCTGGCCGCGTTGCCGCCAGCGGACCTGGCGCGCTTGTCGCCCCTGCTCGAAACGGTGCAGGTCGACATCGGCGAGGTGCTGGCCGAGCCGCAATCGACCATCAAGAGCATTTACTTTCCGGACGATTGCCTGGTCTCGCTGCTGGGCGTGGCCGAAGGGCGCATGACGCTCGAAGTGGGGCTGATCGGGCGCGAAGGCATGCTGGGCGCAACGGTCGCGCTGGGGCATGCGGTGTCGCAGGTGCGCGCCGTCGTGCAGCGCGCCGGCAGCGCCAGCCGCATGGACAGCGCCCAGTTCCGCAGCGAGTTCGCGCGCAACCCCACGCTGCAGCGGGTGCTGTACCGCTACAACGATACCTTGCTGTCGCAGGCCATCCAGATCGCCGTGTGCAGCCGCTTCCATGTGCTCGAAGCGCGCCTGGCGCGTTCGCTGCTCATCACGCGTGACCGCTTGCAGTCCGACAAATTTCACCTGACCCACGAATTCCTGGCGCATGCCTTGGGTGTACGGCGGGTCGGCGTGACCAAGGCGGCCAGTGCGCTACAGCAGCAGGGCTTGATCATCTACCGGCGCGGCAACATCGAGATCCTCGACGTGGGCGGCCTGGCCGGGGCGTCCTGCAAATGCTATGCGATCGTCAATGACGCCGCCGCATTTGCCTGAGCCCGCTTGGCTTATTTCACGACCATGTCGTTCTTGACCACTTTCACGCCCTTCACAGTGCGCGCCACCTCGGTGGCGGCAGGAATGTCGCTGGCGTGGGCAACGAAGCCGCTCAGCTGGACAACCCCTTTGTAGGTCTCGACATTGATCTCGGTGGCCTTCAGGGTGGGGTCGACCGCGAACGCGGTCTTGACGCTGGTGGTGATGGCGCTGTCGGCCACGTATTCGCCCACGCTCTCGTGTTTGGCGGTATTGGCGCAGCCGGCAACGGTGGCCAGCAGCAGGGCGGCCAGCAGGGATGGAATGATTTTCATGATGTTGTCCTCAGGTGGCGGGCCGCGCAGTGCGACCCATTCCATAGCGTAGAGCTAGCCTGGGCCCTGAGTCTGTTCGTTGACGCACACACACTCTTTAGCGTTGCTTGGGCGGCGGCGCCACCGGCTTGATGCTGGCGTCGGCCAGCAGGTGCGCGCAGGGACTGGCCTGGCCCGGGCCGGCGTTGACCAGCGGAATGAGCGCAGCGAGCGGCGCGGCCAGGCCCAGCGCCAGCGCGCCGCCGGCCTTCATGGCCAGCACGCCCTTGTCGACGCTGACGTGGGGCGCATTGAAGTCGCCCCGCACGTACAGGGGCGCGCGCAGCGAGAAGATGCGCAGCGCCTTGGTTTCCGGATGCAGCGTCAGGTCGATTTTTTCGGTGGCCAGGTTGATCGTGCCGCTGCCGGTGATGAGCGCGTTGTCGGTGTCGACCACGAACACCCGCGTTTGCATCAGGCCGTTGGTGACGACGAAATCGGTGGCCATGCAGTTGAGCTGCACTTGCTTGTCGCCGAACAGGGTGGTCAGCAGGATGTTGGCAATGTTCAGGCCCATCTGTTCGAGCAGCAGCTTGCTCACCGTGCCCTGGTTGATCATGCTCTTGACTTCGCCATTCGAGGCGGCCAGCAGGGACGCGACCGAATTGCCGGTCGCCGACAGGCGCGCGTCGCCGTTAATTTCGCCCACCGTGGCCTGCATGGCGGCGATGGTGGGGAACAGTTGCTTGATATGGATGTGGCGCGCGGTGACCTTGGCGCTGGCGCGGATGGCATGCTTGCCTTCGCGCCCGCTGGCGTCGAGCTTGATGTCGGCGCTGAGGTTGCCACCAGCCATGTCGAACTTGAGCGGGGCCAGCGTCAGCACCCCGTCTTGCAGCGTCAAGTGGGTCGACAGCTTGCTGATCGGCAGCTGGTGGTCGCGGATGATGCGCTCGGCCGCGTACTCGACGTCGGCGTCAATCGCGCTCCAGCGTTCGGTGTTGAACGGCTCGACCGGCAGCACCTTGCCGGGCGGCTGCACCGGCGCCACGCCGCGCGCGGCCTTGCTGGCGTTGGAGTCGGCGCCGATCAGCGGCCCCAGGTCGGCGAACTGCAGCAGCGTGGACACGACTTTGCCGCTCAGCCTGGGACGCGGCGCGCCGTCCTGGAATTCCAGGTGGCCCTTGATGTCGCTGGAGCCGACGGTGCCGCTGAACTTGTCATAGACGAAGTGGCTGCGGTTCTTTTGCAGCTCGCCCGTCAGGTGGCCTTCGGTGTGGAAGGCCGGGGTTTCGGGCAGCACGATGCCGAGGATGGGATACAGGCGCGCCATGCTGGGCCCGGCCAGCTTGAGGCGCAGGTCGAGCGCGGCCAGCGCGGTCGGCTTGGTGAGCGAGCCTTCGAGCGCGATGTGCACCGCGCCGATGCGCATGTCGGCCTGCAAGGGGTAGGGCGCGCGCTGTTCCTTGAGCGAGAGCACGGCGCCGGCCTTGCCGCTGCCGCTGACGGGCGCGCGGTTGAAGCTGCCGCGCAGCTTCCAGCCCACGCCATAGGCCGGGTCGGCATTGATGACGTCGACGTCGGCAATTACGTCGGCATGCGTGAGCGCATCCTTGTAGTGCACCACGCCCTTGGTGAAGACCACCCGTTCGAGTTCGAGTTTCCACGGCGAAGGCTTGTCTTCCTGTTGGAACGTCCAGTTGTTGTGACCGTCCGGGTTGCGCAGCAGTTCAACCGCCGGCGCGTCAAAGCGCAGCAGCGGGATCGCGATGCGCTTGTCCAGCAGCGCCAGCGGGTTGAGCGAAAAGGAAAACTGCTTGACGCTGGCCATCTGGCCTTGCATGCCTTCCGGATTGCCGACCTGCACATCATTGGCCACCAGGTGCGGCCAGGGTACGAAATCGCGCCAGCTGCGGTCGGCTTCGGGCATGTTGCGGGCCGGTTTTTCCCAGGACAGCGCGAGGTCGCCAGCGATGGTGAACGGGCGCCCGATCGCTTCGCTGGTCCTGGCGTTGAGCCAGGGACGCGCCTTGTTCCAGTCGTAATTGAGCAGCAGCAGCACGCCAAAGCCCAGGACCGCCAGCAACAGGCCCACGCCGGCAAGCAAGATGCGGGCGCGACTGGCGGCACTGCGTGCGGGGGCTGCAGTCATGGCGAACTTTCCAATGAAATCATGGGGCCAGCTTACCCCAAAGCAGGTTGTGCTTGCGTGCGCTGGCGCACGCTCGACAGGAGCGCTGCGGACGCGCTGGCTATGTGCGTCAGCGAACCGATCTTGCCAATGAATCAGCTTATAACGTTATCACGAATTCACTTTATAAAAAGGAGTATCCCCTATGACTTCCCCCACCCAACAACTGCTGCGCCAGACCTTGTGCGTTGCCATCGTGCTCGCTTTGTCGGCCTGCGCCAGTGCCAACAAGGCGCCTGCGGTAGCAGACGTTGCCGTATCGAAAAATGCGGTGGACAACGCCGTCAGTGCCGGCGCCGCCGACCTGGCCCCGGCCGAGATCAACCTGGCGCGTGAAAAAATGATGCGCGCCAATGCCGCGCTGGCAGCGAAGGATTACACGCTGGCACGCGACCTGGCCACCCAGGCCCAGGCCGATGCCAAGCTGGCCCAGAGCAAGGCCAATTCGGCCAAGGCCCAGGCCACCGCGGCGCAATTGGCGGCTGACGTGCAGGCGCTGCGCAATGAAGTGGACCGCGCCAAATAAGCCGCGCCACTCCCATCACAACAACAAAAGGATATGCCATGAACCACAAGATGCTCAAGACCACACTGCTCGCTTCGGCCATTTTGCTGGGCGCCTGCTCCAGCATGCCGACCACCACGCCCATGCTGGACCAGGCACGCAACGATTTCGTCGCCGCCAATAACAGCCCGCAAGTGTCCAGCTATGCGCCACTCGAATTCAAGCAGGCCAGCGAGGCGCTGGACCAGGCCAACGCTGCCGCAGCCAAGCGCGACAGCCTGGACAAGATCGACAAGCTGGCCTATATCGCCACCCAGAAAATTGCCACCGCGCGCGAAGTGGCCAAGCAAAAGTCGGCCGAAGCGGACGCCGCCAATGCCGGCAAGGTGCGCGACCAGGTGCAGCTGGAAGCGCGCACGGCCGAAGCGGACCGCGCCAAAGTTGATGCTGCCGTAGCCCAGGGCCAGGCTGCCGCGGCCCAAGGCCAGGCCGCCGCTGCCCAGAGCGACGCTGCCGCCGCCCAGGCGCGCGCCGCCCAGCTCGAAGCGATGATGCGCGACCTGCAAGCCAAGCAAACCGAGCGCGGCATGGTCATCACCATCGGCGACGTGCTGTTTGGCACCGGCCAAGCCAGCTTGACCACGGCCGGCATGGACAACCTGCGCAAGCTGGCCGACGTGCTGACCCAGAATCCCGAACGCAGCGTGCTGATCGAGGGCTTTACCGACAGCGTCGGCGGCGCCTCGTACAACCTGGCCCTGTCGGAGCGGCGCGCCACCGCGGTGCGCAATGCACTGCTGGGCATGGGCGTGGCCTCGCAACGCATTGCCATCAAGGGCTATGGCGAAGCGTTCCCGGTCGCCAGCAACGATACGGCCGGCAACAAGCAGCTCAATCGCCGGGTCGAAATCGTGCTCTCGAATGCGGGCGCACCGATCGCACCGCGTCAATAATTAATCAAGGAAACCATCATGCATGAACAGACATCGCCACTGGCGCACGGCTTCGACGTTGCCGCCATCCGCGCCGCCGCCGCCAACTTGAACGACGGCGCCGTCACCGAAGGCTATCAGGCCGACCGCAGCGCGGTCATCCAGATGCTCAATGACGCGCTGGCCACCGAGCTGGTGTGCGTGCTGCGCTACAAGCGCCATTACTACACGGTGCGCGGCGTCGACAACGGCCCCGTCAAGGCCGAATTTCTCGAGCACGCGCAGCAGGAGCAACAGCACGCCGACCTGCTGGCCGAGCGCATCGTGCAGCTGAACGGTTCGCCCAACTTCAATCCGGCCACGCTGGTGGCGCGCAGCCATGCCGAATATGACGAAGCGGACGACATCCAGGCCATGATCCGCGCCAACCTGATCGCCGAAAGGGTGGCGATCGAGTCGTACCGGCAAATGATCGCCGCCATCGGCGACAAGGACCCGACCACCAGGCATCTGTTGATCGGGATCATGGCAGTCGAAGAAGAACATGCGGACGACCTGCGCGACCTGTTGGCCAGGTAGTTCGCACGCTAGCCCATCCACCAACCACTGGAGTTCATCATGCACGAATCAATTACCACCCGCAGCGGCAATGGCGCCGCCTCCCTGAACGGCAATGTCAATGCCGTCCAGACCGACATCAAGACGCTGGTCAAGGATGCCCAGACCCTGCTCACGGCCGCGGCCGCGCTGACGGGCGAGAAGGCCGACGAGATGCGCGGGCGCGGCATGGCCTTGCTCGACACCGCACTGGGCAAGGCCACGCAAGTGCAAGGCCAGGCTATCGTCAAGGGCAAGGAACTGGCGCACAGCGCTGATGTCTATGTAAAGGACAACCCATGGCGCACGATCGCCGCGGCAGCGGGCGTGGGCTTGCTGGTCGGCGTCATCCTGGGCCGCAGATAAACGGGAGTTCCCATGGACCATACAAGCGCAGCAGCGCAACGCCCCAGCCTGATCGGCGCCCTGGCGGGCCTGGCGAAAAACTTCTTCGGCCTGCTGGTGTCGCGCGTCGAGCTGATCGCGCTCGAAATGTCCGAAGTGCGCAACCACGTCATGTCGCTGCTGGCCGTGTTCGCCTTGGCCGTCATTTGCTGCTGGTTCGCCATCGCGTTCGGCTGCGCGGTGATTGTCGCGCTGACCTGGGACGCCATGGGCTGGAGCATCTTGCTGGTGCTGTTCCTGGTGTTTTCCGGCGCCACTGCGGCGCTGGCATACAAGGCGCGCGCCATGCTCAAGGAGGGCAAGCTGGCCTTCCCGGCCACCATGAACGAGCTCAAAAACGACCGCGACATGCTGCTGTAACAGGAGGACACTATGGAAGTTGTGCATAACAAGGCGCAGGCGCTGGCCGAACGCAAGCAAGCGCTGTTGCGCCAGGCCGAGGGCTACCGGGTCGGCATCGTGCATGCCCGTTCTGGCATTGCCCAGAACGCGCGGCCCGAGGCACTGCTGCATTCGGCCCTCAATCACGCAAGCTGGGCGCTGCGTTCGCGGGTGGACGCATGGCTGCATCCGAGCGGCCTGCAAGCGGGTGCGCTGCTGCCGTTTGCGCTCAGCGTGATTGGCTTCATCACGCGGCGCCGGCTGGTCCAGCCGGCCCTGGGCGCGCTGGCCGTGGCTGGCGCTGTGGCATTATATGTGCAACGGCGCCGCGCCAACATGGTCCATGAGGTCGGCTGACAGGGCACTTCACACAATATGGTGGGGCTTGCGCGGCGCCGCAATCTTCGGATTGGGCGCCGTCTTTTTATCCTACATTGCCAGACTCCATGACCTACATGAACAAACTCAATCCCGACAAGCTGCGCATCGTGCTGGTGCTGCAAGGGGGCGGCGCGCTGGGCGCTTACCAGGCCGGCGTGTACCAGGCGCTGCACGAACACGACCTGGTGCCCGACTGGATCGTCGGCACCTCGATCGGCGCCATCAATGCGGCCCTGATCGCCGGCAATGAAGAGGCCAACCGGATGGAACGGATCAAGGCGTTCTGGGACCGGGTCTCGCACCCGGATACGGTCGACTTGAACCTGGTGAGCGACCAGCTGCGCCGCTCCAGCATCTGGTTCAGCACGCTCGACACGGTCATGCGCGGGGCGCGCGGCTTCTTTTCGCCGCGCCTGTTCAGCGGCTTTGCGCTGGGCATGCAAGTGCCGCCCGAACAGGCCTCGTATTACGATACCAGCGAGCTGGCGGCCACGTTGTACGAGCTGGTCGACTTCGATTACCTGAATGCGCCAGGCGGCGTGCGCCTGACCGTGAACGCGGTCAATGTGCGCACGGGCGAGCTGGCCCATTTCGACAGCCTCACCGGCGCCCTCAGTGCCGAGCATGTGCGCGCCAGCGGCAGCTTGCCGCCGGCCTTCCCGCCGGTACGCATCGGTAGCGAACTGTACTGGGATGGCGGTCTGTATTCGAATACGCCGCTCGAATCGGTGCTGGCCGAACTGCCCAGCGGCGACACTTTATGTTTCATGGTTGACCTGTGGAGTGCGGTCGGGCCGGAGCCGGCCACGATGGACGAAGTGTCCACGCGCCAGAAGGACGTGACGTTCGCCTCGCGCTCGCAGCGCCACATCGACGATTACATCCAGACCCATACGATGCAAAGCAAGCTGCGCCAGTTATATGCGCGCCTGCCGGCCGGCAGCCGCACCGGGCAGGACGAGGCCGACCTGGCCGCGCTCGGCTGCGACGCCACGCTGCACATCGTGCGCCTGCCGTATGCAGGGCGCGACTGGCACATGGCGGCCAAGGACGTCAATTTTTCCAAGGGCTCGATCGACTGGCGCTGGGACCAGGGCTACCGCGACGCGCTGCGCGCTTTGAACCATGCCGGCTGGCTGCAGCACGTGGCTGCCGACACGGCGGTGGTGGTGCACGAGCTGCCGCCAGCGCCGATGCGCCCCGGCACCAGGGCGGGGCGCTGATGGACAATGCCACCCGGATCCGCTTTTTCCGGCGCCAGATACCGGAATTTGCCTGCCTGCCCGGCTGCCATGACTGCTGCGGCCCGGTGCTGGCCTCGACCGACGAACAGGCGCAGCTGCCGCCCAGGAGCGAGGCCCAGCGCGCCGCG
>JAZJXM010000083.1:8908-23564 GCA_040390915.1 Pseudomonadota bacterium
GGCGCACTGGGATTGCGTGCACCTGGGCGAACAGGGCTGCACGGTGTACCACGAGCGCCCGCTGGTGTGCCGCTTGTTCGGCACCACGCCGCGCCTGGCCTGCCCGCACGGGCGCGGGCCGGCCCTGATGATCGATCCCGCCATGGATGCAAAAATCGCCAATTTTTTCCGGCAAACCCGGCATGTCCTCGTCTAAATGCGTCAACCTGGATGCATCGCTTGCCAACATCGGCTAAGATGGTTTCACTATCCACCACGGCCGAGGCCGCTTCGCATGCCCATTAATTATTCGCGCCGGCTGACCGGCAAGGAGCGCAGCAGCGGCGCCAACCGGCATCTGGGACTGGCGCTGGCCTTTGTTGCCGGCGCCATCAATGCAGGCGGCTTTCTCGCGGTGCGGCAATACACCTCGCACATGACGGGCATCGTGTCGTCGATGGCCGACAGCCTGGCGCTGGGCACGTTCGCATTGGCGCTGGCCGGGCTGGGCGCACTGCTGTCGTTCGTGTGCGGCGCAGCCGTCTCTGCCATCCTGGTCAATTATTCGCGCCAGCACCAGCTGCACAGCGAATACGCGCTGCCGCTGATGCTCGAAGCGGTGCTGCTGCTGTGTTTTGGCCTGCTGGGCGCGCGCCTGGCCGACATCGACGGCTTGTTCGTGTCGGTCACGGTGATGCTGCTCGCGTTCATCATGGGCTTGCAAAACGCGGTCGTCAGCAAGCTCTCGCATGCGGAAATCCGTACCACCCATGTGACTGGCATCGTGACCGACATCGGGATAGAACTGGGCAAGGCGCTGTACTGCAATAGCGACCAGTTCCACGGGCGGGCGCGCGTGAGCGTCAACCGCGCCCGCTTGCAGCTGCTGGCATCGCTGCTACTGTTTTTCTTCATCGGCGGCATCGCCGGCGCGCTCGGTTTCAAGCACGTCGGCTATGGCGCGACCGTGCCGCTGGCACTGGTGCTGGTGGCACTGGCCAGCGTGCCCATTGCCGACGACGTGGCCCAATTGCTCAGGCGAACACGTTCCTAGCCGGCCGTCATGGCCCGGCTGCGCGCGCTGGCCATTTCCCGTTGATAAATACGGCGCGCTTCGCGCACGCAAGCGCTGCGCTCCGGCGCGCTCAGGGCCCGGCATTGCATCAGGTTCTCTTGCAGCGCGGCAGCGGTTTCCTTGCGTAGCGTGCGCAGGCGCTCGGCCAGCGTGGTGTCGTCCTGGTACCAGCGCATTGGGTCCCCGCGGCTGATTTCTTCGATTTGTGCGGCTTGGACTTGCGCCGTTTGGGCAGGCGTCGGCATGGCGACGCCGACTGCAGCGGCAAGCAGCAGGCCGCGCAGCAAAGCAGGTGCATGATGGTGCATGACAGTTCTCCTTGTGCAGGTTAGCACGACTGCACGCCGGCGCGCGCGGCGCCGGCGTGGACTTCGTTACAGCCGCCCGGTCAGCAGCAGCACGATCAGGACCACCACCAGCAGCCCGGTAATGCCGGTCGGGCCATAGCCCCAGCTGCGGCTATGGTTCCAGGTAGGAAGGACGCCGACCAGGGCGAGGATAAGAATGACGAGCAGGATGGTACCCATGAGGGGCTCCTTGAGTTGGGCTATCGGAACGGCGGGTTAATCAGGCATTAATAACGGTAGGCGCGGCCATCGACCACGCGCACGCGGTTGCCCACGCGCAGGTCATACACGCTGTCCTGCACGATGGTGCGGTAGTCGCCATTGTCAAGACGCACGCTGATCTGGTAGCGGTCGTAGCCATTGTTGGCATTGCGGCTCTCGACCGAATTGCCGATCGCTGCGCCGCCGACTGCGCCGGCCACGGTAGCGGCTGCGCGGCCGCTGCCGCTGCCGACCTGATTGCCGACCAGTGCGCCGACCAGCCCGCCGACCACCGCGCCGGAGCCGCTGGTCGAACCGCTGGTGCGCACGACCTGGATGTTTTCGATGGTGCCGTAGCCCATCGAGGTCGAACTGGTGTTGTAGCCGCTGTCATACGGTGCCGGCGAGTTGCTGGCGCAACCGCCCAGCAGGGCGGCGGTGGCAACGGCAAGGGCGGCGAGGGCGTGGGTCGATTTCATGTTGTTCTCCTTGTGAAAGTGTAGGGTCAGCATAAGCAGCGGCAAGTAGTGGGTCTGTGCGGTGCCGCACTCCGGCCAGCGCCGTCGCCTTCCAATAAAAAAAGATGAATTGCCTCCTGTGTACGCCAGCGTACAGAAAGTGCTCTGCAACTCCGGTACAACGGTATCCAAGGTCCACCGTCAACGGAGCACACCATGAAAACCACTTTGCCAGCAGCGCTACTGGGCGCCGCAATATTGGCCGCTGTCATCGGGACCGCGGTGTCGGTGGCTGCCGCGCCAAGCCCGGAAGCGAAAGCGGCGCTGGCGCAAGCCAATGACCGCGCCGACGCCGACTACAAGGCGGCGCGGGCACGCTGCGATGCCATTACCGGCAATCCGCGCGACGTGTGCCTGGGCGAAGCGAACGCGGCGCGGGTGCGCACCCGGGAAGAAGCGAGCGCCCTGTACCAGAACACGCTCAAGGCATTTACCAAGTCGCGCATGAACATTGCCGACGCCAATTACGATCTCGACAAGGCCAAGTGCGGTGCACTGGCCGGCAACGACAAGGATGTGTGCCTCAAGCAGGCCAAGTCCACGCTGATAGCGGCCCAGGCCGATGCCAAAGCCGACAAGAAAGCCATTGAAGCGCGTGCCGATGCACGTGCCGACAAGCGTGATGCCGAATACAAGGTCGCACTTGAAAAATGCGACGCGTATGCCGGTGCGGCCAAGGACAGTTGTGTCCTGACCGCGCATAACCAGTACGGAAAATAAGATTTTTACCCAACCACCACCCAGGAGATACCCATGAAAATCGCTCAACGCCTCGCCACCATGCTGTTTGCCGCTTCCCTGCTTGCCGTTGCCGGCTGCGCCTCGACCTCGACCAAGGAAGGCACCGGCGAATACGTCGATGACACCGTCATTACTGCCAAGGTCAAGGCATCGATCTTCAACGAGCCGACCATCAAGGCGTCCGAAATCAATGTCGAAACCTTCAAAGGCGCCGTGCAATTGTCCGGCTTCGTGGCCCAGCCGGGCGATGCGGTCAAGGCAGCCGAGATCGCGCGCGGCGTGAAAGGTGTAACATCGGTGAAAAATGATGTGCGCGTGAAATAATTCGCACTGGTCGCGACCGACAAAGGCCGGCTTACGCCGGCTTTTTTTGTGGCGCAACACGATGACTGATTGACTTGAAAAACCTTATGCAGCTTGCCGACCCGATTCCGCCCACTCCCGAACCAGCTGAGGCTGTCGCCGCGCCCTTGAGCGCCGATACTAGCAATGGCGCGCGCTTTCCCATCCACGTCAACGCGCGCGGCCTGGCGCTGGGCATCATTGCCACCATTGCGTTTGTGTTCGCGCTGCAATGGGCGCAAGACTTCCTGGTGCCGCTGCTGCTTGGCATTTTCCTGGCCTACACCTTGAATCCCCTGGTGATGTGGCTCGAATGCATCAAGATCCCGCGCCCGATCGGCGCCACGCTGGTGACGGTGGCCATGCTGTGCGCCATGACCGGCATCGGCTACCGGCTGCAGGATGAATTTTTTAATATTGTCGACGACTTGCCGCGCATTACCCAGAAAGTGACCAAGATGCTGCGCAACGACGGCACGCCAGGCACGATCGCCCAGGTGCAGGCGGCCGCGGCCCAGATCGAACAAGCCGCCAACGTCAGCGGCGAGGACAGGCGCGCCGCGCAGCGCCGCCCGGTAGTCGCCAATGGCAGCAGTTTCAAGATCATGGACTGGGTGCTGGTCGGCTCGATGAGCCTGCTCGGCTTCATTTCGCAGGCCACCATGGTGGTGTTCCTGGTGTTTTTCCTGTTGCTGGCCGGCGACACCTTCAAGCGCAAGCTGGTCAAGCTGACCGGCCCTTCGCTCAGCCGCAAGCGGGTCACCTTGAAAATCCTGGACGACATCAACAGCTCGATCCAGAATTATATGTTCATGCTGCTGGTGACCAACACCTTGCTGGCGCTGCTGATGTGGGTGGCGCTGCGCGCGATCGGGCTCGAAAACGCCGGCGCCTGGGCCATCGTGGCCGGCCTGCTGCACATCATGCCGTATTTCGGGCCGCTCCTGATCACGGTGGCCACCGGCCTGGCCGCCTTCATGCAATTCGAGTCGCTGCGCATGGTGCTGCTGGTGACCGGCGCCTCGCTGGGCATTGCGACCCTGGTCGGCACCGTGATTGCCACCTGGATGACCGGGCGCATCGCCAAGATGAATCCGGCGGCGGTGTTCGTCAGCCTGCTGTTCTGGGGCTGGCTGTGGGGCATGTGGGGCTTGCTGCTGGGCGTGCCGGTGGTGGTGATGATCAAAGTGGTGGCCGAGCGCGTCGAGGGGATGGAAGTCCTGGCTGAATTGCTGGGCGAGTAGCCTTGGCGCGCAGGCTGCCCAGCTGGAGCGCGTACTGGCGCGCATTCGGCGCCGAAAAAGAAAATCTGGCTGAGTGACACCCACAGCAGCAGCGCGATCAGCGAGCCGGCCGCGCCAAAGCTGCTGGCCACGCCGCTGTTGCCGATATACAGGCCAATCAGGTACTTGCCCAGCTCGAACAGGGCGGCCGTGCCCAGCGCGCCGATGGTCACCTGCCACAATCGCCCCAGGTAATGCGCCAGGGCCGCCAGCGCAGCGCTGATGACCAGCGACACCATCAGCAGGAACGCCAGCACCAGGATCAGGCTGAACGAGAGCAGGCGCGTGCGCAGCAGCACCCACCACGAGCGATCGCGCGGCGGCGGCGCATCCCAGATCTCGTCTATGCTGTCCTTCAGTTCGGCAAACACCGTGGTCGCGCCCACCAGCAGCAAAACAAAGGCAATGGCGGTGGCCGCGATGCCGTCGTGGGCGTTGCGCGCGCCGGCCAGCACCAGTTGCACCGCTTCGGCGCCCTGGCTGCCCAGCAGACGCTGCAGCTCGACCAGCAACTGGCCGCGCGCGGCGTCGGCGCCATAGAAAAATCCAGCCACGGCAATGACCAGCACCAGCACCGGAGCGATTGAAAACGCCGTATAGAACGCCAGCGCCGCGCCCTTGCTGGCGGCGCGGTGGCGCAGCCATTCGTCAAATGCGCAGCGCAAGATGGTGGCCAATGGCTTCATGGGATATTCCGGTGGCGCACAGCTTCGACTGGGAAGAGGTGGTCATAGTTCCATGTTGACCAAGAAGCCATCGCACATTGCGTGCAACTGTGTTATTTTTACAATACTTCTAGGGCGCCACGCGCTCCGGCGTGGCCGGACCGGTGGCGCCGTGTTGCTTAGTTGGTTTTTTCGGGTACCACGATGACGGTGTCGCCAGGCTTGCCTGGTTCGCCCTTGGCGCCTTCCGGGCCGGGGGCGCCGGGCTGGCCGGCAGGGCCGGGCACGGGCACGGCAGGGCCAGGGACGGCGACCGGTACTTCAACGGTCGGGGTAATGACGGTCGGGGCCGGGTTGACGGTGGTTTTTTCGCAGGCGGCCAGTGCGGCGACAGCCAGCAGTGCTGCCAACAGGGTCGTGATTTTCATGGTATTTCCTTTTGCGATGGGTTGATGCACACGCGACAATCGCGCGAACGTCCCTAGCATACGCAAGCAAAACAGGCTTATCTGTACGCCAACGCACCAAAGGGATAGCGCGAGAAAAGATGACTGCAGGAAGTAATTTGTTCGCGAACGTACGCTGGCGCACAGATCAGTTGATCTGGCACGGGCAAGATGGGTCTCAAATGGACGGAACCGAGGTGTTGTCAGCCTGTCAAACGCTACAAGCTTGGTCCGGGCGGGAACACCCTCTCAACAGGAGTACTCAACATGCAAGCAACTACTAACCAGCGCAACGCGGCGCCAAACGAGCTGACCGCTGTTCACAGCACCGGCAATTCCTCGCTGATCGAACGGGTCGCGCCCCAGCCGGCAGAGCGGCCCCCCATGTCGATGGCGCCCATCGAGCGGGTGCGATCGACGTCAGCCACCCAGCGCCGCATCGAAAACATGCAAAAGCTGATTGGCGAATTATCGACCCATGAAATGCTGGCCGATGAAATCGCCTGGTTCCTCAAATTTTCGCCGTCCGGGGCGCGCAAATACATCCGCGACCTGCGCGAAGCGGGCGTGATCGAACTGGCGCGCTACATCGAAGGCACCGCCACCTACCTGGGCAAGGCCGTGTACCAGATCTCGCCCGATCCGGAACGCGTCAAGACCTTCCTGGCCGCCATCGTCCAGCCCAAGCGCGAGGGGGCGCCCCCGCGCAAGGAACGTCCCGGCCTGCGCGAGCAGAGCATGGCCGGCAGCGGGCGCCACTTCCACATCCTGGCCGACGACACCCATTATGCAATTCGCGTCAACCGTACCCCGGTGGCGCGCGATCCGCTGGTGGCGGCGTTGTTTGGTGCGGCGCCATCGAGCACCAAAGAGTCCAGCTGAACGCTGCGGCGCCATGCGCCGCAGCCAGCCAAGCGGGGGCCGTTCCGATTCATGCGGAGCTGGCCCCCGCTGTGCATTGAAAAGGCTTGAACGGGCCCCATGTGGGGTGTGCGGCGCAGTGGCGCCCCCAGCCCAAAAGGAAACCCCATGCTCCCGACTCCCGCATCGCTCGAAGGCAAACCGGTACCGGACGTGACGTTCAAGGCGCGTCCGCACGACCAGTGGAAAGACATCAGCACCGATGAATTGTTCAACGGTAAGACCGTGGTGGTCTTTTCCCTGCCCGGCGCCTACACGCCGACCTGTTCCTCCACCCATTTGCCGCGCTACAACGAACTGGCGCCCGTGTTCAGGCAAAACGGGGTAGACGACATCGTCTGCCTGTCGGTCAACGACGCGTTCGTCATGAACGAGTGGAAAGCTGGCCAGGATGCCGCCAACATCACGGTGATCCCGGACGGCAACGGCGACTTTTCAGCCGGCATGGGCTTGCTGGTCGACAAGCGCAGCCTCGGTTTTGGCATGCGTTCCTGGCGCTATTCGATGCTGGTCAAGGATGGCATCATCGCCAAGATCTTTATCGAGCCGGAGCGGGAGGGCGACCCGTTCGAGGTGTCGGACGCCGAGACCATGCTGCACTACATCAATCCGCACGCCGCGATACCCGAACCGGTGGTGGTGTTTGCCAAGCCGGGCTGCCCGCACTGCGCGCGCGCCAAGGCCGCGCTCAAGGCGCACGCGATGGCGTACACCGAACTCGTGCAAGACCAGAAGATCAATGGCAGCGTGCTGCGCGCCGTGTCGGGCCAGATGACGTGGCCGCAAGTGTTCATCGGCGGCAAGCTGATCGGCAACGCCGATGCGCTCGACGCCTGGTTGGCCCGGCAAGTGCCAGCCTGAACAGGTAGCGTCCATGCAAGCACTGATCCTCATTACCGTCCTGTGCGCGGGCCTGGCGTTCGTCTTCGGCTGGCCCAAGTGGCGTTTGCGGCGCGTGCTGGCGCGCCCGATTGCTCCCGCATGGCAAGCAGTGATGGCGCGCAATATTCCCATTTATGCCCGCATGTCGGGCGAGCTGCGCCACCAGCTCGACCAGCGCGTCCAGCAGTTCCTGCACCAGAAAATGTTTGTCGGCTGCGCCGGGCTGGAGGTCGACGACGAGATGCGCCTGACCATTGCCGGCCAGGCCTGTTTGCTGCTGCTCAATCGCCATACCAAGGTGTACCCGGGACTGCACACGATCCTGGTGTACCCGAGCGCGTTCGTGGTGCCGCGCAAGCATGCCGACCAGGCCGGCGTGATCACCGAAGCGCGCCAGGACTTGCTGGGCGAATCGTGGGGTGACGGGCGCGTGGTGCTGTCGTGGGACCACGTGCTGCGCGGCGCGCATGACTGGACCGACGGCCAGAACGTGGTGCTGCACGAATTCGCCCATCAGCTCGACAGCGAATCGGGCAGCAACAATGGCGCGCCCTACCTGGGCAGCCCCGACAGTTACCGCAGCTGGTCGCAAGTGCTGGCGCGCGACTATGCCAACCTGCAAGTGGACGCCATGTACCGCCAGCACAGCGTCATGGACCATTACGGCGCCACCAACCCGGCCGAATTTTTCGCCGTGGCCACCGAAACTTTCTTCGAAAAGCCATGGCAGATGGCCGAACGCCATGGCGAGCTGTTCGCCGAACTGTTCAAATACTACCGGGTCGACCCCCGCGCCTGGCAGAGCGAGCCGCACCAGGAAAGCGCGCCCCAGCAGGGCTACGGCCAGTGGCAATAAGACCTGTTGCAAAGTGCGAAGGCGAACGCGTGAACGGACCGGACCGGCGTATACTGAAATTCCACACACGCCGGAGGACATCATCATGTCGACCATTGTTGCTGGACATTTTCAACTGCAAGACCAGATTGCGCATGCCAGGGACGAACTGATGCGCGCTGGCTTTTCCGAAGACCGGATCACCACCTTCTTCCTCAACCAGCCGGGCCAGCACGACATGACGGCCATCGGGGGCGACCACATGCTCTCGCCCGGCGCCCATGAATCACCCAATAACGTGGTCAAGGGCGCGGCCACCGGCGGCGCGGTGGGCGCGGCAATCGGCCTGGCGACCACGCTGGCCACCGGCCCGGTCGGTCCGCTGGTGGGCGGCCTGGTGGGCGCGCACGTGGGCTCCCTGTTCAGCCTGGCCAGGATGAAAGAGGCTGGCGAGAGCGAGCAGGGCAGCGACGAAAACAAGTATGAGCCGCGCAAGCCGGGCATGCTGGTGGCGGTCGCAGCGGACCAGCCGGGCGACGAGGAAAAGGCGCTCGAAGTGCTGCACCGGCTCGGCTCGGACCATATCGAGCGTGCCCACGGCACCATCGAACACGGCGACTGGACCGATTTCGACCCGCTCAGCCTGCCTGTGCTGATCCACTGAACCGTGCGTGCCCCAGACCAATAAAACGCTTCCCATGGAGGCGTTTTTCGGTATTATGCAAGATAGGTAATGCATCGCGGTTCCGACACGAAGGACGCGTCAATGACACAGGCCTGGGTCACCCTCACGAGCGTGGATGGACGCGATATCCCGGCGCCCACCGAGCAGCAACTGGCTGCGGCGCTGGCGCAACTGTACGCCAAACGCAAGAAGGGCGCCCCCGAACCGGAGCCGGCCAGCGCGGCGTTGCGTTTTGGCTACGACGACGGCCTGATGTATGTGGCCGAAGTGAGCAGCACCGGCGACATCCGTTTCGAAGAGTGGTCCGACAGCGACTGCGAGCTGGCGCTGGCAGCCCCGCGCCGCATGAAGGCGAGCCAGAGCCAGGCCGAGGAACTGTGGGCCATGATGACGCGCCGCCAGGTGTCGCGCATCCGCGAGCTCGCCTGGCAATCCGGCAACTAGTGCGCCAACAATACCGGCAACGTCATCGCCTGTATCACTGACCGGGTCACTCCGCCAAGCAGCGGTTCGCGAAAGCGCGTCTGCCCGTACGCCCCCATGACCAGCAAATCGGCGCCCTGATCCAGGGCCAGCCCCAACAGCCTTTCTCCCACTTGATGACGCCGTTGTCGGCCATGCTCGCGCGCATGCACTGTCAGCGTCGCTTGTACGCCATGACGCGCCAGCCACGGGCGCGGATCGGTGGCCAGCGCATCGGTCAGCCTTTGTCCGGCGCCGGCCACTTCCAGCAGCGCGATGTCGACCCGGTTGGCATCCTTGAGCAGCGGCAGCGCCAGCTGCAGCGCGCGCGCCGCTTCGCGCCCGCCATCCCATGCCACCAGGATCTGGCGCCCGACACTAAGCCCTGGCCCGTTGGCCGGCACCAGCAGCACTGGCCGCCCGGCGCCTTTGATCACGCGGGCGGCCACCTCGGGCGTGTCCTGGCCCAGCACCAGCAGTTCGGCCGCGCGCCCATGCAGGTTCAGGCCGGCACTGGCTTCGTCGTCGATGAAGCGCGCTTCGAACGAGGGTAGGCGGCTGGCGTCGCACTGGGCGCCAAAGGCGGCCAGGGCGGCGCGCGCCTGGGCGCGGCGCTGCGCCAGAGCGTCGTTATCGAGCGGCATGCTGTGATCGAGAAAGCGCGACACGCCGGTCGGCGCGGCGCCGATCAGGTGGCCGCCGACGCGCTGCGCCAAGTGCGTGGCCAGCCGGATGCGCCCGGCGCTGTGTGCGCCGTCGTCCACGTGGACCAGGATGGTGGGATATGCCATGGACCTTACATGATGTTGTAGCTTTTGCCGCAAGCTTTGATCTCGCGCAATGTTCGCTCTGGTATGCGCCCTAGACTTGGGCTAGGACAAACAACCTCAGAGGATGTCAACATGCAAGAACAACGCGTAGCCCTGGTCACGGGCGGCATGGGCGGATTGGGAACGGCAATTTGCCGCTGCTTGCACGATGCCGGTTTCAAGGTCGCCGCGACCTATTCACCGCACAACAGCTCGCCCGAAGGCTGGCTCGGCGCCGAGCGCGACGAAGGCTATCGCTTCAAGGCCTACAAGGTCGACGTGGCCAATTACGCCGATGCCGAATGGATGATGCAGCGCATGCTGGCCGACCATGGCCGGCTCGACGTGCTGGTCAACAATGCCGGCGTCACGCGCGACCGTAGCCTGGCCAAGATGACGCTGGAGGACTGGAACACCGTCATGCGCACCAACCTCGACTGCGTGTTCAACATGAGCAAGCAGGCGGTCGAGGTGATGATGGCGCAGCAGTGGGGCCGCATTATCAACATTTCATCGGTCAATGGGCAGAAGGGCGCTTTCGGCCAGACCAACTATGCCGCCTCCAAGGCCGGCATGCATGGCTTCACCAAGGCGGCCGCGCTGGAACTGGCGCGCCACGGCATCACGGTCAACACCGTCTCGCCGGGCTATTTGCGCACCAAGATGGTCATGCAAGTGCCTGACGAGATCATGCAAACGAAGATCTTGCCGCAAATCCCGGTCGGGCGGCTGGGCGAACCGGCCGAGGTGGCTGCGCTGGTGCGTTATCTGTCGTCGGAGGACGCCGCCTTTGTCACGGGCGCCAATATCGCCATCAATGGCGGCCAGCACATGTGTTAGCCGCTGCGTTTTTCCGCGCGCGTCTGGCAAGCGATGCACAGGCGCGCTTCGGGACGCGCCTGCAAGCGCGAGTAGCCGATAGCGTTGCCGCATTCCTCGCACTCGCCGTAACTGCCATCGCCGAACTTGGCCAGCGCATGCCTGACGCTGCGCAGCTGGGCGGCGCTGTGGCCGGCCGCTTCGTGCGCCAGGTCGTTGAGCAGGCGCACGGTAGCCTTGTCGGCCGGCGAGGTTTCCACTTCTTGCACGGCCAGGTCGCGCGCGCCGGCCGTGACTTCGCTTGCGTCCGCGCTGGATAATTGCGCGAGCCGCTGTTCAAGGATGGCCTGGAGATGCGCCAATTGCCCTGCGTCGAGTCGGTTCATGGGTGTGCCTCGTCCTGGTGGAAGACAGCACTGCCAGTGTAGCGCGTTCCGCGCACACTGAACATGGGCGCACGCTCAGGCTTTGGCCAGGTTGACTTGCTTGCTGACCTTTTCAATTGCCTTCACGATAGGCGCCGCCTGCCCGCTGGCGACTGCGCCAGCCAGTGCCAGCAAGGCGCCGACCAGCTCGACCGCGTTGGCGATCTTGCCGATCTTGCGGATTTTCTCGGCGGCATCGTCGGTCAGCTTGACGATCTGCTGTTGCGACTGGCCGAGCGATTTGACCACGCAGGTGGCCGCGTCGGCGTACAGGCCGTCGGCGCGCTGGCGCAGCAGCACTTCATCTTCCAGCAGCGCGCGCGCAATGCCTTGCTCGGCGTCGCTGACGGGGCTGCCGTTGTGGCCGTGGATGTCTTTCATCACGCGCTTGTGGATCTCGTCGGCGCAGGCCGACAGCTGGTCGGCCAGCGCTGCGACCTGGCTCACGCTGGCCAGGCCGCCATTGTCTGTGCTCATGTTCGCTCTCCCCTGGGTTAATTGTTCAGCGCGAGGCGGATCACGTTCAGGTCGCGCGCATAGTCGGCCAGCAGGTGGCGCATTTCGGTGCCGCCCATCTGGTCCAGGTGCTCGCGCAGCTTCTGATGCCCGAGCGCGACCTTGGTCAAGCCTTGCAGCGCCAGGTCGTAGCGCCTGTCGAGCAACTTGTATTCCTGGGCCTTGTCCATGTAGTGCACCTTGGCTATGGTGACCAGCATGCGGTCTTGCGGCTTGCCCGAAAACGGGATCTCGACGTCGAAGATGCCGAGCACGATTTTCTTTTCGTTGTCATGCGTCTTGTTGTACAGCCGGGTCAAGGTCATCATGCCGTCGAGCAGCACGCGCACATGCTCGTCGCCATCGCGCACCATGGTTTCCACGCTGCGGTTCTGGTAGCCCGAGGCGATCGCGCGCGTGAGCAAGCGTGTCAAGCCGGTGTAGGCAGCGACGTGGCGCAGTTCGAGGCCGCTGCCCGACAGCGCCTTGACGCCGCTGCCCAGGTCGTCGAGCTGGGGCGTGAGGTCGTAGCGGGCGTCGCTGGCCAGCATGCTCAGCGTTTGCATGTACAGCACCAGCGCCTTTTGCACAGCCATGCAGTCGTCGTAGATAGCGCGCCGTTTGGCATCGTTTTCCCTGGCCAGGCGGTCCGCCGCCGGCGACAGATAGGGCTGTTCGCGCAGGTAGGTATCGCGGTAGCGTTTCGACAGTTCGGTGTAGCCGCCCAGTTTGGCCGAGGCGTCGGCGAATTCGCGCACTTCGACCAGGCTGACGTTGTTGCTGGCGCAGCCGCCCAGCAGGAAGCTGGCGACCAGCATGGCGAGCACGGCAAGGGAGCGGCAGGATGTCATGGGAGGTCCTTTCGGCGCGCGCGACGTGGCTTGCCGCAAGTTCCCATTCTTGCGCTACACAGCTAGCGCCATTTTGCTGAAGATCAAGTTCAGGCGGGCGCCCAGTCGCGCCAGCCCAGGCCGGCCACGGTGTCGCCTTGCGGATGGTATTCGCAGCCGACCCAGCCGTCGTAAGCGAGCACGTCGAGCAGCGCGAACAAGGGCGGGAAGGCTATCGTGCCGCTACCCGGTTCATGCCGGCCGGGCACGTCGGCCAGCTGGATGTGCTTGATCAAGGGAAAGTGGGTGCGGATGGTGTCGGCCAGGCGGCCTTCCATGCGCTGCATGTGGTAGATGTCGTATTGCAGGAACAGGTTGGCGGCACCGCATTCGGCAATGACCGCTGCCGCTTGCGCGCTGCCGCTCAGGAAGTAGCCCGGCATGTCATAGGTATTGATGGGCTCGATCAGCAGGCGCAGGCCGCGCTCGGCCAGGCGCGCCGCCGCATAGCGCAGGTTGGCGACGTAGGTCGCGTGCGCCAGCGCTGGCGTCACGCCCGGCGGCGTGATGCCGGCCAGGCAGTGCAGCTGGCGCACGCCCAGCACGGCCGCGTAGTCGAGCGCCAGCGCGACCCCGTCCTGGAATTCGTCGATCCGGGCCGGGTCGCAAGCCAGCCCGCGTTCGCCCGCGGCCCAGTCGCCGGCCGGCAGGTTGTGCAGCACCAGCTGCAAGTCGCTGCGCGCGAGCCGCTCGGCAATCTGGGTGGCCGGCCACGCATACGGAAACAGAAACTCGACCGCCTCGAAGCCGTGCGCGCGCGCAGCGGCAAAGCGGTCGAGAAAGTCCAGTTCGGTAAACATCAGGCTCAGATTGGCGGCAAATTTCGGCATGGCCTATGCTACCTCAGCTGTTGGTAGCATGCATGCCGGCAATGCTACCCAGGATGGTGGCGATTGCCGCCACCTGGCCAGGCTCGATGCCGCGCACCGCTTCGCGCGACACCAGGTCGACCACGGCCGAGGCGTTGTCGACCATCTCGTGGCCGGCCGGGGTGATGGCGGCAAAGCCGACCCGGGCGTCGCGCGGATCGGGCTGGCGCGACACCAGGCCGATTTTTTCCAGCGGCAGCAGGGTGCGCGTGACGCCGGAGGCGGTCAGGCCGACCCGTTCGGCCAGGTCGACCCGGCGCAAGCGGCCGCCCGGCGCGCGCGCCAGGTGGTTGAGCAGCTGGAAGTCGCCAAAGCTGATCCCGTGCTGGCTGCCCAGCGCACTGTCGAAGCGGCGCAGCAGCACCGCGTGGGCGCGCGCCAGGCGCAGGCAAAAGTCGGTACTGGTGGTGAGCATGTCATCCATGATGATCCTTTATGTGTATGTGAATAATACTTGATTGCGCAAGTATATCCATCAATGCTTGAGCGCGCAAGCATTTCCCACCAAAGAAAAAAGGCCCTCCAGCATGCGCTGGAGGGCCTGATCATGTCGTGCGTGCTTGTCAGCTTAGCGGCCGCGGCCACCCGAGCGGTGCGGAGGCGCCGGGCGCGGACCGCGCGCGCCGCCGCCACCACCGGCTGCAGGAGCGCCGCCGCCGGCGCTGCGTGGCTTGGACGTATTGCGGTTGCCGCTGCCGACCTTGACCACCTGGCCACCGGAACGCCCGCCACGACCGCCATGGCCTGGCGCGCCACTGCGCAGCTGGATCGCCTGGGCGCGTGCGTTTGGATCAGGCACGAAGCCCGGCACGATTTCGCGCGGCAAGGTTTGCTTGATCAGCTTTTCGATGTCTTTCAACATCTCATGCTCGTCCACGCACACCAGCGACACCGCTTCGCCGGTGGCGCCGGCGCGGCCGGTGCGGCCGATGCGGTGCACATAGTCTTCCGGAATGTTCGGCAGGTC
>JAZJXM010000084.1:0-7497 GCA_040390915.1 Pseudomonadota bacterium
GGCAGGAACATCTTGCCCTGGCCGAACAGGTCGCCGACGACGTTCATGCCGTCCATCAGCGGGCCTTCGATCACGTGGATTGGCCGTCCGCCATTGCCCAGCAATTCCTGGCGCGCTTCTTCGGTGTCGTCGACGATCCAGTTGGTGATGCCGTGCACCAGCGCGTGCGACAGGCGCTGCTGCACCGTGCCGTTGCGCCACTCGAGGTTTTGCACGTCCTGCTTGCCGCCCGCCTTGAGCGTGCCGGCGATTTCAATCATGCGTTCGGTGGCGTCGTCGCGGCGGTTGAGCACCACGTCTTCAACGCGCTCGCGCAGTTCTGGCGCGATGTCGTCGTACACGCCCATCATGCCGGCGTTGACGATCCCCATCGTCATGCCGGCCTTGATCGCGTGGTACAGGAACACGGTGTGGATCGCTTCGCGCGCCGGGTCGTTGCCGCGAAAGCTGAACGACACGTTCGACACGCCGCCCGAGATCTTCGCGTGCGGCAGGTTGTCCTTGATCCAGCGGGTCGCGTTGATGAAATCGACCGCGTAATTGTTGTGCTCTTCGATGCCAGTGGCGATCGCGAAAATGTTCGGGTCGAAAATGATGTCTTCGGGCGGAAAGCCAACCTGTTCGGTCAACACCTTGTAGGCGCGCGCGCAGATTTCGGTCTTGCGCTCGAAGGTGTCGGCCTGGCCTTTTTCATCGAAGGCCATGACGATCACCGCCGCGCCGTAGCTGCGGCACAAGCGGGCCTGGCGGATGAATTCTTCTTCGCCTTCTTTCATCGAGATCGAATTGACGATCGCCTTGCCCTGCACGCATTTGAGTCCCGCTTCGATCACTGACCACTTGGACGAGTCGATCATGATGGGCACGCGCGAAATATCGGGTTCGGACGCGATCAGGTTCAGGAATCGCTCCATCGCGGCCTTGGAGTCGAGCATTGCCTCGTCCATGTTGATGTCGATGACCTGGGCGCCGTTTTCCACCTGCTGGCGCGCCACCGACAGCGCTTCGTCGTACTGCTCGTTGAGGATCATGCGCGCGAACGCTTTCGAGCCGGTCACGTTGGTGCGCTCGCCCACGTTGACGAACAGCGAGTTGTCGTCGATGGTGAACGGCTCCAGGCCCGACAATCGCTGCGCCACCGGAATGACCGGCACCGCGCGCGGCGCGGTCGCGGCCAGCATATCGGCGATCGCCTTGATGTGTTCTGGCGTGGTGCCGCAGCAGCCGCCGGCGATGTTGACAAAGCCGCTGTCGGCAAACTCGCGCAGCAGCGAGGAGGTATCGGCTGGCAGTTCGTCGAAGCCGGTGTCGCTCATCGGGTTGGGCAGGCCGGCGTTCGGGTAGATGCAGACAAAGGTGTCGGCGATCTGCGACAGCTCTTCGGCGTAAGGGCGCATCAAGGCTGCGCCCAAGGCGCAATTGAGGCCAATCGTCAGCGGCCTGGCGTGGCGCACCGAATTCCAGAATGCCGGCACCGTCTGGCCCGACAGGATGCGCCCGGAGGCGTCGGTGACGGTTCCGGAAATCATGATCGGCAGGCGCACCAGTGCCGGGTTCTCCGAATAAAACAGGTCGATCGCGAACAGCGCCGCCTTGCAGTTGAGGGTGTCGAAAATGGTTTCGACCAGCAGCACGTCGGCGCCGCCTTCGATCAGGCCGGCCGTTTGCTGGTGATACGCCGCGACCAATTGGTCAAAGGTGACGTTGCGCGCGGCCGGGTCGTTGACGTCGGGCGAGATCGAGGCGGTCTTCGGGGTCGGGCCCAGTGCGCCGCACATGAAGCGCGGCTTATCTGGCGTGCTGTACTTGTCGCAGGCGGCGCGCGCCAGCTTGGCGGCGGCCACGTTCATTTCGTAGGCCAGGTGGCCCATGTGGTAGTCGTCCTGGGCAATCGTGGTCGCGCCGAAGGTATTGGTCTCGATCATGTCGGCGCCGGCCGCCAGGTAGCGCTCGTGGATTTCCTGAATGATCTGGGGCTGGGTCAGCGTCAGCAGTTCGTTATTGCCCTTGACGAACAGTTCGCGCGCGCCGCTACCGCTTGGGGCGGCAAAGTTGGCAAAGCGTTCACCCCGGTACGCCGCTTCGTCCAGCTTGTATTGCTGGATGATGGTGCCCATTGCGCCGTCCAGGATCATGATCCGGCGCGCCAATATCTCGCGCAGCAGGGTTTCGGTGGCTGAAATGGCGGTCGTCATCGGGTGGCTTTCTGTGGAGCGTCAGGGGCGGTCTAAAATTATACGTCAACAAGCCCAAAGGGTTTTAACGCCCATCATTTTGTATCTTTATGTAATTTCTAACCGGTTTGATACACAGCGATACAAATAACGGGGTGTCCGCAATCTCCACGATACATACGTCGTCGACAATTCTGTCTGCACAGCAATACCCGTCAACTGGAGAGCAACATATGAATGAAGAGTTTCAAGCCACCTGGCCAGACCAGGCCGCACTGCAGGCGGTTGTCAACGCTGCGCCCCTGGCCGCCAACGGCTTGCCCATGAAGCAGATCGTCACGATCCGGCTCGACATCGACATGCTCAACTGGTTCAAGTCCGGCGGTCCAGGTTACCAGACCCGGATCAACCAGATCCTGCGCGACCATATGCAAGCGCAGCGCGGAGCCGACAGCGAAGCTGCCTGATTCGTCAGATAAGACATAGCGGGATCAGTCGAAACTGAGCCCGGCCAGGGGGAAACCCTTGAGGAACTCGGCCGCAGGCAAACGCTTGCCGCCGGGTTTTTGCAATTGCGTCAAACGCAAGGTGCCGCCCTTGCAGGCCACCACGATGCCATGCTGGGCGTCCGCCGCCAGCACTTGGCCTGGACGCGCGTCGCTGCCGGCGGCGCTCGCTTCGGCGCCCCAGATCTTGACGGTCACGCCGTTGACTTCGGCATGCGCGCCGGGGAAGGGATTGAAGGCGCGAATCTTGCGGCTCAGTTCCAGCGCCGGACGCGCGAAATCGAGCCGCGCTTCATCCTTGTTGATCTTGGCCGCATAGGTCACGCCCGCTTCGGGCTGGGGCACGGGCGTCAGCTTGCCATCGGCGCGCAGCCGCAAGGCCTGGACGATCATGTCGGCGCCCAGGCGTGCCAGCCGGTCGTGCAGGGCGGCGGTGGTCTCGGCATCGCCAATGGCGACCCGTTCGGCCAGCAGCATGGCGCCGGTGTCCAGGCCTTCTTCCATTTCCATGATGGTCACGCCAGTTTCCGCGTCGCCCGCCTCGATCGCGCGGTGGATGGGCGCGGCGCCGCGCCAGCGCGGCAGCAGCGAACCGTGAATATTGATGCAGGGCTTGATGTCGAGCGTGGCGCGCGGCAGGATCAGGCCATAGGCCGCCACCACCATCACGTCATAGTCGGTGGCCAGCAAGCGCGCGTGCGCGGCCTGGGCCTGCGCGGCGCGTTCCGGATCCTTGCTGTCGATGCGCAGCGACAGCGGCTGCAGCACCTCGATGCCATGCGCCAGCGCGTACTGCTTGACGGCCGACGCATGCAGTTGCATGCCGCGCCCGGCAGGGCGGTCGGGCTGGGTCAGCACGAGGGGAATCTCAAAGCCGGCCTGGTGCAGCGCTTCGAGTGCGACCGCGGCGAACTCGGGTGTGCCGGCGAAGACGATTTTCATGGCTTAGAAGCGCCGTCCTGCTGCCTTGAGCTGGGCTTCGCGCTCGATGCCGCGCGTTTCCTTGAGCATCTTGGCCTTGATCCGGTTGCGCTTGAGCGGCGACAGGTAGTCGACAAACACCTTGCCCAGCAAGTGGTCCATTTCGTGCTGGATGCACACGGCCAGCAGGCCGTCCGCTTCCAGTTCGAACGGCTGGCCGTCGGCGTCAAGCGCGCTGACCTTGACCTGGGTGGCGCGTTCGACGCCATCGTAAATGCCCGGCACCGACAAGCAGCCCTCTTCATAGACGACTTTTTCCGCGCTGGCCCAGGTGATCTGGGGGTTGACGAACACGCGCAGTTCGTCCTTGCTCTCGGACGTATCGATGATCACCAGCTGCTCGTGCACATCGACCTGGCTGGCGGCCAGCCCGACGCCCGGCGCGTCATACATGGTCTCGGCCATGTCGGCCACCAGCCGATGGATGCGCTCGCCAAATTCGGTGACCGGCGTGGCCACTTTGTGCAGGCGCGGGTCCGGGTAGCGGAGGATATTCAATATTGCCATATGATTAATTAGCTTTGTAACGTTGGTAAGGAAATCACGCGCGATCAGCTTAAAAATGCCTAAACACAACAAAAACGCAACAGGTCGACAGGGTGGCCGAACGCGGTTTTTCTTGCTACTTCAAGGATTTATGTGCAGAATTTGATCCAGTTCGGCAAGCTTTGCCCCAGAATGATCGATAGGGTAGCGTTAAATCGTTGCATCTTGCGCTCTGGCTGGCAAAGTGATGAGTCCAGCTAGCAATTCCGTGTTAATGCCGCACTTAACGGACATCTCAATGAAAAATTTTAGCACAGTCAGCGCACGCATAGCAGTTGCAGCGCTTTTCTCGGGCCTGCTGGCCCTTCCGGCGCAGGCCGCAACCGTTTGCGAATTCCGCGCCAACGCGCCCGACCAGCACAAGGTCGTCAAGGGCGATACCTTGTGGGATATTTCCGGCAAATTCCTCGAGCATCCGTGGTGCTGGCCGCAGGTGTGGGGCATGAACAAGGAAGAGATCAAGAATCCGCACTGGATCTATCCGGGACAGATCGTCTATTTCGACCGCGTCCACGGCCGCTTGTCGTTGAGCCAGCCAGGTTCGGGCGACGGCGCCAATGGCACTGTGCGCTTGCAACCGCAGATCCGCACCGAGGGCCTGGGGCGCGATGCGATCGCCTCGATTCCGTCGTCGGTGATCGAGCCGTTCCTGTCGCAGCCTTTGATTGTCGAAGAGAACGAACTCAAGGGTGCGCCACGCATCGTCGCCGCGCGCGAAGGCCGGGTATTCCTGGCCAAGGATGAAAAAGTGTACGTGCGCGGCGCGCTTAATGGCGGCTCGTCGTTCCAGGTGTTCCGCCCGGGCACGCCACTACGGGATCCCGACAGCGGCAAAGTGATTGCCTATGAAGCGGTGTACCTCGGTACCGTCAAGCTCAACGCCGAAGCGAAGGCCGGCAGCGACGTGCATACCTTCATCGTTGCCGATTCCAAGCAGGAAATGGCGGTGGGCGACCTGTTGATGCCGGCCCCACCGACCATCATCCGCAGCTATGTGCCGCATCCGCCGGATCAGCCAGTGAGCGCGCGCGTGGTCGGCATTTACTCCGGCGTGAGCTATGCCGGCCAGAACCAGGTAGTCAGCGTTAATCGCGGCAGCCTTGACGGACTCGATATCGGCGCCGTGCTGCAGCTTTACACTCATGGCAAGACCGTCAACGACCGCACCGCGAGCAGCGGCATGCTGGGCATGGGCGGCGCGATGATCAAGTTGCCAGACGAGCAGTCCGGCACCCTGTTCATTTTCCGCACCTTCAAGCACATCTCGTATGGCTTGATCATGCAATCGACGGAGCCGGTGGAAGTCGGCGGCGTCGCCAGATCACCGGAGTAATAGCGCCGTGCAAGACACGGACCCCGCCCCCAGTTCCCGCCAGGCGCCCAGCCTGGTTGACTGGCTACGCCTGGAACGCACCCCAGGCGTGGGTCCGGTAGCGGTGCAGCGCCTGCTGCAGCGTTTCGACCATCCCCCCGCTATTTTTTCTGCCGACCACGATGCGCTGCTCGCCTGCGTATCGGGCACGGTCGCGCGCGCGCTGCGCGCCCCGCTTGACCAGCGCACCATGGCCTACATCGATCAGGTGCAAGCGTGGCTGGCGCTGCCCGGCAACCATGTGCTGACACTGGACGACCCCGACTACCCGCCTTTGCTGCGCCACATACCCGATCCGCCGGTGCTGCTGTACGTCAAAGGGCGTATCGACCTGCTGGGCGCACCCGCGGTGGCCATTGTCGGCAGCCGCAACGCCAGCGTGCAGGGCGTGAGCAACGCCGGCGCGTTCGGCTGCGCGCTCAGCACCAGCGGCCTGACCATCGTGTCCGGGCTGGCGCTGGGGATCGACGCGGCGGCCCATGAGGGCGGCTTGCGCGGCCCCGGTTCGACCGTCGCCGTGGTCGGCACCGGGATCGACCGCATCTATCCGCGCGCTAACGAAGACCTGGCGCGCCGCATCGCTGCGCAGGGCTGCCTGGTGAGCGAGTACTCACTAGGCACGCGCCCGCTGCCCGAGAATTTCCCGCGCCGCAACCGCCTGATCAGCGGCCTGTCCAGCGCGGTGCTGGTGGTCGAAGCGGCTGCCAGTTCGGGCTCGCTGATCACTGCCCGCATTGCCAACGACCAGGGGCGCGACGTGTTCGCCTTGCCCGGCTCGATCCACGCGCCGCTGGCCAAGGGCTGCCACAAACTGATCAAGCAGGGCGCCAAACTGGTCGAGACAGCGGCCGACCTGCTTGACGAATTGCGGCTCACGCCGCAAGCGGCGCTCGGCCCTGCGGCAGCGCCCGACTATTGCGGCGAATACCAGGCGCTGCTGTTGGCGCTGGGCCACGGTCCGGTCGGCGCCGACGCGCTGGCGGCGCGCTGCGACCTGGCGCCAGGCCTGCTGGCCGGCCAGTTGCTGGCGCTGGAACTGGCCGGCCACGTCGAACGATTGCCCGGTGGAATGTTCCAGCGGCTCGATGGCGCAACAGGCTTGTGTCGGAGCGAGCTTAACTGATAGAGTAGAGCCATGTTCGATATCCTGGTCTACCTTTACGAGACGTACTACCGTCCTGACGCCTGCCCCGAGCCGGCGGCCTTGGCGCGCAAGTTGTCGGCCGTAGGGTTCGACGACGTCGAAATTTCCGAAGCCATCGTGTGGCTGACCGACCTGACCGAAATGGCCGGCGCCGAGACAAGCGCCGCGTTTTCCTCGTCCGGCACGCGCTTTTATGTGCAGACCGAGTATGATGCGCTGGGCAGCGCCGCAGTGGGCTTCATCCAGTTCCTCGAAAGCGCCAAGGTGCTCTCGCCGGTGCAGCGCGAAATCGTCATCGAACGCGCGCTGGCGCTGGAAGAGTCGCCCGTCGGCCTGGGCAAGCTGAAGATCATCGTCCTGATGCTGCTCTGGAGCCAGGGCAAGGAGCCGGACGCGCTGATGTTCGACGACCTGTTCGGCGCCGACGACGAGCAGGCACCGCGCCTGCTGCATTAATTCCCCTCTATATAAAAGCGACGGCGCGCCCGTTTGTGGCGTCGCGCATGCACAGTCCCCTTGCAGATAGTCCTGCAACCCGCTTATCATTGGCCGCAAACCGGATTGTTACAATTCCCGTATCTTATGAATCCTGTTGCAAAGTCAACAAAATATTGCTGCTGACGGCCAAGCATGTATGATGCGCGAGCCGAATCACCTAATAGTACGACGAGAAACCATATGACAAAAACCCTCATCATCGCCGAGAAGCCTTCTGTCGCGAACGATATCGCCAAGACGCTGGGCGGCTTCACCAAGCACGATGAGTACTTCGAA
>JAZJXM010000085.1:0-8226 GCA_040390915.1 Pseudomonadota bacterium
CGACCTGACCCTGTTATTTAGCGGCCTTTTCGATCGCTTCGAACAGCAGCTGCGTGAGCAGCGCCAGCACGGCGGCAGGTATGGCGCCGGCCAGCAGCATGGCGTTGTCGTTGAGCGCCAGGCCAATGGTGATGCGCTCGCCGTAGCCACCGGCGCCGATGAAGGCGGCAATTGTCGCCGTGCCCACGCTCATCACCGCCGCCGTTTTCACGCCCGCCAGAATCACCGGCAGCGCCAGCGGCAGCTCAATGTACAGCAGCCGCTGCGCCGGGCGCAGCCCGAGCGCCAGCGCCGCCGTGCGCATCCCTTGCGGCACACCCAGGATGCCGGTGCAGGTGTTGCGCACCACCGGCAGCAGCGCGTAGGTGAACAGGGCCACCAGCGCCGGCACCGTGCCGATCGTGCCGAGCAGCGAAATCAGGATCGCCAGCAGCGCCAGCGACGGCACCGTTTGCAGCACGCCCACCAGCGCCAGCACCGGCTGGCGCACGCGCGGCGCCAGTGCGGCCAAGATCCCCAGCGGGATGCCCGCCAGGCAGGCCAGCGACACCGATACCAGCACCAGCATCAGGTGCTGCCAGGTCAGCTTCCATAAATCAGGTCCGAACAGCTTGGCGGCCAGGCCATCGCGCGCGCCTGCCTTGCTGGCGACCGGCGCCAGGAAATCGCTGGCCACGCTGGCGAAGCTTTTCCCTTCCAGTTCGACCGCGGCGTTCATCGCGATCATGCGCTCGGCACTGATGCGCCCTTCCAGCGCCTGCAGCGCGCGCCATGCGCCCGGCAGGCGTTGCGGCAGGTCGAGCCGGTACAGCAGCAGCGCGTCGTAGCGCGGGAAGTAAGCCCGGTCGTCGGCCAGCACCGTCAGGCCGTAGCGCTTGATCTTGGCGTCGGTGGCGTAGATGTCGATCACGTCCACCTGGCGCAGCGCCAGCGCTTCGTAGGCGATGCCGTGATCAAGGCCGCGCACCGCTTGCGTCAGTCCATAGGTCTGTGCCAGCCCCGGCCAGCCATCGGCGCGGCCGATGAATTCATGCGACAGGCCGAACCTCAGTTTTGGCTGGCGCGCCAATTCCGACAACGTCTTCACGCCGCTATCGGCGCGCATCGCCAGCGCATAGCTGTTGTTGAAGCCAAGCGGCACCGCCACGCCCAGGCCCATGGGGGCCAGCCTGGCGCGCATCTGGGCCAGCGACGTCGGTTTCGGATTCTTGAGAATCTCGAGGTCGATTGTGCCGGCATATTCGGGATACACGTCGATGCTGCCCGTCTGCAGGGCGGCCAGCACAATGGCGGTGTTGCCCAATCCCTGGCGGTGCTCGGCCTTGCCGTGCGCAGCGCCAGTTTGGGCCAGTACCTCGCCCAGGATATAGGATTCGGTAAAGCGCTTGGAGCCGACCCGCAGCACATCATCGACCGCGCTGGCCTGCATGGCGCTGGCGGCCAGGATGACAGCGACGACAAGGCGGACCGCTGCGCGCACGGATGGAATCAGTCAGGCAGGCGGACCACCGGATCGCGCAGCACGCCTCCGTTGACCACTGCGCGGCAAGGGTTGAAGCCGATCGCGTAGGACAAGTCGGCCGGACGGGCGATGTCCCACAGCGCGAAGTCAGCACGCTTGCCTACTTCCAGCGTGCCGATGTCGGCTTGCCGGCCCAGCGCGCGTGCGGCGTGGACGGTGGCGCCAGCCAGCGCTTCCTGCGGCGTCAAGCGCCACAGCGTGCACACCATGTTCAGCGCCAGCAGCATCGATGTCATGGGCGAGGTGCCCGGGTTGCAGTCGGTCGCCACCGCCATCGGCACGCCGGCCGCGCGCAAGGCGGCCACCGGCGGTGGGGTAGTGTCGCGCAAGAAGTAGTAGGCGCCCGGCAGCAGCACAGCGACCGTGCCGGCGGCGGCCATGGCCTGGATACCGTCTTCGCTCAGATGCTCCAGGTGGTCGGCCGACAGGCCGCCAAAGCGCGCCACCAGTTCGGCGCCGTGCTGGTCGGACAGCTGTTCGGCGTGCAGCTTGACCGGCAGGCCATGCGCGCGCGCCGCTTCGAATACGCGCTCGGTCTGCGCGTTCGAAAACCCGATGCGTTCGCAAAACGCGTCGACCGCGTCGGCCAGGCCGTTGGCGGCGATCTGCGGCAGCATGTCCTCGCAAATGGCGCTGATGTAGTCGTCGGCGCGGCCGGCGAATTCGGGCGCCAGTGCGTGCGCGCCGAGGAAGGTGGTGGCCACGCCCACCGGCAGCAGCTCGCCGATGCGGCGCGCCACGCGCAGCATTTTCGCTTCGTTCGCCAGATCGAGGCCGTAGCCGGATTTGATTTCGATGGTGGTCACGCCTTCGGCCAGCATGCTGGCCACGCGCGGCATACTCTGGCGCAGCAATTCGGTGTCACTTGCGGCGCGGGTGGCGCGCACGGTCGACATGATGCCCCCGCCGGCGCGCGCGATGTCTTCATAGGTGGCGCCATTCAGGCGCGCCTCGAATTCGTCGCTGCGGTTGCCGGCGTGGACGATATGGGTATGGCAGTCGATCAGGCCGGGCGTAAGCCAGCAGCCGGCGCCGTCGTGCACGGTGGCCGCCGGCGGCGCCTGTTCGCGCGCTCCGATCCAGCTGATCCGGCCATCGGTGACGCCGATCGCGCTGTCGCGCAATTCGCCGTAGCCGTCGACCATGGTGGCCAGGTGCACATTGGTAAACAGGACATCGCAGCGCAGCGTCATCGCTTACGCCTTGTTGCGAAACAGGTCGACCACGAACACGGTAGCCTGCTCCGCTTCCGCTTCCAGGGTCCAGACGCTGCCGCTGTCGAACACCACGGCGTCGTAGCGCACCATGCCGATGCGCTCAGCGTCGCTGCACACGGCCAGGCTGTCGCCTTCGAGCAGGAACAGGATCGTGATGTCGCCGCGCGGCGCGAATTCGGAACTGCCGGTCAATACGCGCCGCCCCAGCCGGTGGGTGAAGCGCGCGCGGTCGGTCATGACGTTGAAATCGGTGGTCGGGCCCAGCGTCAACGTGGCCATCACGTCCGACTCGCCGGCAAATTCCACGATCGGATCGTCTTCGCTGAGCACAAAACGCCCTTCGTCGCCGATGTCGAGCACCACCCCGGCGCCGTCCACCAGCGCCAGCGTGCGGTCGACGCCGGGAAACACCGAAAACGGGCCGCCGGCCGCGATTGTGGCCAGGCTGATGCGCCAATCGAAGTTGTCGAGACTGGCCCCCACTGGCGCGATGGCGATTTCAGTGGTGCTGCCGCCCCCGTTCTTCCAGGGCGCCGGTTCCAGGCCGGCAAAGGGAATCAGAAGTGTCATGCTCTCAGTGTACGCAATTCGGCGATGGTATGCATGTATCGCTGCGCAATCGCACCCTGGGCCACGTGCTGGCCGTCGCGCACCACCCAGCGACCGCCCACCAGCACGTCCTTGACCAGGTTATCGTTGCCGCAGAACACGAACGTGCCCAGCACGTCGCCGGCATCGATGCCGGCCAGGTTAGGGTGCTCGCTGTCGAGCACCAGCAGGTCGGCCCGCTTGCCGACCGCCAGCGCGCCGACCTGGCGCCCGGTGGCCAGTGCACCGCCGGCCAGTGCGCCGGCCCACAGGAAGTCGCCGACCCGGCGCTGGGCCTTGGAGGCTGCCACGTTGCGGCGCTGGTGCTGCAGGCGCTGGCCGTATTCGAGCCAGCGCAGCTCTTCGACCGGCGACTGCGAAATATGGCTGTCGCTGCCGATGCCGAAGCGCCCGCCGCCAGCGATGAACGGTTCGAGCGGGAACAGGCCGTCACCGAGATTGGCTTCGGTGGTCGGGCACAGGCCGGCGATGGCGCCGCTGGCGGCCAGCGCCGCCGTTTCGCCGGCGTCAAGGTGCGTCGCGTGCACCAGGCACCAGCGCTGGTCGAGCGTGAACTGCTCCATCAGGTAGCGCACCGGGCGCATGCCAGTGGCGGCGATGCACTGATCGACTTCGGCCTGCTGTTCGGCGATGTGGATGTGCACCGGGCGCTCTGGCGGCAAGGCCGCCAGCACTTCGCGGATCTGGGTGCTGGAAGCGGCGCGCAGCGAATGGGGCGCAACGCCCACTTCCACCTGCGGGCCGCGCAAGGGGTCGAGTGCATCAATCACTTGCAGCACTTCGACCGGGCCGGTGCGAAATCGCTTTTGCTCCGGCTTGAGCGGCTGCTCGCCGAAACCAGCGTAGCTGTACAACACCGGCAGCATGGTCACGCCGATGCCGGTCAGCTGCGCCGCCGCGACCACGCGTTCGGCCGTTTCGGCCGGGCGCGCATACATGTCGCCACTCTGGTCGCGCTGCACATAATGGAATTCGCACACCGAGGTATAGCCATGGCGCAGGCATTCGGAAAACAGCTGGGCGGCAATGGCTTCGATGTGGGCCGGCGTGATGTTGTGCGCAAAACGGTACATCAGGTCGCGCCAGGTCCAGAAGCTGTCCGGTCCATCGCCCGCCGTTTCGGTCAGCCCGCCAAGCGCGCGCTGGAACGCGTGCGAATGCAGGTTGACCATGCCCGGCAGGACCAGTTCGGCCGCCGCTTCACCTTGCGCGCGCACCGCGTTGCTGGTCAGCGCGGTTATGTTACCGACGGCGTCCCATTCGATGCGCACGTTGTCCTGCCAGCCGTCGGGCAGCAAGGCGTGCTGTGCGAACAGGGACATCATGCGCGCACCCAGTCGACGGCAGCACCGGTGAGTTTGCGCAGCAGCGGCTGCACCAGCGCGGCGCGTTCCGGGCGATACGCAAACGGCGCGCTTTCGTCCATATACACGCACTGGCACATTTCAAGCTGGATTGCGTGCACGTTCATCGCAGGCTGGCCGTAATGACGTGTGATGTGACCACCCTTGAAGCGGCCATTGACGGCCACAGAAAAAGCATCCTGCGCCCTGGCGATGCCAGTGATCGCCGCTTCCATGGCCGGATCGCAGGTGGTGCCTTGCGCGGTGCCGAAATTGAGGTCCGGCAGGCGGCCCTCAAAAAAACGCGGAACGACCGATGCAATCGAATGGGCGTCCCACAGCACCACGCGGCCATGCAGCGCCAGCATGCGATCCAGCTCTGCCCGCAGCTGGCTGTGATACGGCTGCCAGTAGCGCGTTAGCCGGCCCTGCACTTCCTGTTCGCCGGGCTGGTCGCCTTCGCGGTACAACGGTTCGCTGCTGAAAGTGTCGACCGGGCACAGGCCGGTGGTCGACATGCCCGGATACAGGTTGGTGTCTTCGGGCGGGCGATTGAGGTCGATCACGTAGCGCGACCAGCGCGCCGCGATGGTCGAAGCGCCCATCTCGGCCAGGAAACCGTACAGCTGTTTGAGATGCCAGTCGGTATCGGCGCGCTCGCTGGCGCATGGCGCCAGGCGCGCGGCGATATCGTCGGGGATATCGGTGCCCACATGGGGCATCGACACCAGCAAAGGAATGCGACCCTGGTTGAACTCAAAATCCATCGTGTGCTCCCGCTACGTGTGTATTACTTGTACAGCGATGCGAACAGGCCCTTGCAGGACGCGCTCAGTTCACCGCCCACCACCATCTGCTTGGCCGCTTCGATGTCCGGCGCGAAGAAGCGGTCGGCGTCGAAGAACGGTACCTTGACGCGCAGCTGCGCATGCACGTGTTCCAGGTGCGGCGACGACTTGAGCGGACGATGGAAATCGATGCCCTGGGCCGCAGCCAGCAGTTCGATGCCGACGATGACAGCGGTATTTTGCGCCATATCGTCCAGACGGCGCGCCGCGAAGGTGGCCATGCTGACATGGTCTTCCTGGTTGGCCGACGTCGGCAGGCTGTCGACGCTGGCCGGATGGGCCAGCGACTTGTTTTCGGACGCCAGCGCGGCGGCGGTCACATGGGCGATCATGAAGCCGGAATTGACGCCCGGCTCGCGCACCAGGAACGGCGGCAGGCCGGACAAGGTAGCGTCGATCAGCAGTGCGATGCGGCGTTCGGCCAGGCCGCCGATTTCGGCGATCGCCAGCGCCAGCGTGTCGGCCGCAAACGCGACCGGCTCGGCGTGGAAGTTACCGCCCGAGATGATCTCGCCGGTTTCAGGGAAAATCAATGGATTGTCGGTGACGGCGTTCGCTTCGATGAGCAGCGTGCGCGACACGTTGCCGATCAAATCGATGATGGCGCCCATTACCTGCGGCTGGCAGCGCAGGCTGTATGGATCTTGCACGCGCTCGTCGCCGACCAGGTGCGAGGCGCGAATGGCGCTGGCGGCCACCAGCTGGCGGTAAATCGATGCTGCGGCGATCTGGCCCGGCTGGCCACGCACTTCGTGCACGCGCGCGTCGAACGGCGCATCGCTGCCCTTGGCCGCGTCCAGCGACAGGGAACCGGCGACCATGGCCGCTTCCAGCAGGCGCTCGGTCATGAACAAGCCGTGCAGCGCCAGTGCGGTCGACACCTGGGTGCCGTTGATCAGCGCCAGGCCTTCTTTTGCAGCCAGTACCACCGGCGCGATGCCGGCGCTGTTCAGGGCGTCCATCGCTTCGACCAGTTTGCCTTCATAGCGCACCTGGCCTACGCCCAGGATCGCCAGCGTCATGTGCGCCAGCGGCGCCAGGTCGCCCGACGCGCCGACCGAACCCTTGGCCGGAATAGCTGGCGTGATGCCGGCGTTGTACATGGCGATCAGGGTGTCGATGATCACCGGGCGCACGCCCGAAAAGCCGCGCGCCAGGCTGCCGATCTTCATCAGCACGATCAGGCGCACCACCGCGTCCGACAGCAGCGCGCCGGTGCCGACCGAGTGCGACAGGATCAGGTTGCGCTGCAGCTCTTCCAGCTTTTCGTCCGGGATGCGGGTCTTGGCCAGGATGCCGAAGCCGGTGTTGATGCCGTAAGCGGCGTCGCCCTTGGCCACGATCGCATCGACCGCGGCGGCGGATGCCTTGATGACCGGGTAGGCGGACGGCGACAGCGTCAGCTTGGCTGGCGCGGCCCAGACGGCGCGCAGGTCGTCCATGGTCATCAGGCCAGGGTTCAGGGTCCAGCCGGTGGTGTTGGTGTTGTTCATATTATTTGACCATAGGGAGATTGAGGTTATTGCGCTTGGCGCAGGCGGCAGCCGATTCATAACCGGCATCGGCGTGGCGCATGACGCCCGAGCCGGAATCGTTGACCAGCACGCGCGCCAATCGCTTGGCGGCGGCATCGGTGCCGTCGGCCACGATGACCATGCCGGAGTGCTGCGAATAACCCATGCCTACGCCGCCGCCGTGGTGCAGCGAGACCCAGGTGGCGCCGCCGGCGGTGTTGAGCAGCGCGTTGAGCAGCGGCCAGTCGGACACGGCGTCGGTACCGTCACGCATGCTTTCGGTTTCGCGGTTAGGGCTGGCCACCGAGCCGGTGTCGAGGTGATCGCGCCCGATCACAACCGGCGCTTTCAGTTCGCCGTTGCGCACCATTTCATTGAACGCCAGGCCGGCGATGTGACGCTCGCCAAGGCCCAGCCAGCAGATGCGCGCTGGCAGGCCCTGGAAGGCGATGCGCTCGCGCGCCATGTCCAGCCAGTGGTGGACCTGCGTCTGCTCGGGGAACAGTTCCTTGATCTTGGCATCGGTCTTGTAAATATCTTCCGGGTCGCCCGACAGCGCCACCCAGCGGAACGGGCCGCGGCCCTCGCAGAACTGGGGACGGATGTAAGCCGGCACGAAGCCAGGGAAGCCGAAGGCATCCTTGACGCCATGGTCAAGTGCGACCTGGCGAATGTTGTTGCCGTAGTCGACCGCCTTGACGCCCATCGCGTGGAAGTCGAGGATGGCCTGCACATGCACCGCGCACGAGGCGGCGGCAGCTTCGGTCAGGCGCGCGTGCTGGGACGGATCCTGCTGCGCCGCCTTCCACTGTTCGACCGTCCAGCCGCTAGGAAGGTAGCCGTTGATCAGATCGTGTGCCGAGGTCTGGTCGGTCACCATGTCGGGCACGATGCCGCCAGCTTTGGCGCGCTTGACCAGCTCCGGCAGAATGTCAGCTGCGTTGCCCAAGAGGCCAATCGAAATCGCTTCGCGCTTGGCGGTGTGTTCCTTGATCAAACGAATAGCGTCGTCGATGTCCGTAGCCTGCTTGTCCAGGTATTTGGTACGCAGGCGGAAGTCGATGCTGATTTGCTGGCATTCGATGTTGAGCGAGACCGCGCCGGCGAAGGTGGCCGCCAGCGGCTGCGCGCCGCCCATGCCGCCCAGGCCCGCGGTGAGGATCCAGCGTCCGC
>JAZJXM010000086.1:0-80373 GCA_040390915.1 Pseudomonadota bacterium
CTGACATCTGGACACGGCCCCATCAGTAGCGTTGCTACTGATGGGGCCGTGTCCAGATGTCAGACTTGACCCTCTTTTTAGATGCCCGGCTCCTTCAGGCACAGGCCGACGAACGCTTCATTGCCGTAGCCGATATAGCCGCTGTCGACGATGGTGCGGTCGGAGGCGCCCAGCCTGACCACATAGCCGCACTTGGGCATGCCGGTGGTGTCGAGCTTCCACACGCCCGCTTCGCCCGTGCTCGGCACCGTCGGGTAGCTGCGCGGATTGGGCACCGGCGCGGTGAACACGCCTCCCAGCGGCGGCTGCACCGACAGCGACAGCGCGCCAAAATGCTGGTCCGTGACCTGGTACGTGCCTTCGATGATGTCGCCCACCGTGAAGTCGCCGCAAGTGCCGGCGCCGGAGGTGATCTTGAAGCTGCCCGGCGGGATCTGCGGCGCTTCGTTATCGAGCCGCACCGTGACGGTGTTGCCGGGATAGAGCACATTGGCCGCATCGCGCGCTTCGATGCGGATGCTCCAGGTGCCGCTCTTGCCGGCCGTTTGCCAGCGCGCCAGCAAATTGCCGGCCACGAAAATCTGCGCGTTGCCCGGCGCGCTGGTCAAGTCTTCGCGGTAGGTGTAGTAGTTCATGGCGTCGACCGATTGAGTGAGCGCCGGCAGGATGCTCCAGACGCCATCGAGCAGCTGGGTGCGGGCCACCGCGAACGTGTTGGCCAGCGCCTGCTCGCCGCTGCCGTCGTTGACGATCACCTTGTAGCGCAGCGCCCCGGCGCCGGTGCTGATGTCGGCCGGGTTGGCCAGGTGGCCTGTGATCACGACCTCGCCGCCGAACGGGCTTTGCTTGGCCGTGAAGCCGACCAGCTGGGCCGGGCCGTTGGCGTAGCCGGCGCCGTTGATGTCGGCCACCGCCATCGAGCCCACCGTTTCGATGAACGGCGGATGGCCCTGCGGATTGCGGCCTGGCTTGATGTGGATGAGGGTCTGCTCGCGGTTGCCCCAGACCGGCACGAAGTTGGGGTTGCCCGGCGGCGCGGCCACTTGCCACGACAGGATGGCGCGGATCGGCACCACCACCGGGCCGCGCTGGCATGGCCGGCGATAGCGGTCCAGGTTGACCGGCAAGAACACCGAATACTCCAGCCCTTCGCGCGGGATCGGATGGTAGTCGTGCACATTGACCGAGGTGGTGCCGAGGTAGGTTTCAAAACTGCCGTTGCGGTCGAAGTCGCCCCAGAAGGTCACGTATTCGCGGCTGCCGGCGGTGCACGGCCCGCCCGAGTAGCCACTCGGCAGCTTGACCCGGATTACGCCCACCAGCGCATCCTGGTTGGGATTGAGGCCGATGCATTCGAGTTCTTCGAAGCTGGTATTGCCGTCGGTGGGGAACAGCTGGCCGATCACCTTGGACAGGTCGATCCCCAGTTCCGGCAAAATACCGCCGAAGTCGGCCGTCATCAAGCTGTCGGCCAGCGCCGGCTTGCTGATCATCTGGTGCAGTTCGGCCAGCGCGTAGCGGTGCGGCGGCACGTCCTTGCCTTTGTATAGCGCCTGCAGTTCGAGCGCGCCCAGCACCTGCGGTTCGATCGCCGGCACCGGCTTGGCCAGGTCCAGCACCTGGCCCACCAGCGGCGGTAGCTTGACCTGGGCCGCCTGCAGCAGCTCGTCGATCAGGATCAGGCGGCGCGGGTCGATCTGGATGTGGGTGTTGTGGATGTCGCCCCATACCGGCTTGAAGGCCGGGGTGTTGGGCGGCGGCGGCACGTTCCACGACAGGATTGCGCGCACCAGGTAAAAATTGTCGACAAAGCAGAAGCGCTTGGCCGGATCGATCTGCACCGTGACTGCATACTCGAGCCGGCGCGGCCCGGTCGTGCCGAGCGGGATGTCGAACGCGGCAAAGCTGGCCAGGCCGGCGTCCTGCCAGCTGGCGCCGTTGTCGCCCGACAGGTAGAAGCGCACATATTCATGCGAGCCCGGTCCGCAAATGCCGCCGCCGTAGCCGGCCGGCTGGTTCACATAGATCACCGCGTCGAGCCGGCCAAATTGTGGTTGAAAGCCGACGCAGCCAATTTCCTCGTAGGTGCGGTTGACCTGAATATTGAGCACAGGCGGCAGCTTGCTGCCTTCGACGTTGCCGAAATAATTCGGATTGGCCAGCACCAGCGCGCGAAATTGCGCGCGCTCGGCCGGCACCAGATCGAGCGCGGCATCGCCCGCATTTTGACCGGAAGGATTCATGTGGCTGCTCCTGCGAAGTGGGTGAGAAGCCGAGTCTGAACCTCGCAAAGATGAGGCTGCTTATCAAGGATCAAGGATCGCTGACACGCTGCGCGAACCAACGATAAATGCAAAATGGCAGCTTCAAATGAGACACAGAAACATTGCTATTTAACCCAAGAAATTTCTTGACTTCGAAGAAGCGCTATTCCATTATCAGCGTCAATACGCCGCACCAGCGCGTCACTTCCTGATGCCACTGCCAACACGCCAGACCCATCGCCACGCCGCGCTTGAGGAGGTGTTTTCTTTGCTGAATTTACGAGACACCTTGGTCGGCAACAGCGCTCCTATCGAAGCGCTGCGCTGCTATCTGCCCAAGGTCGCCAGGTCCGCCGCGGCGGTGCTCATCACCGGCGAAACGGGCACCGGCAAGGAATGCGTTGCGCAAGCGATACACGCGCTCAGTGCGCGCGCGCATGGCCACTTCGTGGTCGTCAATTGCGGCGCCCTGCCCGACGCGCTGATCGAGTCCGAACTGTTCGGCCACGTCAAGGGCGCCTTCACCGGCGCCCACGCCAATGCGCGCGGCAAGATCGCGCATGCCGACGGCGGCACCTTGTTCCTCGACGAGATCGGCGAGATGTCGCTGTTTGCCCAGGCCAAGCTGTTGCGGGTATTGGAAACGCATGAAGTGCAGCCGGTCGGCTCAACCCGCAGCGAACGGGTCGACATCCGCATCGTGGCCGCCACCAACCGCCAGCTGGAAGAAGAAGTGGCGGCCAAGCGTTTTCGCTCGGACCTGTTCTACCGCCTGAACGTGGCGCGCCTTGCGCTGCCGCCGCTGCGCGAACGCAGCACCGACATCGTGCCCTTGGTGCAGCACGTGATCGCGGAACTGAACCGGCGTGACGGGCGCCAGGTAAGCGGCATCGCGCCGGCGCTGGCCACGTCCTTGCAGGCGCACGACTGGCCCGGCAATGTGCGCGAGCTGCGCAACCTGGTCGAATCGGTGTTCATCGATCCGCCCGACGGCATGCTCGAACTGGCGCACCTGGCGCCGGCGTTCCAGGCGCTGTTCCGCCAATACCGCAGCACGCCCGATTCGGAACTGGCGCACATGATCGCGGTGCTCGAACACCATCAGTGGAACAAGGTCGAAGCGGCCAAGGAGCTGCATTGCTCGCGCATGACCTTGTACCGCAAGCTGGCCAAGTACCAGGTCACGCACACTTAACATCGCCTGCGCAAGCGCGATGTAACGCATGTAACACCACCATCACCGAATGTGACACGCGCGCTGTCACAGCCTGCCCGCCTCGCATTTCCCCCTTCAACAGAATCAAGCACTTGGCCCGCGCGCCATCCAGGCACGCCATTTGCTCAGTATCCCGTCAAGCCATTTCGGGATCCGCCATGTCCAGCCAGTCCGTCCAGCGCCGCAAGAAAATACCGCTCGCGCGCTACGTCAACTACTTTGAGGTGAGCCACAACGCGGTGGAATTCCTGCTCGACTTCGGCCAGTACCAGCCCGAAGTGGAAGCGGTCTCGGTCCACAGCCGCATGGCCTTTGGACCGACCCACGCCAAGCTGCTGGTGGCGATGCTCAGTGGCGCGATGCGCGACTTCGAAGCCCAGCACGGCGCCGTGCCCGACCTGCTGCCCGAGAGCGACCCGCTGGACGCCATCTACGATTGCCTGCCCGATTACAACGCTCCATCCATCACTCCCCTGTTCAAAGCGAAAAGGTGATACCTATGTCAGCCACTCTCCGCCCTACCCGGCTTGAAGTTTCCGACCGTTTTCCCATGCTCGGTTTTAGCATCCGCAACGACGCCGCCGGGCGCAGCGAGCTTGCGCTTGCCTCCGACCCGGCGCTGTTTGACGCCCAGAACAAGGCGCAGCGCACGCAGTCGAACTTCTATTGCAACCGGGCCACCGGTGGCCTGGCGCTGGCGCGCGGCGAAACCATGTACATCGTGCCACCGGACGTGCTGGCCCGTTTCGTCGGCCAGGAACGCCTGTACTTCGGACTGGCTTCCAGCAGCGACAGCGCGCCGCTGCGGGTCGATGTCAGGCCCGGCAAGGACAGTCCCTACATCTCGCTGCGCGGGTTGTCGGCGCGCTCGATGACGCGCGTGCGCGTGCTGCCGACCCGCCAGCAGCGCGCGGCCGGCTACAACGGCGCCGGCCAGGGCGCGCTCGATTGGGCCGGCGACGCGGCCACGCCGGGCATGGTGGCGGCAGCGCCCGCAGCGCCCGCCCCCAACGGCGCCCAGCCTTACGATGACGGCTTCGGCCCGCTACCGGCAGTCGCGCCGGCGCCAGCGCCAGCCGCGCAAGGCATGTCGGCGCCCACCGCCCAGCAGGCGCGCAGCGGCGCCGGTTATGGCGGCGGCGGTACTGCCAGCGGCCGCAAGCAGCCGGGCGTGGCCCATGCCTTCGACGGCAGCGGCCCGTCGTTCGAACTGAAATACCGCATGTTCATTCCTTCGCCGCTGATCGATGCGCCCACCGCGGTGTTCGGCGGCGACGGACGCGGCTTCTCGTACAGCGGCGGCGAAAGCCGCGGCGAAATCACGGTGCGGGTGCGCATGACGCCGGGCGGCGGCGTGGCCGGGGTCGACCTGATCGAACGCCATTGGGGCGAAAGCACCGAGTGGCGCAGCGCCGACAGCCACAGCGTGGCCGGCAAGCCCTCCTGGTGGCTGGAAGCGAACGAAGGCGCGCAGCCGATCCGGCGCGACACGCTCGCCGCCAGCGACGACAATCTGCGCGTGTACGTGGGTGCACCGGGCACCGTGCGCTCGATCACGGCCATGGCCGAAGGCGCATCGATCGTCACCATCGACGCCAGCGGTTCCTTGCCGCTCTCGAGCGTGGCGCCGGCCATTGATGCGGTCATGACGCTGTTCATCCGCGTCAGCGGCGACAGCATCGAAGTGCGGGTCGACGGCGAACACGATGGCTTCCCTTGCCACGAACTGTATGTGAACCGCCAGCGCATCTACAGCTACGACCCGGTCGCCGCCGGCAGTTCGCCAAGCGCGCTGATGCCGCCGATGGACGTCACCGCCCACACCAACTGGGTCACGCTGGCCGGCGCCACCTCGCAGGGCCTGGCTGCGCCGTGGCGCGGACGCGCCATGGGCGGCGGAGCCGACGCCGCCATCGCGATCGGCGGCTTCGTGCTTGAATCGGTGCGCGACAGCGTCGGCGACGTGACCTGGGAACTGGACCAGTTCAACCACATCAAGCATCCGAACGACACTGCGCCGGCCAGCCCGGCCGCGTTCCAGGATGCGCCACCGATCCGGCTCGATACCTGGCCGGTCGAAGGCGGTCTGGTGGACGACATCAGCGCCTGGTTCATGATCGAGTGGCAGTTCAACGGCCGCTCGCTGGGCAATGTCCGCATCAGCAACATCGGCACCAACGACGCCATTGGCTGGGGCCTGCATGTGCGCGCCCAGATCATGGACGACAACATCCTGTACCAGCCCGGCAGCTGCGCCGCGCTGCGGGTGCGCCTGCATTACCGCTTCACCCGTTCGATCGGCGCCGACGTGCTGGCCGTGGCCGACGTGCACCTGTTCGGCAACGGCACCGTGCAGCAAGGCCACCAGCTGCTGCAGGCGTCGCTGCTGGCGTCGGACGACGAGATCCGGATGCCGGCCCCGCCGCCGCCGCGCGCGCGCGCCATGGATGGCGGCGTGTCGGCCGCCATTGCCATCGGCGGCTTCATCCTGTCGTCGATCCGCGACAGTGCCGGCGACGTCGCCTGGGAGCTCGACCAGTTCGCCCACGTCAAGCATCCGAACGACACCGCGCCGGCCTCGCCCGCGCCGTTCCGCGACGCAGCCACCATCCGGCTCGACACCTGGCCCGTCAGCGGCGGCCTGGTGGACGATATCAGCGCCTGGTTTACCATCGACTGGCAGTTCAACGGTCTTTCGCTGGGCAATGTCCGCATCTCGAACATCGGCACCAACGACGCTGTCGGCTGGGGCCTGACGGTGCGCGCCCAGATCATGGACGACAACATCCTGTATCAACCCAACCAGTGCGCCGCGCTGCGCATCCGGCTGCATTACCGCTTCACGCGCTCGATCGGCTCGGACGTGCTGGCCGTCACCGATGTCCATTTGTACGGCAACGGCAGCTGGGAGCAGAGCGGCCAGTGGCTGCAGTCGTCGGCGCTGGCGCTGGCCGCCCCCGAGCAGGTGCAGATGCCGGCCCCGCCGCCACCGCGCGCGCGCGCCATGGACGGCGGCGTGTCGGCCGCGATTGCGATCGGCGGCTTTATCGTCGAATCGGTGCGCGACAGCGTGGGCGACGTGACCTGGGAACTGGACCAGTTCGCGCACATCAAGTATCCGAACGATACGCCAGTCGTCGCTGCGGGCGGGTTCAGGGACGCCAACACGATCCGCCTGAACCGCTGGCCGGTGTCGGGCGGGCTGATTGACGACATCAGCGCCTGGTTCTCGATCGACTGGCAGTTCGACGGCCGTTCGCTGGGCAATGTCCGCATCAGCAACATCGGCACCAACGACGCCATCGGCTGGGGCTTGCATGTGCGGGCCCAGATCATGGACGACAACATCCTGTATCAGCCCAACCAGTGCGCCGCGCTGCGCCTGCGCTTCCACTATCGCTTCAGCCGCAGCATCGGCTCGGACGTCATCGGCGTCACCGACGTCCACCTGTATGGCGACGGCACGCACGAGGAAAGCAGCCAGTGGCTGCAATCGTCGGCGCTGGCCGTGGATGCCGGACCGGCCATCACCGGCTCGAATGCGGGCGTGACCTGGAGCCTGGCCCAATATCCAGACATGAAGCCGGCCGCCAGCCAGGTCGCTGCCAGCGGGCGCATTCCGGGCGAAGCGATCAGCCTGGGCGACTGGCCATACCTGGATGAAGCCGACGGCGCGCGCACCTATTGCGCACTCGGCGTGGCCTGGGACTACGACGCTGCCGGCGCCGTCGGCGGCATCCGCATCACGGCCGGGCGCAGCGCCAGCGCAGGCGGGCGCACGCTGTTTGTTACGGCCACCATCGAGGACGTCGAAGGTACGCCCAGCTGCGCGGTGCTGCAGGCGACCATCCGCTACGTGTTTGCGCATGCGGGCGAAGCCGACCAGGTGGCCGCCACCACGCTCAAGTTCTACGGTAATGGCAAGTTCGTGCGCGCCAGCGAATGGCAGGCCAGTCCAGCGCTGATCGCAGCGTGACATCATGAGCCAGTCAAACTCGCACCGCCCCCTGCCCCCGCCGCCAGCGTCGTATGCGCTGGCGAGGGATGCCTTTGGCCGCGAGATCGTCGAACCGGCGCAACCGCAGCAGGAACAGGTTGATCCGTTCGCCGACAGCGCCAGCAAGCCGAAAAAGGAAAGCGCCACCGATGCACTGGGCCGGCGCGCCGGCGCGCTGTCGGACGAACTGGACTTCCCGGCCTTCGTGTCGTCGCTGGTGCATGGTACTTTTGATGCCATGGTCGATTCGTCGATCCGCCAGATGCAAAGCTTTGCCGACCTGGTGGCCGCGGTGGCCAAGCCGCTCGAACAGTTCACCCAGGAGAACGTCACCGCCAACCAGGCGCGCGACTACCTGGTCGAACAGCATCCGCGCGACGTGATGCTGGTCGGCCAGGATGGCGAATTCACGCTCGCGCCAGTGCCCAAGAGCGGCGAGACCGAGCCGCCCGGCTGGCTGGCCGATTATGGCCATGACGGCGCCGAGCTGACTGCCGACGTGCTGGAGCAGGACATCCTGCCGGCAGCGCGCGAAAAGGTCGCCAAGGCGCGCCTGCAAACGCTGTCGACCATGGTCTTGCTGGGCATGAACCGGATCGTCATCAAGGACGGTTCGATCGGCGCCCGTTTGCGCTTCCGGGCCGCCGCCGCCGACCACGCGGCGGTGCAGTACGCCACCGGCAGCGATCCTGGCACCGGGGGCGAACAATGGGGCGCGCGCGGCAGCACCCCGGCCGCCTCGACCAAGGTGTCGACGGTGGGCGTGAACGTGCAGTCCGACAGCGAACTGAAAGCGGAACTGTTCGGCGACGTGAAGATCAACTTCGCCAGCGAGACGCTGCCGCTGGACCGCTTCCTGGACGACGCCCAGCGCACGCTGCTCGAACGCCATTCGCGCAAGCTGCCCACGCCGCCACGCGCGGTGCCAGCCGCGCCGGCCGCCAACGTGGTGCCGCTGCCAGCGCCGGAGCCCGCCAAGCCATGAACGGCCGCCGCGCGCTCTCCGCCACCCTGATCGATGTCGTCGACGGCCTTGGCCTGGGTCCCGGCCCCGGCCTGCGCACGACCTCCATCGAGCTGACGCTGCCGGTCGAGATCTCGATCGAGCAGCAGGATGGCGAGCAGGTATTGCTGGCCGACCTGCCGCGCTTCATTTACCGCACCGCGTTCGACCTGGCGCCATCGCGCCTGACGGTGCTGTGGGAAGAAGGCGAGGTCACGTGAGCGACCAGAACGCAACGCTGCCGCTGGAGCATTTCATCCAGGCCGTGCAAAGCCAGTTGGACAAGGCGCAGGCGGCAATGGCCATGAAGGCGCGCAACCTGAACTTGCCGCTGACGTTCGCGATCAAGGACATCACGCTTGACCTGCGCGCGCACGTCGAATTCGCGCGCAATGAAATCCGCATCCGCCCGGCCGGCGCGGCCGACACCCAGGCCAGCATGTTCCACCTGGTGTTCACCGCCATCACGCGCCCGATGATCGAGGAAAACGCCACCGCGCTGGCCGACAACCCCGAAGACCGCCAGATCGACGATTTGAAGGACGACAGCCTGACCGAAGAAAACCGGCGCCAGCTCGAATGGATCGGCGTGCGCACGGTCGACAAGCTGCAGGAGATGAACAACAAGGGCGGCGTCACCGCGATCGGGCGCGTGACCGGCCTGCCGGTGGACCGCTTGCGCCAGGCGCTCGAACGCGCGTCGGCGCCGGCGCTCGAACATGTCACGCCGGTAGCGCCCGAAACCGCCGGCGACGTCCACCAGTTCCTGCGCGTGCGCGGCCACAACCTGCTGGCCGCCGGCAACGGCACGCCCACGGTCATGTTGGGCAACAAGCCGGTGGCCGTGATCAAGGCCACGCCGCGCGAACTGCTGCTCGCGCCGCAAGCGCACCAGTGGGCCGGTGAACTGTCCGTCAGCCATGGGCCGGGCGTGGCGGCCAGCCTGGCGTTCGACCTGTCGCCGTTTGCACCGCAACCTGGCGGAGGCGCCGAATGACGATCCGCAAACTGGCCATGCCGTGGGCCGCCGCTGGCGACCGTACCTACTGCCTGCCCACCAGCTTTTTGCTGACGCTGGCGCTGGGCGAAGCGCCCGACAACATCCCGGCTTTGTTCGACGTGCGCGGCGGCCATGCCCGCGCGGTCGACAGCATCGACGGCGGCCCGTTGGACCGCATCATCAAGCGCTTTGCCGGCAATGCCCGCATCGCCCGCGTGCACAGCGCGCGCGCGTCGATGCACCTGCGCGGCCAGCGCCACGCGCGCTACGACGCGCTCGAACAGACCACTGGCATGGCGCGCAGCTTCCTGGTGCAGGTGGCGCCCGGCACCGCAATCGGCAACCTGGTGCAGGAACTGGCGCAGCTGTCCCAAGTCACGTCGGCCAGCCCGAACTACGTGTGCGTAAGCCCGTGCGAATTGAAAGTAGCTGGCGCCGTCGACGTGGGCTGGGCGCCGCATCTGATGGTGCGCGCGCCCGAAGCGCTGGCACACGAACCGGGCGACAACGCGGTGCTGCTTGGCCTGATCGACAGCGGCGTCGTGCCCGACCATCCTGAACTGGCGGGCCGCCTGAGGGCGGGCCTGGACACCGTCAACCTGAGCGACGACGGCGTCTCGCCCGGCGTGCGCCTGCTGGGCGAGCACCTGAACTACGACAGCAATCCGCGCGACCAGTTCGTCGGCCACGGCATGGCCTGCGCCGGCATCATGTGCGGCCTTGGCATCCAGCTCGCGCCTGGCCTGGCCGGCGAATCGCAGATCATCCCGTTGCGCGCGCTGGCCGCGGCCCAGCTGCCGGGACGCGCCAATCCGGTCGGCCTGGGCGCGATTTCCGACCTCGACGCCGCCGTCAAGCTGGCGGTTGACCTGGGCGCGAAGATCATCAACATGAGCTTTGGCACCGACGATTCGGCGCTCTCGCCCGACAGTCCCAAGCCGCACGCGGACGTAGTCAAGTACGCGCTCGAACACGGCTGCATCCTGGTCGCTGCATCCGGCAACAACGGCCAGTGGACGCGCTACTGGCCAGCCGCGCATCCGTCGGTGATCGCCGTGGGCGCGGTCGGCGAAGACCGGCTGCCAACCTCGTTTTCCACCCGCGGCGAGCATGTGGCACTGTGCGCGCCGGGCGAACGGATCCTCTCGACCGGGCTGACCGGCTACCAGAACGTGACCGGCACCAGCTTTGCGGCGCCGTTCGCGGCCGCCGCCTGCGCATTGCTGGTGGCGCGCGGCGCGCGGCGCGCCATGCCGGTCGACGCGGCGTGCGCAATCAAGCTGTTGACCGAATCGTGCCAGCCATTTGGCGCGCGCGCCGGCGAAGGATGCGGCGCAGGAATCCTCGATGCGGCGGCCGCCCTGGTGGCGCTCGACACCATGATCGACCGCATGCGCGATGGGGAAGATACCGAAGATGGATAGACAACCCAGCGTCAAAAACCGACCACACATTACTAACAGGAGAACACCATGCGTGACGTAATTGAAATCCATTTTCGGGACCTGGCCAAACGCGAAATCAAGGAACAGGACACCCTCAAGAACCGCCAGCAGCAGCTGCAAAATTTCGAAAAGAACCGTCCCGGCCTGACCAGCGACGAGGAAAAAGAGCTGGATCGGATCAAGAAGATCCTGAAAGCGGTGCACGACAACAAGGAGCAGTGCGATCCGCTGTTTGTCGGCATCCGCGACATGTTCAATGCCAATCAGGGCATCCTGGGCATCGAGCTGAAAGGCCATGACGGCGGCAAGCTCATTTTCGCGCCGCTGGCCTCGACCGACGCCGCCAACAAGAAGGCGCTGGCCGGCAATTCGATGCAGGACGCCGTGGTGCGCGCCGCGCTGACACTGGGTCTGGCGATTGCCGACAGCATCGACGCGCCGCTGGTCAAGGTCAGCCACAAGGGCGACATCGTGACCGACCGCACCAGCGCCAAATACGGCACGCTCTCGCGTGGCTTCTTCGCCGCCATAGGCGAGACCCAGTCGATGTTCGACCTTGCCAGCATGGCGCTGCCGCTGCTGGGCGTGGAAGGCGATTCGGATGGCCCTGGCGGCAATCCGAGCAAGGTAGACAGCGGCGAATTCGCCGGCGTCATGCGCAACCTGATTCTCAAGCAAGTCACGGTCTATGAGCCGCAGCTGCGCCGCCGCATCAACGAATGCCTCGACAAGATCCAGTTCGTGGGCGAAAACCGCCCCGTGACCGAACTGGGGATTGACTTGCCCGACCTGGAGTCGACCACGGACGCCGACATCGTGCCCGACAACGTGCGCCTGATGGGGCCCATGGTGTGCGCCGCCATGTTCGACGAACTGAAAGCGTTCCAGGTAGTCGACAAGCTGGTCGAACTGTTCCAGCACGGGATGCTGCCGATCGGTTCCGGCGAAGCGGGCAAGCTGCTCTACAAATACTGGAAAGAGGCGCCCAACCGCATGTCCGAGAGCGAGCGCAAGAACTTCTATGCGATGACGATGGGGATCCCGGGCGGCGAATCGGGCGGCATGGTCAACCGCGACTTCAACGACCTGTGGCTGCGCTTCGTGTCGTCGGTGTCGTCGTACGTGAGCCAGAACGAAGTGGACAAGCTGCTGCGCAAAGGCGGCCTGCCGTCGGCGATCAGCGGCCAGCAGCTGCGCAAGGCCGCGCGCGACCTGGCTTCGAACCTGTCGCTGCACGGCTACGGCATGGCCTACTACGCCGCGCTCGACATGCAAGACCAGATCCGCACCATCATCAAGCTGTTGTCGGACAAGGACATCCGCTCCGCGTACGGCGCGCGCGACATGTGGCAAGTGGTCGACCAGGTGGCCACGCTGGAACTGGGCGGCGCCAAGACCAGTTCGCGCTACCGCATGCTCGCTACTTGCGGCGCCATCATCACCGCCTGGCTGGCCGACAACGTGGCCCGCATCATGAACCCGACCGGCCCGATCATCGACATGAACGAAGTGCTCTCGCCAATGCCGCGCAGTTCCGGCAAGGCCACTACCCATCCGTCCGACTATGACCTGGTCAACGCCTGCGAACTGTGGCTGGCCGATACCGGAACCTCGGACACCCGGGTCGACGAAATGTCGCAGCCGCGCGAAGCGCCGGTGATGACGTCCAAGCCGGTGCAGATCCCCTCGATTGCGCGCGACATGCTCGAAAGCGTCGGTGTCGGAATGGGCATGAACTATGTGAACGGTGCGAACGGCTCGAACGGCTACGCGCGCCACTAATCAACCTGGGAGACTAGCATGCTGCAAACACCACTGTCGAACCGGGTTTCCAACCGCCTGATGGCCGCTGCTCACCGCCTCGGCACCGTCGATCCGGTAACCCCGATCCAGGGCCTGATCAGCCGCACATTCAGCCTGCCCGAAGGCGACCCGCGCTACGGCGACAACGCGCTCACGCCGATGGCGGCGCCGTTCGAACCGAGTTTTTCGGAGCTGCAGCCGGGCATGCTGCGCTTTACCATCGAGCCGCTCGGGCCGGGCGCGACTGGCGTTGACCGGCGCGACGAGGCAACGCGCGAAATGCGGCGCCTGGTCGGCTCCTACTTCGGTCGCGATGCGCTGCACTGGTTCGATGGCCGCTCGGAAGCCTGGCGTGGTTTCGGTTCCGGCAGCGGGCTCGGATACGGCGCTTTCTTCGGCGCTAACTACGACCGCAACGGCCTGGCCGGCTCCAAGGTGTACTACGAAACCCGGCCCAGCCAGATCGAGTCACTGCCGCAAGGCTTGCTGGGCATCGTGCGCGCGGTCACCAATCAGATGCCGGCCTTGCGCCCGCTGTTTACCACCATCGCCACTGCGCGTCAGGCGGGCGGCCAGCGCCTGACGTTCGTGGCGCCCGACGCGCTGCGCATCGCCGACTTCCAGCCGGTGCTCGACACGCTCGGCCTGGGTGACCGCATGGCGGGCATCATGCAGATTTTGGGACTGTGCCTGGGCGGGCGCTTCGACCTGCCGGCCAACTCTTGCCTGGTGGCGTTCGGCCAGACCGACAGCGGGCCGGAGTTCGAAATTTACGTCATGCTCGGCATGATCCCCGACCTGCCGGCCAATTTCCTGCAGCTGCTGTCGCTGGGATTGAACGAGCGGCCGCGCGAACTGATGGCGCTGGAACGCTGGATGGACGCGTTCACGCCCGAAGACGACGTTTGGCCGGGACGCTTCTCGATCCTGTCGATCCACACCAGCCGCACCAGCGCACCACGCGTGTCGCTGTACCTGCGCCCGGCGGAGTTCGAAGTGCCGCTGCAAGCGTTCCAGAGCGCAAACTGATCAACCTTTGCCACGATGAGGCCTGCCATGCCAGCCCAAAGCACCGCCGTCGTTCCCGTACCGCGCCCGGAAGTACGCGACGCGGTCAGGAATTTGCTCACCAAGTCCGAAGCCTACCGCAAGCTGTCGCCAGAACAGCAACGTTCGGTGGCGCAAAGCACGGCGCTGATCGCCGACTACCTGGTGGCGCCGGAAAACATCCCCGGCAACCAGATCGCCGGTGGACTGGGCATGCCAACCGGGCGCGCGCTGGCCGAGGGCGACCCGGCCGCGATGGCGCCGCCGCAGCAGTCGTACAAGGAAGCGCGCAAGGCGGTCACTGAAATCGGCGACGACAAGTTCAGCGCCGATGCGGCCCACGAGGGCGCGGCAGTGGCCAAGGAATTCATGAAGGCCGTTTCGTTCCCAGCATTTGTATCGGGGCTGATCGAAGGCGTGTTTTCGTCCATCGTGCGTTCCTCCATCCAGCAGATGGAGGCCTACCAGAAGATGATCGCGTCAGTGGCGCAATCGCTGCAGCAGTTCCGCGACGATAACGTCAGTCCCAACCAAGGGCGCGACCACATGGCCGAAAAATTCCCCGACCTGTTCGAGATCGGCACGGACGACATGGCCGAAAACCCGCAGCCGCGCCTGCGCTTGCGCGAAGGCGTGGATGAAAACGATGCGCTCAAGCGGGTTAACAGCCAGCTCAGTTTCACAGACGGCCAGCTCAAAAGCATGGACCTGTCGGACGAAAACACCGAGCTGGCCATCATCACTGCCGCCCGCACCCAGCTGGCACGCCAGCGCCAGCAACTGATGGCCAGCCTGGTGCTGATGGGGATCAACCGGATCGTGGTCACCGACGGCAAGCTGTCGGCCAAAATCATGTACGACTTCCAGGCCAAGGACAACCGCCGCCTGCAGCGCAGCGCCTCGGCATTCGACTATGCGCGCAATCCGGACGGCTCGCTGTCAAGCATGTGGAAGGGCGAAGGCGAATACGATTCGGGCAGCACCAGCAACCGCACCCGCAGTCACGACGCCGACTCGAGCAGTTCGGACAGCAGCGCCGATTCGTACGCCAAGGGCACCTACAAGTACGAACAGAACCCGGTGATGACGGCCATGAGCACCGCCAGCGACGCCTCGGAAACGCAGCTGCAAACGCGCGCCCAGCTGACCGGCGCGGTGGAAGTCAATTTCAAGAGCGATTACCTGCCACTCGACAAAATGGCCACGCCGGGCATGATCGCCGCGATCCAGGGCAATTCGACGCCAGTCGACCCGAACGTGGTGCCGTCGGCCGTGAACCGCCCCACCCAGGCGGCCGCGGACGCCGCCGTTCCGGCCGCCCACTAAGGAGTTGCCATGAGCGCCCAGCCACAATGGACGACCCCTGAGGCGATCGACGCCGTCAGGCCGCAGGTGCGCAAGCTGCTCACCGACATACCGGCCTTCCACGCGCTGCCGCCCGACGAGCAGCGCGCGCTTGCGGCCAACATGGTCAAGGTGATGTCGTATATTTCCGATCCCAATGGCGTCACCAGCACGCTGCCGGCGCCGCCGCTGGCGCAGGCCCAGGCCGACGAGAGCCCAACCGAGGCCACCAAGCGCGCCTTGTCCACGTCGCCCGGCGCGGTCGGCAAGGACTTCAAGGCCGGCGCGGTGCGCGAAGGCGTCGACCAGTTCGGCGCGCTGGTCAAGAAGGTCGATTTTCCCAAATTTGTCGGCGGTTTGATCAAAAACGTTTTTCAGGCCATCGTGGAATCGTCCATCGAACAAATGCGCGCCTATGGTGAACTGATCGCCAACGTATCGAAGACGGTCGACTCCTTCATGCAGGACAATATCTCGGCCGGCGCAGGGCGTGACTGGCTGGCGCAAAAGTATCCCGATGCGCTGGGCGTCGAGACCAGTTCCGATTCGAGTTCGTTCGCCGAAGGCACGCCGGCGCCGGCGGTCACCGCCAATCTGGTGGCGCGCGGCGACAATGCCGAAGTGCGGCTGGCCGAAATCAGCCACGAAATGAATCTGAACCCGCCGATCACCGACATCACCGACGCCAATGCCGAGCTGCGTCTGGTCACGGCGGCGCGCCTGCAGATGGCCAAGTCGCGCCAGCAGCTGCTCGCGTCGATGGTGATGCTGGGGATTAACCGGATTGTCGTCACTGACGGCTCGATCGTGGCCAAGGTGGTGTTCGACATGCGCGCCGAGGACAAGGCCAAGCGCAAGTATACGGCGTCGATGCACGACGAAGAGTCGCAGCGTTCCAAGGAAACCATGAACGCCAGCTACGGCGGCTGGTTCTCGCCGGTGGACGTGTCAGCCGGCTTCGAGGCCGAGCAGTCGCACATGGCCACGGTCGGCTCTTCGCTCGACGAGACGAGCGAATCGAAAGCCGAGGTGAAAGCGAAGCTGACCGGCGAAGTGCGGGTCAACTTCAAGAGCGACTATCTGCCGATGGACAAGATGGCGACGCCGGAAATGATGTCCGTCATCCAGGGAAATTCGACGCCGTACAACCCGAACGCGCCGCGCACCACGGCCGCGCCGAGGCAATGATGAAGCGCCCTCCGCCACCGGTCCCGCATGACGGCGTTCTCGATGCCCTGGTTACCGACGCCAGCCGGCTGGTTGCCAGCGCCAGTGCAGTGGCGCTGGCGCTCGACCAGATCGGCATCGACCTGCCGCCGCTGCACGCGGCCCGGGTCGACCAGGCCCAGTTGCGCGCCATCGCCAGCCTGTACCTGGCATCCGAGCTGGAAAACACGGGATTGATCGCGGCGGTCGAAACACTGGCAGGGCTGGTACGCACCGGCGCACTGGGGGTCGACGTGGGCACGGCCACGCCCTTGCTGGTGCAGTTCTGGCAGAACCGCAATCACCGCGCCACGCAGGAAGAGCGCGAGCACAGTTTCGCCAACCTGTTCGGTCTTGGCGAGCAAGGCGACGGCTTCATCGACGCCATGCTGGCCCTGTGCGAAGCGCTCTACAAGCTCGACGAGCGGGCCACCAATGCCAGTTATGGCGGCGTGTCGCAGCAGACGCGCGTGCGCGCCAGCGCCTCGCGCGTGTTGTCGCACCTGCTGTCGAGCGCTGGCGGCATCACGGTCTTCCTGGCCCAGGAAATCCTGCAAAGCCTGCGTGAGGCAATTGCCATCCTCAAGCATCCGTCGCTGCTCGCTGCGCTCGGTGCGCGCGACGTCTGGACCGCGATCGAACGGATCGACCGCATCGCCCACACGCACCACCAGCCTGCGCGCCTGTATGTGCAGCGCGGGCGCGCCGGCATGACGGTACTGAGCTGGCTGGCCGAAGCGGCGCCCGTGCTGGACCGGCCATCGAACGCGCTGGTGCAGCTGGACCACCCGGTGATCGGCGCCGCGCTCGACTGGATGCAGGCGGCGCTGGCGATCGGTGAAGCCGATGCGGCCGCGCCGGCGTTGGCGCCTGTCGCGGTTGGGTCGCCATGGTCTGCCCTCGCTGCGTAAAGGCTCTTCATGCTCGCGCCGCCCCTGGATCAGCCGCCCTGCCCTGCCGTCCGCGCGACGGTCAAGGAGCTGCTGTCGGCCAGTAGCGCCTATCACACCCAGGATCCGGACACGCGGCGCAAGATCGCTGGTTCTCTGGTGCGGATCGCCAATACCGCCAAGACGCTGGCCGACGTCGACCGCGCCGCGCCGCTGGCGATGGCGCAGAATGCCGGCAGCGAATTCTCGGGTGTGTCGGCCAGCCGCGTGGCCGACACCACCCATGCGATTCTCAACGCCGTGTCGTTCCCGCGTTTTGTGACCGATTTGATCAACGGGGTATTCAAGTCGCTCAACGACTCCAACCAGCAGCAGCTGCACAGCTATGTGGAACTGATTCAGAACGTGGCTGCCAGCACCGAGGGCTTTGCCGACGCCAACATCGGCATCAGCGGCGCGCGCGCCTGGCTGGCCGAGCGCTTTCCGGCCAACTTCATGGTCCAGGGCGGCGAGACCGACGAATTTGCGACGCCAGCGGCGCAGATGACGCCGGAGGAACGGGCCGAGGCCCAGGCCGAGCGCGACGCCGCCACTCGCCTGGTGCTGCGCCCTGGTGCGTCGATGCCGAGCGAGGCCGCGCTGCGCACCGCGTTCGGGCTGGGGCCGCAGGACAGCGTCGGCGGCGGCGACCCGGAAAGCCTGGTTCCGCAGGCACGCGCGAACATGGCGCGCAGCCGCCAGCAGATGCTGTCGACCATGGTGATGATGGGATTGCAGCGCATCGTCGTCGAGAGCGGGCGCTTGAACGCGTCAATGCGCTTTCACATCGACACGCGCAGCGCGGCCAATGACGACAGGGGGTCCAGCTTCGACTTCCGCAACGACACCACGGTGGGCGTGGGCGCCAAGGTCGGACCGTGGGGCGTGGAGGGAAAGATGCAAAACACCGTCGGCTACGTGTCGACCGAACGGACCCAAACCACCGAGGAGATGAATACCTCGGTCGATTTGAATTCGTCAGTGGAGCTGCTGTTCAAGACCGACTATGTGGCGCTGGACCGGCTGGCCGGCGGGCCGGCGCAGGAACGCATCCGCGTCAACGCGCTCAATCCGGAAGTCGAGGAGCGGCTGGCGTCGTCGGACCAGCAAGCGCGCCGCGCCAGCGCCGCGACCTCGGACGCGAGCCGCAGCAGCCAGTTATCGGAGCGGCTGGTCAGACCAACGCAGGGCGCCGCGATTCCGGCCACTGCGCCAACACCAACACCAACACCAACACCAACACCGACGCCTACTCCTACTCCTACGCCTACGCCTACTCCTACGCCTACGCCTACGCCGACACTAGCCACAGTCGAGCATCCGCCGGTCGTCGCGGGACGCTGATTGCCAGCGCCCCTCGGTGTAGCGCGCATCAATCCCAAGCTCAGCAATAAAGCAACAATCTGGCCAAAACCGTCACGCCAAGCAGACGATTGACGCACCTCAAACGCTGGCCAAGGCGACCACCTAGGCTGGTCAAGTGAGTCAGTCAACTCACCCACTTGATCAAACACAGGAGAAAATGATGAGCTATACGGATCGCGACAGGTACGGAATGTACAAGAAGACCATTTCCAGCTCAGGCGCGGGCCCCGGGCCGGCGTTGATGGGCGCCGATACGCTGATCGGCGACAGTGTCGTCAATGGCCAGGACGAAGACCTGGGCGACATCAAGGAAATCATGATCGACATGCGCGCCGGCCAGGTGGCGTACGCGGTGCTGTCGTTCGGCGGCTTCCTGGGCATCGGCGAAAAGCTGTTCGCCGTGCCGTGGCAGGCGCTGCATCTCGATACGGTCAACAAGCGCTTTGTGCTCAACGTCGACAAAGACCGCCTGAAAAACGCGCCCGGCTTCGATCCCGATGCCTGGCCCGACATGAGCGACGTGCGCTGGTCGAATGAAATCCATGCGTTCTACGGCACCGATCCGACCATGAGCGGTGGCCTGATGGGGTCAACCACGGGCGCCACGCCAACCCGGCCCAGCACCCACTAACCTAGCGCTGCATCGATTCCCACACTTTCTGCAGACGCTTGGCCGATACCGGCATGGGCGTCCGCAGTTCCTGGGCGTACAGCGACACGCGCAGCTCTTCGAGCATCCAGCGGAACTCGACCAGTTTCGGGTCGGTGTTCTTGCCCGCCAGCCGGTCCTTGGCGGCGCGCTGGAAGTTGGTGGCGGCGGACGTCCATTCGGCCATCAATTTGGCATCGCGGGCGGGGTCGGCGCGCAGCTTTTCAATGCGCACGTTGATCGCCTTCAGATAACGTGGAAAGTGCGCCAGCTGCGCGTAATCGTTGTCGAGCAAAAATCGCTTGTGCACCAGCCCCTGCAATTGGGATTGCATGTCGGCTTGCGCCTGCGGGTTCAGTCCTTGCAGCTTCTTGGGCAGGCCGTGGAATTCGGTCAGCACCTGCGACACCAGGCGCGCGATCTCGTTGACCAGCAGCGTCAGGCGCGACTTGCCTTCGTCCTTGCGCTTGTTGAATGCAGCCGCGTCGAGCGGTAGCGGATCTTGCAGGCAGGCGATGTCGATCGCCTTCTGGATGATCTGGTCGCGCAGTTCTTCCTGCGATCCCATGGCCATGAACTGCATGCCCATTTGCTGCAGGCCCGGAATGTTCTTTTCGACGAACTTGAGCTGCTCCTTGAACTGCAGCCCAAAAAGGCGGCGCAGGCCGATGCGGTGGGTGCGCGCAGCCACGGTCGGATCGTCAAACACTTCCAGGTCGCAGTGACTGCCCTTGTCGACCAGCGCCGGGAAGCCGATCAGGGTCAGCTTGCCCTGCACGATTTCCAACAGTTCGGGCAGTTCGCCGAAGCTCCAGCTGGTCAAGCCGATATGGGCACTGGTGTTCGGCTTGGCCGCTGGTGCCGGTGCGCCCTTGGCCACTGGCGCGGCCGGCGCCGCGACCGATACCTCGGCCAGTTTCTGGAAGCTCTGGCGCGCCTGGCCGCCGAATTCGGCCTGCAGCGTGGCCAGGTTGCGGCCCATGTCCAACTGGCGGCCATGCTCGTCGATGACCTTGAAGTTCATGAAGTGGTGGGCCGGCAGTGTCTCGAGCTTGAAGTCGGACGTCATCACCGCCAGCGTAGTTTGCGCGCGGATGTCGGCGATGATGGCGTCGACCAGGTCGCCCCGGCCGAACACGCCCGCTTCATGCACCCGTTCGCAGAATTTGGCCGCGTAATCGGGCAACGGCACGCAATGGCGGCGCAGCTTTTGCGGCAAGGATTTCAGCAGCAGGTGCACCTTCTCCTTCAACATGCCTGGCACCAGCCATTCGACGCGCTCGCGCGGCATCTGGTTCAGCGCAAACAGCGGCACCGACAAGGTGACGCCGTCGCGCAGGCTGCCCGGCTCGAAGTGGTACGTCAGCTGCATGTCGATGCCGGTCACTGTCATCAGTTTCGGGAAAAGTTCGGTCGTCACGCCGGCCGCTTCGTGGCGCATCAGCTCTTCGCGGTTCAGGAACAGCAGCTTCGGTTCCTTTTGCGTGGCGTCCTTGTGCCACTTCTCGAAGCCGGCGCCGTTGACGATGTCGGCCGGGATCAGCTTGTCGTAGAAGGCGGCGATCAAGTGGTCGTCGACCAGCACGTCGAGACGGCGCGACTTGTGCTCCAGGTTCTCGATTTCCTTGACCAGCTTGTGGTTGTGCGCAAAGAACGGCGCGCGCGTATTGAAGTCGCCGCCCACCAGCGCGTCGCGAATAAAAATCTCGCGCGCCTCGAACGGGTTGAACTGGCCGTAATTGATGCGCCGCTGGCTGTAGATGACGATGCCATGCAAGGTGGCGCGCTCGGACGCGGACACTTGCGCCGACGTTTTCTCCCAGCGCGGCTCGCCCCACGATTTCTTCAGCAGATGGCTGCCGACCCGTTCTATCCACTCGGGCTGGATCTGGGCCACGCAGCGCGCGTACAGGCGCGTGGTGTCGACCAGTTCGGCCGCCATGATCCACTTGCCCGGCTTTTTCAGCAGCGAGGAACCGGGCCAGATGTGGAAGCGGATGCCGCGCGCGCCCAGGTAGCCCGCGCCCGGTTCATCGTCCGACTTGAAGCCGATATTCCCCAGCAGGCCTGTCAACAGCGCCGTGTGCAGGTTTTCGTAAGTGGCCGGCAGCTCGTTCAAACGCCAGCCCTGCTCCTTGACGATGGTGAGCAGCTGCGAATGAACGTCACGCCATTCGCGCAATCGCACCTGCGACAGGAAGCTGCCGCGGCAGGTCTCTTGCAGCTGGCGGTTGGTCTTCTTGTGCTCGATGGCCGCTTCGAACCACTTCCAGATCTTGATGTAGGTCAGAAATTCGGACTTTTCGTCGGCGAATTTTTTATGCGCTTCGTCGGCCGCCTGCTGGTGCTCCATCGGCCGGTCGCGCGGGTCCTGCACCGACAGCGCCGAGGCCACGATCAGCATCTCGGTCAGGCAGGCGTTGTCGAGCGCGGCCAGGATCATGCGGCCCACGCGCGGGTCGAGCGGCAGCTTGGCCAGTTTGTGGCCCAGCGGCGTGAGGTTATTGGTGTCGTCGACCGCGCCCACTTCCTGCAGCAGCTGGTAGCCGTCGGCGATCGCGCGGCCCTGCGGCGGCTCGATGAAGGGGAAGGTCTCGACGTCGGTCAGGTGCAAGGACTTCATGCGCAGGATGACCGCCGCCAGCGACGAACGCAGGATTTCCGGTTCGGTAAACTTTGGGCGCTGGTTAAAATCCTGCTCGTCGTACAGGCGAATGCACACGCCGTCGGCGACCCGGCCGCAACGGCCGGCGCGCTGGTTGGCGGCCGACTGCGCGATCGGCTCGATTTGCAGCTGTTCGACCTTGTTGCGGAAGCTGTAGCGCTTCACGCGCGCCAGGCCGGCATCGACCACGTAACGGATGCCGGGCACGGTGAGCGACGTTTCGGCCACGTTGGTGGCGATCACGATGCGGCGCGCCTGGGTGGTGCGGAACACCTTTTCCTGCTCTTCCACCGACAGGCGGGCGAACAGCGGCAGAATTTCCACATGCGGCGGATGGTGCTTGCGCAGCGCTTCGGCGCAATCGCGAATTTCGCGCTCGCCCGGCATGAACACCAGCACGTCGCCTGAACCGATGCGGCAAACTTCATCGACACCATCGACCACGGCGTCCATCAGGTCGCGCTTTTCGCGCGCCGCCTGGGCCTTTGGAGGCGGCTTGCCGCTGTCGGGCGCGCCCGTCAGAACTTGATCGCGCTCGACCGGGCGGTAGCGCACTTCCACCTGGTACAGGCGGCCCGACACTTCGATCACCGGCGCCGGCCTGGCCTGGGTGCCGAAGTGGCGCGCAAAGCGGTCGGCGTCGATGGTGGCCGAAGTGATGATGATTTTCAGGTCCGGGCGGCGCGGCAGCAGCTGCTTGAGGTAGCCGAGCAAAAAGTCGATGTTCAGGCTGCGCTCGTGCGCTTCATCGATGATGATGGTGTCGTAATTGCGCAGCAGCGGGTCGGTCTGGGTTTCGGCCAGCAGGATACCGTCGGTCATCAGCTTGACCGAGGCGCCCGGTTTCAGCGTATCGGTAAAGCGCACCTTGAAACCCACATGCTCGCCCAGGGGCGAACCGAGTTCCTGGGCGATGCGCTTGGCGGTCGACGAGGCGGCAATGCGGCGCGGCTGGGTGTGGCCGATCAAGCCTTTTTGGCCGCGCCCCAGCGCCAGGCAGATTTTCGGCAGCTGGGTGGTCTTGCCCGAACCGGTCTCGCCGCACACGATGATGACCTGGTTCTCGGTGATGGCCTTGGCGATGTCGGCACGCCGGCCCGACACTGGCAAGTCTTCCGGGAACGTGATCGGGGGCAGCGGTGTGCGGAAAACCTCACGGGGGGCGCGTACGGGCTTGGTCTTGCTCTGATCTGACATTGTTTTTTACGGTATTTGGTGCGCAAGTCGCGCAGCGAATTATAATGCGCCAAATGGAAACCTTTAACCAATTCGTCCAATGGCTGCGCTCGGTCGCGCCCTACGTCCACGCCTTTCGTGGCAAGACCTTCGTGGTCGCCTTCCCGGGTGAACTCGTCACCGCCGGCGCGCTGCCGGTATTGGCCCAGGATTTGTCGCTATTAGTGGCCCTCGGGATCCGGGTAGTGGTGGTGCACGGCTCACGCCCGCAGGTGGCCGAACAACTGGCGCTGCGTAACGTCGAAGGGCGTTTTCACAACGGCATCCGCATCACCGACACCGCGGCGCTCGAATGCGCCAAGGAAGCGGCGGGCGAACTGCGCCTCGATATCGAGGCAGCGTTCAGCCAGGGTTTGCCCAATACCCCGATGGCGCATGCGGCGATCCGCATCATTTCGGGCAACTTCGTCACCGCCCGCCCGCTGGGCGTGATTGACGGGGTCGACCTGGAACTGACCGGCATGACGCGCAAGATCGCCGCCGAGACGATCCACGCGATCCTGGCCACCGACAGCGTGGTACTGCTCTCGCCGCTGGGCTTCTCGCCGACCGGCGAAGTATTCAACCTGACCATGGAAGACGTGGCCGTCACCGCCGCGATCGCCCTGCACGCCGACAAGATCATCTTCATCACCGAAACGTCGATGATGATGGACGCTGGCGGCACCGAAATTCGCGAACTGTCATCGCACCAGGCCGAAGCGGTGCTGCAAGCGGGCTTTTTGCCGTCCGACGGCGCGTTCTACCTGCAGCACGCAATCAAGGCCTGCAACAGCGGCGTGCCGCGGGCCCACATCCTGCCATACGAGATGGATGGTTCGGCCCTGCTCGAACTGTTCACCCACGATGGCGTGGGCACCATGATCAGCCACGAGAACCTGGAAAGCCTGCGCATGGCCACCATCGAAGACGTGGGCGGCATCATCAAACTGATCGAACCGCTCGAAGCCGATGGCACCCTGGTCAAGCGCGGGCGCGAACTGATCGAACGCGAGATCGACAACTTCTCGGTCATCGAGCACGATGGCGTCATTTTCGGCTGCGCCGCGCTGTACCGTTTTCCGGCCGAGCGCATGGCCGAAATGGCCTGCCTGACGGTCAACCCGGAAGTGCAGGCCCAAGGCGACGGCGAGCGTATTCTCAAGCATATCGAAAACCGCGCGCGCGCGGCCGGCATCAAGCAGCTGTTCGTGCTCACCACGCGCACCTCGCACTGGTTCATGAAACGCGGCTTCGTGCCAGCCACGGTGGACGCACTGCCCAAGGATCGCCAGCACATGTACAACTGGCAGCGTAAATCCCAGGTATTGATCAAGCCTTTATAATCACACCTTTACACACAGAATTCGGGAGCTACGGATGGCGCGCACAGTGCATTGCATCAAATTGAACAAAGAAGCCGAAGGGCTGGACTTTCCCCCATATCCAGGTGAACTGGGCAAAAAGATCTGGGAATCGGTGTCCAAGGAAGCGTGGGCGGCCTGGCTCAAGCACCAGACCATGCTGGTCAACGAGAACCGCCTGAACCTGGCCGACCAGCGCGCGCGCAAGTACCTGGCCACGCAGATGGAGAAGCATTTCTTCGGCGATGGCGCCGATGCGGCCCAGGGCTACGTGCCGCCGGCAGAATAAAATAGCTGCGGGGTCAGTCCCGGCAAACGGACACGGGCCCAGCAGTGCGCAAACGCACTGCTGGGCCCGTGTCCATTTGCCGGGACTGACCCCGCTACTTCATTACTTCATCGCCTTACATTGACGGAACTCGCAGCGCGCCATGTAGACCTGGTTGTTCTCGCAGATCATGCGGTACATCTCGACCGGCCCTTGCGGCGTGATCAGCCCGGCCCCTTGGCCGCCGACGCAGCCGACCTGCTTGGCCATGATTTCCACCGACACGGTCGACACGCCCGCGCGAAACGGTATGCGCTCCAGCGGCGTGCCATTGGCGTCCATCAGCACCGGTTCGGCCGCCCTGACAGGGGCCGGCTGCTGCGGCGCCGGCTTCGGTTTCGTGGCGCAACCGCCCAGCACTACTGCACACGCCACCACCAAGAACAATCGCTTCATGTTTTTCCCCGTCGTTGGACTACAAAAAAAATATCAGGCAAACGTCAGCGTCTTGACGCCTTCGCTGGTGCCGAGAAGGCAGACATCGGCGCCGCGGCGCGCAAACAGGCCCACTGCGATCACGCCGACGATCTGGTTGATCTGCTGCTCGAGCGCGACCGGGTCGGCAATCTGCAGACCGGCCACGTCGATGATTTCGCCGCCGTTGTCGGTGATGAAGGCGTCGCTGGTACCGGCCTTGGTGCGCAGGCGCGGCTGCCCGCCCAACGCGGCCAGCTGGCGCATCACGGCCATGCGCGCCATCGGCAGCACTTCGACCGGCAAGGCGAACTTGCCCATCACGTCGACCAGCTTGGAGCCGTCGGCGATGCACACGAACTGGCGCGACACCGACGCCACGATTTTTTCGCGCGTGAGCGCCGCACCGCCGCCCTTGATCATCGCGCCCGCTGGCGTGATTTCGTCGGCGCCGTCGATGTAGACCGCGATCTCGGTGACGTCATTGAGGTCATAGACGTCGATGCCGTGCGCGCGCAGACGCGCTGCAGTCGCTTCGGACGAGGCCACGGTGCCCTTGATGCGGTGCTTGATGGTGGCCAGTTCGTCGATGAAGAAATTGGCGGTCGAGCCGGTGCCGACACCGATGATGGCGCCGTCGACGACGTAGCCGATGGCGGCGCGCGCGACTGCTTGCTTGAGTTCGTCCTGAGTCATGATGAGTGGTTGCGCAGTTGGCAAATAAAAAAGAATGCCACCATTTTAGACGATCGCGGCAGCCTGACCGGCATTCTGGTGGCAAATCGCCCGCAAAAGCGCTTTTGTTTTATTTAACTGGCAAGCAATGTATGCGAAAATGCCCCATGCATAGCGTAATTACAGGAAAGCTGAAATGAGCCAAATTAAAACGGTCCTGATCGTTGACGACAGCCGTGTCTCGCGCATGATGGCGCGCCAATTCATCCTCAGTGCCCAACCGGGCTGGACCGTGCATGACGCGGCCACCGGTGAAGAAGCGATCGCCATGGTGGAAGGGTTCAGCCCGGCGCTGATCCTGATCGACGTCAACATGCCCGGCATCGGCGGCCTGGCGGCAGCCGAACAGCTGCGCGGCATCTGTCCGCAAGCCCACATTTCGCTGGTCACCGCCAACGTCCAGAATGCGACCCGCAACCGCGCCATCGAGCTGGGGATCGGCTTCATGGAAAAGCCCATTACCGAAGCGCGCATTCATGCCCTGATTGGTGCCCTCGGAACGGACTGACATGCTCAAGCTCAACGAACTCCAGCACGATGCGCTCGTCGAGATTTTCAATATCGGCGTCGGCCATGCAGCGAGGGCGATGAGTGAAATCGTCAACGAGGAAGTGACCATGTCGGTCCCCTCGATCTCGTTCGTCAACCGCACCACCGCCGCGCGCATGCTTGGCAGCGGCGACAGCGCGCGCGTATGCGGCATCAGCCAGAACTACAAGGGCGCGTTCGCCGCCGAAGCCATTCTCATGTTCCCGGAAGACAAGAGCCTCGACATCGTGCGCCTGATGGTGGGCGAACTGGTGCCGCTCAAGGAACTGACGGAGATGGAACAGGAGGCGATGAGCGAAATCGGCAACATCATCCTCAATTCCTGCGTCGGCACGCTGGCCAACATCTTTGGCCACGAAATGAGCGGCTCGCTGCCGCAATACCACGTCGGCACCGGCGAAGAGATCCTGATCGGCGCGGTCGGCCAGCAAGACACGGTGGTGCTGATGCTGCACATCGACTTCATCCTCGAGACCCACCAGATTCACGGCTACGTCGCCTTCATTCTCGATCTGGTGGCGCTGCAGGATTTGCAGGCGCAGGTGGACCGCTACCTGGCCAAGGCCATGGGGCAGAGCCAATGACGCACAGCGTCGAACAGCGCCTGGGCATGCTCGAAGGCGTGCTGGGCGCGGTCAACATGGGCGCCGTGGTGCTCGACGCCGAGCGCCGCGTGGTGGTGTGGAACAGCTGGATGGCGCGCCATTCCGGGCTGGCCTCTGATACCGTGATCGGCCAGGATTTCCTCAGCGTGTACCCCGAGCTGGCCGGCAAGCGGATCGACAGCGCGGTCACGCAGGCGCTGCGCGACAACCTGCCGGCGGTGCTGTCGCAGACGCTGCACAAGGCCCCGTTCGCGCTGTATGCCGACGATAGCGCGCGCCAGGCCGAAGAACGGCTGCAGCAAACGGTGGCAGTGACGCCCCTGCAGGTGGCCGGCGCGGCGCGATTGTGCCTGATCCAGGTCACCGACGTCAGCGCGGCCGTCACGCGCGAGCGGCTACTGCGCGACCAGGCGCTGGAACTGCGCTCGCAAAGCCTGTCGGACGGGCTGACCGGGATAGCCAACCGGCGCCACTTCGACGTCGCGATGGAAAAAGAAATCCGGCGCGCCAAGCGGGCCGGCACCCCGCTGTCGCTGCTGATGATCGACATCGACGCGTTCAAGGCCTACAACGACCATTACGGGCACCAGCAAGGCGACCATTCGCTGATCCGGGTAGCCGGCGCGCTGGCGCACATGCTGCAACGGCCGCTGGACCTGATTGCGCGCTACGGCGGCGAAGAATTCGCGGTCATCCTGCCCGAGATGGACGCGCAACAAAGCATGGCGCTGGCCGAAGCGATGCGCAGCGCCGTGCTCGAGATGGCGATTGCGCATCCAAAGTCGGCGCATGCCGAGCATGTCACGGTCAGCATCGGCGTGGCCACCCAGGCGGCTGGCCAGAGCGGCGAGATCGCGCAGCTGGTGGGCGCGGCCGACCGCGCGCTGTATCTGGCCAAGGATGGCGGGCGCAACCGCGTCGCGCTGCATCCGCTCTAGTCTCACGGTTCGGGCGAGTGGGCGCGCTTGAGCGTGCGCAGCACGAACGTCGAGCGGCTGTGGCGCAGCCCAGGCAGCTTGTACAGCCGGCGCCGCAGAAATGCTTCATAGCCCGCCGTCCCCGCCACCGCCACCTTGATCAGGTAATCGTATTCACCCGTCAGCAGGTACGCTTCCAGCACTTCCGGCATGTCCGCCAGCGCCTGCCCGAAACGCTCGAAGGTGTCGTCATCGTGCCGGTCCAGCGTGACCTCGATCATCACCGTGTCCGGCACGCCCAGCGCCTGCTGGTTCAGCAGCACCGTATAGCCTTCGATCACGCCCTGCTGTTCCAGCTGGCGCACCCGGTTCCAGCAGGGCGACGCCGACAGGCCCACCTTGTCGGCCAGCTGGGTATTCGAGATGCGCCCGTCCTGGCGCAGTTCGCGCAATATTTTGCGGTCTATTTCGTCAAGCCCAGCAGCAAGTTCCATGCTTTCATCCAGATTAGAAGAAGTTTCTTTATTTTACATAAGTTAAAGAAGATTCTTCTTTATAGATTCAAAAATGAGAAATCTTTGAAAGCCTATTCTGGCGCCGCCCCGCTATCCTTTCTGGATGACTAGCGCCCGCCTCCCCCTCCATTTTTCGCTCGATCCCGACAGCCAGCTCGACACGCTGGAAATGGTGCTGGCCATTGCGCGCCGCATCGGCCTGCGCCTGGCCCACTTGCAACTGCGCGACGAGCGGGTGTTTGTCGAGCTGCACGCGGGCGAGCCCGACGCGCTGGACCTGTTTTGCGCGCGCCTGCACAACGTGATCGGGGTGCACGATATTGTGGTCAATGTATGCATGTTGCCTATTCAGTAAAAATATCGGACACTGCGTCGGTCCCCTGACACGCAACCTGAAAGCACACCATGCACCTGAAACCCACCATGCTCGCCACCGCCCTGACACTGCTGCTGGCCAGCCAGGCCGCCGGCGCCAGCGAATACAGCGCGCTGATGAAAGCGAAAAAATTTGCCGAAGTCGAACGCGTCGCCAGCGCCAAGCTGGCGCAGGACCCGGCCAATGCGGCGGCGATGTCGGCCCGCACCGAAGCCATCCTGGCGCTTGACGTCGAAGCACGCATCCCGGAAGCGGTCAAACAGGCCGAACAGTGCGTCGCGGCCCAGCCTAACAGCGCCGTGTGCCACCTGGCGCTGGGAAAAGCGCTCGGCTCGAAAGCCATGCACGGCGGCATGATGTCGGCGATGGGCTACGCGGGCACGATCCGCGATTCGTTCAAGAAGGCGGTCGAACTCGATCCGCGCAATATGGACGCCCGTTTTTCGCTGCTGCAGTTCTATACGATGGCGCCCGGCATCATGGGCGGCGGCGCCAGCAAGGCCGAGGCCCTGACTGCCCAGACCGCTGCACTGAACGCCGAAGCTGGCAAGCTGATGCAAGCGAACCTGGACCTGGGCGATGGCAAGCTGGCCAAGGCCGAAGCGGCCGCGTTGACGGCGCGCGCCGGCACTGACGAGGATCTGCTCGACCAGCAGGAAGGCTTGCTGGTCAACCTGGGCATGAAGTATTTGATGGACAAGAAGGTCGCCGACGCCGAACGCGTATTCCAGGACGCTCAGAAGCGCTTCCCCGACAGCGACAACGTCGTCTACGGCGTGGCCCGCTGCCAGCAGGAGCAGGGCAAGCACCGCGAAGCGCTGGCCGCCCTGGAGCAGGTGCTGGTCAAGGTGCAGAAACCGCACGTACACTACCGCATCGCGCAGTCGCTGCAGGCACTGGGCGACAAGGCCAAGGCCGTCGCCGCCTACGAGAAAGCGTTGTCGTTCAAGAGCGGCCTGCAGAAGAAATACCGCTCGGACGCCGAAGACCAGCTCAAGGCGCTCAAGGGCTAATCACCGCAGGCATGCGGCAACTTGGGATCGAGGTTGCCGGTGCCCAGAAGCCGCAGTTGCGCGCGAGCGCCCTGCCGGGCGGCCAGGCAAAAGCGGGCGCGATAGGTGTGCGGCGCCCCGGCCTGCGGCCGCGCGCGCGTCTCGATCGTGACATCGTAGGCGCGCCCGGTCTGCAGCGGCGCCGCCGGCGTCTGCGGCAGCACCGGCGAGCGACCGGCATACGGTATGCACATCAGGAACGTCATCGCAAAGCTGCGCTCCTTCGGCATCGCCATGCTCCACAGCGGCGTTTTGGCCGCGCTGTCGATCACGCTGATGGCCTGGAAATCCGGGCTCCCGCTGCGCCGCTCTTCGGCTTCGCTGACGGTAAAGCAGGGCACGCCCGCCTGCCCCGGCCTGACGTCAAGTTCCCCGATCCGTGGCGCTGCGCTCGCCTGTGCGCTGACCAGCCCAAGCACCGTGGCGTAACGGATGAACAAGCTCGACTGCATGACGCGCTCCGTAAAAATGCATTTGGAAAACATCTAGCGTACGGGCTTGGCGGCTTGCCGGCTTTGACTCAGCGCAGACGTGCAAGTATGCCTTTTGGCAAGTTTTCGCGGTTGGCGGGGTCGGTCAGAAAGCCGGCCAGCACCTGTTCATACAGCGCGCCCGCGTTGGCATAAGCGCGGTGGCGCATGACCGCGGGCGCGCCCAGGTGGTGCAGCGCGAAGTAGTCGGCCAGCAGCTCGCCTTGGGCTTCCATGTTGTAGTCGGCCAGGGTAAGCGCCACGTCAAGTGCGTAGTCGTAGTTCAGGCCAATCCGCACGGCGCCGCGCAGGCGCACCGGATAGCCCAGCTGGTGTTGCCACACATGGACCATCTCGTGCATGAACCAATGGCGTGCAAGGGCGCTGCCGCCTGAAAAATCGGGCAGGCAGCGCGACTGGTGGAAGTAGATATGGCCGTTCGGCGCCATCGCGCAATGCATGGGCTGCAAGCCGAACGGCAGGTAGCGCCGGCGGTAGATGCGCACACGGTCGTAATCGATGGCCTCGCCGAACAAACAGCGCGCCATCGCCGCTTCGCCGGCGGTCAAGGCCCGCCACGATGGCGCGCCGTCCTTCATGACACTAGACCCGCAGTGCCGCCGCCGCGCGCGCCAGTTCGGTGATGTGGGCCCAGTTACCCGCCATGATCGCGTCCTTCGGAGTCAGCCACGAGCCGCCCACGCAAGCGACGTTTTTGCACGCTAAAAACTGCGGCGCGGTTTCGATCGAGATGCCGCCGGTCGGGCAGAACGTCACGTCCGGCAGCGGTCCGCCGATCGCGTTGAGCATGCCCACGCCGCCGGCTGGCACCGCCGGGAACAGCTTGAGCTGACGGAATCCCGCTTCGCGCGCGACCATCACTTCGGACGGCGTCATCACGCCCGGCAGCAGCGCCAGGCCGCTCTTCTTCGACGCTTCGATCAGCGCCGGGGTCAGTCCCGGTGACACGCCAAACACCGCACCGGCGTCGCGCGCGGCCGCAAATTCTTCAGGCTGGGTCAGCGTGCCGACGCCGACAATTGCGCCCGGCACTTGGGTCATGGCGCGAATCGCAGCCAGGCCGTGCTTGGTGCGCAGCGTCACTTCCAGTACGCAGATGCCGCCGGCCACCAGCGCTTTCGCCAACGGTACCGCGTGCTCCGGATCGTCAATGGCGATCACAGGGATGACGCTCGCCGAGCGCATGATGTCAAGTAAGGTTATGGTCATTTTGGGTTCTTGATCAAAAAGTCTTCATCGGAGCCTGGCATGGTGTCGACAATGTCGGCGCCTTCATGCAGCGGCACGGTGGTGGGAATCGGCGAAGGCAGCGGGAAGGTGGTGGCGCCCTTCTCGGCTTCGCTGATCGAACTGCGGAACATCGAAAACAGCTCGCGCCCCATGCCGATATGGCTGGACGAGAGGTCGGCCGTGGCCAGCGCGCGCGCTGCCCACACTTGCGCCGGCACCAGCGCTTCGAGCGTGCCGGTGGTGGCGTCCAGCCGGATGATGTCGCCGTCGCGCACCAGGCCAAGCGGGCCGCCGGCCAGGATTTCGGGCGACACGTGGATCGCGGCCGGCACCTTGCCCGACGCGCCCGACATGCGGCCATCGGTCACCAAAGCCACATGGCGACCTGCGTCCTGCAGATTGGCCAGCGCCGGCGTCAATGCATGCAGCTCGGGCATGCCGTTGGCGCGCGGGCCCTGGAAGCGGATCACGGCCACGAAGTCGCGATCGAGCTTGCCGGCCTGGTAGGCGTGCATGAAGTCTTCCTGCGAATTGAACGTCAGTGCCGGCGCTTCTACGATGCGGTGCTCTTCCTTGACCGCCGAAATCTTCATCACCGCGCGTCCCAGATTGCCTTTGACCAGGATCATGCCGCCATCGCGCGCAAAAGGATTCGATGCCGGACGCAGCACCGCTTCGTCGCCGCTGGCCGCTGGCAGCGCTTTCCAGAACGCGGTGTCGCCGTCGATGAATGGCTCCATGCAATGGGCGCGCAAGCCCTTGCCCAGGATCGTCGTCACGTCGTCGTGCAGCAGGCCCGCGTCGAGCAGTTCGCGGATCACGAAGCCTGGACCGCCGGCGGCCTGGAAGTGGTTCACGTCGGCGTCGCCGTTCGGGTAAATCCGGGTCAGCATCGGAATGACTGCCGACAGCTCATTGAAGTCGTCCCAGTCGATGACGATGCCGGCCGCCTTGGCGATTGCCACCAGGTGCAGCGTGTGGTTGGTCGAGCCGCCGGTGGCCAACAGGCCGATCACGGCGTTGACGATGCACTTCTCGTCGACCACATGGCCGACCGGCGTATAGCTGCCGCCCTGCTGTGAAATGGCAACCGCGCGCTGAGCTGCGGCGGCGGTGAGTGCATCGCGCAGCGGCGTGCCCGGCGTGATGAAAGCGGCGCCCGGCAGGTGCAAGCCCATGATCTCCATCAGCATCTGGTTGCTGTTGGCGGTGCCGTAGAAGGTGCAGGTGCCGGCGCCGTGGTACGAACCGGCTTCGCATTCGAGCAGCTCGTCGCGGGTGGCCTTGCCCTGCGCGTACAGCTGGCGAATGCGCGCCTTTTCCTTGTTGGAGATCCCGGACGTCATCGGCCCGGCCGGCACGAACACCGCCGGCAGGTGGCCGAAATGCAGCGCGCCGATCAGCAGGCCCGGTACGATCTTGTCGCACACCCCAAGATAGACGGCGGCGTCGAACATATTGTGCGACAACGCGATGGCGGTGCTCATGGCAATGGCGTCGCGCGAAAACAGCGACAGCTCCATGCCTGGCTGGCCTTGGGTGACGCCGTCGCACATGGCCGGCACGCCGCCAGCGAACTGGGCCACCGCGCCCGCTTTGCGCACCGCATCCTTGATGATGGCCGGGAAGTGCTCGAACGGTTGATGCGCCGACAGCATGTCGTTGTATGAAGAAACAATCGCCACCGACGCCTTTTTCACTTCGCGCAGCACCAGCTTGTCGTTGGCCGGGAAGGCGGCGAAACCGTGCGCCAGGTTGGTACACGAGAGCGCGCCGCGCTGCGGGCCCTGCAAGCGCGCCGCATCGAGGTGCGCCAGGTAGGCCGTGCGCGACGGCCGGCTGCGTTCGATGATCCGGCGGGTGACCGCTTCAACTACGGGATGCAAGGCCATGGCCATTCCTTATGAATTAATTTCATGAAATTTTACTACATAATTTGCGAAAACCGAACAATTTGATGAGCCAGCTTGCGCCTTTCGCGCATTTATTGCAAGTTTATAGCGACCCGCGCCAGCGAAAACAAGGCAAACAGGGGTACTGCGCCACAGACGGGGGCGCATTCTTTTTGTAGTGAATTTACGTAAATATCCTGTATTATTCGATCATCTCCGTATCTCCAACCTGCGACCATGACCATGCGCCAGCCCGCCCTTACCTCCACCGCCAGCTACCAGGCGCTTGAAACCCACGCTGCCGAGGCCAAAGACTGGCAAATGCGCGCCCTGTTCGCTGCCGATCCGCAACGTTTCCCCGCGCTCACGGTGGACGCCGCGGGCCTGTTCCTAGACTATTCAAAAAACCGGCTCGATGCGCGCACGCTTGAACTGCTGGCCGACCTGGCGCGCGAGCGCGGCGTCGAAGGCCGGCGCGACGCCATGTTCGGCGGCGAACGGATCAACCTGACCGAGGGCCGCGCCGTGCTGCATACCGCCTTGCGCGCGCCGCGCGAAAGCGACCTTGTGGTCGACGGCCAGGACGTGATGCTTGAGGTGCATGCGGTACTGAAACGGATGCACGCATTTACCGACGCGGTGCGCAGCGGCGCCTGGCTGGGACACAGCGGCAAGCCGATCACCGACATCGTCAACATCGGCATCGGCGGCTCCGACCTGGGACCGAAGATGGTGTGCCTGGCGCTGCGCCAGTACGCCCATCCGCGCCTGACCATGCACTTCGTGTCCAACGTCGACGGCCACGACATGGATGCGGCGCTCTCCAGGGTCGATCCCGAAACCACGCTGTTCATCGTCGCCTCCAAGACCTTTACCACCACTGAAACCATGATGAACGCGCAGACCGCGCGCGCCTGGTTTTTGCAGGCCGCGCCAAGCGAGGCGCTGGCCAGGCACTTCGTGGCGGTGTCCACCAATCTTGACGCGATCAAGGCCTTCGGCATCGACCCGGCCAATATGTTTCCGTTCTGGGACTGGGTCGGCGGGCGCTATTCGGTGTGGTCCGCCATCGGCTTGTCGGTCGCGCTGTCGGTCGGCTTCGGCTACTTCAGCGACCTGCTGGCCGGCGCCCGCGCAATGGACCAGCATTTCAAGGAAGCGCCACTAGAACAGAACATGCCGGTGCTGCTGGCCATGGTCGGCTTCTGGAACCGCCAGTTCCTGGGCTGCTCGTCGCTGTCGGTCGCGCCCTACCACCAGGACCTGAACCGCTTCCCGGCCTACCTGCAGCAGCTCGACATGGAAAGCAACGGCAAGCGCGTGACCCGTGGCGGCCAGCCGCTCGACACCCTGACCTGCCCGGTGATCTGGGGCGACTGCGGCACCAACGGCCAGCATGCGTACTTCCAGCTGCTGCACCAGGGCACCGACGTGACGCCGATCGACTTCATCGCCGCGCTGCGTCCGGCCCACGAATACCAGAACCACCATGCAGCGCTGCTGGCCAACTGCTTCGCGCAGTCCGAAGCGTTCATGCGCGGCAAAACCACCGACGAAGTACGCAAGGACCTGCACGAACAAGGCTTGTCGCCGGCCGAAGTCGAACGCCTGGCGCCGCACAAGACCTTCCCTGGCAACCGTCCGAGCAATACCATCCTGATGGAATACCTGACGCCGTACACGCTGGGCGCACTGATCGCACTGTACGAACACAAGACGTTCGTGCAAGGCGTAATCTGGGACGTCAACAGCTTCGACCAGTGGGGCGTCGAACTGGGCAAGGTGCTGGCCAAGAAAATCGAAGCGGAGCTGACCGGGGAAGCGGCGCCGGCGCTGCACGACAGTTCCACCAATGGCCTGATCGCCATGGCCAAGGCGGCCGTATGAGCGGCGGCCAGTTCAGCGTTGTCCACGCCGAGGCCATGCAGGTCGGCGAGTGCCCGCTCTGGCATCCGGCCGAACGCAATATCTACTGGGTCGACATCGCCAGCTTCAAGGTGCACCGGCTGCATCCGCTGACGGGCGAACACCGCGAATGGCTGATGACGAGTGAACCGTCCGCGCTGGCCATGCATCCGCATGGTGGCCTGGTGGTGGCGCTGCGTGAAGGTTTCGTGCACCTCGACACCGCCAGCGGCAACGTCACCCTGATCGCGCCAGCGCCCTACGACACTGCCGTAGCGCGCTTCAACGACGGCCGCGTCGACGCCGCCGGCCGCTTCTGGGCCGGCACCATCTACGAGCCGCGCGACCAGCAGGCCGCCGCCATGTATTGCCTCGAAAAGGGCAGCGTGAGCCTGAAGTGGTCGGGCGGGATGACCAATTCGAACGGCCTCGCCTTCAGCCCGGACGGGCGCGCGATGTACCACGCCGACACCACCAGCCACCGCGTCGACCGCTACGTGTTCGATGTCGAGCACGGAACCGCGTCGCACAAGCAGATGTTCCAGCAATTCTCGAGCGACAAGACGAACAATTACGGCGGGCGCCCCGATGGCGCCGCCGTGGACAGCGAAGGCGCCTACTGGTGCGCGATGTTCGAAGGCGGACGCTTGCTGCGCTTTTCAAAGAACGGCGAACTGCTGCGTGAAGTAGTGCTGCCGCTGCGTTGTCCGACCATGCTGGCCTTTGGCGGCGATGATCTGCGCACGCTGTACATCACCAGCGCCAGTCATGGCCGCCCGGCGCAGGAACGCGCGCAGTATCCGCTCACCGGCTGCGTGCTGTCGATGCAGGTGGACGTGCCGGGCCGCGCAGAACCGATGTACCTGCCCTAGCCGCCAATGCGGCGCGACACCAGCGAAAACACCAGCCCCATGGCCAGCGGCACTGGCAGCAAATCGATCGCATAGTGCCGCCAGCCCCACGCCGGAAACGCGCCCTCGGCAATCCAGGTCGCTCCCAGCCACGCCGCAAACACCAGCGCATACCACCCCAGCGCGACGCCGACACAGTCCCCGGTTGACAGCGCGCGTCCCCATGCGCGCCACGCCACCAGCACGACAAGCGGCGCAGCCATGTATACCAGCGCAGCCGACAGAGCAAAATCCCATAGCCAGCCGCGGTGCGACCAGCTCCCCGGCGCATCGGCCGCATGCGCACCGGCCGCCGCCATCATCCCGGCTGCCAGCGCCGCCAGCACGCACCATCCTGCGGACGCGACGCGCCTGAACAGGTCAGCGCGCATCATTCCTGGCCGCGTAGTTCAACGCGCACGCGCTCTTTATGGCGCTTGCGCCCAATCCGGGGATTTAGTCTCATGGCGTCAATATACTCAATTGCGCGCCCGTCGGCGAACTACTTGGTTTTTTCAGAAAACCGGCCATAATTGTGCGAGCGTTATCATTCTTCGATCAGGCATACAATGGAGCGCATGACGAGCGGCAAACCCATCCTACCGAATGAAACACTGGTCCAGATCGCCGGGCGCATCGCGCACCTGGGCGGCTGGATTGAAGACCTTGCCAGCGATAAAGTTTTCTGGTCCGATGAAGTGTGCGACATACACGAAGTACCGCACGGCACCTCGCCCAAGGCGATGGAAGCGGCGGCCTTCGTGCTGCCCGAGTGGCGTCCGCGCACGCGCCAGCTGTTCGAAGCGTGCGTGCGCGATGGCGTTCCCTTCGATTGTGAAATCCAGGTGGTCGGCGCCAAGGGCACGCGCAAATGGATACGCCTGACGGCCGAAGCGGTGTACGGCGCCGGCGGCCAAGTCGCCTTCGTGCAGGGCGCCTGCCAGGACATCAGCGATGCCCGCTACGCCGACTACCAGCGCCGCATCCTGGCCAACCGCCTGACCATCACGCTCGAGAGCATCACCGACGCGGTCATCATGGTGGACCGCGAATGGCGCTTCACGTTCATCAACAGCTTCGCCGAGCGGCTGGTGCACGCGCCGCGCGACGAGGTGCTGGGCAAAAACATCTGGGAGCATTTCCCCGAGGCTGTGGGCGGGCGCTATTACCAGGAATACCACCGCGCCATGAAAGACAACTGCTCGGTGTCGTTCGAAGAGCACTACGCACCGCTCAATCTGTGGACCGAGATCCGCGCCTATCCATCCGAAGAGGGCCTGGCAATCTACTTCCTCGACATCAGCGAACGCAAGAACGCCGAAGCGAAGATCCACGCACTGGCCTACTACGACAAACTGACCGAGCTGCCCAACCGCGAAATGATGCTGCTCAAGCTGGAGGCGGCGCTGGAAGCGAACCGCGGCAACAGCCGCTGCCGGGCGCTGTTGATCATCGACCTTGATAACTTCAAAAGCATCAACGACACGCTTGGCCATGACAAGGGCGACCTGCTGCTCAAGGAAGTGGCGCGCCGCCTGCGCGCGACGGTCGGCGAAGACGACATCGTGGCGCGCTTTGGCGGCGACGAATTTGTGATCCTGCTGCACGACCTGGGCAGCGACGTGCTGAAGGCCCAGCGCACCGCCACCACGGTCGCCGCCCTGCTGATCGGTTGCCTGGCCCACGGTTATGACGTGGCCGGCATCGAGCAATTCACCACCGCCAGCATCGGCCTCGATTTATTCGACGGCGAGTCGCTCGGCGCCGACGAACTGCTCAAGCGCGCTGAACTGGCGATGTACCAGGCCAAGGCCGGGGGGCGCAATGGCTATGCCGTGTTCTCGCCCGAAATGCAATCGCGCCTGCATGACCGGGTCGCACTTGAAGCAGACCTGCGCCACGGCATCAGCAGCGGCCAGTTCGTGCTGTACTACCAGCCGCTGGCCGAAGTCGATGGCCGCATGATCGGGGTTGAAGCGCTGGTGCGCTGGAACCACCCGACGCGCGGCATCGTGCCGCCCAATGACTTCATCGGACCGGCCGAGGAAAGCGGCCTGATACTGCCGCTGGGCCAATGGGTGCTGCGCACCGCCTGCGCCCTGCTGGCGCGCTGGGCGCACTCGCCCGCCACCGCCCACATGACGATTGCCGTCAACGTCAGCGCACACCAGCTGCACCGTCCCGACTTCGTTACCGAGGTGCTCGACGTGCTGGCCGCCACCGGCGCCGCGCCGCACCGCCTCAAGCTGGAACTGACCGAGAGCCTGCTGGTGAACGACGTCGAAGGTACCATCTCCAAGATGGAGCAGCTGGGAGGGGCCGGCGTGCGCTTTTCGCTGGACGACTTCGGCACCGGCTATTCGTCGCTGTCGTATCTGCACCGGCTGCCGCTGTCCCAGCTCAAGATCGACAAGAGCTTCGTGCGCGACGCCCTGGTCGGCCAGCAAGGGGCGGCCATCGCCCACACCATCCTCGCTTTGGGGCGCGCGCTCAAGCTGTCAGTGCTGGCCGAAGGCGTGGAGACGGCCGAACAGCTAGCCTTCATCAAGCAAGCCGGTTGCAGCGAGTATCAGGGCTACCTGTACAGCCGACCGCTGCCCGAAGACGCCTTGACGCGCTTTATCGCGGCCACAGAGAGCATTGCGTAGTAAAATTTCTTGCAAACGCCATATTTATGTAGTAAATTTACACAACCTCCTCGGCATCAACTTTACTGCGACCACACACTATGGCACTTACCGATTTTGACCTCGTTCTCTTTGGCGGCAGCGGCGATCTGGCGATGCGCAAGCTGCTCCCCGCGATGTACGCACGCGACGTCGCCAACGACCTGCCGGCCAGCGCCCGCATTATTTGCGTGGGCCGTCATGAATGGTCGAACGACGAATTCCTGGCCACCGTTGAAAGCACCTCCAAGCCGCACGTCAAGGCCGCCACCGACGCCGGCTGGGCCAAATTCATCCAGCGCATCGTCTACGTATCGCTCAACGCCACCGACGTCGGCACCTACGGCGCGCTGGTCGCGGCGCTGCGAGCCGACGCCAGCCTGACCCGCGTCTACTACCTGGCCACGCCGCCGCACCTGTTCTCGCAAATTTGCGACAACCTGTCCGAAGTCGGGCTGGTCACCGCCAACTCGCGCGTGGTGCTGGAAAAGCCGCTCGGGCGCGATCTCGAATCGGCCAAGCAGATCAACGCCGAAGTGGGCAAAGTATTTGCCGAATCGCAGATCTACCGGATCGACCATTACCTGGGCAAGGAGACGGTGCAGAACCTGCTGGCACTGCGCTTCGGGAACATCCTGTTCGAGCCGCTGTGGCGCCGCGAATGGATCTCCGACGTGCAGATCACCATCGCCGAAAAAATCGGCGTGGGCAACCGCATGGGTTACTACGATACCTCCGGCGCGCTGCGCGACATGCTGCAAAACCACCTGCTGCAGCTGCTTTGCATCGTGGCGATGGAGCCCCCGACCTCGATCGCGCCTGACGCTGTGCGTGACGCCAAGCTGCAGGTGCTGCGTTCGCTCAAGCGCTTCACCCCGACCACGCTGGCGCAAAACATCGTGCGCGGCCAGTACCGCGGCGGCCACGTCGACGGCAAAGTCGTACCAAGTTACCGCGACGAGCCGGACGCGCCCGCGCAAACCAGCACCGAAACCTTCGTCGCGATCAAGGCCGAAATCGACACCTGGCGCTGGGCCGGCGTGCCGTTCTATCTGCGCACCGGCAAGCGCATGGCGGAAAGCCTGGCCGAAATCGTGGTGCGTTTCAAGCAGATCCCGCACTCGATCTTCAACCAGCCCACCAGCAGCTTCCAGCCCAATAGCCTGGTGATCCGCCTGCAGCCGGACGAAGGCTTGTCGATGAATTTGATGGCCAAGACACCGGGCGACAGCATGCGCCTCAAGCAGGCCGAGCTCGAACTGGACTTCCGCGAGCAGTTCAAGACCCCGCGCATGGACGCCTACGAGCGCTTGCTGTTGGACGTACTGCGCGGCCAACTGACGCTGTTCATGCGCGGCGACGAACTGGAAGCGGCCTGGGAATGGGTCGAACCGATTCTCGACCACTGGGAAGAAGACGACAGCGTGCCGATTCCCTACACCTCCGGCACCTGGGGTCCGGCCGCCGCCAGCGCATTGATTGGCCGCGACGGCCTGCAATGGCGCGAAGAAGCTCTGCCTGAAGACTAAAAAGACTGATGCTACTCGACTCCATCCGCACCCAGCTCGACTCGCTTTCCAAATCGGAGAAAAAGGTCGCACTGGCGGTGCTAGACCACCCAGCCGCCACGGTCAGCCAGAACATCACTGCGTTAGCCAAGAGTGCCCAAGTATCCGAACCGACCGTGGTGCGTTTTTGCCGCACGCTGGGCTACGACGGCTGGCATGAATTCAAGCTGAAACTGGCGCAGGGCCTGGCGCTCGCCATGCCTGGCGTGAACGAGCAGCCGGCCCAGGACGACCTGGCCGCAGACCTGGTCAACAAGATCTGCAGCCGTTCGATCAACACCTTGCTCGACCTGCGCAACAACCTCAATCCGGAAGCGGTGCAACGCGCGCTGGATATCCTGTCGCGCGCCAACAAGATCGAATTCTACGGCCAGGGCACGTCCGGCATCGTGGCCGCCGACGCCCAGCACAAGTTCTTCCGCTCGGGCGTGCCGACGGTCGCCTACGCCGACCCGAACATCCATTCAATCGCGGCGGCGCTGCTGCACGAGGGCGACGCGGTCGTGGCCATTTCGCAGCGCGGCAACAGCCCGGCGCTGGTGCGCTCGGTCAAGCTGGCGCGCCGCGGCGGCGCCGATGTGATCGTGCTGGCGCCCTCGGGCACGCCGCTGGCCGACCTGGCCACGGTGCTGATCCCGATCGACCTGGTGTTCAACACCGACCCCTACACGCCCATTTCGGCGCGCCTGGCCTACCTGGTGGTGATCGACGTGCTGGCCGTTGGCCTGGCCTTGCAGCGCGGCCCGGAGTTCCGCAAGAAGATGCAGAATGCACAGAAGGCATTGCAGGAATTCGACATGCAGTTCGATTCATTCATTGGCTAGTAGTAGTATAGTGGCATGACTGACATTTTTTAGAAATCGCCATGAGCCAACTCTCGCAGCTGAAGCAATTCACCACCGTCGTTGCCGATACGGGCGACTTCCAGTCCATCAAGCAGTTCACGCCGCAGGACGCGACCACCAACCCGTCGCTGATCCTGAAGGCGGTCCAGAAGGCGGAATACAAGCCGATGCTGGATCAGGCGATCCGCGACTTTCCCACCCTCTCGACTGGCGACATCATCGACCGCGTGCTGGTGGCGTTCGGCATGGAGATCCTCAAGATCATCCCGGGCCGCGTATCGACCGAGGTTGACGCGCGCCTGTCGTTCGACACCGAAGCGACCATCGCCAAGGGCCGCGAACTGATCGCGCTGTACGAACAAGCCGGCGCCGGGCGCGAGCGCGTACTGATCAAGATCGCCTCGACCTGGGAAGGCATCCGCGCCGCCGAGGTGTTGCAGAAAGAAGGCATCCGCTGCAACATGACGCTGCTGTTCGCACTGCCGCAAGCGATCGCCTGCGCCGAAGCGGGCGCACAACTGATTTCGCCGTTCGTGGGCCGCATTTACGATTACTTCAAGAAGACCACCGGCATCGATTACGTCGGTGCGGAAGATCCGGGCGTGCAGTCGGTCAAGCGCATCTACAGTTACTACCGCAAGTTCGGCTACAAGACCGAGGTGATGGGCGCGAGTTTTCGCAACACCTCGCAGATCCTGGAACTGGCCGGCTGCGACCTGCTCACCATCAGCCCCGACCTGCTGCAAAAGCTGGCCGAGACCGAAGGCACGGTCGAACCCAAGCTCGTCGCCAGCAGCAGCGCGGTGGCGATCGAAAAAGTGGCGCTCGATGAAAAGACGTTCCGCTTCATGATGAATGAAGACGCGATGGCCACTGAAAAGCTGGCCGAAGGCATACGGGCGTTTTGCGCCGACTCAGGGAAGTTAAAGCAGATTATTTCCGGGATGCGCTAAAACCACCACATCGCCCCTGCGCAGGCCGGGGCCTATGCCGCCTATGAGCTGACGTGCTATGGGCCCTCGCCTTCGCAAGGGCGATGTCGGACACGCAAGGAGTCAAGATGTGTTTCGATAATCTCGCCGCCCATCTTGACCAGGTTGAATTCCGGCGCCATCAGCCAGTTTCTGATCAGTCCTTCAATCAACACCCACATCCCCAGCGCCACCGCGCGCGGCTTGGCGCCCGGTTTGATCTGGCCGTTCCTGATGCCCAGCCTGACGCGCCCCTCGGCGCGCTTGAACCAGTCGGCCTGGTTGCGCGCGCGCCGTTCGCGCACCACGCTCATCGCGTCCGTATATTCCATCTTCAGCACCGCAATTTCAAAAGTAATGCGCGCTTTCGGATCTTGCGTTGTCAAACGGAAGACGTCGAGCGCGTAATCGCGCAAGTCGTCCAGCGGGGTCGCACTGTCAGGCTTGTCGAGCAGCGCCATCGCCGCTTCGAGCGGCATGGCGGCGCGTTCCATCATGGCATTGAACAGCGCGCCCTTGTCCTCGAAGTGCCAGTAGATGGCGCCGCGCGTCACGCCGGCCGCTGTAGCAATCTGTTGCAAGGTAGTGACCGATACGCCGCGCTCGGCAAACAGCGTGGCAGCGGCGTCGAGGATGCCATCGCGGGTGACCAGCGCGTCCTCCTTGGTTTTGCGTGCCATGCTTTTCTCCAGTTTAATGCAGCTCGAAAACAACTTACATACATTCATGATAGTATATTCGCGATCAACAAGACAAGGATGAATTCGTGATGCGCCACACCCTGCCCCCGCTTGCCGCCGCTGCCTTAGCCGCCTTGGTCCTGCTTGCCGCCTGCGGCGAAAAAAGTGCCGCCACGCCCGGTGCCGGGGGTGCGCGCCCGCCGCCTGAAGTGGGCGTGATTGCCGTCAAGTTCGAACCGGTCGCCTTGCAGACCGAATTGCCAGGCCGGGTCGAACCGGTACGGGTGGCGCAAGTGCGGGCCCGTGTCAACGGCGTGGTGCTCAAGCGTCTGTTCACCGAAGGCAGCGAAGTCAGGGCCGGCCAACTGTTGTACCAGATCGATCCCGCACCCTACCAGGCAGCACTGAACAGCGCGCGCGCCGCGCTGGGCAAGGCCGAAGCCAACCTGGCCCAGGCAGCAGCCCAGGCCGAACGCTACAAGCCGCTGGTCGAGGCGAACGCCGTCAGCAAGCAAGACTACGTCAACGTGGTGGCCGCGCACAAACAGGCCGAAGCCGACGTCGCTGCCAGCAAGGCGGCCGTGCAAATTGCCCAAATCAATACCGGCTACGCCAACGTGAGCGCGCCCATTTCCGGTCGCATCGGGCGCGCGCTGGTCACCGAAGGCGCGCTGGTGTCAGCCGCCGAAGCGACCCAGCTGGCGCTGATCCAGCAAACGTCCACCGTGTTTGTCAATTTCACGCAGTCGGCCAGCGAACTGCGCCAGCTGCGCCGGCCGGCCGGCGCCACCACCGTGACCGTGCTACTGGACGACGGCACCGCCTCGCCGCACAAGGGCAAGCTGCTGTTTTCGGACGTCTCGGTGGACCCGACCTCGGGCCAGGTCCTGCTGCGCGCCGAAGTGCCCAACCCGGACGGCACGCTGCTGCCGGGCCAATACGTGCGTGTGCGCATTGCGCAGTCCGAGCTGCCGTCCGCCATTTTGCTGCCGCAGCAAGCTGTCACGCGCGGCACCAGCGGCGACACCGTGATCGTGGTCGGCCCCGACAACAAGCCTGGCCCGCGCCCGGTCAAGGTCGGCGCCCAGCAAGACGGCAACTGGATCATCACGGACGGCTTGAAGGAAGGCGAACAGGTGGTGGTGGACGGCTTCCAGAAGATGCAAGCGCCCGGGGCGCCGGTCAAGCCGGTGCCTTGGAAAGCCGCGCCAGCGGCAAGCCGCTAACCACACTCACAGGATTGTCACATGGCCCGTTTCTTTATTGATCGCCCCATCTTTGCGTGGGTGATCGCCTTATTCATCATGGTGGTGGGCGCCGTTGCCATCACCCAGCTGCCGGTCGCGCAATACCCGGCGGTAGCGCCGCCGTCGATCGTCATCACGGCCGCCTATCCTGGCGCGTCGGCGCAAACGCTGGAAGACAGCGTGATCAGCGTCATCGAACGCGAAATGAACGGCTCGCCCGGCTTGATCTACATGGAGTCGATCAGCCAGGCCAATGGCACCGGCTCCATTACGCTCAGCTTTGAAACGGGCACCAACGCCGACCTGGCCCAGGTCGACGTGCAAAACCGGCTGGGACGCGCCAGCCCGCGCCTGCCGCAAGCGGTGGTGCAGCAAGGCGTGCGGGTGGACAAGGCGCGCGCCAACTTCCTGATGTTTGCCATTCTGTCATCGGACGACCCGAAATGGGACCCGATCGCGCTGGGCGACTACGCCTCGCGTACGGTGCTGCCGGAAATCCAGCGCATCCCCGGCGTCGGCCAGGCGCAGCTATTCGGCACTGAAAAAGCCATGCGCATCTGGATCGATCCGGCCAAACTGGTCGGCTTCAATTTGTCACCAAACGACGTCAACAACGCCATCCGCACCCAGAACGCGCAAGTGGCCTCGGGCACCATCGGCGACCTGCCCAATGTCGGCGGGCAAGCCATCAGCGCCACCGTGGTCGTCACCGGGCAACTGAGTTCGGTCGAACAGTTCGGCAACATCGTGCTGCGCGCCAATCCGGACGGCTCGACCGTGCGCCTCAAGCACGTGGCCCGCATTGAAATCGGCGGCCAGAGCTATTCGACATCGGCGCGCCTGAACGGCAAGCCGTCGACCGGCATTGGCATCCAGCTCTCGCCCACCGGCAACGCGCTGGAAACGGCCAAGCTGGTGCGCAAGCGCATGACCGAATTGTCCAAGTACTTCCCGACCGGCATGAAATACGCGGTGCCGTTCGACAGCTCGCGCTTTGTCGACATCTCGATCAAGCAAGTGGTTGAAACGCTGATCGAAGCGGTGATCCTGGTGTTCCTGGTCATGTATTTGTTTCTGCAGAATTTCCGCTACACCATTATCCCGACCATCGTGGTGCCGGTCGCGCTGCTCGGATCGCTGGCCATGCTGCTGGCGCTGGGCTATTCGACCAACGTGCTCACCATGTTCGGCATGGTGCTGGTGATCGGCATCGTTGTCGATGACGCCATCGTGGTGGTTGAAAACGTCGAACGCATCATGAGCGAGGAGGGCTTGCCGCCACTGGAAGCGACGCGCAAGGCGATGGGCCAGATTTCCGGCGCCATCATCGGCGTGACCGTGGTGCTGGTGTCGGTGTTCGTGCCGCTGGCCTTCTTTGCCGGCGCGGTCGGCAACATCTACCGCCAGTTCTCGGCCGTGATGGTGTCGTCGATCCTGTTCTCGGCCTTCATGGCGCTGTCGCTCACGCCAGCGCTGTGCGCGCACTTGCTCAAGCCGGTCGAGGCCGGACACCACCACGCCAAGCGCGGTTTCTTCGGCTGGTTCAACCGCGGCTTTTCGCGCACCGCCAAGGGCTATGAAGGTTTTGTCGCCAAAGTGCTGCGCCATACCGCGCCGGCGTTGCTGGTGTTCGTCGGCGTGATCGCGATCGTCGCCTTTGGCTTTATGCGCATGCCGAACTCGTTCCTGCCGAACGAAGATCAGGGCTACATCATCGCCAACTTCCAGCTGCCGCCCGGCGCCACTTTGGCCCGCACGGGCCGCGCGCTGCGTGAAGCCGAAGAATTCATCCTCAAGCAGCCGGAAGTGTCCAGCATGGTCGGCGTGCAGGGCTTCAGCTTTTCCGGCCAGGGCCAGAACATGGCGCTCGGCTTCATCACGCTCAAGGACTGGAACGAGCGCAAGGGCGAAGGCCACAGCGCGACCGACGTCGCCAATCGCATCAGCGGGCGCATGGCGGCCGTGCGCGACGCCTTCATCTTCGCCATCAGCCCGCCGCCGATTCCCGAACTGGGGCGCGGCACCGGCTTCTCTTTCCGCCTGCAGGACCGCGGCGACCAGGGCCGTGATGCCTTGCTGGCGGCACGCAACCAGTTAATGGGACTGGCGTCGCAGAGCAAGATCCTGGCCGGCGTGCGTCCGGAAGGACTGGAAGACGCGCCGCAGGTGCAACTCGACATCGACCGCGACAAAGCCAATGCGCTGGGGGTGTCGTTCGACGCCATCAACGCCGCCATTTCTACTTCGCTTGGGTCAAGCTACATCAACGACTTCCCCAACGCCGGGCGCTTGCAGCGGGTGGTGGTGCAAGCGGATGCACCAATGCGCATGCAGCCGTCCGACCTGCTCAAGCTCAATGCGATCAACAACCGCGGCCAGCAAGTGCCGCTGTCGGCGTTTGCCAGCACGCGCTGGATCACCGGTCCGATGCAGACGGTGCGCTATAACGGCTATTCGACCATGCGCCTGGCCGGCGACGCCGCGCCCGGCCACAGTACCGGCGAAGCGCTGGACGAAATGGAAAAGCTGGCGGCCCAGCTGCCGCCTGGCTTCGCCTTCGAATGGACCGGCCAATCGCGCGAGGAAAAGCTGTCCGGATCGACCGTGTTCGTGCTGCTCGGCTTCGCGCTGCTGGCCGTGTTCCTGGCGCTGGCGGCCTTGTACGAAAGCTGGTCGATCCCGATGTCGGTGCTGCTGGTGGTGCCGTTCGGCGTGCTCGGCGCGCTGGCGGCGGCCACCATGCGCGGCTACCCGAACGATGTCTACTTCAAGGTCGGCCTGATCACCATCATCGGCCTGGGCGCCAAGAACGCGGTGCTGATCATCGAATTCGCCAAGGACTTGCAGGCCCAGGGCAAACCACTGGCCGAAGCGGCGATTGAAGCGTGCCATTTGCGCTTTCGCCCGATCCTCATGACATCGCTGGCCTTCATCCTGGGCGTACTGCCGCTGGTGATCGCCGGCGGCGCAGGTTCGGCCAGCCAGCGCGCCATCGGCACCGGCGTCATGGGCGGCATGCTCAGTGCCACGTCGCTGGGCGTGATCTTCGTGCCGGTGTTCTTTGTCGTGGTGCGCAGCCTGTTCAAGGGCAGCGAGCGGCAGCGCCAGAAATATGCGCATGAAGACGGACATCCAGGAGTCAAGCATGACTAAAGCCATCAAATACATCGTCACGCCGCTGACGCTGGCCATGGCACTATCGGGCTGCATGTCGCTCGCGCCAAAATACGAACGCCCGGCCGCGCCGGTGGCGGCCAGCTTCCCCGAGGCCGGCGCCGCGTCGAACCAGGCCGCGGCCAGCATCGCATGGCAGCAGTTCTTTGCCGACGCGCGCCTCAAGCAGCTGATCGGCCTGGCGCTGGCCAACAACCGCGACTTGCGGGTGGCCATCCTCAACATCGAACAGGCACGCGCGCAGTACCAGATTCGCCGGGCCGACCAGCTGCCCACCGTGGGCCTGGGCGTAAGCGGCAACCGCGCGCCCGGCGCCGACGACAGCATCAAGAACAGCTATGCAGCAGGGCTGGCGGTCAGTTCGTTCGAGCTCGATCTGTTTGGCCGCGTGCGCAACCTGAGCCAGGCCGCGCAGGCGCAGTTCCTGGCGACCGAAGAAGCGCGCAAGGCGACCCATATCAGCCTGATCGCCTCGGTGGCCAATGCCTACCTGGCTACGCTGGCCGATGAGGAACTGCTGGCGCTAACCCAAAGCACGCTGGAGGCGCGGGTTGCTTCGTTCAAGCTGATCCAGCTCAAATACGACCACGGCGCACTGTCCAAGCTCGACCTGCAGCAAGGGCTGTCGCTGGTCGATGGCGCACGCGTAACGCTGGCGCAGCAGCAACGCCAGCGGGCGCAGGACCTCAACCTGCTGACGCTGCTGATCGGCCAGCCGCTGCCGGCCGATCTGGCGCCGGGCATGACGCTCGCGGCCACCGCGCTGGGCGAGCTGCCGGCCGGCCTGCCATCGGACTTGCTGACGGTGCGGCCCGACATACGCGCAGCCGAGCAGCAGCTGATCGGCGCCAACGCCAATATCGGCGCGGCGCGCGCGGCGTTCTTCCCGCGCATCACGCTGACCGGCAGCGCGGGCAGCGCCAGCAGCGAACTGAGCGGATTGTTCAAGAGCGGCTCGTTCGGCTGGACCTTTGCGCCGCAAATGGTGCTGCCGATTTTCGACTACGGCCGCAACAGCGCCAACTTGGGCAGCGCCAAGGCGGGGCGCGACATCGCCGTTGCGCAGTATGAAAAGACGATTCAGTCGGCGTTCCGTGAAGTGGCGGATGCGCTGGCGGGGCAAGCGACGTTCGGCGAGCAGCTGCGCGCGCAACGGGCGGTGGAAGCGGCCGAAGCGGAGCGTTTCAGCCTGTCGGACCTGCGATACCGCAACGGCGCGGCTAGCTACCTGGACTTGCTCGATGCCCAGCGCTCCTTGTTCGGCGCGCAGCAGGCGGCGGTGCAAGCGAACTTGCAAAGACTGCAGAACCAGGTCACGCTTTACAAGGTGCTCGGCGGCGGCTGGAATTAGTCCAGGTTAGTCCACAGGTCATCCCAATCGGTGGGCTTGAAGATGCCGTCGCGGCGCAGCACCAACTTGTGCTCCTTGTCGAGCACAAAGTGGGTCGGCTTCGATCTGATGTCGCCAAAGTTGTCGCTGTGACCTTTGGCATTGCGCCATACGATAGGGAAATGCTGGTCCGTGGGAATGGTCTTCTTCAGCAAGTCGACATACAAAGCCAATTCTTCCCGAACCGTATCCACGTTGACGCCAATGTTGACGTAGTTGCGCTTCTTGTTGGCGCCATAAAATTCACGCATCAGCCGCAGGTCGTTGGTGCAGGGAATGCATTCGGCAGTGAAGAAACTGACGAGGCATGCCTTGCCGCGATAGTCTTGCAGATTGATCGGCTTGCCATCGACGTCTCCTCCCTTGAGCACGTACGGCATCAGGGGCGCGGCGGCAGCCGCTTTTTTCTCGGCAAATACCGTCGCGGGCAATACCAAGCCGGCGGCGCCGGCACTCACACTGTGCAAAAAGTCGCGTCGTTTCACGTTGGCTCCAGGTCTCGATGGTCGGGTTGGGGGACTTTGTTTGCTTAAGATAATACGCCGATTTCGCGGAACCAAGCTGGTCGCCTCGGGTCTATCCTTGAAAGAGGATAGCCATGCCGGCCCCCGCACTTTGCAAGGCGTTTGTTGCCATCACTGCCGTCATCACGCTGGCGCTTGCCTGCATGGGGGCGGCGCCGTCGCTCGCAACGCGCCTCGCCGAACATGGCGCCGCCATCGCGCCCGCCGATCCTGACCAGGCCACGCGCTACATCGAGCTCACCCTGGCCCGGCTAAGCTATGAAGTCATTCGCCGCGACGATGGCCGCCAGCACACCGTGGAAGTGACACTGGCAAATCCGGCCAGCACACATGTACCCACACGCACCTTCATCATCGGCGCCTTTTACGGCCCCGGCGCCAGCGACAAGGGCCGCGGCGCGGCTGCTGTCATCGAGCTGGCGCACCTGCTCAGGCACTTGCGACCGGCTGTGGCCACCCAGGTGAAATTCGTGTTTTTTGTCGGTTCCAGCGTCAGCTTCTTGCCAGCTGACGGCAGCTTTATCGCCTTCGCCGGTGAGCGCGCGACGGCGCACCTGGTGCGCGGGGCGCTGGCCTCTATGCGCCTGCCTTCGACCTTCCCGCTTGAGGGCTTGTCCGCGCCATTCTACGTGGAGGGCGTGACCACGTCGGGGCGCCTGATGATCACCGGCGCCACGCTGCACTATCCGTACTCGCACGCGACGCCTGCAACGCCCGACCACCCCACCTTTGCCGCAGATGTGGCCAGCCTGGCGCACCTCATCGCGGCGTTGGCGGTGCCGCCGACCACCTGAGTCCTATTCGCCTAAAAACATTTGCTGCAAGTCGTTGAGGAAACGCTGACCCAGTTCGGTCGGGCGGATGATCTTGTGGTCGCGGTACAGCAAGCCCTTGGCCTCGGCTTCATTGAGCGTCTTGTCAATCGCGTTGATGCCCATGCCGGTGCGTTCGCCAAACAAATTTGGCGCGAAGCCGCCGGTCAGGCGCAGCGTGTTGAGCATGAACTCGAAGCCCATGTCGGCGCGTGTGATTTCGTGCTCTTCCTGCACCGGATTACCGGCCCGTGCCGCTTCCATGAACGCTTTTGGCTGCTTGTAACGGGCCTGGCGCAGCACCCGGTGCGGAAACGAGATCTTCGAATGCGCGCCGGCGCCGATACCGAGGTAGTCGCCGAACTCCCAATAGTTCAGGTTGTGGCGTGCGCGCCGTCCTGGTTGCGCGTAGGCCGACACTTCGTATTGGCCGAAGCCTGCCGCTGCCGTCTCGCTGGCGATCATGTCCTGCATGTCGGCGCTGGCGTCGTCGTCGGGCAGTGCCGGCGGATACTTGGCAAACAGTGTATTCGGCTCCATCGTCAAGTGGTACAGCGACAGGTGCGGCGGCGCGAACGCGAGCGCCGTTTCCAGATCCTGCTTCGCTTCGCCCAGCGTCTGCGACGGCAGTGCGTACATCAAGTCGAGGTTGAAGTTGTCGAAATTGGCGTGCGCAATTTCCACCGCGCGGCGCGCTTCGTTGTCGTCGTGGATGCGTCCCAGCGCCGACAAATGGCGCGCATTGAAGCTCTGGATGCCGATCGACAGCCGGTTGATGCCGCTGGCGCGAAACGACTTGAATTTCTCCGCTTCAAACGTGCCGGGATTCGCTTCCATCGTCACTTCGCAGGCGCCGTCCAGCGGCAGCAATGTGCGCACGTCCGACATCAAGCGGTCCAGGCCCTTGGCCGACATCAGGCTGGGTGTGCCGCCACCGATGAAGATGGTGTAGATCTTGCGGCCCCAGATCAGCGGCAGCGACTGCTCCAGGTCCAGCCGCACCGCGGCCAGGTATTCTTCTTCGGGAAATTCGCCCCGCGCTTCGTGCGAATTGAAGTCGCAATACGGGCACTTGCGCACGCACCAGGGGAAGTGGATGTACAGCGACAGCGGCGGCAGCGCCGACAAATTCAGCGCGCCCGGCTGCAGGTATTGCAAGGCACTGGCGGCCGGCGAACGCGGTTCGGGCTTGGGCGTGTCCTTGATGACTTTGATAGGGATCATTTCAGCTTTTCCACCAGCGCGCGCAGCGCCTGGCCGCGGTGCGACAAGGCGTTTTTCTCGGCCGACGACAGTTCGGCCGCGCATTTACCCAGGCTGGGAATAAAGAAATGGGGATCGTAGCCAAAACCGTTGGTGCCACGCGCGACCGGCGTGATTTCGCCATTCCAGCGCCCGTCGGCAATGACCGGCTGCGGGTCGTCGGCGTGCCGCACGTAGACCAGCACGCAATAGTAATAGGCCGATTTGTCCGCATGCGCGGCCAGGTCGGCGATGACCTTTTCATTGTTGCGGGCGTCCGATTTCGGCTCGCCCGCAAAGCGCGCCGACCATACGCCCGGTGCGCCGCCAAAGGCATTGACGCACACGCCCGAGTCGTCAGCCAGCGCCGGCAAGCCGGTCAGGCGCGACGCGTGGCGCGCCTTTTCAAGCGCGTTTTCGACAAAAGTCGCGTGCGGCTCGTCAGCCTCGGGCACGTTGAATTCACCCTGCGGGTGCAGCGTGAAGCCGATCGGCGCGAGAATCTCGGAGAACTCCTTGAGCTTGCCGGCGTTGTTCGAAGCGAGGATGAGGCGTTGTGTCATGTTGGGCAATATGGGGACTGGAGCCGGTATTTTACCCCGCTTGTCCCCCATTGCCCTCGTGTCAGCGCGGCGCCACCGCCAGCGTTTGCCGCAAGCTCTCCGATTGCGCGTTCGGATACTTGCCGGCCAGCGCGTCGGCAATCGCTACGCTCTGGTGATAGTAAGCATCGGTCAGCTTCTGGCTATAGCGGATGTCGGACACGCCCACCGACACCAGGCTGCCATACAGGCCCTTGGCGCCGCTCCAGACCACGACATCGCCGTCTCCCACGCCGCTCTGGGCAATTTTCGACCAGTTGACCAGCGTCAGCCCGGCCGCGGCATTGAGCGCGAAGGCGTTCTTCTGCATGAACTTGCTGACCGCCTTGTCGTTGTTGAGCACCATGGCAATCGGCCCGCCTTCCGCGCCGATCTGGACTCCGGCGCTGATGCCGCCGATGTTGTAGAACGCCGGTTCGCCCCAGCTGCCGTCGCTGCGCTTGGTCAGCAGCACGCCGGCGCCGCCGCTGGCGCCCACGCCCACCGCCACCTGGCCGTACGTTGGCACGATGAAAATGCCTTTGGCCTGGGCCAGCAACTCTTTCATGCGTGGTTCCTCCAGCATGCGCTGGACGACCTTGACGGCGTCGGTGACATGCTTGTCGGCTGTTACTTCTTTTTTGGTGGTGGCCGGCGCAGTGGTATTGGTTTGGGCGACCGACACGCCTGCGACCGACAGCAGGGCAAGCACGCACCCTGCCAGCAGAGTGGGCAAATTGAATGTTCTCGTATGCATTTTCGGCTCCATGAAGTTGTCACACGGAGCTATATCGTAGCGGCCTTGGAAGGGCCGCACGCGCCAATGCCATACTGTTTGATCCGGCTCGCACTAACGCCAGATCGCGGGAACTTTTTAGAGCCCCAGCGCCTGCTTCTGCAGTTTGATGATGTCGGCAATGCCGCCCTGGGCCAGGTCGAGCAAACGGTTCATGCCCATGCGGTCGAACGCGGCGCCTTCTGCCGTGCCCTGCACTTCGATGAAGTGGCCGGCGTCCGTCATCACCACGTTCATGTCGGTGTCGCAGCCCGAGTCTTCGATATAGTCCAGGTCCAGCACCGGCATGCCCTGGTACATGCCCACCGAAATGGCGGCCACGAAGCTCTTGACCGGCACCGCACCGATGGCGCCGCGCGACACCAGGCCGTTGAAGGCGTCGTACGCGGCCACCATGGCGCCGGTGATCGACGCGGTACGGGTGCCGCCGTCGGCTTGCAGCACGTCGCAGTCGATCTGCAAGGTGCGCTCGCCGAATGCCTGCAGGTCAAAAGCGGCGCGCAGCGAACGGCCGATCAGGCGCTGGATTTCCTGGGTACGCCCGGACTGCTTGCCGCGCGCGGCCTCGCGGTCCATGCGGGTGTGGGTCGAACGCGGCAGCATGCCGTATTCGGCCGTCATCCAGCCCTGCCCTTTGCCCTTCAGGAAACCGGGCACCTTGTCTTCGATGCTGGCGGTGCAAATGACCTTGGTGTCGCCGCACTCGATCAAGACCGACCCTTCGGCGTGCTTGGTGTACTGGCGCGTGATGCGCATTGCGCGCAGCTGGTCGACGGCGCGACCGCTCGGGCGTGTTTCAAACTTCATGTGCTTCCTGACTTATTTGATGATCTGGGAGGATTTTTCGATGGCGCCGCGAATCTCGGCAATCGCCTTTTCGATTTCGTCGTCGTTGAAGGCGTCCACTTCGAACAGGCTGTCCGGTTCGGTGTTGGCCTGGATGGTGGTGCTGACCAGGTTATCGGGCAGCATCATGGTCGAGATGACGGTGGCCATGTCGGCCGTATTGGTGCCCGGCGTTTCCACGTCCGGCGTGCCTTGCCACATGATGGCCAGCGCGGTGGCGTTGTCGCCCTTGTCGCCGGCAATCGCGGTGGCGGTGTTGATCATGTCGGGTATGGCGCGCACGATGGTGTTGGTCGACAGGCGGTGCACCAGGTCTTCGTCCGACAGCATCGACCACAGGCCGTCCGAACACAGCATCAGCACGTCGCCGGCCTGCAGGCTGGCCGGGCGCGCGATGTCCACTTTCGGCGGCGACGAGGCGCCGATGCAGTTATACAGCTTGTTGCGGTCCGGGTGAGTGGCGCGCTCGGACGGATCGGCCATGCCCTTGTCGATCAGGTGCTCGATGTGCGAATGGTCGCGCGTGCGGCCCAGGATCTGGCCGCGCCGCATCCAGTACAGGCGCGAGTCGCCGCAGTGGGCCCAGGTCGCGATATTGTGCTGGATCAGGCACGCCACGGCGGTGGTGCGCGGGGTGTCGGGCAGGTTGTTGTTGGCGCGGTAGCGGTGGATCTCGTGGTGCGCCTCCATGAACGCCTCTTCCAGGAAGCGCTCCGGCTTCTTGACGTAGGGCGTGGCGTTTTGCTGGAACAGCGTCGACATGGTCTGCATGAAAATCGACGCTGCGACTTCGCCGCGCAAATGGCCGCCCATGCCGTCGGCCAGCACCAGCAGCAGCGCGTCGCGCGTGAAGCTGTAGCCCATCCGGTCCTGGTTGACCTTGCGCCCGCCAATCTGGCTTTCCTGATATACGGAGAATTGCATGGTATGTCTTTCTGATCAGGTGTTTTTGTCTTCGACTTTTTTGCGCCCGCGCCCGATCCGGTCGAACAGGCCGCGCCAGCCATCGGCCGCCTTGTCGGCGTTGGCCGGCGGCTTCGGTTTGATGCGTGGAGTCGACAATTCTTTTTGCAGCGCGAACAGGCTTTGCGGGCGCGCCAGCGGATCGAGTTCCAGGCACCATTGCACCATCTTGATCAACTCGGGCGAGTAGTTCTCTGCCAGCTTGACGTAGTACAGCGGCATCTTGTCTTCGATCTTGCGCTGGTCGGCGGCCTGCGGCGGCTGCGCGGCCATGCAGGCAAACATCGAGGCGCCGATACTGTAAATATCCGACCACGGCCCCAGCGCCACGGTTTTCGAATACAGGTCCGGTGGTGCGAAACCGGGCGTGTACATCGGCGTCAGTTTCGGCACGTCGGCATTGAAGGTCTGGCGCGCGGCGCCGAAATCGAGCACGATCGGGGTGCCATCGGTACGCAAATAGATATTTGCCGGTTTCAGGTCCAGGTGCAGCAGCTTGTTGGTATGGACTTCGCGCAGCCCGGCGCATACGCCGATGAAAATCTGGCGGATAAACGCTTCATTCAAGCGGCTGCCTTTGGCGCCCAGGCGCGCAATTTGCTCTTGCAGCGAATGGCCAGATTCGTAGGCCATCACCATGTACACGGTCTCGTTACCGCGGAAGAAATTGAGCACCCGCACCACGTTGGGATGCGAAATCTTGGCCAGCGCCCGGCCTTCTTCAAAAAAGCATTTCAAGCCGATCCGGAACACCGCCAGGTTGGGCTTGGAAATGACGGGCACGAGTTCGCCCGGCTGCCGCAGCGCCAGGGCGCTGGGAAGGTATTCTTTGATCGCTACAGCGTTTCCGTCGGCGTCATATGCGAGATATACAATACTGAACCCACCGGACGCAATTTTCTTTACAATGCGATATCCGGCAATTTCCAGCCCATCGGGCAAGGGAGCGTTATTTTGTGCAGCCATGAGGGTTCCTTGCTTAACACGGCGATTGTGTGGATAAATCGGTGCTTTGTAAAGAGAAGTTAAAGAACAAGAAGCAACCGTGTTAAAGAACCAAACAATAATACCGGGGACGACATTGAGCATTTCTAGCATGACAGGTTATGCGGTTGCTACCAGCGAAGGCGCGGCGGGCACCCTGACGATCGAAATCAAGAGCGTGAATTCGCGCTTTCTGGATCTGCAATTTCGCATCAACGACGAATTGCGCGCACTCGAACCGGACCTGCGCGCCGCCATCATGGCCGCCATTACGCGCGGCAAAGTGGAGGCGCGCCTGAGTTTCGGGCGCAAGGTGGCCGGCGGTTCGCAAGCGCTCAATGCCTCCCTGCTGACCGACCTGGCGCGCTTGCAAACCGAGATCACGCACCACTTCGCCGCAGCTCCATTGATGACCGTGGCCGAACTGCTGCGCTGGCCCGGCGTCATCGAAGAAGCCCAGGTGGGACAGGAGTCGCTGCAGGCCGATGTGGCCGCGCTCACCATCCGCACCGTGGCCGCCTTCGTCGACAGCCGCCGCCGCGAAGGCGCCGCGCTCGAAGCGATGCTGATCTCGCGCATCGATGCGATGGACATCATCGTCAAGCGCATCACGCCCCTCATTCCGCAAGTGATCTCCCAGTTCCAGCAAAAAGCCATCGAACGCATGCAGGACGCGCTCGGCCTGGCCGGGCATGGCACCCCGTCCACGCTCACGCGCCAGGAAGCGTTCGAGCGCATCCGCCAGGAAGTGACGCTGTACGGCATCCGCATCGACGTCTCCGAAGAGCTCTCGCGCCTGACCGCGCACCTGACTGAAACGCGCCACATCCTCAAAAAGGGCGGCCAGGTCGGCAAGCGGCTCGATTTCATGATGCAGGAGCTCAATCGCGAAGCGAACACGCTGGGCGCCAAGGCTTCGGTCAAGGAACTGGCCGACGCCTCGATGGAACTGAAACTGCTGATCGAACAGATGCGCGAGCAGGTGCAAAATCTCGAATAAATGTGGGCAGTGTTACATTTACGCAACATTTCAACCGGCGCCCTGTGCGCCGGTTTTGTGTAAACGACCACGCGCTCAGCACATCGCAATCACAAACCGGTTGCGCCCATCCGCCTTGGCCTGGTACAAGGCCGCGTCGGCCCTGGCCAGCAGCGCGTCGGCCGACAGCGCCTCTTCACACGCGTAGGCGATGCCGATGCTGGTGGTGACCAGGATCGCGCGCTCGCCCACCTGCCAGGCAGGCGCCATCGCGTCGATGATTTTGGCGGCCACCGTGGCCGGCTCGCCGGCATCGTGCGGCGCTTCCATGAAGACGATAAATTCATCGCCCGCCAGCCGCCCGGCGATGTCGGTCACGCGCAGGCAGCCTTGCAGGCGCGCGGCGAATTCCTTGAGCACCAGGTCGCCGGCGGCGTGCCCCAAGGTGTCGTTGATCTGCTTGAAGTGGTCAATATCGAGGAACATCAGCGCGATCGGCGTGCCCAGGCGACGGCGCCGGTTGCTCGCCTCTTCCAGCTTTTCATTCAGGTGATAGCGGTTCGGCAGGCCGGTCAAGGTATCGAAGCGCGCCAGCTGCGCCAGGCGCTGCTCGCTTTCCGAGATTGTCAATTCGGCGGCCTTGCGCTCGCGGATGTCATGCAGGAAGGCGGCAAAACTGGCTTGCCCGCAGTCGTCGATGACGCTGATGGTAAGCTCGACCGGAAACTCGCTGCCGTCGCGGTGCAATGCAGGCAACTCCAGGCGCTTGCCGATCACGCTGCCGGTGCCCGTTTCCAGAAACCGGCGCAGGCCGGCCTTGTGCCGCTCCCGCAGCGGCGCCGGGATAATCAGGTCGGCCATCGCGCGGCCGATCGCCTGCTCCCGGGTCCAGCCGAAGGTGCGCTCGGCCTGCGCGTTCCAGCCGGTCAGCACGCCCAGGGCATTCATTTCGATATACGCTTCATGCGAACTTTCGAGGATGACCTTGGTGCGGGTCTGCTCGTTGTACAGGCGGCGCGCCAGCGGCGCAATTTGGGCGCGCAGCATGATCGTTCCCATCGTCACCAGCAGCACCAGCAGGCCGGCAAACAAATTGAGCCGTTTGCGTATCGGCACATACAGTTCGATCGCGTCGGTCTTCAAGACCAGGCCGAGCCCGAAGGTGCCGATCGGCGCATAGCCTGCCAGTACCGAGATGCCGCGCAAATCAGGGACCGTCATGACCCCTTTTTCATTGAGCAAGGCGTGCGAGATGGCCAGGTAGGGCTTGCCATTCTTGTACATCGGCACGCGCAGCTTGGCCGGATAGAATTTGCTGGGAAAGCACAGCGCGTCGGCGCCGTCGCGCCCGCAAATGAGCACGTCGGTCGAGGCCGACTCGGCAACCATGGCCGCGATCGCCGCCGTGAGCGCATGCAGGCGCTGCTCGGCGACGAAGCGGCCAAGCACGCGCCCCTCGCGCATGACCGGCTTGGTATTGCGCAGCACGAAGCCATCCTGCCACAGCAGTTGCGCCTGTTGATGCGGGCGCGTCAGTGCAATGGCCATGACGGCGCGCTCGGCCACCATGCTGCCCATGCCCACCAGCAGCTGGCCCTTGGCGTCAAACAGCTGGTAGCCGGTCACGCCGAACGCGGCAAAGCTTTTGCCGATGTCGCCCAGCAGTGCCACCACCCTGGCATCGTGGGGATGCGTTTCCAGTTCGATCAGGCCGTTCTGGATGCCGGGCCGCGCGGCGATCACATCGTCGAGCATGAGCTGCTGATCGATCGCCGATTCGAACGCGCCTGCACTGCTTTTCGCGCTGCGCAGCACCGTGGCGGCAACGAACTCTTCGAAACCGTGCTTCATGAGAAAAAAGGCGGACAACCCGGTCACCAGCGCCACCACCGTCAACACCAGCACCGCTGCCTTGGTTATATGCACGTCGGCACTGTCCTTGCCGGCGCGCTGGCGCACCGCCATCCATAGCCCGATGCCGATCAGCGTGACACCGACCGCGCTGGCCAACGCCATCCGGTTGTAAGCGGCATAGCGGTACATCACTTCCAGCTCGAGCGCATAGCCAATCAAGGCGCTGATGCCAATGGCCAGCGTCGCGTAGGCGAAAAATACCATGGCCCGGCACTGCAGTGCGCCCAGGCTGGGGCGCCCCAGGCATAGCAAGGCTGCACCGCTGCACATAAAGGCAATACAGGTATTGGGCGCGGTGCGCCCCGGGAAGGGGTTGGCATCGCGCACGCCCGCATGCAGCGCCGGCAAGTCGATGCCCATCGCGGCCCCGCTCAGATATTCGAACAGGATCAGGCTGGGGACGATGATCAAGCCCCAGTTCAGCACCAGGGACAGCCCGGAATAACGTGCCGTCCCGGCCGGCCTGGACAAGGACAGCGCTGCAGCGATCAGCAGTAGCGCCGTGTTGAGCACCACCGCATCCGATCCGGGCACCACGCGCACCATGGCCTCGACACCGGCAGCCCATCCGATGACGACGCAGATGCCCAGCGCCCCCACCGCAATCGAAATTGCCGCAGTTGCAAGCGTACTTGGCGTTTTCATCGCCCTATTGTACTCGTGCAACAGATCAGCGGGCGCGCTGCCTCAGGCCGGGAACGCGTAGTCGCGGAACGTCTCGCGCAGCTTCATCTTGAGCAGCTTGCCGGTGGCCGTATGCGGCAACTGCTCGACGAACACCACGTCGTCCGGCCGCCACCATTTGGCAACCTTGGTGTCGAGGTAATCGAGCAGCTCGTCGCGGCCCACGTCATGACCCGCTTTGCGCACCACGATCAGCAGCGGGCGTTCCTGCCACTTGGGGTGGCTGATGCCGATCACCGCCGCCTCGGCCACGCCCGGATGGCCCATCGCCGCGTTTTCCAGGTCGATCGACGAAATCCATTCGCCGCCCGACTTGATCACGTCCTTGGAGCGGTCGGTGATGTGCATGTAGCCGTCTTGGTCGATGGTGGCCACGTCGCCGGTGTCGAAATAGCCGTTCACGTCGAGCAGGTGGCCGCCTTCGGCGCGGTAGTAGGACGCCACCACCCATGGACCGCGCACCATCAGGTGGCCGAACGCCTTGCCGTCGCGCGCCAGGCTGTTGCCGTCGTCGTCGGTAATCTTCATGGACACGCCGAACATGGCGCGCCCCTGGGTGGCCATCACCTTGTAACGCTCGGTCGGCGACAGCAAGGCGTGCTTGGGCAGCAGGTTGCACACGGTCCCCAGCGGCGACATTTCGGTCATGCCCCAGGCGTGGATCACGGTGGCGCCAAATTCGCTTTCGAAGCGCGCGATCATCGACTGCGCCGCAGCCGAACCGCCGATCACGCAGCGCGCCAGCACCAGGTCGGCGCGCGGGTCCAGCGCTTCGGTCTCGACGTGGCGGAACAGCATCAGCCAGACGGTCGGCACGCCCAGCGCCAGCGTCACCCGTTCATCCCGCATCAGTTCATAAATGCTCTTGCCGTCCATCGCGGGACCGGGCATCACCAGCTTGGCGCCGCACATGGCGCCGGCGTAGGGCATGCCCCAGGCGTTGACGTGGAACATCGGCACCACCAGCAGCGCCGCGTCGCGCGACGACAAGGCCAGGCCGTCGACGTTGCAGGCGGCGAAAGCGTGCAGCACGGTCGAGCGGTGCGAGTACAGCACGCCCTTCGGATTGCCGGTCGTTCCCGACGTGTAGCACAGCGAGGCGGCCGTGTTTTCATCGAGCTCGGGCCAGTCGAAGCGCTCCGAGGCGGCGTCCATCAGCTCTTCGTAGCACAGCAGGTTGGGCACGGCGATGTCGGGCATGTTGGCGCGGTCGGTCATGGCGATGAAGCCCTTGACGCCGGTTAGCGCGGGCGCCAGCCTTTCCACCAGCCCGGCAAAACCGATATCGAAGAACAGGTACTGGTCTTCGGCGTGGTTGACGATGTACTCGACCTGTTCGGCAAACAGGCGCGGATTAATCGTATGCAGCACCGCGCCCATGCCGGAGACGGCGTAGTACAGCTCCATGTGGCGGTAGCCGTTCCAGGCCAGCGTGGCGACCCGCTCGCCCTGTTCGACGCCCAGCGCGCGCAGCGCGTTGGCCATGCGCTTGGCGCGCCGCTGAAGCTGGCCATAATCGGTGCGGTGCACTGGCCCTTCCGAGGTGCGCGAGACGATCTCGCTGCGCGGATGGTTGTGCGCCGCGTGGTCGATCAGCGATGAAATCAGCAGCGCCTGTTGTTGCATCAATCCGAGCATCATGTCTCCTTGTCGTTGGTCTTTTTGAGTGCGCGCTGCAGCATGCGGCGCACGGTCGCGCCATACCAGCGCCCGCCCAGCGGGGCCGGAAGAGCGCGTCGATTCAGTTCGGCGGCGATCGCATGAAACGAGCTGCCGCTTTCGCGCAGGCGTGCAGCGTCCGCCCCGATCGGGTCTTGAACCATCATGGCGATACCTCAGGCTTTCTTGAGCAGGAAATGCGACAGTGCCGGCACCAGTACCAGTGCGCCTACCATGTTGAGGGTGAACATGAAGGTCAGCAGGATCCCCATGTCAGCCTGGAACTTGATCGGCGACCAGGCCCAGCACACCACGCCAGCGGCCAGCGTCACGCCCACTAGCGCCACCACCTTGCCGGTGAACTGCAGCGCGTGGCTGTAGGCTTCACCCAGGCTGGCGCCGGCGCGCTGCTGCGCCAGCTGCACCGACAGCAGGTACAGCGCGTAGTCGACGCCGATGCCCACGCCCAGCGCGATCACCGGCAGCGTGGCCACTTTCACGCCCATGCCCAGCACCACCATCAACGCCTCGCACAGGATCGATGTCAGCACCAGCGGCAGCACTGCCACCAGCACCGCGCGCCAGCTGCGAAAGGTTATAAAGCACAGCACGATGACAGCGGCGTACACGTACAGCAGCATGCGATGGTTGGCATCGCGCACGACGATGTTGGTGGCCGCTTCGATGCCGGCGCTGCCGGCTGCCAGCAGGAACTGGCGATCGGGCGTGCTGTTGGCGGCGGCAAACGCGCTGGCCGACTGCACCACGCGCTCCAGTGTTTCGGCCTTGTGGTCGGCCAGGTAAGCGATCACCGGCATCACCGAGCAGTCGCTGTTGAACAGGTCCGGGTTGTTGGTCGAAGCTTGCTGGGCGCCGTAATTGAGCACGTCCTGGTTGCGCGAGATGGTCAGCCACTTCGGGCTGCCTTCGGAGGTGCCGGCGGTGACCTGGCGCACCGCGTCGACCAGCGAGACGGTGGTCTGCACGCCCGGTAGCTGCTGCAGCTGCCAGCCAAGGCGGTCGGCATCGACCAGCGTCTGGTACTTCAGGCAGCCCTCTTTCGGGGTCTTGAGCATGATCGCGAACTGGTCGGACGAGAGCGAGTAGTTGGCCGTGATGAACGCGTTATCCCGGTTGTAGCGCGACTCCTTGCGCAGCTCCGGCGCGCCCGGATCGAGGTCGCCGATCTTCAGCTGCAGGCTGAGCGCAATGCCGCCCACGGCCAGCAGCAGCGCCACCGACAGCGCGCCCAGCGCCCAGCGCCGCTCGGTGAAGCGTTCCAGCACATGCCAGGCGCCACGCGGCGCCGCGCCGGTGGTGCGCAACTGGCGCTGCGCCGCGCTGCGCGACACGCCGATGTACGACAGCAGCACCGGCAGCAGCAGCAAATTGGTAAAAATCAGCACCGCCACGCCAATGCTGGCCGTCAGCGCCAGGTCCTTGATGACGGGGATGTCGATCACCATCAGCACCGCAAAACCGACCGCGTCGGCCAGCAGTGCGGTCAGGCCGGCCAGGAACAGGCGGCGGAAGGTGTAGCGCGCAGCCACCAGCAAATGGGTGCCGCGCGCCACGTCCTGCATGATGCCGTTCATCTTCTGGGCGCCGTGCGACACACCGATGGCGAACACCAGGAATGGCACCAGGATCGAGAACGGATCGAGCGCAAAACCCAGCGCCGCCACCAGGCCGAGTTGCCACACCACCGCCACCACCGAACACGCCACCACCAGCGCGGTAGAGCGCGCGCAGCGGGTGTAGCCGAAGATGACGATGGCGGCGATCAGCGCGGCGGCGCCGAAGTACATGATCACCTGGCGCATGCCGGCCAGCAGGTCGCCAATCAGCTTGGCGAAGCCGACCACGTGCACCTGCACCGGAAAGGCGCCCTTGGCGCGCGCGGCCACGGTGCCCTCGATCGCCTTGGCCAGCTGCGCATAGTCGATCGGCTTGCCGGTGACCGGATCTTTTTCCAGCAGCGGCACGAAAATCATGGTCGACTTGAAATTGTTGGCCACCAGGCTGCCAACGATGCCCGAACGCGCAATATTGGTCTTCAACTGCTCGACGCTTTTGCTTGAGCCGTCGTACGCGTCCGGCATCACCGGTCCGCCCTGGAAGCCTTCTTCAGTCACTTCGTTCCAGCGCACCGACGGCGTCCACATCGATTTCATCCAGGCGCGGTCCACGCCAGGCGTGAGGAACAATTCATCGTTGACCTGCTTGAGCACGTCGAGGTAGCGCGCATCGAAAATGTCGCCATTCGGATTTTCCACCACCACCCGCAGCGAGTTGCCCAGGCCGCGCAGCGCGTCCTTGTTGGCCAGGTAGTTCTGGATGTAGGGATGCCCTTGCGGCAGCATCTTTTCAAAGCTGGCCGACAGCGCCAGGCGCGTCGCGCCGACCCAGCCCAGCGCCAGCGTGGCCAGCAGGCAGGCCGCGATGAACCATAGCCGGTTGTTGAACACCAGCCGTTCGAGCAGCTTGCCGGAGCAGCAGTCGAAGTCCTTCAGTTCGCGTATGACCGGCATTGCGTCCGGTTGCTCGATATGCATGTCCATCGTGGTTCTCTCTTATTGGGGCGCCAGTGGCAGTGCGCGCAAGCCGCGCGCGCCGCCGACGACCAGCTGGCCGCCAGACAGCAGCGCGGCCGATACCGGCCCTGGTTTGTGCTTGACTGGCGCGAAGTGCAGGCCGGCGTCGGTGCTGAGCAGGACCTGGCCCGCTTGACTGAGCAGCACGATGCCGGCGCCGCCGGCGGCGCTGGCGGTCAGCCCGGTGTTGATGCCGGTGTCAATGCGCTGCCAGCTGGCGCCGCGGTCGGCGCTGCGCCAGGCATTGCCGCGCAGGCCGTGCGCAATCAGCGCGCCGGGCTGGCCAGTGATGCCGAAAAAGCTGCCCTGATAGGGCGATTTCAAGGCCTCGAAGCGGCTGCCGTCGGCGGCCAGGCGCAGCAGCACGCCATGCTCGCCGGCGATGTACACGTCCTCGCCCAGCGCGCGGATCGCGTTCAGGTGATAGCCATCCGGATTGTCGGTCTGCTTGCTCCACGAGGTCCAGCTGCGCCCGCCGTCGGTGGTGGCCATGATCAGGTTGAAGGCGCCCACCGCAAAGCCGTTCTGCGCGTCGCGGAACCAGACGTCGAGGAAGGACGGATCGGCGCCCAGCGCTTTGTCAATCTTGCGCTGGTCGAGCTGCACGGCCCAGGTGGCGCCGGCATCCGTGCTATGCAGGATTACGCCGTCGTGGCCAACTGCCCAGCCGTCGCGCGGGGTTGGAAAAAACACGGCGGTCAGGTCGGTCGAGAGCGGCACCTTGGCCTGGGACCAATTGCCGCCCTGGTTATCGGAATACAGGATATGACCGCGCTGGCCGACTGCCACCACGCGCGAGCCGGCATGCGCCAGGCCGTTGATGAGGGCATGCTGCGCCAGCGCGCTGGGCGCGGCCGGCGTGTCGAGCAAGTCAGCGCAGGGCGCCAATGCCGGGTATAGCAGCGCGCAAACGAGCAGGGCGCGCGCGGCGAAGTAATGGGGGCTCATGATGGATACTCAAAAAAGCTGCCGGGGGTCGCCCACCCGGCAGTAAAACGGAAACGGTTTTGGTCTTAACGCACGCCGGCGCCGGACAGCGCTTCGGCCGACCACTCGGACGGCTTGAGCGCATCGATGTAACGCACGCCGCTGTGGTGACCCGACACGCCGGTGATGTTGTAGGCACCGCTGACGAAGTCATAGATCATGTGGTTGCCCGACTGCGGCGCCAGCACGTCATAGCTGAACGTGAGGTGATCGAACGAGGCGCGGTACAACTGGCCGCGCGCATCGTATTCGTCCGAGGCCAGCGCGACCCAGCTGTCTTCATCAACATAGAAAGTGCGGCGGCTGTAGATGTGGCGCTTGCCTGGTTTGAGCGTCGCTTCGACCACCCACACGCGGTGCAATTCCCAGCGCAGCAGGTCAGGATTGATGTGGCTGGCCTTGGTGATGTCCGCCACTTTCGGGTGGTAGGCCAGCTTGTAGGCGTTGTACGGCACGATCATTTCCTTCTTGCCCACCAGCTTGAAGTCAAAGCGGTCCATGGCGCCATTGAAGACCCAGGCGTCGTCGTAGGTCGACGAGCCGGCCGAACCCGGGTTGGGGGTGTCGTAGGCGACGTCGGGCGCAAGCTTGACGCGGCGCTGGCCCGGCAGGTATTGCCATACGCGGCGCGGCTGCACGATCGGATTGACGGCGTCGAACGCCATCAGGCCTTCGCCGGCGCGGCGCGCAGGCGCCGTGTAGGCCAGCTTGGTGCGGAAAAACACGTCGCCCTGTTCGGCCGGCTTGACCCGCTTCGGGTCCGACAGCGGGAACTCCTGGTAGATCTCACCGGTGGTGGCCAGCGTTGGCACGCCCGAGGAATCGATATTCCACGAATCGTACTTGGTGAAGAACGCCTGGCCCTGGTAACGCAGCAAGTGGTTCCACATCACTTCGAAGCCGGTTTTCGGAATCGGGAATGGGGTGCCGGCCAGAGCGTTTTCCACGCCCACGCCGCCGTCGACCGACTTGGCGCCCACCGCGTTTTTGGCGGTGTTCTCCAGGATCGACTTGGGGAAGGTGACGCTGCGATGGGTTGGATAGACATCGACGCGGTAGCTGGCGAAGCGCTTGAGCAGTTCGCGCGTGCCGGCGGTGAGCTTGTCGCCCTGCCCTGCCAGATCCTTGCCGGTAATGACCAGACGTGGCTTGTCAGCCGCGTACGGGTCGGTGCGGATGCCGCCGCCCTTGGCCAAGGCCGGGCCGGCGGTCAAACCGCCGGTAAATTCGGGAATCGTGCCGTCCTTGTTGGCCGCTTTTTCCGCGCCCACCGCGGTCAGGCTGGTGCCCAGCTGTTTTGCTTCGTCCGGGGTCACGCCCGCTTGCGCCGAACCGGCCGCTGCCAGCGCCATGGCGAGGAGAGTTTTCTTGATCATCATGGTCATCCAGTTAGAAAGTGGTTTTCAGGGTCAGCGCCAGGAAGCCACGGTCCTTGAGCAGCGGCGTCACGCCGGCGTTCGAAGTGATCGCGCCGCTGGCGTCAGTGGCATACGGGCCGAAGAAATCGACGTACTTGAAGTCGATCCGGTATTTCTGGCGCACGTCGAACGACACGCCCACGGCGTAGTTGCCGGCGTTCTTGTTGCCGCCCGAATTGACCGCGGAGGTGCCCGACAGGCCAACCGCATAGCTGAGCGGCATCGACACGTCCACGCCAGGCAAGGCCTGGAACCAGGTCGGCGTGAAGTTCAGCGCCAGCCCGACGAAGTCCTTGGTGACCTTGTCGATGCCGGTGTAGCTGTCGCGGCCCTTGTAGAACTGGGCGCCGCTGGTGACCTTGGCCACATGGCTCCAGGTCAGTTCGGCGATCCAGCTGGAAGCGTCAAACAGCGGCGTGGCGGCGGTGGTGCCAAGCAGGTTAAGCACGCCGTGCACGGTGTTACCGCGCGCGCCGCTCACTTCACCGGCCTCCGGCAAGTTCGCTGCCGTCACGACCAGCGCCGGCTTGAAGGCATTCGACAGGCCGGCGATGATGGGCGCCACGGTGCCAACTGGCATCAGCAATGCGGCGCTGCTGTTGAGCGGCATGTTGCGGCGGAAGTTCAGGTCGACGCCCAGCGAGATACCGGCCACGCTCTTCGACAGCGACAAGCCCAGCATGTCGATATCGCTCGCGTATTCGAGCTGGTACTCGTTGCGGCCCAACACGCCGGGACGGAAGATGCAGTTGCTGCCTATCGTCATGGCGCCGGGAATGGCGCCGGCGCACACGCCCAGCATCGCCATCGGCAAGCCAACCAGGCGCACATTCGCCTGCGGCAGCAGGTCGGACGTGCGGCGCAGGTACAGGCCGGCAGTGCCGTCCAGCCATTGCGGGCTCCAGCGCGCGGCAACGCCGAAGTCGCCCCGCTTGTCCGGATTGCTGTCGGCGCGCTTCCAGGCGCTGCCCAGCGGGCCCAGGTTGAACGTCTCGGCGCCCTGGAAACCGTAATCGTAGAAGCCGAGGAAGGAGCCCGATTCGGGCAGGCGGGCCGGTTTCCACTTGAAGAAGTACTGGGCCGCGAACGACAGTTCATTCGATGGCGAGAACTGGGTCGAGATTGCCTGGCGCGGCAGGAACAATTCCTTCGCTTCCGAGCCCGGCACCGCGTAGCCCTTGATCAGGTCGATCGCCGACTGGCCGTAATTGTTGCCGTGGATGGGAGAGAGCAAGCTCTCGCCCCAGTACAGCGTGTGCTGGCCCAGCTTGACGTTGACCGGCATGTCGCCCAGGTCGAACTTGCCGAACACGAACGCGTCCAGAATTTCGCCCGACACACCCTTGTGATAGCGCACCGTATTGTGCGACAGGCCGTACGCCGGCGTGGTGCCATCGCGGTGATTCGAGCTGGCCAGGTTGGTATTGTCCAGATTACGGTAGGCGAAGTCGTCCCAGCCTGCCGCACTCACGCGCAGGCCGAAGCGCTTGTCATACACCAGGTCGAATTCGGACAGGATGTCGAAGCGGTTCGACACCACGCCCTTGTCGAAGTTGCGGTCGCCATCGTCAAAATTGGCCGACTTGAGGATGTGCGGATCTTGCTGGTTGACCCGGTAGCCGAAGTTGTACTTGACGGTATTGTCGAAGCGGATCGTCAAGTCCGGATTGCCGGTCTCGAGTTCGCCCGCCTGGGCTGCGCCGAAGCTGCACAGGGCCGCCGCCACGGCAATTGCACGCACGGCGAATCGCTGCTGGTGTGATAGTTGTTTCATGCTGCGCCATCTCCTTGTGTATTTTTTATAGAGAACTATCTCGATCTCTTGTCTTGCATTCTGTGACTGGAAGACACATGGCGCTTGTCATTTTTTGCCAAGCACTTGTCATTTCCCGCCAGTGTGGCGGCCTGACAACTGTCGTGAAATGACATGCTGTTGGCGAACAATGACAAGTCCAAACCGGCAATGCACCCGAGAATGAGCTTCGATATTCGCCTTGGAGACCGTCATGAACCGAACACCCCGCCCAACGCAGGCGACCATCTTTTGCATGCTGTTCCTGGCCGCCGCGCTGGCCATGCTGGCGCTGGGCGTCGATGCCCACGCTTATTACCTGCCCGCCGCCAGCTTGCTGGCGTGCGCTCTGATGCTGTGGCGCGGCACCGGCGGCGCCTGGTTCAAGCGCGTGCTCACGCTCAACCAGCTCACCGCCATCGTGCTCATTCTCGACCTGTGGCTGGGCGAGCTGCTGCACCTGCCCAAGCTGGCCATCTCGGCGGCCATGCTGGGCGCCAACCTGCTGCTGGGAGGCCCCCTGATGGGCGTGCTGGCCATCGCTGCGCTGGGCTGCATGCACTTCAACGCGACCTTGGCCAATTGGCTGAAAGGAACAGCATGAAAGCGCGCCTCGCACTCACTGTTCTGAGCCTGCTGTTTGGCGCGCCGCTGCACGCGGCTACGCTGCACGGCAGCGTCACGCTGGCCGACGGCAAGCCGGCGCTGGGCGCCATGGTCACCGTGTTCAGCGCCGACAAGCTGCGCAAGGACACCGTGTACGCCGCCGCCGACGGCAGCTACGCGATCCGCACCGAATTCGGCGGCAAGCTGCTGCTGCGCGCGCGCCTGGCCAATATGGCCGATGCCGGCGTTGAACGCGAGATCAAGGCCGACGCCACCGAGCAGGTCGACTTCATGCTGCCGCGCTTTTCCTCCGCACTGGCGGCGTCGGACGCGCTGGCCGCGTCGGCCCACAATGCACGCTTGCCGTGGGGCCAGACCGGCGTCAAGGCGCCGTTCGTGAGCCAGTGCATGTATTGCCACCAGGTCGGCAATGCACTGACGCGTGCACCGAAAACCCAGAGCGCCTGGATCGACACCATCGTGCGCATGGAAGGCTATTTCGCTTCCCTCTCGGGCGCCGAGATGCGCGACCTGAGCGGCGTGCTGGCCAAGGGCTTCGACGGCCAGCCGGTCAGCGCGGTGCACGACTACGCGCCCACCGCCGAACTGGCGCGCGCCAAGGTCGAGCAATGGATGGTGGGCGACGCTTTGTCGTTCATCCACGATGCCGATGTCGGCGCCGACGGCAAGCTGTATGGCACCGATGAAGGCCACGACATCCTGTGGGTGCTGGATCGCCAGAGCCACAAGATCGAACAATACCGGCTGCCCGACATCGACTTGCCGGTGGGCGGCATGTTTTCCGGCATGCAGCTGCCGATCGGGATCTTCACCGCCAAGCACGGACCGCACAGCATGGCCCAGGGCAAGGATGGCCGCATCTGGATCACCAATGCGCTCAGCTCGACGCTGATGTCGTTCGACCCGGCCAGCAAGGCCTTCAAGACCTATCCGGTGCCGGGCGACGCGCTGTACCCGCACACGGTGCGCATGGACGGGCAAGGCATAGTCTGGTTCACCATCGTGGCCTCGAACCAGATCGGCCGCTTCGATCCGAAGACCGAACAGATGACGGTGACGCGCCTGCCGGCCAACGGTTTCTGGCGCTGGGTGAGCGACATGCTGATGCCGTCGATGCTCAAGCTGGCCAGCTGGTTCCCGGGCAAGAACTTGCACCTGGACCTGTCGCACCAGCAGTGGCTGGGCCACAACATCATGGCTTTTCCGTACGGCATTGACGTCAATCCAGTCGACGGCAGCATCTGGTACGCCAAGCTGTATGCCAACAAGATCGGGCGCATCGATCCCAAGACCATGGCCGTGACCGAATTCGACACCCCGCTCCGGGGTCCGCGCCGGCCGCGCTTTGACAGCCACGGCGTGCTGTGGATCCCTGCCTTCGACGACAGCGGCCTGATGGCCTACGACACGGCCAAGGGCACGTTCGCCAGCTACGCGCTGCCGCTGCTGGCGCCCGGCGAACACGAAGTGCCGTACGCGCTCAATGTGCATCCGCAAACGGGCGAGGTGTGGATCACGGCGAACAATTCGGACCGCGTGCTGCGCTTTAATCCGCGCACCAGGACCTTCCTCAGCTACCCCAGCCCGACCCGGGTGACGGTGCTGCGCGACTTGGCGTTTACCCAGGACGGCAAGGTCTGTTCCAGCCTGTCGAACCTGCCGGCCTACGGCACCGAGGATGGCGTCGATTCCTTCATTTGCATCAACCCGACCGGTGGCGAGCAAGACCGCGCCGCCATGCACCAATAATTATTCAAACCAGGAGACAGCATGCGACATCACCACCAGTTTTATATCGACGGCCGCTGGGTAGCACCGGCCAACGGCGGCGAACAGATCGACGTCATCAACCCCGCCACCGAGCGCAGCGCCGGCACCATCCTGATGGGCAGCGCGGCCGACGTCGAACTGGCCGTGGCGGCGGCGCACCGCGCCTTCGCCAGCTATTCGCGCACCAGCTTGCAAGAACGCCTGGAACTGCTGGCGTCCATCACCAGCATCTACGAGCGCCGCATCGGCGACATGGCCGACGCCATCAGCACCGAAATGGGCGCGCCGCTGCACACGCTGGCCAAAGGCGTGCAGGCGCCGATCGGCCTGTGGCATTTCCAATACACGATGGCCATGGCCAAGGACTTCGCGTTCGAAAAAGTGCAAGGCACGACCTTGCTGCGGCGCGAACCGGTGGGCGTGTGCGCCTTGATCACGCCGTGGAACTGGCCGATGAACCAGATCGCCTGCAAGGTCGCGCCGGCCTTGGTGACCGGTTGCACCATGGTGCTCAAGCCGAGCGAGCTGGCGCCGTTTTCGGCCCAGGTGTTCGCCGAAATCCTGCATGAAGCGGGCGTGCCGGCCGGCGTGTTCAACATGATCCACGGCGACGGCGCGCGCCTCGGCCCGCAACTGGCGTCCCATCCGTTGATCGACATGGTATCGCTGACCGGCTCGACCCGGGCCGGCGCGTCAGTGTCCAAAAACGCCGCCGACACGGTCAAGGTGGTGTCGCTGGAACTGGGCGGCAAATCGGCCAACATCATCCTGGCCGACGCCGACCTGGAAGCGGCAGTCACCCAGGGCGTGCTCAACATGATGAGCAACACCGGCCAGAGCTGCAATGCGCCGTCGCGCATGCTGGTGCCGGCCGCGCGCCTGATCGAAGCCGAGCAGATCGCCATTGCCGCCTGCAACAGCATCGTCGTGGGCGACCCGCTTGACCCGGCCACCACCATCGGGCCGATCGCCAATGCGCGCCAATACCAGCGGGTGCAGGCGCTGATCGAACAAGGCACGCTCGATGGCGCCACGCTGATCGCCGGCGGCTGCGGCCGTCCGCCAGGCATCGAGCGCGGCTACTACGCGCGGCCCACCATTTTCAGCCAGGCCAATAACCAGATGACGATTGCCCGGACCGAAATTTTCGGCCCGGTGCTGACCATGATCGGCTACGACACCGAACAGGAGGCCATCGCGATTGCCAACGATACTTGCTACGGCCTGTCCGGCTATGTATGGGGCGGCACGCTGGACGGCGCGCGCGCAGTGGCGCGCCAGCTGCGGGCCGGCATGGTGCACTTGAATGGGGCCGGGCTCGACCTGACGGCGCCATTCGGCGGCTACAAGCAGTCCGGCAACGGGCGCGAATGGGGCGCCGCCGGGATCGAGGAATTCCTCGAAACCAAGGCCATCATGGGCAATCAATAAGCGCCCGCGTCACGCGGCGCGGTGGCTTTCCATGTACGCCGACGGGCTGATGCCGTTGCACTTCTTGAAGGAGCGGCTGAAATTGGCGATGTCGGTGTAGCCGAGCCGGTAGGCGATCTGCGACACGGCGTGCTTGCCGCTGGCGAGCATCTGGCAGGCGCGCTCGTTGCGGATCGATAGCGCCAGGTCGCGAAAGCCGACCCGTTCGCGCGCCAGGTAACGGTCCAGCGTGCGCGCCGAAATATTGAGGATGCTGGCCAGCTCGTCGAGCGTAGGCTGGCTGTCTTCGGCCGCGCGCAGCATCATCGCCACCCAGTCGCTCCATTTGCCGTTTTCGCTCACATCCTGCAGCAGCAGCTTGCAGCGGTCTTCGGCCCGCTGCAGCGCGCGCATGTCGGTCATGGGCAGCGGCTGGTCGAGCGCGGCGGTGCCGAACACGCAGCGCACCCCCACCGCCGGTGCCCCAAAATGAAAGCGCGCCCCGCTCAACTCGCGGTAACGCGCAATGTGGGGCGGCGCCGGCATCGACAAATAATAGTCGCAAGGGCCGAATTTACCCAGGCTCACCGCCATCAATTGACCGTGAAACGAGCCCGCCAGCAAGTCCAGGTAGAACAGCAAGGTCGGCTCCGGCATGGCCATCACCGGCTGAAAAAAAACTTCTGCATGCTTTTCCTGGCGCTGGTAGCGCAGCGTAAACATGGGCGTCATCAGGCGGTAGTAGCGCGAAGCGAGGCGCAGCATGTGATCGAGCGTCGGGCAGCTCATCAGGGCGAAACCGAGCAAGTCGTGCGAATTGAGCTTGATCTGGCAGCCCAGCACGAAACCCAGGTCGGTCCGTCCGGTCAGGCGCACCAGTTCGGCCAGCAGCGCGTCGACCTGGCTGGCCGTGAGCAACGCCTGGTTGTCGCTCAGCGAACGCACCTGGGCCGCGCTCAGGGCGTCGCGGCACGGCGTGCCGTGGGTTTCCAGGTGATCGACCAGCAACGCGAAATAGCGTGCCGGCACCGACTGTTCGATCGTCTTCATGGCGCCCCAATTGGTATGCTTCATGCATCTTAATGAGTTCAGCGAGGAAATAACAGGGCTGGCGCCAAAAAGAGGCGCGAGGTTTGGTAGAATCGCGCAACGTCACCGAACGAAAGATTGCCATGCCTACCACTCCCGCCTTCGCAGGCAGCCTGTTCATCGTCGCCGCGCCGTCCGGCGCCGGCAAATCGACCCTGGTCAACGCCCTGCTGGCGCAAGAACCGGGCATCGAGCTGTCGATTTCGACCACCACCCGCGCGCCGCGTCCGGGCGAGACCGATGGCGTGCAGTACCATTTCACCAGCGCCGACGATTTCCGCGAGCGCGCCGTGCGCGGCGAATTTCTGGAATGGGCCGAAGTGCACGGCAATTACTACGGCACCAGCCGCGTGACGGTGGAAAAGGAAATGGCCGCCGGCACCGATATCCTGCTGGAAATCGACTGGCAAGGCGCGCGCCAGGTGAAAAAGCAGTTCCCGCAAGCGGCCGGCATCTTTATTTTGCCGCCCTCGATTGCCGCCCTGTCGGAGCGCCTGCACAAGCGCGGACAGGACGAATTGGCAGTCATTGAGCGCCGTTTGCTGGCCGCCGGGGGCGAGATCTCTCACGCTCCGGAGTTCGACTATGTTATTATCAATGAACAGTTCAACGTCGCCTTGTCAGAGATGAGCGCGATTGTCAGAGCGACACGCAGCCGTTTTGCCCAGCAAGCCGCGCGTAACGCCTCGCTATTTGCCCAATTGGGTATCCACGCGCAACAGTCGTAGCACGTCACAATATTGTCTATTTAGGAGTAAAGATGGCCCGCATTACTATTGAAGATTGCCTCAAAAGCATCCCTAACCGTTTCCAGCTGACCCTGGCTGCGACCTATCGCGCCCGTCAATTGCTGCAAGGTCACACCCCGAAGGTGGACGCCAAGGACAAGCCGACCGTGGTCGCGCTGCGCGAAATCGCTGCTGGCAAAGTCGGCATCGAAATGCTGAAAAAGGTACCGATGTAATTCATTGGTAACTGTAACAAGCGTGTTCTCCCGTCATTCTGGTAGCCTTAGCGTATGAACCTTACTCCGGAATCGACACTGCCAGGCACGCCCAAGACCCGAACGCCCCGTTCGGCGTCCAAGCAAGACCCTGCCCCGCCCGCCAGTGCACCTGGCGTGGCGTCGGTCACCCAGCTTTCCGCCAAGCTCGCCGAGTACCTGTCCCCGTCCGAACTGAAGAAGGTCAAGGAAGCTTATCGGTTTTCCGACGAGATGCACCTGGGCCAGGTCCGCAAGTCGGGCGAACCGTACATTTCGCACCCCATCGCCGTGGCCGAAATCTGCGCCGACTGGAAGCTTGACGCCCAGGCCATCATGGCCGCGCTGCTGCACGATGTGATGGAAGACCAGGACGTCAAGAAGGAAGAGCTGATCGAACGCTTCGGCGCGCCGGTCGCCACCTTGGTCGACGGCCTGTCCAAGCTGGAAAAAATCGAATTCCAAAGCCTGATCGAAGCGCAGGCCGAAAACTTCCGCAAGATGCTGCTGGCGATGGCGTCGGACGTGCGCGTCATCCTGATCAAGCTGGCCGACCGCCTGCACAATATGCGCACGCTCGAGCACATGACGGCTGCCAAGAAGCGCCGCATCGCCTCCGAGACGATGGAAGTGTATGTGCCGATCGCGCACCGCCTTGGCCTGAACAACATCTACCGCGAACTGCAGGACCTGGCGTTCTCGCACCTGTACCCGATGCGCTACCGCACCCTGTCAAAAGCGGTCAAGTCGGCGCGCGGCAACCGGCGCGAAGTGGTCAAGAAGATCCTCGAATCGGTCAAGAACACCTTGCAGCTGGCCGAACTGCCGGCTGAAGTGTACGGCCGCGAAAAGACCCTGTACGGCATCTACAAGAAAATGCGCAGCAAACACCTGTCGTTCTCGCAGGTGCTCGACGTGTACGGCTTTCGGGTCGTGGTCGACAGCTTCGCCAATTGCTACGTGGCGCTGGGCACGCTGCACGGCCTGTACAAGCCGATGCCGGGCAAGTTCAAGGATTACATCGCGATCCGCAAGCTCAATGGCTACCAGTCGCTGCACACCACGCTGATTGGCCCGTACGGCACGCCGGTCGAATTCCAGATCCGCACCCAGGAAATGCACCGCACCGCCGAATCGGGGGTGGCCGCGCACTGGCTGTACAAGAACGGCGACTCCAACCTGTCCGACCTGCAGCAGCGCACCCACGCCTGGCTGCAGTCGCTGCTCGACATCCAGCAGCAGACCGGCGACTCGGCCGAATTTCTGGAACACGTCAAGGTCGACCTGTTCCCCGATTCGGTGTACGTGTTCACGCCCAAGTCCAAGATCATCGCGCTGCCGCGCGGCGCCACTGCGCTCGATTTTGCGTACACTATCCACACCGGCATCGGCGACCATACCGTGTCGGTCAAGATCAACAACGACGCCGCGCCGCTGCGTACCGAACTGCGCAACGGCGACATCGTCGAAATCGTCACCGACCCAGGTTCGCGCCCGAGCCCGACCTGGCTGGCGTTTGTCCGCACCGGCAAGGCCCGTTCGGCGATTCGCCACCACCTGCGCACCATCAACCTGAACGAATCGGTGGAACTGGGCCAGGAACTGCTGGCGCAAGCGCTCACGGGCCTCAACATCCGGCCCGACCTGCCTGACGCGACCATCGAAAAGCTGCTCAACGAATCGTCGGCCAAGTCGATGGACGAGCTGTATGCCGACATCGGCATCGGCAAGCGCATGGCCGCGCTGGTGGCGCGCCACATCTTCGGCCTGATCGACGACGATTTGGCGTCGCTGCCGTCGGACCAGCATGGCGCGGCGGGCGAACTCAATCCAGTCACCATCTACGGCAGCGAAGGCGTGTCGGTGCAATTGGCGCCGTGCTGCTTGCCGATCCCGGGCGACCAGATCATCGGCCAGCTGCGGCGCGACCAGGGCCTGATCGTGCACACGGGCGACTGCGTGATCGCCAAGCGCGCGCGCAGCAAGGAACCGGACCGCTGGATCGCCGTCCAGTGGGGCAGCGAGATCAACCGCCGCTTCGACTGCCGCATCCGGCTGTTGATCAACAATGAAAAAGGCATTCTGGCGCGGGTGGCGGCCGAAATCGGCGAGTCCGACGCCAACATCTCCTACGTCGGCATGGACGAGGACGACGAACACGTGATGACCCAGCTGCGCTTCACGATCCAGGTCAAGGACCGGGTCCACCTGGCCCACTTGATCCGCAATCTGCGCAGCGTGGCCGGCGTGACCCGGGTCGAGCGCGAGCGCAACTAAACCGTGCAGTTGTGGTGGAAGGCGCTGCGCCTTCTACCATTGCCGCTCAAAACGCGGAACTGAGTATCACCCTGAACGAACGCGTTTCCACTGGATGGAAATGCACATCTTCGACTGCGCCAGTTTCGCCCGCCAGGCGCGACGCATAGAAATAATCGACTGCCGAAGCGCGCCGGTTGGCCAGGTTGTATCCTTCCAGCGCCAGCTTCAGGTGCGGCGTGATCTGATAGCCGATGCGGCCATTGATGGTCGACGTTGCGCGCGAACGCACGGTATTGTTGTCCACCAGCGGGCGTGGGCCGAAGTAGCGCAGCTGCAGCGCGCCTGACCACGGCCCGACCCGATCGACCGCCAGCGCCAGCGAAGCGACGCCCTCCGCTGCGCCGGGAATATGCGCGCCATCGCGAAATCGCGCGCGCGCAAAAGCCAGGTCGGCGTCGATGCTGATCGACCGGTTCGGCTTGTAGTAATTGGAAAACTCGACCCCGCTGCGCCGGCTCGCGCGTCCCGCCGCAGTGGTGCCGGCGTCGCCCACGAACACCAGCTCCGAATCGACATCGAGCCGGTACAGCGACAGCGCGCTTTGCAGGCCGGTCACGTACTCGCTGCGCACTCCCACCTCCACGCCGCGCGCGCCCGCCAGCAGCGCATCGCCGCCGCGCGCATCGTTGCTGTGAAAGCCGGCGCCGGCGTTGAAATACAGTTCGGTCTTTTGCCATGGGCCGGCGATAAGCGACAGCGCCGGGCTGGCGCGGGTGGCGCTACTGTTGCCCGTGTCGTAATGGTCCAGCCGCACGCCCTCCACCGAACGCAGCACGCTGCTCCAGCGAGTGGCGTGATCGGCAAATACGCCTATGCTCGATTCGACGATGTGGTCCTGGCGCACGGTGGACAGGCGCTGGCGCGCGGCGGTGCGGTACAGTCCATTGTCAATATTATCGTTCTGCAGCTGCAGGCCGACCCGGTACTGGCCGCGCCGGTGTTCGGCTGCCAACTGCGCCGTCACGCGCCGGTCCGGCTGGTTGAACTGGTCGCCGTGGACCGGGTCATTCAGGAAATAGGTGAAGTTCGAATACAGGTCCAGCTGATTGGCCACCAGCGATGCGTTGATGGTGGTGGCGCCGGCGTCTGAATCGGCGCGCCAGCCGCCCGACATGCTGTAGCGGTGCGCGCTGCCGCCGTCGCTCGGATCGACCGTGTCAAAGCGTCCCAGGCGGCCATCGGCCACGGCGCGCTGCGGGATCTGGTCGCTGGCGTTCCAGCTGGCGCGATACGCCATGGCCGTCACGTTCCAGCCGTTGACGGGCGTGCCTTCGCTGTAGCGCAGCACGCCATTGAGCTTGCGGTAGTTGTCGGCGCGCGTGAACGGGCCGTCGTTGTGCATCGCTTCGAGCGCGTACAGCAGGCTGCCGTCGCCGAGCGTGGGCGAATCGGCCAGCAGCGCGCGCCGGAAGCCGTGCTGGCCGACGCCCACACTGGCCACGCCATGGTCGAGCGTATCGGCATAGCGCAGCGTGAGCGTGCCGGCGGCGGCGAAGTCACCCGCGTCCACGTTGTATGGCCCCTTGCGGTAATCAAGCCGCGCGGCCAGTTCGGGAATCAGGAAGTTGAGGTCGGTCCAGCCCTGCCCGTGCGCGTGGCTGCGCTGGTTGACCAGCATGCCGTCCACGCTGGTGCGCAAGTCGGTGCCGTGATCGAGGTTGAAGCCGCGCAGGTAGAACTGGTTGGCCTTGCCCTCGCCGCTATGCTGGCTGACGATCAGGCCGGGCGCCGTCTCCAGCAGTTCGGCCGGACGGTAGACCGTACGCGCGGCCAGCTGCGATCGCGTGACCACGCCTTCACTGGCCGATTCGGCGATGCCGATCTGGCTGGTGCGCGAAGCGCTCACGTCGATCCGCGCCACCGGGTCGTCGTCGGCGCGCGCAGTCGTGGCGTACAGAATGGCGATACAAAAGGCAAGGCGGCTGGGCAGGTTCATGGGCGCTCGAATAAGTCGTTGGCGACGATTATACGGAACGCAGATGCAGTCTTATTCGCCGTTTGCCCGCGTCGCGTCCTTCAGCTGGGCAAGCGGGACAAGATCCACTACACCATCCGCCCCAACGGTGAGGTGGTCCTGTCACGTGCCGACGGCGACGCCCCCGCACTCGACCCTTTCCTGACGTTTTTGGCGCGTGACCTTGCCAACCATCCAGAGGATCTTGAAGCCCATCTGTCACCGGACGATGAATGAGTGGCACCAAGCCCACGGCTTTGCACGTCCCGCCAAATTCTTTCAGCAATACCGGCTGTTCTATCGTTACCACGCGCCAAGCAAGGTGATCGTGTTCGCGCGGGTCAATGACGAGAATACCAAGCGCGCCTACGACAGCAGCAATGACGCCTACCGCGTATTTCGCCACATGTTGGAAAGCGGTCATCCACCAGATGACTGGCAGCAGTTGTTGGCCGAGGCGCGCGCCGCAACACGATGATCAGTCAGCTCGTCACCTTGTGATGCATGCGCCGCAATCCGAGCCACACGGCGCCGATCAGCAGCGGAATCATCACCCCGGTCAGCACGTCCGGGTTGAGCGGCACGCCGGCCGCCTTGAGCGCCTTGCCGGCGTAACTCACCAGGCCGATCGAATAGTACGAGATGGCCACCACCGACAAGCCTTCGACCGCCTGCTGCAAGCGCAGCTGCTGCGCCGCGCGCGTGTTGAGCGACTCCAGGATGCGCCGGTTCTGCTGTTCCTGCACGATCCCGACACGGGTACGCAGCAAGTCATTGGTGCGCCCGATCCGTTCGGCCAGCGCGTGCTGGCGCCGCACCATCGACTCGCACGTGTTCATCGCCGGCGCCAGGCGCCTGTCCATGAATTCGCGAATGGTGGGCACGCCGGGGATGCGCGTTTCGCGCAGCTCCTCGATGCGCGCCAGCACCAGGCTGTAATAGGCTTTCGAGGCGGCGAAGCGGTAGCTGTTTTCCAGCGCCAGCTTTTCCATGCGCGCCGCCAGCGCCGTGATCTGCTGCAGCAGGTCGCGCTCGTCGTCGGAGGCGTCGGGCGAAATGGCCTCGATGGTGTCGGTCATGCACGCGGCCAGGCGCGCCAGTTCCGTTTCGATGGCGTTGAGCATGGGCGCGCCCTGCTGCGCATGCGGCAAGCCGAGCAGCGCCATCATGCGGTAGGTTTCGATTTCCAGCACCCGCTGCACCAATCGCCCGGCCTGCTGGTATTGCATGCCCAGGTCTTGCACCACGACGCGGCCAAAGCCGTCCGGGGCGATTGCAAAATCGGTCCAGACCCGGGCGCAGCCCTGGCTGTCGGTGCCGACCAGCAGGTTGGCGCCAAAGGCGAGGCGCATGTCGGCCAGCGTGGCGTCCGTTTCGAGCAGCACCACGTGGGTGGCCGCCATCACCGTGCCTTGCAGCGCATGCAGCCATTTTTCCGGGATGTGGCGCAGCGGCACCTGGTCGAACGCGTGCTCCAGCGTCAGCGCGCCGTGGCGCTGCTCGGCGAACGTAAACGTGGAAAACTCGGTGTGCGACTCCCATTGCAGGCGAAATGGGCCGAAGTCGTGGAAAAAATACTTGGCCTCCGGATGGGGGCCGGCCACACCGAAATACTGGCACAGCTCGGCCAGTAGCGCTTGGGCACCTTCGAAAACGGCCAGGTGGGTCAGCGCTTCGGGGCCGGACAGGCGCAGCGACGGGCGCGAGTGGACCTCGGCCGCCAGCGGAATGCGCAGGGCGTGGTTAAGACTGCTATGGGCAAGCGACATCGGTGACTCACTGTCAAGTTGGAATCTAGTCCTCGGGCGGCGCGGGGTAATCCACGCTCAGCACTTCGAGTTCGTCGGCGCCCAGCGGCGTTTGCAGCGTGATCAAGTCGCCTTCCCTGGCCTTGGTCAGTGCGCGCGCCACCGGCGACACCCAGCTGATCTTGCCCTTGAGCGGGTCGAGTTCGTCGATGCCGACGATGGTCACGCTGTGCTCTTCGCCGGCCGCATTGCGATAGCGGACGCTGGCGCCGAAAAAAATCTGGTCATTACCGTGATGCACGCTCGGATCGACGACGGCGGCCGTGTCCATGCGCTTGGTCAGGAAGCGGATGCGGCCATCGATCTGGCGCAGGCGTCGCTTGCCGTAGATATAGTCGCCGTTTTCGGAACGGTCGCCGTTCGACGCGGCCCAGTGCACCACCTTGACCACTTCGGGGCGTTCGACGTCGATCAGCTGCAGCAGTTCATCCTTGATGCGCTGGTAGCCGGCTGGCGTGATGTAATTCTTGGCGCCAGCCGGGATCGCCTGGGCCAGCGCCAGCGCTTCCTCATCCTCGTCGCCTTCAGCTTCTTTGACAAATGCTTTGTTCATGCAATCATTGTAACGGCGCGCCGCCATCCTGTCCGCGTGATACTCCTGCACCGGCCGCGTGTCAATTTCCGTATCATATTCACACCGGGGTCAGACCACTTTAGTACGTCATTCATGACGTACTAAAGTGGTCT
>JAZJXM010000086.1:80383-87283 GCA_040390915.1 Pseudomonadota bacterium
ACCCCGGTGTTAGTGGACGATGCCCAGCATCGGTCCCAGCCTGGCCACGTCGTCGTTGCGGCCCAGCGCTTTCGAGTACAAGCTCGACACCGCCCCATCCAGGTACAGCGCATCCTTGCAATGGAGGTTGTCGCGAAAGAACACGGCAAATTCGTGGAACGTGACGGGGTGGTTGCTGATGACGAAGTAGGCTTTGCTGCCCAGCACGCCTACACCGTTGCGGATGTGGCGCGAATTCGAGGCAGGGTTGAAGCCGGGATGGATCACGCCGTCGTGCAGCAGCAGCGGCCCGGACTGGGTGGCCAGGCGCACGCCCTGCTGGACCGGATAAGCCGAGGATTCGACTACCCGCGGCCCACCCGCACCGACCAGGAATACGCCGTTCGGCTTCATGAAGAAATTGCCCACCCCATCGTCCAGGTTCAGCGGCGCCGTCTGCTTGCCATCCTGGAACAGCAAACCGACCGGCGCAAAGTCCGCGTGGTACATGCCGGCATTGACCGCAAAATCGAGCTGCTGATGGCGTCCCTGCAGCAGCGCTGCCAGCCGCGTAAAGCTGTTCAAGGGCCGGCCAGCGTCGTCGTTGAGGAACAAGTGCAATTGCTGGTGGGCGGTGTCGATAGGCACCACGGTAAAGCCCGCATCCTGCGCCTGCGCGCCCAAGGCCAGCCACAGCAGCGCGCACGCCATCATTAGTTTTTTCATGGCGCTAGTGTAGCGGCATTTTGGCGTATGATTCCAGCCATCCCGACCAACAGGGTCAAGTCTGACATCTAGCGCGCTACTGTTGTGACCGTGTCCAGATGTCAGACTTGACCCTCTATCCAATGCCGCCTGTCCCGCCCCGCCATGCCGATGCCACCCAGGGTTTCAACAGCAATACGCCGGGCCTGGTCTACCAGTTCATCCTGTACGCCGACGGCAGCGTCGCCTTCCCCTACCTGTCCGACGGCTGCAGCGCCCTGCTCGGCCTGTCCGCGACCGAACTGCAGAAGGCGCCGTCGCGCTTCCTGGAACTGGTGATGCCGGACGACCGCAAGGGCTACCTGGATGCGATGCAGGCGTCGGCCCAGGGCCTGACCGGCTGGAACTGGGAAGGCCGGATCTGGATCGAGGCCTACAACGACCAGAAATGGATCAACCTGCGCTCGACCCCGCGCGCGCTGACCGACCCGCCCGGCGCCGTGCACTGGGAAGGCATCATGACCAATATCACCGAGAGCAAGCTCGAACAGCTCGAAGTGACCCGCTCGCGCGCCCGCCTGGCCGAGCTGACCGCCCACATCGAACAGGTCAAGGAACAGGAACGCACCCGCATCGCGCGCGAAATCCATGATGACCTGGGCGGCAATCTGACTGCCATCAAGATGGCCTTGATGATGCTGACCCAGCGCTTGCCCGACGACCAGCCGCAGTTGCTCGAACGGGCCGGCTACGTCGATGCGCTGGTCGACCGCACGATCGAGGCGGTGCACCGTATTTCGCTCGACTTGCGCCCGTCCATGCTCGACTTTGGCCTGGTGGCCGCGCTCGAATGGCAAAGCCGCGAGTTTGAAAAACAGAACGGCATCAGCTGCGCGTTTTCGTCCAGCGAAAAGGAAATCGACCTGTCGCTGGACCATGCAACGGCGCTGTTTCGCATCTTCCAGGAAGCGCTGACCAATATCGCCAAGCACGCCAGGGCCACGCTGGTGACGGTGCGCCTGCAAGTGCTGAAGCGCCAGATCTGCCTGACCATTGCCGACAACGGCGTCGGCATCGTCGCCGCCGACCGCCAGAAGCCGCAGTCGTTCGGCCTGCGCGGCATGAGCGAGCGGGCCAAGGCGCTGGGCGGCACGCTGACGCTCTCGCCCAGCCACGGCGGCGGCGCCACGGTCACCATCAAAGTTAAGCTCAGTTCGGCAAGACCGGCGATAATACCGGCATGACTGACAAAGCCACTATCCGCGTTTTTATTGCAGACGACCACGCTATCGTGCGCGAAGGCCTCAAGCAGATCCTGGCCGATTCGCCCGACATCGTGGTGGCCGGCGAAGCTGAAAACGGCCTGGACGCGATCAAGCTGTTTCGCAAATCCAAGTGCCACGTGATGCTGCTCGACATCTCCATGCCCGACCGCAGCGGCATCGACGTGCTCAAGCAGGTCAAGAAGGAAAACCCCGACATTGCCGTGCTGATGTTGTCAATGCACCGCGAAGACCAGTACGCGATCCGCTCGCTCAAGGCCGGTGCGGCCGGCTATCTGACCAAGCAGAGCGCGCCGCGCGAGCTGGTGGTGGCGATCCGCCAGGTCGCGGCCGGCCAGAAATACGTCAGCGCCGCGCTGGCCCAGGAACTGGCCGCCGCCATTGCGGACGACCATGACACGCCGCTGCATGACACCTTGTCCGACCGCGAATACCAGACCCTGACCATGATCGCCTCGGGCAAGACGGTCAGCGCCATTGCCGAGGAATTGTCACTGTCGGTCAAGACCATCAGCGAGTACCGCGCGCGCTTGCTGGTCAAGATGAAGCTCAAGAACAGCGCCGAGCTGACCCATTACGCGATCAAGAATCAGTTGATCGATTAGCGCGCCTGCCTGCTTTTTGGTTCCAAACAGAAATAAAATGTTGATTGCATGGCGCGCGAGAATGGTAGACTGGCAATTCGCCGATCACTAGCGCCGCCTCGACATGTCCAGCACACCTGCCAAACCACCGCCGCCCCCGGGAGCCGATAACCCGGCCGAGATCGCGCGCGAAGCGTTCCGGCGCCTGGCCACGCGCCGCATTGCGCCTACGCCGGAAGCCTACCAGGTCATTTACAACGAAATTGCCGGCGTCATCGAGCCGGCAGCCGAAGCGGCCGACGATGGCCCCGCCAAGCTGCTGGGCGAGTTCGCCACCCGCCTGGTCGACACGCCCGGTGAACTGCACGAATTCGGGCGCCGCATGACGCGCGCGCTCAAATCGCGCGACTGGGAAGCGTATGCACGCAACCTGGCCCAGTTGCTCGACAAGCATTTGCGCAAGACCGGCACCGCGGTGGCGCTGGCGGTCGACGCCAGCAACGGCGCGTCCGAAGCGCGCCAGCTGCGCGAACTGTTGGCGCGCACCCTCAGTTTTGCAGTCGCCTCGCTGCTCGAAGGCTCGCCCGCGCTGGTGGCCGAAGCCGAAGCGCTGGGCACGGCCGTCAAGCTGGCCACCACCGACGAGGCGCTGGCCGAGATCGCCGCCCGCTTGAAGCAGCTGTGCTACCAGATCGAAGTCAAGGGCGGCGACGTGGCCGAGCAGCAAGAGTTGCTGCTGCGCCTGTTCAAGCTGCTGCTCGACAATGTCAACGAATTGCTGGATGAAGACAGCTGGCTGCGTGGCCAGATTGACGTGGTGCAGGCGCTCATCGCCGGACCGGTCGACCCGCGCGCTCTGGAAGACGCTACCCGCAGCCTGAAGGAAGTCATCTACAAGCAGGGCCAGCTCAAGCACAGCCTGTCGGACGTCAAGCTGACGGTCAAGAACATGATGATGACCTTCATCGACCGCTTGAGCTCGACTGCCACCATCACCGGCGACTTCCACGAAAAAATCGGCGGCTTTTCCGAAAAGATCAGCCACGCCGACAATATCACCGACCTCAACGCCATTCTCGACGACGTGCTGCGCGAAACGCGCGCGGTGCAGGCCGAGGCGCTCAAGTCGCGCGACCGCATGATCCTGGCGCGCCAGGAAGTGCAGGAAGCCGAGCAACGCATCCATTCGCTGGAAGCCAAACTGCAGCATATGAGCGAACTGGTGCGCGAAGACCAGTTGACGGGCAGCTTGAACCGGCGCGGCCTGGACGATGTGTTCGAACGCGAAACGGCGCGCGCGGACCGGCGCGGCACGCCGCTGTGCGTGGCGCTGCTGGACCTGGACGATTTCAAGCGCCTCAACGATACTTACGGCCACCAGGCCGGCGACAGCGCGCTCAAGCACCTGGTCAAGATCGTCAAGGACACGCTGCGCTCGATGGACGTGATCGCCCGCTTCGGCGGTGAGGAATTCCTGATCCTGCTGCCCGAAACGACCATCGAGGCCGCCTCGCAGACCATGACGCGCTTGCAGCGCGAGCTGACCAAGCACTTTTTCCTGCATGATAACGAGAAAGTGTTGATCACGTTTTCGGCCGGGGTGGCGCTGCGCCAGCCCAATGAAGAACAGGCGGCGCTGGTCAAGCGGGCCGACCTGGCCATGTACGAAGCGAAGAAAACCGGCAAGAACCGGGTCGTGGTCGCCAGCTAACGCCAGCGTCCTTGCCTGACCGCCGCGCCGCTCACGCCGCGCGGCTTTTTTTCGTCCCAAGAACTCAGCAATAGCGTAGCGCTATATTGCCCAACACCAACACTTAGTCCGGCTTTTTCGTCCATGCTGCCCACCTCGCGCCCCATGAGCGTCATCTAAGCGGCAAATTGAAGGGCAAATACCCCTCTATTCATCGAATTGATAAATTATTTTCGCCCTCAAGTTTGCCTTTTCCCGGTCGTTTAAGCGCGCCGCATCCCAGGAAATAGAGGGCAGAGGCAGCACTTTATTATAGTTTTCTGCTATCAAGTTCCCCCCGGCGCGCTCCGTTACCTGACTCAACCACGGTGTGATTGCTTCGGAGGACAGGGGCACACCAAGGTGACCAAGGGCACGCAGCCCGACACGAATACCCTGGAAAGAAAGAACGATCATGGCCGCCTTTATCAATACCAACATCTCGTCGCTGAACGCACAACGCAACCTGTCGATGTCACAAGCAGGTCTGGCAACGTCGCTGCAGCGCCTCTCCACCGGTCTGCGCATCAACAGCGCCAAAGACGATGCAGCAGGGATGGCAATTTCGACACGGATGACGTCGCAGATCAACGGCATGAACGTTGCCGCGCGCAACGCCAATGACGGCATCTCGCTGGCCCAGACGGCCGAGGGCGGCATGTCCTCCGCCACCGACTTGTTGCAACGCATGCGTGACCTGGCCGTGCAGTCGGCCAACGGTTCCAATTCCGACTCCGACCGCGCTTCGCTGCAGTCCGAGGTGAGCCAGATCAAGGATGAAATCGACCGCGTCGCCAAGTCGACCAGCTTCAACGGCCTCAATTTGCTTGACGGCTCGTTCACCGCACAAACCTTCCAGGTCGGCGCCAATGCCACTTCCAACGACCGCATCCAGATCGACAAGATCGCCAACTTGCAAACTGCTGTCTTGGGCAGTGGCCTGAGCGGTTCGACGACGCTGCAAAGCGGCCTGACCACCACCGGCCTGGCCGCCGGCGACTTGACAATAAACGGCATCCAAATCGGCGCCTCGGTTGCGGGCACCCAAGCCGGCCAGACCACCGGCAGCGCTTACGCGATTGCTCAGGCCATCAACGCGGTCGGCGGTCAATCGGGCGTCACCGCCGCCGCCAATCCAGCCATTGCCAGCACCATCACCGTGACCGGCGCCGCCCCGGCCGCGCTCGCCATTGCGGCCAATACCTTCTCAGTCAACGGCATCAGCGTAGGCGCCATCGCCGTCGGCGTCGCCGCCAGCCTGGCAGTCACGCCGCCGATTGCCGGCGGTCCGACCGCGGCCATCGCCCAAGGCGCCAACACGGCCGAAGCCATCAACAAGATCACCGCCCAAACCGGTGTGCGCGCAACGGTTGACGATCTGGGCCAGGTAAAACTGACGTCCCTCACCGGCAAGAACATCGAACTGAAGATGGTCGATCCACTGGCCACTGCCCCCCAGATCGCCGCAGTCGTTGCCAATACCGGCTTGACCGTCACCGTGGCCGGCACCGTCACCTCCGGCGGCGGCCCGGCAGTTGGCGCCGTTGCCGCTGGCGGATTCAGAATCAATGGTGTGGACATTGGCGCGATTGCCGCCAGCGGCACCATCCCCGGCCAAGGTGCGAATGCTGCCGCCGCTGTGAACCTGCTTAGCGGCAAGACAGGCGTGACAGCTAGCGCGGACGCCATCACCGGCGCCATCACGCTGAGCACAGCCGACGGTCGCGATATCAAGCTCGAAAACGGCACCAGCACCGCGTTACTGGGCGTCGGCATTGTGGCGGCCACCTTCACCGGCTCGATGACGCTGCAAAGTTCGAACGTCAACGGCATCATCGTTGGCGGCACCAACGACAAGTATGCCGGCTTGCACGCCTACGAAGGCATGAAGTCGTCCGACGCCAAGTCGACCAACACCATCAGCTCGGTGGACGTGAGCACCGCGTCGGGCGCCTTGGCGTCGCTGGCCACCATCGACGCGGCGCTGACCTCGGTCAACACCTCGAAAGCGGCCCTGGGCGCCTACCAGAACCGCTTTACCGCGGTGGTATCGAACTTGCAGGCAACCGCAGAAAACCTGGCCGCCTCGCGCAGCCGGATCCAGGACGCCGACTTCGCGGCAGAAACGGCCAGCCTGACGCGCGGCCAGATCTTGCAACAGGCCGGCACCGCCATGCTGGCCCAGGCCAACTCGCTGCCCAACGGCGTGCTGTCCCTGCTGCGCGGCTAAGCGCCAGCGTCCGGCTAGCCGCACAGCCCGGCGCTGTGCGGCTTTTTTCTGCGCGATAGTCCAGCGCTATGCCCTGTGCTGTGCTTCAGAATGGTCAAAAGCCAGAATAGAGGGGTAAACACCCCTCTGTTCGATAGATTCAAGCTATCAAGTTCTTTCGCATTCACACCGTTACCAGATTCAACTACGGTGTGATTGCTCCTGAGATTCGGGGCCACCAAGGTGAACCAGGGCCAGTCGCCCGAACCGAATACCCGGATAGAAAGAACATCATGGCCGCCTTTATCAACACCAACATCTCGTCGCTGAACGCACAACGCAACCTGTCGATGTCGCAAGCAGGTCTGGCAACGTCGCTGCAGCGCCTCTCCACCGGTCTGCGCATCAACA
>JAZJXM010000087.1:0-23428 GCA_040390915.1 Pseudomonadota bacterium
TATTCGGTGTTGCTTACTGCGCGGTACGAAGCGTTGTGTTCGTTGCAGCAGAGAGGCAAGATTATGAAGCACTTCGTTTCATTCGTCAAGCTCTTATTTCTACCGTCTCGCCTCGTTTGAAGCGCCCCGTTTCATCGGGGAGGCGAACTATAGCAAAGCCCCCTGAAATCGGCAAGGCTTAATTTTTAACGCTGCAAGGTTCCTGTAAGGCCCGCGCTCTATGTTGGCAGGGAGAGCCGCATTCAAGGGCCCGACAGGAGACCAAGCCATGTACAGGCAAACCGATTGCAGCATGAAGGCGTCCGCCAGCAAATGGGACGACGCGATGCCGGCGATTATCGATTCCTCGCACCAGCGCTCCAAGGCTTACGGCCTGTGTCCCGGTGCCCAGCCCGACTTCAGCCCGCTGCACCAGAGCGACCTGGCCATCCTCGTCGAACGCAACCGCATGCTGCACGCGCATGCGGTGCCGGCCATGGAGACGCTGTATCAGCAGATCATCAACACCCACAATATGGTGATCCTGACCGACGCCGATGGCGTCATCGTCCATTCGCTGGGTGACGACGACTTTCTGGAGAAGGCCGACCGGGTCGCCTTGACGCCGGGCGTGGCCTGGTCCGAGCAGAGCCGCGGCACCAATGCGATCGGCACCGCGATTGCCGAAAAGACGGCTACGTTGGTCCATGCGGACCAGCACTATCTGGCAGCCAATCACTTCCTTACTTGCTCTGCCGCGCCGATTACCGACTACCAGGGCAACGTGGTTGGCGTGCTTGACGTTTCGGGCGACCAGCGCAGCTTCCATAAGCACACCATGGCCCTGGTGCGCATGTCGGCGCTGATGATAGAGAACCAGCTGTTTTCGGCGACCTTTGAAGACGCGATCACGCTGCACTTTCATGCGCGCCCCGAATTCATCGGCACGCTGATGGAGGGCATCGCCTCGTTTACACCGGGCGGTCGCTTCCTGTCGGCCAATCGCAACGGCCTGTTCCAACTGGGCTTGTCGTTCTCGGCGCTGCAGTCGCACACCTTCAGCTCCCTGTTCGGCTTGCCCGTATCCGCCCTGTTCGACCATTACCGCACCGCCGCGCCTGGCTTACTGAACCTGTGCATGCACAGCGGCGTGCGGGTGTACGGGCGCGCCCAGCTGCGCCTGGCCAACGGCGCCCACGCGCTGACCGACAACAACGACATCGTCAGCGCGCCGAGCGTGCCGCACGCCACCAACCCGGCCCATGCGGCGCGCCGCCTGTCGGGCCTGCGCTACCTGAACACGGGCGACCCGCAGCTGGAACAGGTGATCGACAAGGTCAACAAAGTGCTGGGGCGCGACATCCCTATCCTGGTGATGGGCGAGACCGGCACCGGCAAGGAATTGCTGGCCCAGGCGATCCACAATGACTCGCCGCGCGCGATGAGCCCGTTCGTGGCGGTCAATTGCGCATCGATTCCTGAAACCCTGATCGAGTCGGAACTGTTCGGCTATGAAGACGGCGCATTTACCGGCGCACGCAAGAAGGGATCGATCGGCAAGCTATTGCAAGCGAACGGCGGCACTTTGTTCCTCGACGAAATCGGCGACATGCCGTTCAGCCTGCAAGCGCGCTTGTTGCGGGTGCTGCAGGAACGCATGGTCACGCCGCTGGGCAGCAGCAAGTCGATCCCGGTCAATGTCGAACTGATCTGCGCCACCAACCACAACCTGCGCGAACGCATCGCCAAGGGATTGTTTCGCGAAGATTTGTATTACCGGCTCAATGGGCTGGTGGTCAAGCTGCCGCCACTGCGCGAGCGCACCGACCTTGACACGGTGGTCAAGAAAATTTTGATGTCCGAATCGAACGGCGGCAAGTATGCGGTGTCAACCGAATTGCTTGCGCTGTTCCACCAGCACAAATGGCCGGGCAACTTCCGCCAGCTGACCAATTTGCTGCGCACCGCCATCATCATGGCCGGCGATGAACTGGAAATTTGTTTGCGCCACATGCCGGACGACTTCTTTGACGATATCGATTCCGGCGCCAGCCCGAACCCGGCCAAGCTGGTCGCCAGCGGCGCCAACCTGGAGGAAATGGAACAGTCGGCCATCTTGCGCTCGCTCGAAGCGCACGGCGGCAACGTGTCGGCCACCGCGCGCGCGCTTGGCGTGTCGCGCAATACGATTTACCGCAAAGTGCCCAGTCTGAAATAGACGGGACCTCATGCGCATGGAAAGCCGGGGGACTTCCACACCACGCCGCGTTTGTTGATCGTCATCAGATCGACGCCCGGCAAAGTGGCGGCCAGCGCATGCGCCTTGCGCGCGCCCATGACCATGAAGGCGGTGGACAGGCCGTCGGCCAGCATGCCGGTTGGCGCCAGCACGGTCACGCCAGCCAGTTCCTGGGGCGAGTCACCGGTACCGGGATCGAAAATATGGTGATGCACGAAGTCCGGCGTGAAGGCGCTGGCATAGTCGCCCGAGGTGGCGGCGCTGCGTCCGTCGAGGCGCATGGTGGCAGCCAGTGCGCCGGGATTGCGCGGATCGGCCACGCCCACGGTCCATGGCCGCTTGCCAGCCTGGCCGCCTTCGGACGCGAATTCGCCGGTGTCGACCAGCGCGTCGCGGATGCCATGCGCGCGCAAAGCGGCCAGTGCGCAGTCGGCCGCGTAGCCGCGTGCCAGGCCGTTCAAAGTCAGCTGCATGCCGGGGCGCAGGAAGGCGACCCGTTCGGCGTCGAACTGCACCCGCTCCCAGCCCACCTTGACGCTCGCCTTCAAGCGGTCCGACTGCAGCGGCCTGCCATTGGCCTGGCGCGCCTGCCAATAGACTTGCCACAGCGGCTGCACGGTTGCGTCGAACGCGCCACGCGTGAGTAGCGACAAAGCATGCGCCTGGGCCAGCACCGCCAACAAGTGCGGATCGGGCCGCGCCAGCACGCCGTCGCGATTGAGCTGGAACACCTGGCTCGACTTGCAGCGGGTGTTCATCACCCGGTCCACCTGGCGCGCCGCGCGCAAGGCATCCGCGGCGGCGCGTTCGGCAAGCGGCCGCTCCGGATGGAACAAGGAAATCCTGATGGTCGTGCCGAACGCGGGTGCGGCGACCGAATGAAAGCCGGCCAACTGGATATCCATGGCGCACCTCGTTTAGAAGAAAATAATGCCGCCGACCGACACGCCGTTCATGCGCGCGCTGCTGCCGTCAAAGGCTTTCGAGCGCGTCTGTCCGACTTCCGCCGCCAGCGTGATGGCGCTATTAAGCGCGTAATAAGCGCCCGCGGTCAGGTTGGCGTTCGACTTCAGGCCGCCGCTGCCCGGTGCATTCGCATCGTTCCTGCTGATGCCGTAGCTCAGGCCGAGCTTGAGCTTGGCGCTGGCCTTGAACGTGCCTTGCACCAGGTAGTTGAGCGACTTGACGTCGCCCTGGTCGGCGTCCGACAAGATGCCCAGGCCTTTGCCGCCCTGGACATTGGCCAGCACGCCGAACGCGCCAGCCGCATATGAAGCGCCGGCCTCGACGCCATGCATGGTCAGCTCGCCCACGCCGGGCGTGACGGAACTGAACTTCTGCGCCTTGGCGCCGATCCACCCCTTGAAACCATCGGCCGCATAGGTCAGCTGCGCTTGCAGTTGCGGGCTTGAATCGGCGCGGTAGGTCGAGCCGGCGAGCACGGGCGTATCGGCGACCGGGCTCATTACGCCGACATCGAAGCCGATGCCGGAAGCCGACTTCGGCATGCTGTACGTCATCTGCCCATAATTGCCCAGGTAGGTGTAGCCGGCGCCGATGTGGCCGAGTGCAACGCGACCGCGCTGGGTTGCCTGCACCGGTGCGCCGGCACCCAGCAGCGTCATGTCGCTGAGGATGGCGTTGGCGCCAAAGATGCCGTAGTCGCGGCCCAGCTTGACGGTGCCCATGCTGGCATTGCCGAACGTGAAGAAGGCCTGGCGCACATCGACGACGCTGTTCTGGCCGATGGCGCTGTCGGTGGCGGTGGCATTGTAGATGCCGATCAGTGCCTTGACATCGTAGTCGCCCTGGCGGCTCGCAGCCGACACCACCAGGCCGTTGGGCAGCAAGCCATTGCCGATCGTGGTGCGGTGGTCGGCGCCGCCGCAGCCGAGGCCTTGCGAACCGAGCGCCAAGCCGCCCACTGCGTCGCCCGAGCACGACACTGTCGTGTAGTACGCGTTGACGATGCCGCCGACATTGACCGTCCAGTCACCGGCCTTGATATCGACTGCGTAGGCGCTGTGCATGCTCGCTGCGGCGATGGCGCCGAGCACAAAAATCTTCTTCATGGGATCTCCCTCTTTCGTTTTTATTTAGTGGACACATCAACTGATGTACTTCACTGGATGGCAATAAGCGTGCCCAGTGGTGTCCGGGTGAAAGCGCGCAGCAGATGGAGAAAATGTGTGCCGAATCGGATCAACACGGTGTGTTCGTTGTTCTATTCTTGACCGCAAAAAAAATGGCGGCCGAAGCCGCCATCAAAAAGTAGCCGAAGCTACACCCTCAACTCTTGGGCAACTTGAACACCCACACCGAGCCGCCCTGCTCGAGCATGTTGACTTTCTTGGCTACTTCGCCGCCCCACAACGGCACTGCACCGCCCCAGCCCGACACCACGGCCACATACTGCTCGCCACCGTCTTGCCAGGTGACTGGCGGCGCCACCACGCCCGAGCCGGTCTGGAACTTCCACAGTTCCTTGCCAGTCCTGGCGTCGACCGCTTTCAAAAAGCCTTCCGGCGTGCCGTAGAAAACCAGGCCGCCTGCGGTGCTCATCACGCCGCCCCACAGTGGCGCGGTATTCTTGATTTCCCAGACGATCTTGCCGCTCTTCGGGTCGATGGCCCGCATCGCGCCGATGTAGTCGTCAAAGATGGGGCGGATGGTGAAGCCCGCACCAAGATAGGCGCCGCCCTTCTTGTAGCTGACCGGTTCATTCCAGATATCCATGCCCCATTCATTGGCGGGCACGTAGAACAACTTGGTCTGCGGACTGTAGGCCATTGGCATCTGGTTCTTGGCGCCCAGGAAGGCGGGCGCCGCGAATACGGTGTCGCCCTTCTTGCCGTCGACACCCTTGGTCGGATCGCTCGGGCGGTTCGATGCGATGAAGTTCGGCCGGCCGGTCTTGATATCGATGCTGCTGGCCCAGGTGATTTTGCGGGCGAACGGGAAGGCGTTCTGCAGCTTGCCGTCCTTGGCATCGATCACGTAGAAGAAGCCGTTGCGGTCGGCCTTGCCGCCGTAGCGCTTGCCGTCCATGTCGAAGGTGACGAATTCGTTGGCGCCGTCGAAGTCCCACGAATCGTTGGGGGTGTTCTGGTAGGCCCATTTGATTTGGCCGTTGCTCACGTCGATCGCCACCGTGGACGAGGAATACAGGTTGTCGCCGGGACGCAAATGGCTGTTCCACGGCGCCGGATTGCCGGTGCCGAAGTAGGCCAGGCCAGTGCTTTCGTCGAAGGTGCCACCCATCCAGGTTGACGCGCCGCCGGTCTTCCACAGCTCGCCCGGCCAGGTCTTGTTGGTGGTGCCGGAGATGCCGTTGTCGCTGGCGTTGCCGTCCTTGTCGAATTTGTGGCCCATGTGGCCTTCGACGGTCGGACGCGACCATACCAGCTGCCCCGTCATCGGATCACGTGCTTCGACCCGGCCGACGATGCCGAATTCGCCGCCAGAGACACCCGTCAACAGCATGCCGCGCGCGATCAGCGGCGCCGCCGTCATCGAGTAGCCAGCCGCGTAGTCGGCGACTTTTTCTTTCCACACCACGGCGCCGGTGGTTTGGTCGAGCGCGACCAGCTGGGCGTCGAGCGTGCCGAAGATCACCAGGTTGCCAAACAGCGCGGCGCCGCGGTTGACCACGTCGCAGCACGGCATGATGCCGTCCGGCAGGCGGTGTTCATACTTCCACAGCTTGGAGCCGGTCTTCAGGTCGATCGCGAAGATGCGCGAATACGAGGCGGTGACGAACATCTTGCCGTCATGGATCAGCGGCTGCGATTCCTGCCCGCGCTGCTTTTCGCCGCCGAACGACATCGACCAGGCCGGCGCCAGCTTGGCGACGTTTTTGGTGTTGATCTTGGTCAGCGTCGAATAACGCTGGCCCTCGGTGCCCATGCCGAACGACAGCACGCCGCGGGTGTCCTTGGCCGTGTTGGCCAGCATGGCGGTGCTGACATCGGTCGCCTGCACTTGCGCTACGGCGGCCAGGCTCAGCGCCGCAATCATGAAATTTTTCTGCACAATCTTCTCCTCTTGTTTTGAATGGATTTTATTTTTGTTCGTTGAGCAGCCGCAGCTCCTCATCGGTGAACAGGCGCGAGCGCGTCAGGAAGCGTCGCCCTGTTCCGTTATCGAGCGAAAACATGCCGCCGTTGCCGGCGACCACGTCGATGATCAGCTGGGTATGCTCCCAGTAGGCAAATTGCTCGAGCCCCATGTAGAACGGCGCCCCGTCCAGGTTGCCGAGGTAGACATCGGTATCGCTGATGTTGAACTCGCCAGCCGGATAACACATCGGCGCGCTGCCGTCGCAGCAGCCGCCCGACTGGAAAAACATCAGCGGTCCATGCTGGCGACGCAGCTCGGCGATCATGGCCAGCGCGGCATCGGTTGCCATGACTCGGGCGAGCGCGTGTTTCATGGGGCTCTCCTGTCAGAAGAAGCCGAGCGCGTTCGGGCTGTAGCTGACCAGCAGGTTCTTGGTCTGCTGGTAGTGGTCGAGCATCATCTTGTGGTTCTCGCGGCCGATGCCCGACTGCTTGTAGCCTCCGAATGCAGCGTGGGCCGGATACAGGTGGTAGCAGTTGGTCCACACGCGCCCGGCCTGGATGGCGCGGCCCACGCGGAAGGCGCGCGCGCCATCGCGCGTCCACAATCCGGCGCCCAGGCCGTACAAGGTATCGTTGGCGATGCGCAGTGCGTCAGCCTCGTCCTTGAAGGTAGTGACCGATACCACCGGCCCGAAAATCTCCTCCTGGAAGATGCGCATCTTGTTGTCGCCCTTGAACACGGTCGGCTGCACGTAGTAGCCGCCTTCCATGTCGCCCGCCAGCGTGGTGCGCGTGCCGCCGGCCAGCAGCTCGGCGCCTTCCTGCTTGCCGATGTCCATGTACGACATGATTTTTTCCAGCTGTTCCTGGGACGCCTGGGCGCCGATCATGGTCGACGCATCGAGCGGGTTGCCCTGCTTGATCGCGGCCACGCGGGCCAGTGCGCGCACGATGAATTTTTCGTAGATCGATTCCTGGATCAGCACGCGCGACGGGCAGGTGCAGACCTCGCCCTGGTTCAGCGCGAACATCGCGAAGCCTTCCAGGCACTTGTCGAAGAAGGCATCGTCGGCGTCCATCACGTCTTCAAAGAAGATGTTGGGCGACTTGCCGCCCAGTTCGAGCGTGACCGGGATCAGGTTTTGCGCAGCGTATTGCATGATCAGGCGGCCGGTGCCGGTCTCGCCGGTAAAGGCGATCTTGGCGATGCGCTTGTTGGACGCGAGCGGCTTGCCCGCTTCCAGGCCGAAGCCGTTGACGATGTTGAGCACGCCCGGCGGCAGCAAGTCGCCGATCAGTTCGATCAAGACCATGATCGAGGCCGGGGTCTGCTCGGCCGGCTTGAGCACCACGCAGTTGCCGGCGGCCAGGGCCGGGGCCAGTTTCCACACCGCCATCAGGATCGGGAAGTTCCACGGGATGATCTGGCCGACCACGCCGAGCGGCTCGTGGAAATGGTAGGCGTAGGTCTCATGGTCGATCTGGGCGACCGAGCCCTCCTGGGCGCGGATGCAGCCGGCGAAATAGCGGAAATGGTCGATCGCCAGCGGGATATCGGCGGCCATGGTTTCGCGGATCGGCTTGCCGTTGTCGATGGTTTCGGCGGTCGCGATCAGGGTCAGGTTGGCCTCGATGCGGTCGGCGATCTTGTTGAGGATATTGGCGCGCTCGGCCTGGGACGTCTTGCCCCAGGCATCCTTGGCGGCGTGGGCGGCGTCCAGCGCCAGCTCGATGTCTTCGGCGCTCGAACGGGCGATCTCGCAAAAGACCTGGCCGGTGATCGGCGTGATATTTCCGAAGTACAAGCCATTGACCGGCGCGACAAATTTGCCGCCGATGTAATTGTCGTAGCGTTGCTTGAATGGGTTGGCGACGCCCAGTTTGCTGATGTCTGCGAGATTCATGTCGTCCTCTTTCTTGAAGGGTTATAGACCGTTGAAGGCAACGGCATCGTGTGTTCACAGCTGTCCTATCGCAAGCGCCGTGCCAGCTGTTGCCAGCCCAGCTACCTGCCGGAAATCCAGAGTAGAACCCGGTCCAAACAGTCCATTGATCAAACGCAAGCTATTGCAGAAACCCACGCCGGGCTGTGCCTCCTGTTGGGAGGAAATGGAACAGGTGTGTCAACTTGGTACAGTCAGCGGATCAATACGCCCCAGGGCAATTCGCCGACGGCGATATCCTTGATCCGGGTGGCGCTGGCCGTGTCGATCACGCTCACGCTGTTCGAGCGCCCGTTGGCCACATACAGCTTGCTGCCGTCGGGCGTCAGCGCCATGTTCCAGGGCCGCTTGCCAACCGCGATGGTGGCGCTGACGGTGTTGCTGGCGGTGTCGATCTGCATCACCGTGCCGTCCGCGCCATTCGATACGTAGACGTGCTTGCCGTCCGGGTGCACCGCGATGCCGTTGGCGTTCTTGCCGGCGGCGATGGTGGCCACCGCGCGCCGCGTGGCCAGGTCGATCACGTACACGGCGCCCACCATTTCCGCTGCCACGTAGGCGCGCGTGGAGTCGCCCGAAAAGCCGATCCCGCGCGGGCGCAATCCCACTGCGATCTTGCCCACCTGGCGCAGCTGCGCGACGTCGATCACGTCGACCTGCTCGGCCTCCTCGGCACTCACCAGCAGCCAGCGCCCGTCCGGGCTGAACACGGCGTGCTCCGGGTTCTTGCCTTGCACCTTGATGTCGGCCAGCGGACGCAGCGTATGCGCGTCGATCACGGTCACGCTGTTGTTCTCTTCCACCGCCACCGCCAGGTAGCGCCCGTCGGCAGATGCGTGCACGCCTTCGGGCGACTTGCCCAGCGCGATGGTGGGGCCGGCCTGGCCGCTCGCCGCGTCAAGCACCAGCAGCGCGGCGCTGCCGGCATCGGTGACGAACAGGGTTTTGCCAGCCGGGTCGGCGGCGATGCCGCGCGGGCGCTTGCCGGCGGCGATCTCGCGCACCACGCTGTCGGTCGCGGTGTCGATGACGCTGATCGTGGCTGATTTTTCATTGGGTACGTAGGCGAATGGCGCCGCGCCCGCGCCGGTGACAGCGCAGGCGAGTGCAAGGGCGAGCAGTTTCATGACGTGTCCTTTGGTAATGGGTATCCCCTGCTGGCATGCAAGCGCCGTGCCACTGCGCCATGAATCGCCGCTGGCAGGTATATTGCTTAAGGTGGGGTACACAGACCTGCGCAGCGGGCGTTGCCATCAACCCACCGGAGACACCATGAACCATCCATTTCGCCTCAATGCCATCGCGAGCCTGTTCGCCGTTGGCAGCGCCACGTTTGCGCCGTTCGCCTGCGCCGCCGACGCGCCGCCCGACGTTGTCGTGGTCACCGGCAGCCGCACCGAACACGCCAGCTTCGACTTGCCGGCAGCGATCGACGTGGTCGACGCCGCCCGCATCGGCGCCGCCCAGCCGCGCGTCAACGCGTCCGAGGCGCTCAGTTCCGTGCCTGGACTGGTGGCGCAGAATCGCCAGAACTACGCGCAGGATCTGCAGATATCGTCACGCGGCTTCGGCGCCCGTTCGGCTTTCGGCGTGCGCGGGGTGCGCCTGGTGGCCGATGGCATTCCAGCTTCCATGCCCGATGGCCAGGGACAGGCCGCTACCTTCAACCTCGACATGGCAGAACGCATCGAAGTGCTGCGCGGCCCCTTTTCTGCGATTTACGGCAACCACGCCGGCGGCACCATCGCCTTGTTCACGCGCGATGGCAAGGGCAGCCCCAGCGTCGAGTCGAATCTTTCGGCCGGCAGCTACAACACGCGCAAGGCCGACCTCAACGCGCAGGGCGAACGCCACGGCATCGGCTATGTGCTTGACGCGTCACGCTTCGAGACCGACGGCTACCGCAATCACAGCGCCGCCACGCGCGACCAGGCGTTCGCCAAACTGACGCTGGCGCCTAGCTCGAGCAGCCAGCTGGTGCTGAGCGCCAGTGCGCTGCGCCAGGCCGACACCCAGGATCCGCTTGGCGTGACCTGGGCGACGTTTCAGCGCGATGCGCGCGCCAGCGAAACCGATGCCGCCGATCCGCAAGTACCCAAGCGCACCCTGGCCGAACGCTACGACACCCGCAAAAGCATCGACCACCAGCAAGGCGGCTTGTCTTTCGAGCAGCGCCTGGGCGACGACCGATTGCGCGTGATGGCATATGTCGGCAACCGCCAGGTGATCCAGTACCAGGCGTTCTCCAAATTTGTGCAGACCCCGGCCACGCAGTCCGGCGGCGTGGTCGATTTCGACCGTGATTTTCATGGCGTCGACATCAATTGGCTGCACGTGATGCCGCTCGCCGGCGGCAAGCTCAGTACCACCATCGGCATCGACTACGGCCACTCGCTTGATGCCCGCCAGGGCTTCGAAAATTTCATCGGCACCCAGTTCGGCCTGAAGGGCAAGCTGCGGCGCGACGAATCGGACACGGTATCGAATTTCGATCCTTACGCACAGGCGGAATGGCAGGGCGGCGCCTGGGTGATCACGGGAGGCTTGCGCCACAGCCGCCTCAAGGTCGCGGTCGATGACCATTTCCTCAGCAACGGCAACGACAGCGGCGGCGTCGATTACCGCCACACGACGCCGGTATTGGGCTTGCTGTACAAGGTGTCGCCGACATTGAATGTGTATGCGAGCGCCGCGCGCGGCTTCGAGGCGCCGACTTTGAACGAGCTGTTTTATTCAGGTGCCGGGGCCGGCTTCAATTTCGGACTGCGCGCGGCCACCAGCACGCATGTGGAAGCCGGCGTCAAGGCATACCTTGGCCGCAGCACGCGCATCAACGCCGCGCTGTTCCAGGTCAGAACCCGCGACGAACTGGTGGTCGATGTCGCCAGCGGCGGGCGCACCAGCTACCGCAACGCCAGCAAGACCTTGCGTCAGGGCGCAGAGCTGTCGCTCGACACCACGTTCGGCAACGGCTTCAGCGGCCGCGTCGCGTTCACTGCGCTGCGCGCGATTTACGACCAGGGTTTCGGCGTTGTGCAGCAAGGCAGCCGCTTGCCGGGCGTGCCGAATGCGAACCTGTTCGGCGAACTGGCCTGGAAAAACAGCGCCGATACCCTGGGCGCGGCGATCGAGACCATCGCCAGCAGCAAAATCTACGCCGAAGATGCGAATCTCGAGATTCCGGCGCCCGGTTACGCCATCCTCAATGCGCGCGTGCAGGCAAGGCAGCAAGCGGGCGGCTGGCGCTTCAAGGAGTTCATCCGCGTCAACAACCTGGGCGACCGAAAATACGTCGGTTCGCTGATCGTGGGCGACGGGAACAAGCGCTTTTACGAGGCCGCTCCGGGACGCAACTGGATGATGGGCGTCAGCGCCCAATATACGTTTTAATAGCGGTAGCGAAGCCCGAATGCCACGCTGCGCGGTGCCCCTGGCGCCACGAAGCGTGCGTTGCTTGCATCGGCTGCGAACTGATTGCGCGCCACGGCGCCGAAACTTTCGTAGCGGCGGTCGGACAGGTTGTTCACGCGCGCATACAGCTCCCAGCGCGGCGCTGGCTCCCAGCTCGCGCGCAGGTTCAGCAAGGCGTGCCCGCCCACGCGCCAGTGCGCAATCAGCTCGTCTTCATTGCCCTGCGTGGACATGCTCGATGTAATCTGCGCGTCGGACCCCAGCTTGAAGTTGGATGTCACTTGCCAGTCGGCGCCCAGCTTGAGCGTGTGCGCAGGCAGTCCGGCGATGCGGGTTCCGCGCCGAATCGGCACGTTGCGGGCGCCGCTGAACAGGACACCGTCAGTGTCATACACGGCGTCCAGATAGCTGTAGCTGGCCCGCAGCGCCAGCGAACCGCGCTTTACGTTGGCGCTGGCGTCCACGCCCTGGTGGCGGGTGCGCCCGAAATTGGCAAAATACCCTTGATGCGACGTGCCGGCGCTGAGAAACAGGATATCGTCCCGGTTCACCGTCCGGTACAGCGACAGCGACATGCGCCGCCCGCGCACGCCCGCTTCCACGGTGCGCGCAACGACCTGCTTCAAATAAGGATCGGATTGCAGGCCGACCGGCAACTGGCATGGCTGCTGCGGATCGGCGCAGCCAAGTTCGATCACCGTCGGCACGCGGTTGCCTTGCGCCAGGTTGGCAAACAGCGCGCCGCGCACAATGCCGAGCGATGGATACACGCCGGTGTAGGTGAAGCTTTCTCTCGCATGCAGCCGGATCGTGTTGGTCACCTGCGCAGCGTTGATGCGCGCCGATGCGGTCAAGTGGGTGCCCGGCGCCAGCGTCCAGGTGTCGGCGGCAAACAGGCCGAACGCGCGCGCGCGGCCGGTGACCGCCGCACCCGGCGCGTTTTCGCCATCAGCCACCACTTCGCGCTGCGGCGTGAGCTCGCCCGCCTGCGAAAACTGCGCATAGGTCACGCTGCTGCGGTCAAAAGTCGCACCAATATCGAATTGATGCACGCGGCGCCGCGCGCTGAGAAGCACGCTGGCGCCCTGGCTGCTTTGACGCGTGCTGGTGGTATTGAGCACGCCCTCACCCTCGTCCTCGACGTCGCCGCTGATGGTGTCGCGCCGGCTGTGGCGCGCATAGGCCAGCGCGGTCAGTACGGTGGCGTCATCGATGCGCAGCCTGGCATTGAAGGCCATTTGCAGCAGACGGTTGCGGGTCTGGTCCGGGAAAGTGTAGATGCTGCGCCTGTCTTGCCGGTACATCGCGTCGGGCAGCAGGCCGTTGCCGCGCAGGCGGCTTCGAGCGCCAAGCAGCGACACGCTCCAGGCGTCGCGACCGAATTTGATGAACACATTGGCCAGCTGGCCTTGCGAATGCGCGCGCCAGCCGTCTTCATCGAACAGGGTCGCGCCGAGGAAGCTGTGCCAGCGCTCGGCGCTGCTGGCCCCATACGCCAGGTCGACCCGTTTGCGTCCGCCGCTGCCGGTCGACAACTGCGCTTCCAGACCGGGATCGCCAACGCCCGATTTGGTGGCCAGCGCCAGCGCGCCGCCCAGGGTATTGAGTCCGTATACGGGGTTTGATCCCGGCACCAGCAGTACGTTGGAAATCGCCGCTTCGGGCAGCATGTCCCAGTTAACAACATCGCCAAATGGTTCGTTGACCCGCACCCCATCGAGGAAAACGGAAATGCCTTGCGCCGCGCCCAGCACCGGCGAGGCCCGAAAGCCGCGATAGGTGATGTCATTCTGGAATGGGCTGCCGGCGATCTCGTTGACGTTCACGCCAGTCAGGTTGCGCGCCATGAAATCAGTCAGGTTGTCGCCGCGCGCGATTTGTTCGCCACTGGCCCACTGCAGCACGTAAGGCAGCAGCTTGCGGTCGATGCCCAGTCCGGCCAGCGGCGCCGCTGCCACCACTTCCACGCTCGCCATGGCGGCTACCTGACCGTCCTGCGCCAGCGCGCCCTGGTGGGCGGCCAGCGCCAGCGCGACCGCCCTGGCCAGCGGTTTCATGGCGTAACGACCTGCACCCCATGCCTGGCAAAGATGGCTTTGAGCTCACCGCTGGCCGCCATCTCGTTGATGGCCGCCTGTAGCAGCCTGGCCATGTCGGTGTCGTCCTTGCGCACTGCCATGCCAACCGCCCAGCCGCCACGCGGCAGGCGCTGGAATGCCACTTCATGCAGGGGAAACCCGGGGTCGCCGCGCATCACCGCTTCGATTTCGGAGCGGTTGGCGAGCACCGCATCGAGCTCGCCGGCCTTGAGCTTTTCCAGCGCTTCTCTGGCACTCGGGAAAATCTTCACGTCGTCGCGAAATTTGCCGTCGGCCTCGCCCAGCATGACCATGCCGGAGATTGACACCTTTTCGACGCCGATGCGCTTGCCGGCCAGCGCATCGAGGCTGGCGAAGGTCGGCACCGATGTGGCGCTGCGCACCAGGCGCACGCTCTCCACGTGATACGGCGCGAAGATCGCCACTTTCTGATTGTGCGTCATCAGGGCGCTATCGACCGGGACGTGCAGCATGACGTCGGCCGGGCCGAAACCAAGGTAATGGCCCTTCCACACCATATTGCGCAGGTCGTCGTCCAGGCTTTCGCCGGCCGGGAAGGCCAGCAAATTGAGGCGCAGTCCCAGCTTTTTGGCCAGCGCCTGCGCCAGGTCGACGTCGATTCCGGCGCCGTGGTCCGAAAACGGCGCGAACTCGTTGTAGACGGCAACCTTCAAACTGCCCGATTGCTGGATCTTGGCCCAGTCGGCGCGCGCCGGGGCGGTGATTGCGAGCGCCATGCAGGCGCCGGCGAACAAGCTGCGGTAGGTGCTCATGGCCGCTCCTATTTGGTTTCGCGCCGGGTTTCAAGGTAGGACTTGATGGCCCACATCGCTTCCTGATTGAAGATGCCCTCGAACGGCGGCATGTAGACGGCGCCATTGCGCACCTTGCCGCCCCGGATCGAGGACAGGAAGTAGGCGTCCATCTCCTTGAAGCAGGCCTGCTTCTTGGTCTCGTTCTTCATGCCGAAGCAATCGCGGTCGAGCAGGCGCAGGTCGGGCGCGATGCCGCCGGAAATGGCTTCGATGCCGTGGCAGCGCGCGCAGTTCTGGTTGAACGCCGAGGCGCCGATCTTGATCGCCGGCTTGCTGCCGCGGTAGGGATTTTCATCGCGCCACTTGTCGCCCAGCGTGGGCAAGCCGGTGGTGTCGACCGCCTGCGGCGTGACGTTGCCGTGCGCCTGCGCGAACAGGGACGTCAACAGGACCGCGGCAACGCTGGCGCGCGCGGCGATGGTGAGGATCGGGTGGTTCATGCTTGTCTCCTACTGATGTGTTTTGATACATCAGCAGGAGCAATTGCCATGCCAGTCATTTGCATGGTGATGCGCACACCTGTCTGCTCCAAAATGGAACAGGTGTGACATTCTGCGCCGTGCTATCGTAGCGCCGCCCTTTCATTTCACTTCGCCTATGCCTACCTTTCCCTTTCATACACTGATGGTCCAGGGCACCACATCCGACGCCGGCAAGAGCACCGTGGTGGCCGCGCTGTGCCGCTTGCTGAAAAACCAGGGCGTGCAGGTGGCGCCGTTCAAGCCGCAAAACATGGCCTTGAACAGCGCCGTGACCGAGGACGGTGGCGAGATCGGCCGCGCCCAGGCGCTGCAGGCGATCGCCGCCGGCGTCAAGCCGCACACGGACATGAATCCGGTGCTGCTCAAGCCTTCCAGCGACACCGGCGCCCAGATCGTCATCCACGGCAAGGTGCGCGCCGAGATGAACGCGGTGGACTACCACCAGTACAAGAGCGTGGCGATGGGAGCAGTGCTCGAATCCTACGCCCGCTTGCGCGCGCAGTACGCGGCCATCATCGTGGAAGGCGCCGGCAGCCCGGCCGAGATCAACTTGCGCGACCGTGACATCGCCAACATGGGCTTCGCCGAGGCGGTCGACTGCCCGGTGATCCTGGTGGCCGACATCGACCGCGGCGGCGTGTTCGCGCATATCGTCGGGACCTTGTCGTGCTTGTCGCAAAGCGAACAGGATCGCATCGTCGGCTTTGTCATCAACCGCTTTCGCGGCGACATCGCGCTGCTGGTGCCGGGCCTGGACTGGCTGGAACAGCAAACCGGCAAGCCGGTGCTGGCGGTACTGCCCTACCTGCATGGCCTGTTCCTGGACGCCGAAGATTCGGTGCAGGCGGTGCCGGCCACCGACGGCGCCTTCAAGATCGTGGTGGCGTCGATACCGCGCATGAGCAACCACACCGACTTCGACGCGCTGCGCGTGCATCCCGACGTCGACCTGCGCTTCGTGCGCCAGGACCAGGCCAAGCCGGCCTGCGATCTGCTGATCATCCCGGGCAGCAAAAACACCCGCGCCGACCTGGCCTGGCTGCTCGAACAGGGCTGGGGCGACTACCTCGCGCGCCATCTGCGTTATGGCGGCAAGGTGATCGGCATCTGCGGCGGCTTCCAGATGCTGGGCGCCACCGTATCCGATCCGCACGGGGTGGAAGGCGCACCCGGCCAGTCCCCCGGTTTCGGCCTGCTCGACATGCATACCGAACTGACACGCGACAAGCAGCTGGCCCAGGTCAGCGGCCGGTGCGCGTTTGCCGAGGCGTTTGTTCACGGCTACGAAATCCACATGGGCGTCTCGACCGGGCCAGCGCTGGCCCGGCCGGCATTTCATTTCGACGGACGTGCCGAAGGCGCCATCTCGGCCGATGGCCAGGTGCTGGGCAGCTACCTGCACGGCATGTTCGATGCCCCGCAAGCCTGCGCCGCACTGCTGCGCTGGGCCGGCCTGGACAGCTTGCACATGGTCGACACCGCGCAGCTGCGCGAGGCCAGCCTGGAGCGCATCGCCGCAGCGGCGTTGCCCCTGTACCAGGCGCTGTGCCGCCAAACCGGCTGCCAAAAACAACATGAGTAGTAAAACTACGCAAACGAATTGACATTGAAATCCCTCAAGAGTAGATTCCGTCAGGACAGCTGAGGCGGCATCATTGCGTTTTGGTAGTCAAAATACAAAAACTAAATGATGACCCCGCAAAGGGGCTACCTAACGGAGACAGTCTCGCGATCACTATCGCTGGCATGGGCAAGGGCTTGCTGCGCCCACGCTTTGGCGAACAATACAGATCGGACAGGCTGCCTCTTTCTGTGAAGAGGAGACACACCATGCACTTTCGCTCTACCCTGCTCGCCTGCCTGTTCGGCTGTGCGCTGCTGATCCAGCCGGCCGTGGCCGCCATCAATGCCAGCGCGCTGGGCGGCAGCTACGACGCCACCCAGGCCAATGTCACGTTCAAGGTCTATTCGGGCCGCGCCACGCGGATTGAAGTTTTCATCTACAGCAGCGCCACCGGCACCGCCGAAAAAGCGCGCTATGTCATGACGCTCGGCACCGGCGGCGTATGGAGCAAGACCGTCGCCACCAGCACCTTGAGTGGCCTGGGCCTGGGCGGCACGCTGTACTACGGCTACCGCGCCTGGGGCCCGAACTGGCCTTACAACGCGGCCTGGGTCAAGGGCAGCGCGACCGGCTTCATCACCGATGTCGATGCGGCCGGCAACCGATTCAACCCCAACAAGCTGCTGGCCGATCCGTATGCGCGTGAACTGAGTCACGACCCCACCACGCCAACCATGAACAACGGCACCATCTACGCCAGCGGCGCGCTGTACCGCAATATCGACAGCGGCACCAATGGGCCGAAGGGCATCGTGCTGGCCGGCGATACCCAGTCCACCGGCACCAAGCCGACCCGCGCCTTCAAGGACGATATCGTCTACGAAGCGCATGTGCGCGGCCTGACCAAGAACGACACTGGCATCACCGCCGCCTACCGCGGCACCTACAAGGGCGCCGGCCTGAAGGCGGCCTACCTGGCCAGCCTGGGCGTGACGGCGATTGAATTTTTGCCGGTCCAGGAAACCCAGAACGACACCAACGATCTCGATCCGAACAGCGATACTGGCGACAATTATTGGGGCTACATGACGCTCAATTATTTCGCTCCCGAGCGCCGCTTCGCCTACGACAAGACGGCAGGCGGGCCGACCCGCGAATTCAAGGAGATGGTCAAGGCCTTCCACGATGCTGGCATCAAGGTGCTGATCGACGTCGTCTACAACCATACCGGTGAAGGCGGGGCCTGGTCGCCAACGGACAAGACCACCTACAACGTCATGAGCATGCGCGGCCTGGACAACCCGACCTATTACAGCCTGACCAGCGACAAGCAAAATTCGTGGGACAACACCGGCGTGGGTGGCAACTACAACACCCACAACACCATCGCCCAGAACCTGATCGTCGATTCGCTGGCCTACTGGCGCAACACGCTGGGCGTGGACGGCTACCGCTTCGACCTCGCTTCCGTATTGGGCAACACCTGCGAACACGGCTGCTACAACTTCGACAAGATGGACGCCGCCAATGCGCTCAACCGCATCGTGGCCGAACTGCCGCCGCGCCCTGCCGCCGGCGGCACCGGCAATGACCTGATCGCCGAACCATGGGCGATCGGCGGCAACTCCTACCAGGTGGGCGGCTTCCCGAGCGGCTGGTCCGAGTGGAACGGCATGTACCGCGACACCGTGCGCAGCCTGCAGAACAAACTTGGTTCGACCGTCGTCACGCCGGGCCAGCTGGCCAGCCGCCTGGCCGGCTCGTCCGACCTGTATGGCGACGACGGGCGCAAGCCGTGGAACTCGGTCAACTTCATGACCGCGCATGACGGCTTCACGCTCAAGGATCTGTACAGCTGCAACAGCAAGAACAATGGCCAGGCCTGGCCGTTCGGCCCCAGCGATGGCGGCGACGACAACAACAATAGCTGGGACCAGGGCGGCATCGCGGCCGACCAGCGCAAGGCCGCGCGCAACGGCATGGCGCTGATGCTGGTGTCGGCCGGCGTGCCGATGGTGGTCGGCGGCGACGAAGCCTTGCGCAGCCTGAACTGCAACAACAATCCCTACAACCTCGATTCGAGCGCCAACTGGCTGAACTGGACCTGGAGCACCGACCAGTCCAACTTCCAGGCGTTCAGCAAGGGCATGATCGCATTTCGCAAGGCCCATCCGGCTTTGCGCCCCGTCGGCTTCTACTCGAGTGTCGACAATAACGGCAACAGCATGGAACAGCTGCGCTGGTTCAAGCCGGACGGCAACGTCGCCGACACGAGCTACTTCAATGATGGCAACAACCATGCGCTGGCCTGGCGCATTGACGCCAGCGAATTGGGCGACACGGCGTCGGCCATCTACATCGCCCACAACGCCTGGAGCGCGCAAGTCAACTTCACCCTGCCATGGCCGGGCGCGGGAAAAAGCTGGTACCGGGTCACCGATACCTGCAGCTGGGCCGAAGGCGCGACCCAGGTTCGCACCCCGGGCCTTGAGGATGCAGTCGGCGGGGAATTCACCGTCTACGGCGTTTGCGGGCGCGGCACGCTGGTGCTGATCGCGAAGTAGCTATCCGATTGTTGGACGACCGCCACTCGCGGTCACGACCAGGAGCCCGCAGCGATGCGGGCTTTTTTGTTACTGTTGGTTTTGCGTACGTGCAATAATCGGCACACATGGCGATCCAGGAGTTGTCGGTTGAAATCCATCTATCGAAAGTATGTGACCAGTTCGGCCTTCTATCTGTGGATGATCGTCTGCACCTTCATCCTGTATTCGAGCGCCTTCATTTTCTACGTCAGCGCGGAAAAGAAGATCGACGTGGTCAACGAGCAGCGCCTGACGTCGTTCCGCCTGATCGACGAGCTGCGCCAATCCTCGGACGACCTGACCCGGATGGTGCGTGCTTACGTGGCGACCGCCGACCCACGCTTCAAGCAGCACTATCAAGACATACTCGATATCCGCAACGGCAACCAGGCGCGTCCCGCCAACTACGGCAATATCTATTGGCACCTGGCCGGGCAAGAAGCGCCGGAGCCGCGCGGAGCCCGCATTGCGCTGCTGGTCTTGATGGAACGCGCCGGCTTTACCCATGCCGAATTTGCCAAGCTAGCCGTCTCAAAGCGCAACTCGGATGACCTGAGCCATACCGAGTACGCGGCGATGACCCTGATCGAGGCGTCTACCGACAACCGGCCGCGCGCCGTCACCATGTTGTTCGACCCGCACTATGACAGGGCCAAGCTGGGCATCATGCAGCCGATCGGCGAAGTGATCGACATGAGCGCCAGGCGCATGCAGGGCGCGCTGAGCGCGGCGACGCAGCGCGCTTACCGCCTGCGCCTGCTGGTGATGCTGCTGGGCGTGGCGCTGGTGATGCTGGTATGGCGCTTGCTGAAGGTACTCAATCAAGAAAAGAACGACAAGGCCGACAGCGAACAGCGCTATCGCACGCTGATCGACCATGCGCCCGAAGCGATCATCGTCATGGAGATCGGCGATGGCGCGATCGTCGACGCCAATCCCAACGCGGCCCGTCTGTTTGGCTGCCCGCGCGAGGCATTGATCGGCGCCAGCTGGAAGCGCTTCACCGACCTGGCCCTGGCCGACGGCGGCAGCGCGCCGGCGATCGACGAGGCCATGCTCGCGCGCCTCAAGCGTGGCGCGGTCGTGATGGCCGAGCGCAGGGTGAACACGGCCGATGGACGGCGCGTGCACTGCCAATGGCAGGCCGTGCGCCTGCCCGACGCGCTGCATCACTTCGTGCGCGTCAGCCTGGTCGATATCACGCAGCGCAAGCTGGCCGAAGCGGCCAATGCGCGCATGACGCGCCAGCTCCAGGCCCACCGCGACAGCCTCGAACGGGAAGTCGAACAGCGCACGGCCGACTTGCGCAGCGCGCGCGACGTGGCCGAAGCGGCCAACCGCGCCAAGAGCGTGTTCCTGTCGAATATGAGCCATGAATTGCGCACCCCGCTCAACGCCATCCTCGGCTTTTGCTACCTGCTGCACCGCGACCCCAGCCTGTCGGCCCAACAGCGCAAGACGCTGGTGATCATCAAGAAAAGCGGCGACCATTTGCTGGGACTGATCAATGACGTGCTTGAAATCGCCAAGATCGAGTCGGGCTGCATCACAGTGCAACTGGCCTCGTGCGACCTGGCCGAACTGGCAGACGACGTCGTTGACATGTTCCGCGTGCGCGCCGCTGAAAAAGGCAATCAGCTGCAGATTGATGCGGCCTCGCCATTCCCGCGCTACATCGTCAGCGACGAAGGCAAGCTCAGACAGGTGTGCATCAACCTGCTGTCGAACGCGATCAAGGCGACCGAGCATGGCAGCGTCACGCTGCGGCTGGGGGTGTGCGGGCCAGGCGGCGAGCGGCTGTCGATCGAAGTGCAGGATAACGGCTGCGGCATCGCGCCCGAAGACCAGGCCATGCTGATGCGTCCTTTCGTCCAGGTCGGCATCCAGAACAAGCAGGAAGGCAGTGGCCTGGGTCTGGCGATCAGCAGCCAGTTCATCCAGCTGCTGGGAGGGACGCTGACGCTGCGCAGCGTGCCGGGACAAGGCAGCACGTTTCGGGTCGAACTGCCGCTGCAGGAGGCGCACTCGCACGAGGTGGTGCCGGCGCCGCACGCGCGTGGCGACGTGATATCCCTGGCGCCGGGCCAGCCCCGCTGGCGCGTGCTGGTGGTGGACGACCAGGCCGACAACCGCCTGTTGCTGCAGCAAGTGCTGGCCGCGGTGGGCTTCGACGTGCGCCTGGCAACGTCGGGCAGCGAGGCGGTTGAACAGTGGTGCAGCTGGCGGCCCCAGTTCATCTGGATGGATTTGCGCATGCCGGCGATGGATGGCGCGCAGGCCACTGGTTTGATCCGGGCCCAGCCTGGGGGCGAGCAGGTCAGGATAGCGGCGCTTACCGCCTCGTCATTCAAGGAGGAAGTGGCGCAACTGAGCGCAGCCGGCTTTGATGACATTGTTCACAAGCCGTTCCAGATGGACGCCATTTTCGACGTCATGGAACGCCTGCTGGGCGTGGCCTTTGTACGCGAGGGCGAAGCGGCGCCAGCGCCCACCATGCAGGCGCTGTCGGCAACGGCGCTGGCCGGCGTCCCCGATCAGCAGCGCAGCGACCTGCTGGCGGCGATGCAGATGCTGGACGCCGCCAGGATCCACGCCGCGATCGATGCGATCGGGCTGGCGGCGCCCGAGCTGGCGGCGATGCTGCGCCAGCGCGCCGACAATTACCAGTACCAGGTGATCCTGGCGATGCTGGGCGCCGGTCCGCCGCCAAGTTAGCAACGGCGGCCCGGCCGCTTACCAAGCTTTACTCGCCGCGCTCCCCAGCCCAGCGCATAATCGACTGAGGGCATGACGGAGCGATCATGGCGCGCAGGTCGCACGGTCTGCCGCCGATGCGGAATCGAAGATGGTTCCCATCTGGACCACTTCAAAATCGGACGGCCTGATGGTGCGCAGGTTCTTCAGGTCGTCGTTGTCCCAACGCGCATCGGGCGCGCCGGTGATGAAGAAGTTCGATCCGATATCGGCCAGGATGATGCCGTAGGTTTTCATCGCTGTCAGAATGATGCGGTTGGTCGGCGAGTAGGCGCCCAGGTCCACGCTCGCCTTCAGGCGCAAGCGCATTCCCATCGGGGTCGGATAGGCGCTGTTGGTGTTGCTGCCATTGACCCAGTGACGGGCTGGCGCGACGAACATCGGACTGACGCGGCTGCGCTGCAGCGTGAAGCGGATCGGGTGCTTAATGGCGCCGGCTACCACTTCGTCATAGCGCACCAGTCCCGGGAAGATTGGCAGACCGGCGGCGTCAGCCGAGGTGTAACACAGCGGGCGCAAGGCATTGCTGTCAAGGTCGAACTTTGCGCCGGACGAAGCCGACCATGCAGTGCCGACGCTGGCGTTATACAGTTCGTACAGTTTGTGGTTGGCGGCGTCGACCGTGATGACATGGCTGTCGCCTATGCCATCGCCTTCGATCGGCGCGCTCAGCGGAATTGGAAATGGTCCCGGGTCGCTTTCGGATCCGTAGTTGCCGTCGTTCGCATTGGCGCGGTAGGTCACTGTGATCAACGGCTGGTTGGCGCACACGACGACGTAGGGGATGCCGATCGGCGCGCCGTCATACAGGCCGCTGCCGAAATCAGCGAATGGCGGCGCAGCGGTCTGGTCCAGGAAGCTGATGATCGCGTTCGAGTGCGGATCAAGCGGGGCCAAGGTGATCTCGGTACGCCATGGATTGGTGGACGGGAAGATGGAAAGACCGTTCAGCGAACACGGCGCCGGAGTTGGGGTTGGGGTTGGTGTCGGTGTCGGTGTCGGCGTAGGAGTAGGCGTCGGGGTTGGCGTCGGTCCGCCACCGCCGCAAGCAGTGATTGCGCAAAGCACGCCGATGGCGCCCGCGAGTTGAATAGTCGTTTTGATAGTGCCCCCACCGTCGTTGGCCGAAGGGAAAACTATAGCGCTGTATTGACCAGGCTGCTATTTCTCAATTGCAAGCAAATGTACGGACGAAAAAAAACCCGCATTTCTGCGGGTTTTTAGAATAACTAGCCTGACGATGACCTACTTTCACACTGGTTGCAGCACTATCATCGGCGTAAGCTCGTTTCACGGTCCTGTTCGGGATGGGAAGGGGTGGTACCGAGTCACTATGGTCATCAGGCATAACTGGTACTGGCATTGCCCCCGATTGGGCAGCAATTCCGGATAACTTGTCATGCAGGGCCGTATTATAGCCGATTTATCTCTTTAAAAGCTTGAGACGAAAAAAAACCCCACATTTCTGCGGGGTTTTTTCCTATAACTAGCCTGAC
>JAZJXM010000088.1:0-3711 GCA_040390915.1 Pseudomonadota bacterium
TCAGTGCCAACATTCGGACACGGGCCCATCCGTAGCACGCTACGGATGGGCCCGTGTCCGAATGTTGGCACTGACCCTATTTGTTGCGGCGCGGGTAGCCTTGCGCCAGGATGCGCTGCCACACCAGCTCCTTGGCGTCGGCGCTCATCGATACCCAGTGCGCCACCTCGACCACGCTGCGCCCGCAGCCGCGGCAAATCTCGTCGAAGGTGGTCGAACACACGGCTACGCAGGGCGTGTCAGCCCGTTCCGGGATGCTCATCTCGGGCTCACTTGGCCGGACCGACATCGAGCTTGTCCCAGCCGTCATGACCGAGTTTTTCCAGCGTCTCGATATTCTTGTCGAAAATTTGCGCCGCGTCCGGGAATGCGTCCACCGCGCGCTCGATGCTCTCTTCGCGCAGCAGGTGCAGGATAGGGTATGGCGCCCGGTTGGTGTAATTGCTGATGTCGTTGACGTCGGTTTCGGCAAACTGGTAGTCGGGATGGAAACTGGCCACCTGCAGTTCGCCGTCCAGCTGCATGTCTTCCACCGCGGCGTCGGCCACGTCGAGGAACTCGTTGTAATCGAGGAAGTCGCCCAGCACGAAAGGGTGGATCAGCAAGGTCGTGTCCGTCACTTCCGGGTCCGTGTCCGACAGCAGCTGCAGTTCGTCCATCAGCGTTTCCAGCAGCGCTTCCGGGGTCGTTGCGTTTGACACCACGTAGCGCACCTGTTCTTTGACATAGACGGCTTTGGCGAACGGGCACAGGTTCAGGCCGATGACGGCCTTTTCCAGCCAGTTGCGGGTGGCGGCGATGATCTGATCATCGTCCGCGTTCAAATTCGGGGTATTCATGGTGATACTTTCAATAAGTCTGGTGCGGCTGATGCTGTACCGAATTGTACGCACTCTTTGCGTTCACTCATAGTTCGGCGAACTCGGCGGCCCGGCCCGGATGGCGGCGCCGGCTCTTGATTGGTATTAGTTCAGCCCATATTGGCGTCATGTCCGGCCCTCGCCAGTGTATTTACGACTTGTCATTTCGCTCCTTTTTCGGCTTGAATTGGTCTTCGCCAAGGCGACAATATTATGCAGTTTAGTTGTCAAAGTATTTTTCTATGGACATCATGTGTGGCTTGACTCAGGCGTGGAAGGCTACGTACACTCCGAACTTATCTGTCGCCAGTCCCGTGCTCCAGGACGCAAAATGGAAGTGCCATGAACGAACCTCTACGCAACAAGGCCGCGCTCGCAGTCGCCGTGCTGATGTCCCTGCCGGCCCTGTGCCAGGCTGACACCGCTCCCGCAGCGCCCCCTGCTCCGACTGTCGCCGTCGCCATCGCCTTGCCGGTCGCCAAACCCGTGCTGGTCGCGCCCGCTGCTGCGTTCAAGGTCGAGGAATACAAGGAAGCGGACGTCTGGGGCCGCATCCGCACCGGTTACGCCATTCCCGACATCAGCAATGCGCTGGTGGCCAAGCACGTCGCCTATTACAGCGCGCGGCCCGACTACCTGGCCCGCATTTCGATCCGTGCCAACCGCTATATGTTCCACGTGGTGAGCGAACTGGAAAAGCGCAACATGCCGACCGAACTGGCGCTGCTGCCGATCATCGAGTCCGCCTTCAACCCGCAAGCCTATTCCAGCGCCGACGCGGCCGGCATGTGGCAGTTCGTGCCGGGCACCGGGCGCGACTACAACCTCAAGCAAAACACCTTCAAGGACGAGCGGCGCGGCGTGCTGGCCTCGACCGACGCCGCCCTGAGTTATTTGCAGCGCCTGTACACCATGTTCGGCGACTGGCCGCTGGCCCTGGCCGCCTATAACTGGGGCGAAGGCAATGTACAAAAAGCCATCAAGCGCAACCAGGCGCTGGGCAAGCCGACCGACTACGAAAGCTTGGCCGACCTGATGCCTGCCGAAACGCGCAACTACGTACCCAAGCTGCAAGCGGTCAAGAACATCATTGCCAACCCGGCCCAGTACAACGTGTCGCTGCCGGTGATCGACAACTCGCCCTACTTCACCGCCATCGACAAGACCAGCGACATCGACCTGACCATCGCCGCCCAGCTGGCCGAAATGTCGCTCGACGAATTCAAGGCGCTCAATCCGCAGTTCAAGCGCCCCGTCATTACCGGCGGCGAGCAGACCAAGATCCTGCTGCCGCAGAAAAACGCCGAGAAATTCAACCTGAACCTGGCCCAATGGGGCCGCGCGCTGTCGACCTGGACCACGCACAAGATTACCGGCGCCAAGGACAGCATCGCCTCGCTGGCATCGCGTTTCGGCACCACGCCCGAAGTGATCCGCCAGGCCAACAATATCCCGGAACGCACCCGCTTGAAGGCCGGCTCGACCATCCTGGTGCCGAAAACGTCGGCCTCGGCCGGCTCGGACATCGCCGAAGCGATCACCGACAACGCCAAAGTGGCGTTCGAGGCCGAGCGCGTCAAGCGTCCGGCGCGCGCCTCGCGCTACAAAGTGGCACAAAGCAAGGCGCACGCGGCCAAGCGCGTGCGTACCGCCGAGGCGTCGCACCGCAAGGCCCGCAACGGCTGATCCGCGTTGCCATTCTGCGCTCGCCGCGCAGGTTTTTTTACCATGCACGCGCAAACGGCACGGATTTATCTATACAAGCACAGTGAAACTACTGTATAGTGTCGTTTGTGCGCTGCAATAAGTCTTGCAGCACACAGTAACTAGTAAATTAGCAGCTTCGCAAGCCTGGCTGTATCCCACGGATACACCGTATAAAGCCCTCCCGCCTTTGGTGTCGCACCTGACACCGTCCCGGCGCAAAGCTTTTGTGCCGAAATTTCTTTCATCCTGAGTCATTTCGTTGTTGTGGTTGGCGTTGCTATTTTGCGCCCGGAGCTGTTGCTCGGGCGCTGATCTATACCGAAAGAAAAGAACACATGAGTTTTGAAGCACTAGGCCTCCACGCGTCTATCGTAAAAGCAGTAACCGATGCCGGTTACACCAAGCCGACCCCAGTCCAGGAACAAGCTGTTCCTGCAGCGATCGAGGGACGCGACCTGCTCGTCTCGTCGCAGACCGGTTCGGGCAAAACGGCCGCATTCATGCTGCCAGCACTCCACAAATTCGCTGTCGCAGAGCAATCTCCAGCCGCCAAAACCGCAGCCCAGGAAGCCCAGTCGGCACGTGCCCGCGGCGAGCGTCCACGTTTCAAAGCTGCCCAGCCAAAAATGCTGGTGCTGACCCCGACCCGCGAACTGGCACTGCAAGTGACCAGCGCCACCGAAAAATACGGCACCCAGATTCGCCGCATCAAGGCCGTCTCGATCCTGGGCGGCATGCCTTACCCTAAGCAGATGCAACTGCTGGCACGCAACCCTGAAATCCTGGTCGCTACCCCTGGCCGTCTGATCGACCATATGGAATCGGGCAAGATCGACTTCTCGGAACTGGAAATCCTGGTGCTGGACGAAGCGGACCGCATGCTGGACATGGGTTTCATCGACGACATCGAAAAGATCATCGCCGCCACGCCAGCGAATCGCCAGACGATGCTGTTCTCGGCCACGCTGGACGGCATGGTCGGCAACATGGCGCGCCGCATCACGACCAACCCGATGACGATCCAGATCACCGGTTCGGCCAGCAAGCACGAAAACATCTCGCAGCGCGTGCACTTCGTCGACGACCTGTCGCACAAGAATCGCCTGCTGGACCACCTGCTGCGCGACGAAACGCTGGACCAGGC
>JAZJXM010000089.1:0-11402 GCA_040390915.1 Pseudomonadota bacterium
CGTTAACTACTTGATTACGTTAACGTTTTCAGCGGGGAGGCGAACTATAGCAAAGGCCCCTGCATTGCGCAAGGGGCTTTTGTTCAGTGCAGCAAAGCGATGTCGACGATGTGGCGCGCGCCGTCCTCGGCAAAGGTGACGCCGACCGGCAAGAAGCGGGAAATGACTTCCGCATTCGTGATCGCATGCTGCGACACCGCTGCAGCTGTATAGCGTCCGCCGCCGGCCAGCGCCATCGGCAGCATCAGTTGATCGGCCAGGTGCTCGCCCACGGCAGCGCCGGAGGCAATGAATTCACGCGCCTCTTTGACCGCTTTTTTGGCGACCGCTTCGGCCCGCAGCGATTTTTCGCCAATCGCACTGAATACTTCGGTCGCGTGCTCATGTTCGAGCGTGATCAGCACGGCATTGCCCGGTCCCTGCTCGCCAGGGAGCCCGCGCATCAGCAGTTGCGATTCGCCCCAGCCCATGCCGGCACCGATAGCATCGAGTTCGCGCGTGCCAATATCGCTAGGGATACCGGCCACAATCGCTTCCGCATAGCCGGCACGCCGCTCGCCCCGCTCCATGAGCGAGATCTGCGCCATGTGCGCACACAGTTGGACCGACGCGATGACGGCACCACCGCCAGCCGGATAGAAACCCGAACGCGCCAGCGAGATATCAACATTCACGCCCATCGCCGCCAGCGCGCGGCAATAGGCGCGCTGCAGGAATTGCACCGTCGGCGCCATCGGATTGTGGGTGCCGCCCGTAATGCGCACCGTCGAGGGCGCGTCGGCGCGCGCCAGCGCCAGCAGCAACGTCTGCAGCACCAGCGTGCAGCTTCCCGCCGTACCGATCGCGAACTGATAGTCGCCCGCCTTGATGCTCCCGGGCCTGAAACTCAGCGCCGTTGAACCCAGCACGGCCTGCTCGACCTGCGCATCACTCACTTGTGCGGCAGCCTGCACCGCCATCAAGTGCTGGCGCATCAAACCAGGCTTGGCCCGATTCGCGCGAATATTCGTGATCCGAAACGGCTGCCCGGTAATCATCGACAGCGTGAGCGCCGTGCGCAAAATTTGTCCGCCACCTTCTCCGGTGGCGCCATCCAATTCAATCATCTTGCCGCCTCTATCCTTTAACACACACAACCTGCTTCAAAATATGCACCACTTCCACCAGGTCGCGCTGGGCGTGCATGACGGCATCGATATCCTTGTACGCCATCGGGATCTCGTCGATCACGTTTTCATCCTTGCGGCATTCCACGCCCTCGGTCGCCTTGATTTGGTCGGCCAGCGTAAAGCGGCGCTTGGCTTCGGTACGGCTCATGGTACGTCCGGCGCCGTGGCTGCAGCTATGGAAGCTGTCCTCATTACCTTTTCCACGCACGATAAAACTCTTGGCGCCCATTGAACCGGGAATAATCCCCAACTCACCGGCGCGCGCCGACACCGCCCCTTTACGGGTGACCAGCACATCCTTTCCGAAGTGATGCTCCTTCTGCACATAGTTGTGGTGACAGTTCACCGCTTCCACGTGCGTCTCGAACGGCTTGGTGATCACGGTACGCACCGCCGCAATCAGGTTCTGCATCATCACTTCGCGATTGGTGCGCGCGAATTTCTGCGCCCAGCTCACCGCCTGCACGTAATCGTTGTAATGCTCGGTCCCTTCGGCCAGGTAGGCGAGATCCTGGTCCGGCAAGTTAATGAAGTGGCGCCGCATATCCTGCTTGGCCAGTTCGATAAAATAGCTTCCGATGGCATTACCCACGCCACGCGAACCGGAGTGCAGCATGAACCAGACGAATCCGGCTTCATCGATACACACCTCGACGAAGTGGTTGCCGCCTCCCAGCGTTCCCAGGTGACGATGGTTATTCGTGTTTTTCAGCTTTGGCGTTTTGGCGCAGATCACGTCAAATTCATCCTTGAGCTGCGCCCATGCGACATCGACGGCGGCCGGCGGCGTATTCCACGAACCCTCGTCGCGGCCGCGGAAGCTGCGCGTCTTGGGCGACATGCCGTGCGGGATGGCGTGCTCCATCGCCGAGCGCAGCTTGGCCAGGCTATCGGGCAGGTCGTTGGCGCATAGCGTGGTTTTGGCCGCCATCATGCCGCAACCGATATCCACGCCCACCGCGGCCGGGATCACCGCACCGAGCGTCGGCACCACTGAACCGATGGTCGACCCTTTACCCAGGTGAACATCGGGCATGACCGCAATGTGCTGGTAGATGAAGGGCATCCTGGCCGTGTTGGCCAGCTGCTTCTTCGCCACCTCTTCCACCGGCACGCCCTGGGTCCACATCTTCACGTGGCGACCGCCTTCAATATTCATGACATCGTAGTTTTCGTTTTTCATTTTTATCTCTTTGTTGTTTGCCCCTACCCTATTGCAAGCACCGTGCCAGCCATGAACTAGCAGCCAAGCCATTGATTTATATTAAATTTTCCGAAAACACGGGGGATGCGAGTATAGTATTGTTATCTATTAGTATAAATATTTATCCCAAATGAGTAGCAAACGCACAGTTGTCATCGGCTTTATCGGCACCCAGCTCGACAGCGGAAAAGGCAGCGGACGCTGGGAAAAGTGGCGCCCAACCGTGGCGCTGGCCCAGCAGGAAGACCTCATCGTCGATCGCTTCGACATCCTTTACAGCGGCTTTGCCGAACAACTGGTCGCGCAGGTCGGCGCCGACATTGTCATGGCGTCGCCGCAAACGGCCGTGGTGCCGCACGAGCTGCACATCAAGGATGCGTGGGACTTCGAAGATGTCTACGGCACGCTATTTGACTTCGCCAAGAGCTATCCGTTCGATCCCGAGCACGAAGACTACTGGATCCACATCACCACCGGCACCCACGTGGTCCAGATCTGCATGTTCCTGATGACCGAGGCGCGCTTCTTCCCGGGCCGCCTGGTGCAAACTTCGCCGCCGCGCCGCCAGGGCGCCAAGGCGCCGGGCAGCTACGCGCTGATCGACCTTGACCTGTCACGCTACGACCAGATCGCCCAGCGCTTCTCGCGCGAACAGGCCGAAGGCGTGGCGTTCCTCAAATCCGGCATCGCCACCCGCAACGAACGCTTCAACACGATGATCGACGAAATCGAGCGCGTTGCGATCAAGTCGAAAGCGCCAATGCTGCTGATGGGCCCCACCGGCGCCGGCAAGTCGTTCCTGGCGCGCCGCGTCTACGAACTGAAAAAGGCGCGCCACCAGATCGACGGCAAATTCGTCGAAATCAACTGCGCCACCTTGCACGGCGATGGCGCCGCCTCGACCCTGTTCGGCCATATCAAGGGCGCGTTCACGGGCGCCAGCGCCGAGCGCCCGGGCCTCTTGCGCAGTGCCCACAAGGGCTTGCTGTTTCTCGATGAAATCGGAGAACTTGGCCTGGACGAGCAAGCCATGCTGCTCAAGGCGGTCGAGGAAAAGCGCTTCCTGCCGGTCGGCAGCGACAATGAAGTGCAAAGCGACTTCCAGCTGGTGGCCGGCACCAACCGTGACCTGTCGCTCGAAGTGGCGGCCGGGCGCTTTCGCGAAGACCTGTACGCCCGCATCAACCTGTGGACCTATGCGCTGCCCGGCCTGGTCGAGCGGCCTGAAGACATCGAACCGAACCTCGCCTTCCTGCTGGCCCAGTTCAGCCAGGAGAATGGCCAGATGGTGCGCTTTAACAAAGAGGCGCGCGAACGCTACATGCGCTTTGCGATGTCGCCCGCTGCCGCCTGGAGCGGCAATTTCCGCGACCTGTCGGCGTCGGTCACGCGCATGGCGACGCTGGCCGATGCCGGCGGCATCAGCGATGCCATCGTCAACGGCGAAACCGCCCGCCTGACGCAGCTGTGGCGCCACCACGCGCGCCCCGCCATCGACTTGGATGTCGACCTCGAGGCGCTGCTGGGCGCGCACGCTGCGGCCCAACTTGACCTGTTCGACGCGATTCAGCTGGCCGCCGTGGTCAAGGTGTGCCGCCAGTCGCGCTCCCTGTCCGACGCCGGACGCAAGCTGTATCACGTCTCGCGCGACGCCAAGGCCAAGCCGAACGATGCCGACCGCTTGAAAAAGTTTCTCGCGCGCTTCGCCCTCGACTGGAGCCTGGTGGCCTGAGCATCAGCGCAAGCTCACTGTCTGGCGCTGCCAAGCCGGATCTTGCCAGCGGTTGAACAGCGTCACCGCGAGCGGCCGGTCGGCCCAGATTTCCACCGCCAGCGATTCCAGGCTGAGCACTTCGAAACTGCGCCTGTAGCGGCCGTCGACGCGCGCCTCGCGCACCACCAGCATCTTGGCCATGCCAGGCACCCATCCGGCAAATTCAGCGTAGCCGACGTCCGGCTCACTGGCCGCCGGCGGCAGCACGTCAACGCGCCAGCCGCTGCCGTCCTGCTGGAATACCCACAGCTCGCGCCAGGCCGCCATCGGCTGCACCGCCAGCGCCAGTGCGCTGCCTTTGGAGTTGGCGCGTGCCGACGCGGCCCACACGATGCCATAGGTGCAGCGGGTGGCCAGCGCCGGGCCGTTCTGGCCAAACAGCGACACGCAGGTTTCGCCCGGCTGACCCGGCTTGGTCAGCACATGCAGTCCGGCGACCTGGCTCACAGCCGGTTCTGCCGCCCAGCGCACGCTGCCGGCGCGCACGCCGGCATCGGCATAGGCTGCCAGGTCGTCGTCGGCCAGGTCGATCTTGGTCACGCTGCCCAGTTCCGTCAGCGCGCGCTCGGCGGCCACTTGCGCCGGCTCGTTCTTGCGGGCACGGGCAAAGGCCAGCGCCGACCAGACCGCGGCGCGGCGCATGTGGACCCGGTTCTTCAGATGCGCCGGCAGCGCGCGCAGCTCGACCTTGTCGAGTAATTCGGCGCGCCACAGGTCCACCGCATAGCGTTCGGCCGGACGCTGGTCGGGGTCCAGGCATTCCGGCCGGGTCAGTGCCAGCGCCGCCCTGGCCTGCTGCTGCGGATCGGCGCGCAATGCCAGCGCGCGCCGGAACGCGTCGCCGTCGTAGCACAGCTGGATGCGCCCATCATGCTCGTAGCCGCGCATCGTCACGCCATAATTGGCCGCCACTTCCAAGTGCGCCGACAAGACCGCGTCCTGCGCCTTTCCCTGCTTGGACGAAGCGCGCCGCGCCAGCCGCTCGGCCATGGCGCCAAGCGCATCGAACGGCTCGGCGTCGATTGCCGCCGCCGGCGCCGCCTTCAGGTAAGCGGCCGCGTACGCGATGCCGAGCGCTTCGGCGCCCGGCGTATCCCTGACAAAGCGCAGCACCGACAGCAGGTCGGGGGCGTCAGCCGGCTTGAACGAAACCTGGCGCACTTGCGTGGCGCGAATGTAGCCGGCCCGCTCGCGCCGGTGATCGTAGACCTGCAGGTAATCGCCTTTTTCGGCGCGGATCTCCAGGCTGTCGCCCTGCCACAGCAAGGCTTGCTGCTGCGCCGATTCGCGCGGCGCGGCGCGCAGCTGGGCGCTGTCCTGGGACACGATCGCCATCGCGGCAAGGGCGGCCGCCATCATTGGAATTGGCATGATTATTCTTCCTCGGCTGGCGCGGCAGCTGCCGCAACGACAGGTTCGCCAGCTTTGGCCGGCTTGGTCGCGCCCAGCAGGGCGGCGCCGATAAAGCTGCCGTCGGCCGGCGCCGGCGCGATGATCACCGACACCTTGTCGGACAATTTGTCGGCCATGGTTTTCTGGATCAGCAGCGGATGGCGCGACAGCAGCACGCCTTCGCGTTCCATCTGGGTGCTGGCGACCTTGCCGATCAAGTCCTGGCGGTAGGCTTCGGCGTCGGCCAGCTTGCGGCGCGAATCGGCTTCGCCGGTCGCCTCGATCACGCGCGCCTGGGCCGCGCCTTCCGAGGTGCGAATGCGCGATACCTTGTCCGCTTCCGCTTCCAGCTGGCGCTGGGCGATCTGCTTTTCCTTGAACGGAATCACGTGCTTCATGGCCTGCTCCTGGGCCTTGGCGGCGATGATCTGTTCATTGCCGGCCGCTTCGGCAGCTTTTTCACGGCGCACCTTGTCGGCTTCGGCTTCCAGTTCGCTTTGCTTGACGTGCTTTTCCTTGAGCTCGAGCGTGTAGCGCATTTTCTGGGTTTCCAGCTCTTCCGCCAGCAGCCGCTCCATGCCCGCCTTGTACTCGGGCGGCAGGCTGATTTTGCCGATCGTGACGCCACGCAGGTTGATGCCGTCGGCGGCCAGCTTGGGTTTGAGTTCGGCTTCGATCAGCTGCTGGATCTCGGCGCGCTTGGACGAAAAAATTTCACGCACCGTGTATCGGGTGAAGATTTTGTAGATCACGCCCTGCACCGCCGGCTCGACGATCGCGCCGTTGATATCGGGCGGCAGCGCCTTGGCAATTGCCGCCATATGGGTCGGGTCGAGCGCATAGCGCACCGACAGGTCGACCCCGAGCGCCAGCCCTTCCATCGACTGGAACGGCGCCTCGCCCGAGGCGGCCGGCTTGTACACCTGTTCGAACAGCGCTAGTTCGCGCAGGCTATGAAAGCCGGGCAGCACCCACAGCGCGCCTTCGCGCACTGTCGTCACCGAGCCGGTGAGCTGGTTGACCCGCACGCCCATGTGGCCTGGCGCCACCGTGTGCACCGGCGGGTGGGTGAACATCAGGTAGCCGGCGCCGCCGGCTACGCCCAACAACAGGCCCAGGCGTCCCAGCCGGACCGGCTGGCCGCTGGCGGCGCCGCCGCGCACGGCCGACATCAGCCTGGCGCTGCCGCCGGCCAGGGAAGAACGTACCGCCTGCACCATCATTTTGATCCGCTGGGACATCTGGTTCACCTTTTTTGCTTGGGTTGGAGGGTTCCGCGATGCGTTTGCATCTTCCGGTACTGCATGGTGCGCCCGCGTCCGCGGAAGACTCAATGGGCAGGCCGGGGCACTTTCGTCTCCCGCGTGAAGAAACACTCACAGCGCATCTATGACTTTTGCGCTGAAAACGTGGATACTCCTTGCATCGCATTTAACGGAGTCGCACATGCCCAGAGTGGCCGTCATCGAGGACGATCTGCCCACCAGTAACCAGCTCAAGGCATGGATAGCGTCGGCACGCCCCGACGTCACGGTCGACCAGTGGTTCAACCGCGACGATGCTGAAAGTGCGATCGCGCGCCAGCACTACGATCTGGTGGTGCTCGACATCGAACTTGGGCGCGAGCGCCATGCGGGCGTGGCCATCATCAACGCCATCAACAAGAAAAACGCCACGCCGGTACTGGTGGTGTCAGCCATGCCGGCCACGATTTACCGCAGCATCATGAAGGCGCTCGACGCCTGGGACTATCTGCAAAAAACCACGTTCGAGGAAGCTGATTTCATCGACACCTTCCTGGAAATTCTGCGCGCGGTGAAGGAGCGCAGCGTCATCGCCGGCGACAAAAAGACACCCAGCGGCACCGAGCTGGAAATCGATCCGCTGCGCCAGCGCAATCCGATCTGGCGCGGGCAGCGCATCAACCTGCCGCTGACGGCGCAGCGCATCCTGGCGGCGCTGTTCGCGCGGCGCGGCGAAGTGGTGTCATACGACGAGCTGTTCGACGTCGTCAAGAGCGGGCGCAATCGCGATAATATCCGCAAGCACGTGAGCACCATCCGCGACGCCTTTCGCGAGATCGATCCGGCCTTCGAAGGCATCGAAAACGTGCCGATGCGCGGCTTTCGCTGGGTGGCGCGCTAAGCATGGGATTTCGCCTGTTGCGCATCGTCCCCTACCGCTTGCGCATCCTGCTGCGCGCCGCGTTCCTGCTGCTGGCGCTGGCCACGCTTGGGCTGGCGGTATCGGTGCTGCAGCAGGAAAAGCAGCTCAGTTATAACAACTACCAGAGCAGCTTCCAGAAAACCGCGCAGCACATCTCGGCCACTTTGCGCCACCCTGCCGGTCAGCTCGCGCTGCTCAATCCACCGCGCGGCGTGGCGCCTGCCGCCGGCCTGCATCCGGTGTTGCTGCCATTCGCCTCGCTCGACTTCGACGACCAGCACAAGGTGCAGCAGGCGGTCGCGCTGTCGGGCTGCCTGGTGCAATACGGGAACAGCGGCAACCTGTGCGCGGGCGTGGGCAACAACGCGTGGGCCGGCGGCTTTGTCTATGTGGCAGGCAGTTTCGACAGCGCGCCGCTGGTGCCGCACCGGCGCGGCGACGAAGTGCTGACCCAGGCGCACCGGGTGCTGGTGTCGGTAGCGCTACGCGGCCAGCGCTATGACTGGATCGCGCCGTTCGAGCAAGCCAGCGACGGCGTCGCACAGCGCGACGGTGGCGTGCGCGGACGGCTGACCGGATTCAAGGCCAGCGCCAGTGGTTACCGCAAAATGAATCCGGTCAAGGATTTCCGTGGATGGATCTGGCAGGATGGTCCGTGCAGCGGTGAGCCCGACTGCCTGCACAGCACCTTCTTTTCGCTGCGCCTGCCAGTTGGCGTGCTGCGCGACGCGCTGTTCGACGGCTCGCATCCGGTGTGGCCGCCGGCTGACCTGGACCAGATCAAAGTGCGCGTCAGCGTGCTGGCGCCGGGCACCGGCGCGCCGCTGCTCGATAGCGACGCCGGCAGCACCGTGCGCCCGTTCGCGCTGACCGACCTGCAAGCGTCGTTGCTGCCTGGTGAAGCGTTGAGTATCAAGAAAACAGGCGGCCCGGCGCTGGTGGAACTGACCGGCGCCACGTCGGAGGATGCGCCGTCGTGGCGCCTGCTGACCAGTTTGATCCGGCGGCTGCCGGTCGACGGCTACGATGCGCCGCTGGCCACGACCGAAACCTTGGCGCTGCCGTCCGGTCGCTACCAGGTTCTATTGCACGGCGATGCGCGCAGTGTCAGCAAGAGCTTGTCGGTGGTGGCCAGCCGCCTGTCGTGGTTTGTCGGCGCCATGCTGCTGGCGCTGTTGCTGGCCTGGCTGGTGATCGAGATCGGCGTGATCAGCCGCATCCGCGTATTGATCAAGCGTGCCGATTCGGTCGCCAAGACGGTCAAGGGCAAGGGCGCAGCCGATGAATTCGATGTATCGGACCTGCGCGGCGACGATGAACTGGGCGTGCTGGCCAGCTGCCTGCACGACTTGCTGCGCCGCGTGCGCGAGGATGTCGAACGCGAAACCATCCGCGCCGAGCAGGAACGCGATATGTGGCATGCGGTCGGCCACGAAATCATGTCGCCCCTGCAGTCGCTGATGGCATTGCATGGCGCCGCCGGCGATCAGAGCAACCGCTATCTGGCGCGCATGCAGCAGGCGATTCGCGTGTTGTACGGCAGCGCATCGCCCAGCGAGGCATTCCAGTCGTCCGTGCTGCAAGTGGGCGAGCTTGACCTGGGCGCATTCCTGGCGCACGTGGCCGCCAATGCACCGTGCGTCGGCATCAACAATGTCCAGCTGCGCGCCGGCGCGGGCGTGATTGTCGCGCGTGCCGACGAATACTGCCTCGAGGACGTGGTCACCCATGTGCTGCGCAACGCTGCCCGCCACCGCACGGCCGGCAGCGCCATCACGCTCACGCTCGAGGCTAGCGAAACGGGCGCCGCCATCACCATCTACAACCAAGGGCCGCGCATCGACGATGAATTGATCGGGCGCGTGTTCGAATATGGCGTCTCCGACCAGCCCGATTCGGGCGCGCACGGCAATCGCGGCCAAGGCCTGTTCGTGGCCAAGATCTATATGGCCAAGATGGGCGGGACGATCAGCGCCAACAATCATGCCGATGGGGTGAGCTTCGTACTGAGCTTGCAGCGGGTGCAGCAGTAGCGTCAGCCAGATATTTACAGGCATGCTATCGTGGAATGATCCCCTACCCACGAAAGGCGTGTCACATGATCGAGGCTGTCAGCGTTCCCAATATTGTTCCCCTTGAATATATCCTGCCCGATGAACCATTGCTGATGATGGGCGCGGGACCGGTCCCGATTCCATCACGCGTGGCCGCGGCCAATTCAATCGTCATCAATCACCTTGGCGAAACGATGAACAAGGTGATCGAACAGGTCAAGGAAATGGGCCGCTATGTATTCCAGACCACGTCCTCGCATGTGATGGGTGTCGGCGGTCCCGGTTCGGCAGCGATGGAAATGGCGATCGCCAACCTGGTCCATCCGGGCGACCAGGTACTGTGCATCTGCAACGGCTACTTCAGCAAGCGCATGGCCGAAATGGTCACGCGCGTGCGCGGCCAGGTGACCATGCTGGAAGTGGGAAACAACGCCAGTGCCAGCGTGGAGCTGGTCGAGCGCGAACTACGCAAAACAAGCTATGCGGCGATCACGCTGGTCCAGGGCGAAACCTCCAACACCGTGTGCAATCACAGTCTCGATCGCATCGCGCGCATGGCCAAGGAGTATGGCTGCCTGGTGATTGTCGATGCGGTGTGCACCTTGAGCACGATGCCCCTTGAAATGGACAAATGGCAGATCGACGCCGTGATCACGGGCGGCCAAAAAGGTCTGTCTTCGATTCCTGGCGTGTCGCTGCTGGCGTTTTCGGAGAAGGCGTGGGCGGAAAAGATCGCGACCCGGGTCGAACTGCCGTTTCACTGGTGCCTGGACGCGCAGTTGGCGGACAAATTCTGGAATCAGAAATCGTATCACTATACCGCGCCGGTTTCGGGCATTTTGGCCTTGCACGAAGCGCTGCGGCTGGTATGCGTGGAGACGCTGCCATCGCGCTTTCAGCGTCACCTGCAATGTTCGGAAGCGCTGCAGGCAGGGATTGAAGCGATGGGTTTGACGCTGCTGGTGCCAAAAGAGCACCGGCTCAATTCCGTAATCGGGATCGTCACGCCCGAGCAGGTATCGGCCGATGTGGTGCGCACCCACATGTCGCGCGTGCACAAGGTGGAGATTTCGGGCGCGTTCGGCTTGAACATCCTGCGCATCGGTCAAATGGGAGAACAAAGCCGGGCGCATAACCTGTTTCGCACCTTGCACGCGCTCGGGTCCAGCATGCAAACGGCCGGCGCGCATCTGGACCTGCCGGCCGGCATGGCGCAACTTGAACGCGCATTGTCGCTGTCGGTGCAGGCGCAAATGGCCGCCGCCTAGCGATGTGCGGCCTGGCCGTCAGTAAGTTCGCTGGTGGCATCGCCCGCGGTCAGCCAGGCGTGAGCGGCGTTATTCGCGGAACACGTACAGGGCGGCACACAAGGCGGCGCCGATCAAATACAGCAGCCAGGTGGCGGAAATGAAGTAAGAGAACAGCATCAGAGCGACACCGATCAGCATTGCGTTCATGCTTTCCATCTTTTTACCGTAACGAAAGGCCGCAAAGCCGATCACGCTGAAGATAAAGCCGCCAAATAAATAGGCGGCCGAGGGAAGTGAAAAGCTGGTGGGATCCATGCAGGTATTCTAATGCAAAAGTCGAGACGAAAAAAAACCCCACATTTCTGCGGGGTTTTTTCCTATAACTAGCCTGAC
>JAZJXM010000090.1:0-41477 GCA_040390915.1 Pseudomonadota bacterium
CCGTGTCCAGATGTCAGACTTGACCCTGTTGTTAGGCTGGCACCACCGGCTGCTGGCGCGCAATCCAGTCCAGCAGCTCGCGCCCGAACACGCGGATGCGTGCCGCTTCGACCTGGCGCAGCTTGTAAGCCTGGTGGCTGGCCGGGCCGGACAGCGTGCGTTCGTGGCTTTCGCGGTCCATCAGCTGGATTTCATATTCAAAGAAGAAATCGACGTCGTGGCCTTCCGGGTCGCCCGCCGATTCTTCGCCGTGCAAATGGATCATCTTGCGCAGCGTCACTTGCAAGCTGTTGAAGCCGCTGCCGCTGTGCTGGTTGTCGCTGCGCGTTTGCGGCGTTGACAGCGCCATCAGTTCGTTGTCCATGGTCTGCAGCAGCTCGGCCGGATAGCGCCCGCTGCGGTCGAGCAGGGTACGGTATTTGACAAACACTTGCTTGGCCGCGTCCAGGTCGAGCAGCGTGTTGCGGGTGCGCTGCGGTTCCACGTTGGTGACCGACAGCACGTGCGCGCGCTGCAGCGTGTGCAGCGCCAGCAGGCATTCGAAACGGGTCGAAAACGTCAGCCGCACGCCCAGGTGGTCGTAAATGTCGGCCGCCAGGTAGGCCGCTTTTTGCAGCAGCTTGAGCAGGATGCTGTTGCGGCCCTTGTGGCTTTTTTTGTCGTAATGCAGCACCGGCAAGCACACTTCACCGTCGGTCAGAAAATAGTCGTCGCCATCCTTGTGGATCACGTCGTCCAGGCTGGCAAACACTTGTTCGCGGATAGTGTTGAAGTGACGCAGCTTGAGGTCGCTGTCGATGTAGAAGATGCCGTGCATGACCTTGAGGATGGCGCACGACCACATGCGCAAGGTCTCGGGCGGCTCGGCGCGCTGCGAGGCGTACACCAGCAGCTGCAGCGGATCGGTGGCCAGGCGTACTTCGGGCGGAATCAAGCAGACCTGGCCGTCTTCGAGAAAATGGGTGGCAATGAAGGCGACCGCCTCGCGGTGCGCCATCCAGATCCGTTCCAGCGTGGCCGGCTGGTCCAGGTCGAAACCGTATTCACGCGCGAACTGGCGCGCGTCATGCAGGTTGCGCAGCGCCAGTGAGCTCAAGTCAATGGCCGACATGCCACTAGTGATGGCGTTCAAATAACCCCAGTTCAGCGAGAACCTGTGCTTGCTTTTCAGCGAGGCTATATGGTCGCTCATGGCGCCGCGACGCTCGGGCTTACGCCTTCGGTGCCGACAAGCAGGTTTTCATGAAGGCTTTGTAGTCGGCGCCTTTCTTGCCCTTGCCTTCGGCGCTGCAGGCTTTCATTTTTTCCTGCTGCGGCGTGGCGGTCTTGACCGGCTCGGCAGGCTTGGCCGACAAGCAGGTTTTCATGAAGGCTTTGCGCTCGTCGCCTTTCTTGCCGGCGGCGTCGGCGTTGCAAGTGGTCATCTTGCTCTGCTGTTTGGTCGGTGCGGCCGCTGGCGCGGCAAAGGCGCTGCTGCACAGGGTCAGGACGGCGAGGGCGGCAAACAGTTTTTTCATGTCAGGTTCCTTGAAGTCGATAGGGGTCGGTTCTGCAACCCAATTACTATACTTCAGGTGCACTGTTTCGCCGCGTTATTTATGTTTGCAGGGTAGCTTCGGTGGTATCTGGGCAACGAGGCCCGGTCAGTGCACCACGTCCAGTTTGATTTTTTTGCCGCCGCGGTAGGTGTAGATCGTCATTGCCGCGTCCTGCAAGTCGCCAAAGGCGTCAAAGGCGATGTTGCCCGTCACGCCCTGATATCGGGTGGCGGCCAGCTGCGGCAGGTAGACCGCCGGATCGGCCGACTTGGCGCTTTGCATGGCGCCGGCCAGCACCATCACCGCGTCGTACGCGTACGGCGCGTAGGTTTGCAGCTCGATCTTGTAGGTCTTGCGGTAGCGCGCCACGAAGTCGGCGTAGCCCTTTTCCTGGGCGCCGCTGACGCCGCCGGCCACCGCGCAGCTGACCTTGTCGTCGCCCAGCGCGTCGCCCGCCAGTTGCGGCAGCTTTTCGGAACAGACGCCGTCGCCGCCCATGAAGCGCAGGTCGATGCCGAGCGCCTTCAATTGACGCAGCATGGGACCGGCCACGGCGTCCATGCCGCCGTAGAACAGCAGGTCCGGCTTTTTCGCCTTGATCTGAGTGAGGATGGCGGTAAAGTCGGTCGCCTTGTCGCTGGTGAACTGGCGGCTGACGATCTCGACCTGGCCGCCGGCGGTCTTGACGCCCTTGATGAATTCGTCGGCCAGGCCCTGGCCGAAGGCGGTGCGGTCGTCAATCACCGCCACCCGCCGCGCTTGCAGCGTGCGCACCGCGTAGCGTCCCAGCGTGCTGCCGACCTTGTTGTCGTTGGCTACCAGCCGGAACGCCGTCTTGAAGCCCTGGTGGGTGTAGATCGGGGTGGTCGAGGAGGGCGTGATCTGGGGAATGCCGGCCGCATGGTAAATCTTCGAGGCCGGCACCGTGGTGCCCGAATTGAGGTGGCCAACCACGCCGGCCACGCCCGCGTCGACCAGCTTTTGCGCCACCGCGGTGCCTTGCTTGGGGTCGCCCCCGTCGTCTTCGGCCACCAGCGCCAGCTTGACCGGCTTGCCGTTGATGGTGAAACCCCTGGCGTTGAGATCGTCCACTGCCAGGCGCGCGCCGTTTTCGGTGTCCTTGCCCAGGTGCGCGCTGGGGCCGCTGACGGGCGCCGCGCTGCCGATGCGAACGATCTCTTGCGCGCCGTGCGCGTTGCAAACGATGGCCGACAGTGCCAGCGTGACCAGGGTGGGAGTGAGGCGCATGGCGGTCGCTTTCATGGTGGACAAGGTGGCGGCCAGGCGGCCGGCGCCACGATTGTAACCTGCTGGCGCCCGCTATTCGAGCTGGTCGAGCGCGGCCAGCTCCGATGGCGCCAGCTGAAAGTCAAACACGTCGATGTTTTCGCGGATCCGTTCTGCATTGCCGGACTTCGGAATGACGATCAAGCCATGCTCCACATGCCAGCGCACGATCACCTGGGCCGCTGTTTTTCCGTGGTGCGCTGCAATGCGCATGACGGTCGGGTCGCGCAGCAGTCGTCCCCGGTCCAGCGGGCTCCACGATTGGGTCCGTATGCCGAGGCCTGCATGGACGCTGCGTAAAGCGCGCTGCTGCAGGCGCGGATGCAGTTCGACCTGATTGACCACGGGCGCGACGCCGGTTTCGGCGACCAATCGGCGCAAGTGCTCCGCTGCGAAATTCGACACTCCGATCGAGCAAGCCCGCCCTTCTGCCTTGAGCCGGATCAGCGCGCGCCAGCTGTCCACGTACAAGTCGCGTTCAGGCGCCGGCCAGTGAATCAGGTACAGCGCCACGTCCGCCAGTCCCAGCCGGCGCAGGCTCGCATCAAAGGCGCGCAAGGTCTGGTCGTAGCCATGGTCGTCCGTCCACAGCTTGGTAGTGACGAACAGCGCCGATCCCGGCGCGGCCTCGCGCATGGCCTGTCCCACCCCGCGTTCGTTGCCATAGACCGCCGCAGTGTCGATCAGCCGGTAGCCGGCCTCGATGGCGGTGCGCACCACCTGCGGCGCGTCGGCGTCGGCGGTGCGCCACAGGCCCAGTCCGAGCTGCGGCATCATCATGCCGTCGCCCAGCGCCAGGTGCGCTGGCGCGTGCGTCATGGCGCGCGCAGGAAGAAGCCGGCGACACTGGCGCGTACCCGGGCGCCCGCATTCTGGTCCACCCGTGCTACCCGATGCGGGCGCTCCTCGCCCAGTAGCACCAGGCGGTTGGGGCTGGGCGAGATCGCGATGGCGACGTCGGCGATCATGTCTTCATCCGGGCCGTCGTCCGACATCCATGGCTGGTCGTGGCCGAACGACGCTGATTTGCCGATCCGGTCCGGGTCGCAAGGCGGATAGACGAACAGCTCGCCGCCCCAATGCAAGCGCCAGCGCGGATGCAGGAAGAACGCAAACGAGCCCGTGTACTTGGCCGCATCCTGGTGCAGCGAGAGCGCGCTGCCCACCGGGTAAAGCCACGGGCACAGGTAAATCCCGGCCCAGTCATGCCCCTCCAGGCCGGCGACTTCGGGGTGCAGCGCCGACTGGGTCCTGACCGCGTCGATCAACTGATCCATCGGCGTGCCGGTCGGATAGGCGCCGCCTTTATGATCGAAGCGCGCCTCAGGGTCGTAGCACACGGACGCCCCGCGCTGGGGCTGGCCATCCCACAGCCGCCACACCCGGTCCCACCGCTGTGCGTGCACGCTGTGATAGTCGCCGTGGGCGACGTGCTCGCGCAGCGCTGCCAGCGCACGCTCGCCCAGCAGGGCGTCAGCCACCAGCAGGCCTGGCTCGCGCAAGGAGATGGTACTCATGCGCTGCGCTGCGGCGGGAATGCGTGGTGCCGGCCGTCATGAATCAGGCCGGCGCGCTCGCCATCGGCGTATACATAATTCAGGAACAGTTGCCCGAAGTGCTCGCCGGCAAACGGTTCGCGCCAGTGCTCGATGCGGTCGCCCAGATACACCACCGCGTCGCCCGGCTGCTGGGTGAGCGCGATGCCGGGCGCAAACCAGATCGGCCAGGCCGGCCCGGCGCTGCTGCCCAGGTGGATCGTCACGGCCACCTGGGCCGCATCGCGGTCGCGATGGCGCGGCAAGCCTTCGCCCCGGAAGTACAGCCTGGCGTAGGCGTAGGTCGGCAGCAGCGGGCAGCCGCTGGCCTGCTCGATCCGGCGCGTCAAGGCCATCAGCATGGCATCGAGGGTCGCATCACCCCAGTGACTGTCGGCCTGCGGCACTTGACGGTCGTGCTTGACCTCGCCTCGCCAGTGGCGCAGCAAGAGCATTTGATAGAGCACCTGCGCCAGCTGCGCGTCGACCAGCCGCGGCACGATCATCAACTGGCGCTGTGCGAGTTCGGGATGCATGCTGCGCCCTATACGCGCGCGCCGCGGCGAGCGCGCCAGGCGGCACTGCGCCATGCCTGGCCGCTGTCGTCAGCCAGCACGTAGCCGTCATCGATGCCCAGGTCGCGTGCCCACACATAGCCGCGCTGTTGCAGGAACTCGCGGATGGCGTGCCGGATCGGGCCGTTGTTGTGCTCGACCGTCAACACGCGGAAGCGGTACTCGTCATACGGAAAGCACTTCAGCAGCGTCAATTCCGACCCTTCCGTGTCCAGGCTCCAGTAGTCGATGGTCTGCGGCGCGCCTGCTTCGCGCAGCACCGAGCGGATCGAACGCGCATCCTTGCTCACCGTGGGCGCCTGCAGGCCGTCGGGCCAGCGCGCGCCCAGTACGCGCCGGGTAAATGACAGGTGGTGCGCGTCGTACTGGTCGATGATGCCGCCGTAGACGCCGGCCGCTTCCAGGAAATCGACGGGCCCGTCGCGGTCGAACAGGCAGCAGTTCAGGCAGATGCAGGCGCGCTGGGCGCACAGCTGCTGGAAGAAAGCGGCATTCGGTTCGACGCAAATGCCGCGCCACCCGAACTGGCTTTCCATGAGCCAGGTGTTGCTGCCCTTGCGGCCATTCGAGGCCCCGGAATCGAGAAAGAAGCCGCCCGTCTTCCCCTGCAGTACATCCATCACGAAGCTGTCCTGGCCCTGGTAGGAGAAGCTCGGCATTGCGCCCGACATGTCGTTCATGGCGCTCTCCTGCGGCGGATGAGGGCGGCCGAGCGCCAGGCGGCCGGCCCGGTCGATTGCGGCGCGGGCTCGGTGTGATGCTCGTCGGCGCGCCGGTCGCCATACAGCATCGTCACATTGATCCGGTGACTGAGGTAATCGGGCCGGAAACATACCGCTTCGGTCTCATGGAACAGGTCCGAGTTGAAGATGATGGCGCGGTTTTGCCGATATGGAATGCGAATGGCCCGGGGCCGCTGCTTGGCCATCAGTTCGCCGATCAGGTCCGCCCGCTCGTTGTACTGGCCGAAGGACCAGGAAAGCGGCGCTTCGAGGTCGTACACGACCATGCCGCCCGAGTCCGGATCGAGGTTGGCGTCGTCCGGCGTGATCCAGAAATTGACATTGACAGCAGCGAAGTCGGCGTGCGTCGAACAGCCGCCCGGCAGCACTTCGGTGTTCTTGAATGCCCACGCCTGGCGCAGCGGATGGCGTTCGCCGATCAGCAACGGACATGCGTCGCGGATCTCCTCGGCAATCTGCAGCACCAGCGGCGCGTTAAAGCCGGTAAAAAAAAGTGAGCTGAGGCGACCGTGGGCATACCGGTTGCCGGCCCAGATGGTGGAGTCCTGGCAGAAGTGCAGCAAGCCGGCTAGCGCTTCGGCGCTCAGGAAATCGTCAATCACCACCACATGGGGACGGCTGTCGAGGTAGCTGCGCTGCACCTGCTGCCGGTCCCATGACGGCGACAGCGCGTGCGCGACGCGTGGCGCGCCGGCGACGTGCAGCAAGCGACCGTAGGCTTGCCCGATCGTCCCCTGGTCCTCGCGCGTGAGCGGGGCCCGGCTCACGCCAAGGCGGGCCAGGCGCGCGATGGCCGCTTCGTAATGCGCAATGATGTCGTCGAGTGGCATGGCACCGTCCTTGTAACGCAAATGCTGCAACTGCTGCAGATCGTGGTGGAGCTTGCCGCTGGAGAGGCTCGCGTCGACGATCGGCCTGGTCACGCCGCCCATCCAGGCGGGGCTCCAGGCGCTGCCCCGTTCGATCGCGGTCAGGATTTCTGCCAGATCGCCGGCGAAGCTGAGGTCGGGTTGCTCCATGGCCGCGACCACCTGGCCGGCCAGCCACTGGCGGCCATCGTCGTCCTCGTCGATGATCGCCAGGCACAGTGCGGCGGCCTCCTGGCGCCGGCCAGCGCGCACCAGGCCGAGGGCGTCGCGCCGGCGCGCCGCCGGCGTGATGGCAGGGCGTGCCAGCAGGCGGGCGGGTTGGCTCATCGTTGTTCCAGCCCGCTGACGTCAAGCGCACCCTGGCGCCGCAGCGCGACGGCGTACTGCACCAGCGCGCCCAGCGCGACGGCGACATGGGCCGGCAACTGCTGTCCCCACAGCCCGCCACCCAGCGCACCCGGGCTCATCTCGGTGCCGCCCGGGCTCTGTTCGGTGCCGCCGCCAGGGCTCATTTCGGTGCCTTGCGCAGTTTCGTCGAGGAACAGCATGGCGCGCCGCACCGAGGCGGCAAGCAGGCGCGCCAGGTTCACGCTAGCGCCCGGACTCATTTCGGTGCCGCCGCCGGGGCTCATCTCGGTGCCGCCACTTTGCGCCTTCGACAGGGCCTTGGCGTAGCGCGCGGCGACGCCGATTTCGGCCTGCAGTCGCGCTGACATGCTGGCGCCCGGACTCATCTCGGTGCCGGTCGCGCCCGGCGTCATCTCGGTGCCAGTCCCACCCGGACTCATCTCGGTGCTTTGCCGGGCGCCGCCCAGAAGCTCGCTGAGGCGCTGGGCGGCCAGCACCGCGCGCACCAGTGCCTGCGTCAGGCGCAGCGCGCCCGGGCTCATTTCGGTGCCGCCTGGACTTTGCTCGGTGCCGCCGCCCGGGCTCATTTCGGTGCCGCCTTGTTCGCGCAGCAGCTCCGCGCTAAAGCTGGCCGCGCGCGCCAGTTCGTCGCGCAGCCGCTCGGTGAGGCCGAAACGCCCGGTGCCCGGGCTCATTTCGGTGGCCGTTCCAGGTGACATTTCGGTGCCGTTTGCCTGGCGCGCCAGCCGCAAGCTGATGTGCTCGGCGCGCCGCAATGCGCCGCTGAGGGTGTCGAAAAATTCGAGCTTGCCGGGGCTCATCTCGGTGCCGCCGGGGCTTTGCTCGGTGCCGCCACCGGGACTCATTTCTGTGCCGTCGCTGGCGGCCAGGGTCGCGGCCAAGCGCGCCGCCACCTTGATCTCGGCAACCAGTTGCTCGGGCAGGTGCATCGCGCCAGGCGACTTTTCCGTGGCCACGCCCGGGCTCATCTCGGTGGCCGTGCCCGGGCTCATTTCCGTGCCGCTCATGGCGGCCAGCAGCAGCTCGCTGAAACGCGCGGCGCGCCGCACTGCGGCCACCAGCGACTGCCCCAGGTTCGATTTGCCAGGACTCATCTCTGTGCCGCCGGGGCTATGCTCGGTGCCGTGGCCGGGGCTCATCTCGGTGCCACCCGGGCTGTGCTCGGTACCGGTGCCGGGGCTCATTTCCGTGCCGCCGGTCGTGGCAAGCCGGCGCAGCTTGCCAGCATAGCGCACCGCACTGGCAATTTCCGCGGCGGCCTGCTCGGCCAGGCCGAACGCGCCAGGGCTCATTTCGGTGCCGCCCGGACTGTGCTCGGTGCCGGTACCCGGGCTCATTTCCGTGCCGGAAGAGACCGTTCCTGCGCGCCCCATCGCCACCAGTAGCGCGCGCACCACGTCCGCCAGCAAATCGAAGTAGCCTTCGCCCGACGTCGTGCCGCGCACCAGTGCCAGCGTGACGAGCGGATCGCGCGCCGCGGCGATGGCGCCGGCCAGCTGTTTGGCGAACCGGTCCCGGCTGGGCGCCTGGCCGCCGAGGCGCTGCGCGTAGTCGCCCATCCAGTGGCGCAAATGGGCATTCGAAAACATGGCGAACACCAGCTGATTGACCGCCTCCACTTTTTCTCCCGCCATGTGGCCCGGCGCCACGTAGTCGCAATAGACCTGCACCGGGTCGCTGGCGAACTGCTCGCGCAGCAGGTAATCGCCCGACATGGCGCGCAGCATGGCGCGGGTGCGCCACGCCGCCTTGGCGTCGCTCAAAGTGTGGGTGGAAATGGCCATGCCTGCTCCTCAAAAGTAGTCAGTGGAGGGAGATGCCTTACGGATGGACAAGCAAAATTGCACTCCGCGCGCGCATCGGTTTTTTTGCTTCATGCAATCCATAGTACGGACAATGCCGTCGCGCTTGCGGGCTCGCCATTCTTTTATTTCAAAGCGCTGGGACCAATGCGACAGTTCGTCTGAATCAGGCGCCGACGATGACGAAAGTGTCGTTTTTCAAGGAGGAAGGACTGGCCAGCAACGCTTCAAACGCCGCCACCGGTACCGGCTTGCTGAACAAGTAGCCCTGATAGGCGCTGCAGCCGTGCTGCTTGAGGAAGGCCAGCTGGGCTTCGGTTTCCACCCCTTCGGCGATCACGTGCAGGCCGAAATTGCGGGCCAGGTCGATGATGGTTTTGACCATCACGGCGTCGGTGGCGTCGGTGACGATGCCACGCACGAAGCTCTGGTCGATCTTGATCTGGTGCAGCGGCAGCTGCTTGAGGTAAGACAGCGACGAATAGCCGGTGCCGAAATCGTCCATCGACAAGGTGACGCCCAGCGCGCGCAGGGCGTGCATCTTGCGCACCACGTCGGCCACGTCGCCCAGCACCACGCTTTCGGTCAGCTCCAGCTTCAGGCCGGCGATGTCGAACTGGTGGCGCTTGACCAGCTCGGCCAGCACGCCCACCAGATCGCCCTGGCGGAACTGTTGCGCGCTGACGTTCACCGCCAGCGTCAAGTGGCGCAGCGCGGCGCTGCGCTGCCAGACGGCCAGTTGGGCGCAGGCGGTGTCGAGCACCCAGCCGCCGATCTCGAGGATCAGCGAGCTTTCTTCGGCGATCGGGATGAACTGCAGCGGCGACACCGTGCCGCGGGTCGGATGCACCCAGCGCACCAGCACTTCGGCGCCCAGCGCCTGCTGGCCGGTGTCGACCTGGATCTGGTACAGCAGCTGCAACTGGCCGCGCGCGACCGCGTGGCGCAGGTCCGCTTCCAGCGCGGCGTGGGTCTCGACCGCGCTCTGCATGGCGGCGCTGAAAAAACGCAGCGTATTGCGCCCAGCATCCTTGGCCTTGTACATGGCCATGTCGGCCTGGCGCAGCAGCACGTCGGGGCTTTCCTGGCTGCCCAGGTACAGGCTCACGCCGATGCTGGGCGAACTGTGGTGGGCGTTGCCTTTGAGCTGGTAGGGCGCGGTCAGCGCTTGCCGGATTTTCTCGGCCACCATGGCAGTCTTTTGCGAGGCAATTTCGGCCTCGCTGTCGAGCTCGGGCATCAGTACCACGAATTCGTCGCCGCCCAGGCGCGCCACGGTGTCGGCCTCGCGCACGCAGTGCATGATGCGGGCCGCCACTTCGACCAGCATCAGGTCGCCCGCGTCGTGCCCGAGCACGTCGTTGATGGTCTTGAACTTGTCCAGGTCGATGAACAGCACCGCGCCGTGATGGCCGCTGCGGGCCGATCCGGCCAGCGCCGCGTGCAGCCGGTCCATCAGCAGGCGTCGGTTCGGCAAGCCGGTCAGGGCGTCGAAAAACGCCAGGTGGTGGATCTTTTCCTCGGCCTGCTTGCGCGCCGTGATGTCGTCGAAATTGACCACGATTTTCTTGAGCGCGCCGCCGCCATCAAATTCGGGAAAGGCGTTCACCAGCAGCCACGCCACACCCGTGGCGCCCGGCGTGCGCACGCCATACACCTGCGCTTCGAGCGGCTTGCCGCTGGCGCGCACGCGCTCGACCGGATAGGCGGCGTCCGGGACCGGCGCGCCTTGTTCGTCGATAAAGCGCCAGCAGGGATACAGCTCGGCGCCACAGCGTGCGTGCAAGTCGTCCGGTGCCAGTCCCAGTAGTTCTGCGGCGCGCGGGTTGCTGTACAGGATGCGCAGGTCCGGGCCATGCACGATGATGCCGGTGTGCAGATTGTGCAGCAGCTCTCGCTGCTGCGCTTCGCTCTCTTGTAGCTGGCGCTGCTGCGCGAGCAGAAGTTCCTCCTGGCAGCGCCGCTCATGGATGTTGAAGGTGACACCGACCAGGCGATGGCCGCGCACGGCGCTGGCGTCGCCCATGATCTTGCCGAAGTTGGCGTACCAGACCCAGGCGCCGGCCTTGGAGCGGGCCCGGAATTCGCAGCGGTATTGCGCCGTGCGTCCGCACAGATGGTCGTCCAGCGCATGCTTGACGCGCGCCACGTCGTCAGGGTGGAGCAGGGCAAAAAAATCGTCCAGGTAGCCGCTCGCTTCGGTGTCGGTATAGCCCAGCTCGGCGTAAATGTTGAGCGCCTGGCGCGTGACCACGCCGGTGATCAGGTCGGTTTCCCACAAGTCCAGGCCAGCCGCTTCCAGTGCCAGCTCCAGGCGTTCGGCATCATCGCGCGTGACGCGCTGGTCTCGGTCATCGGTCCCCATGGGGCCAGTGTAAGTCAGAAAACCCGCTCATGGGCGCGAGTTTGGCCGGCAATCACGCGCGCCTGCAGCTCGGCGAACGGGGCGGGGCGCGCGAACAGGTAGCCTTGCATGCAGTCGCAGTCGTTGGCGATCAGGAAGTCGGCCTGGGCCTGGGTTTCCACCCCTTCGGCCACCACCCGCAACTGCAAGTGCTGCGCCATGGCCAGCATCGCCTGCACGATGGCGCGGCCAGAGGCGTCCTCGACGAAGCTGCGGTCGATCTTCAGTTCGTACAGCGGCATGTGGCGCAGATAGGCCAGGCTGGAATAGCCGGTGCCGAAGTCGTCAATTGAAAAGCGCACCCCGAGCGCGGTCAGCTGGTGCATGCGCTCGACCGTTTCGTCGAATTTTTCGATCAGCAAGCCTTCGGTCACTTCCAGGATCAGCAGCGAGGCCGGGGCGCCGCTGTCGGCCAGCGTCTGGCGCACCTGCTCGACGAAGTCCGGCTGGCGGAACTGGCTGGGGCTGACGTTGACCGACAGCGCCAGCTGGTGGCCCTGGCCAGCCAGCGTCATCACCGCATCGCACGCCTGGCGCATGGCCCAGTGGCCCAGGCGCCCGATCAGGCCGCACTGTTCGGCGATCGGGATGAACACGTCGGGCGAGACCATGCTGCCGTCGGGCAGGCGCCAGCGCATCAGCAGTTCGGCGCCCACCACGCGCCCATGGCGGTCGACCTGCGGCTGGTAGTGCATCTGCAGCTGGCCCGCGTCGAGCGCCAGCGCCAAGTTGCGCGCCAGGTCCAGGCGGCGCTCGACATCGGCCTGCATCGCTTCTTCGAAAAACACGATGCCGTTGCGCCCGTCGGCCTTGGCGCGGTACATCGCGGTGTCGGCTTCGCGCAGCAGGTCGTGCGCATGGCTGCCGCTTTGCGCCAGCGTCACGCCCAGGCTGGCGCCGGACTGGTACAGCTGGCCGTCGATGTCGAAAGGCAGGGCGATGGCCAGCCGGATTTTTTCGGCCACCGCCAGCGCCCGGTGCGCCGCCGCCACCGGGTCCGGGCCCAGTTGCGGCAGCAGCACCACGAATTCGTCGCCACCCAGGCGCGCCACCGTGTCGCCCTTGCGCACCAGGGCGACGATGCGCTCGGCGGCAGTGCGCAGCAAGGCGTCGCCAACCGCGTGGCCGCGCGCGTCGTTGATGTCCTTGAAGTGGTCCAGGTCGATGAACATGACGGCGCAGTAGCTGCCGTCGCGCGCGGCGTTGTCTTGCAGCTTGTCGAGCCGGTCCATCAGCAAGCGCCGGTTCGGCAATCCGGTCAGCACGTCGAAAAAGGCCAGCCGGTGGATATCCTGTTCCGACTGGCGCCGTTCGGTGATGTCGCGTTCGACCACGACCCAATGGGTGTGCTTGCCGCCTTCGTCGGTGAACGGCAGCATGTCGGTTTCGACCCAGTACGACTGGCCATCGCTGGCGTAGTGCAGCAGTTCGGCGCACACCGGTTCGCGCCGCGCCATCGCGTCGGCGATGCGGGTGAGCGTGGCGGCGCTGGTGTCGGGGCCGGCCAGCATGCGCAGGTCGCGCCCGACCACGTCAACGCTGCGGTAGCCGGAGCGGCGCTCGAAAGCGTCGTTGACGAAAATGATGCGCTGCTCGGCCTGCGGGCCGCTCACTTCGGCGATCAACACCATGTCGTTCAGGCGCGCCACCGCGGCCGACGTCAAGCGCAATTCGGCGTTCAGCTCATGCAGTTCGTTGCGCCCCTGTTCCATCGCCTCGAGCGAGCGCGCCAGGTGGCGCAGCAAGACCCCGCAAGCCATCGTGATGATGCCGGTAATGAACAGGAAATTAAGCGTGATGATGACCGGCTTGAGCAGGACCGGGCCGGTATTGAACAGGCCCGACAGCAGCAGCGCCAGCGCGCTCGCGCCCAGCCACCACATGGCCGGACGCAAACCGAGCAGCAGGGCAGCGAGCACCGGCACCGCCGACAGGTACACCTGGCTGACCGCCAGTTCCTTGAACTGCAGGCCGACGCCGACGATGAAGGCGACCATCAGGAAATTGAAAACGCGGGTGCTGTAGGCCAGGCTGCGCCAGAGCCAGATTGACAGCAGCCACAGGATGGCCACGGCGTCGATGATGGCGATCGGCCACAGCCGTTCACTGATGGCCAGCGCCACGCTCGGGATGGCGGTCATGGCGCCCAGCGTCAACACCACCTGCAGCAGGCGGTGAAAGATCTGGCTGCGCCAGTGCGCAATGTCGCTTGAGCCACCCACCGTATCGCGCTCCTCGCTCTGACTGAGCATTTTGATAACAATATTACCCTGTTTTTACGACGCAAACCAGCAGGCGTTCCGGCGCCGCAACCAACTGTCTGTGATGTGCCCATGCAAGGCGGGTGACGATGTGCATTCGGCCCGTGCTTTTTTGCGCGCGGGACTCTACCCTTGTTGGATATGCAGGGACTACCTGTTAGACTTTTAGAAATAGATGTCGGAGCGAAACTATTACTTCCCGGCCCGCGTCACCAACTACCCATAGGAGTGCGATTCGATGGCAAAACAGGCTGCGCTATTGTGTCGAAAATTGCCGGCGGCTTTGGTGTGCGCCGCGCTGAGCGCCAATGTGCAGCAAGCGCGCGCGCAAGCGGCGCCTGATGCTGGCGAGGTCCAGGTGCCGGAAGTGGTGGTGACTGCCCAGCGCACGTCGTCGCTGGCCTCGCGCACGCCGGTGGCCATGAGCGCCGTGTCAGGGGTGCAGCTCGACGCCGCCGGCCTGGCGACTGTGGCCGACCTGGCCGCGCGCTTGCCTAGCGTGCACCTGAACGGGGCGCCGGACGGCTTGAAGATCACCATCCGCGGCGTGTCGAACGCCGACACCACCGAGAAGGGCGACCCGTCGGCCGCGTTCATGCTCGACGGTATTTACATCGCGCGCCCGCAAGCGCAGAACGTCAGCTTTTTCGACCTGGCGCGCATCGAGGTATTGCGCGGGCCGCAAGGCACGCTGTATGGACGCAACGCGACCGCAGGCGTGGTCAACGTCATTTCCAACACGCCGGGCAAGACGCTGGAAGGCGCGTTTGGCGTCGAACTGGGCAGCTACGCCAGCCGCAAAGCCAACGCCATGCTCAACGTGCCGGTCAGCGACACGCTGGCGCTGCGCGCGGCGCTGGCCTACAACAAGCATGACAGCTACCTGACCAACGGGCAGGGCACCGGCTACCACCTGGGACTGGACCGCGATGATGTCAGCGCGCGCCTGTCGGCCAGGCTGGCGCTGGGCAAGACGGCGTCGTTGCTGCTGCGCTACGACCACAGTTCGGCGCATCCGAACAACGACAGTTTCGTCCCGGTCGGCAATTTCTACAGCGTCGGCCCTGATGGCATGCCAGTCTGGAAAGAGGGCAGCACCAGCGAGCGCCTGACCAACCGCTTCGTGCCGCCCAATGCGCCGCTGCAGCAGGGCGCAAGCGACGCCACCAACGCCGGCCTGGGCGCCGAACTGGACTGGAACCTGGGTGCGCTGACGCTGCATTACCTGGGCGCGCACCGCAGCTTCGATTATGCGCACCTGGCCAATTTTTATTATGGCCTGCCGCCGCAGGCGCCCGTGCCCGCGCTGGGCGTGCGTGAATCGTTCGACGGCCAGTATCGCCAGGATTCGCATGAAGTGAGGGTGTCGACCAATGGCGGCGGCCCGCTCAAGGCCCAGGCTGGTGTGTACTACCTGCGCGAAACGGCCGATGTGCGCTACAGCTTCCGTGATCTGGAGCTGCTGGGCGTGCCACCGTATTATGTATTCCCGCACCACAATGCGGTCCAGGCCAAGGCTGTGTTCGGCCAGGCCACGTGGACCCTGGCGCCGCGTTGGCGCGCCACGCTGGGCGCCCGTTATTCGAGCGACGACAAGACCCGCGTTGGCGCCAGCCAGTTTCAGCAGGGCCCCGAGTTCAACCCGCAGACTGACGGGCGCATGCTCAACCTGGCCACCGTCAATACCCACAAGACGACGTGGCGGCTGGGCGGCGAATTCGACCTGGCGCCGGCGACGCTGCTGTTCGCCACCGTCTCGACCGGCTACAAGGCGGGCGGTTTCAATGACGGCTGCCTGGCCGGTAGCGCCGCGCTGGGCCTGAGTTGTACGGCGCCCGGGGCGGTGCCGGTCGCCGCCCTGATCTACCAGCCCGAGACGCTCACCGCGTATGAGGCGGGCGTCAAGTCGCGCTTCTGGGGCAATCGGGCGAGCGTGAATGTGACCGCGTTTTCCTACGATTACGCCAACTTGCAATTGTCGGGCGTGGTCATGGTGGGGGGCGAGCCGCAATTTGTCACCACCAATGCCGCCAAGGCCAAGGTGACCGGACTGGAACTGGACGGTCAACTCAACGTCGGCGCGCTCGACCGCATCCAGTATTCGCTCACCCTGCTCGACGCCCACTATGTGCGCTATGCTCCTCGCCAAGTAGCGTGGGACGGGCGCGACTTGGACCGCGCGCCGGGCGTGGCTGCCACGCTCGGCTACGAACATACCTTCCGGCTGGCGCCAGGACGCGTCACGGCTGGCCTGTTTACCCGCCACAGCGGGGCCTATACAATCAGCGTTCCCGACCAGCTGCGCCAGTACCGGGTGCCGGCGCGCAGCGAAAGCGACCTGACGCTGGGCTATCAGCCAGACCAGGGTAACTGGAGCGTGCATGCGCACGTGAAGAACCTGGAAAACAAGGTGGGCCCGCTGGCCATCGACAGTTTCGGCATGACCCTTCCCAGCGATCCGCGCACCTGGGGCGCGCGGCTTGATTACCGTTTTTAACCCGACCGACTTTAGCGAGCCTACCGATACATGAAATCACTGCTGACGCGCCTGCCCCTGATTACCTCTGTTTTGCTTGTAGTGTTCCTGCTTCTGACAGCGGCGCGCGGCCAGTCCGATACCACCCTGATGCTGATCGGCAGTTCGGTGCTGATGTTCGCCTGCTGCTGGACCAGCGCCATCCACCTGCTGGGCGCGCGTCCGGCGCTGCATTTCGTTGCCATTGCGGTGGCGGCCGGCTGGTTTGCCGAGCAGATGGGTTCCTCGTACGGCTGGTTCTTCGGCTCCTACACCTACACCGCGGTGCTGGGCCCGGCGCTGGGCGACGTGCCCATCATCATTCCGCTGATGTGGTTTGCGCTCACTTACACCGCCTACATCCTCTCCAACCTGATCGTCTGGCAAACGCCGGTCGACGGCATGGCGCCGCTCGGACATACGGCCGTGATGTCGCTGCTGGCCGCGCTGATCGTCACCGCCTACGACCTGGGCGCCGACCCCTACATGGTGTTTACGCTCAAGGCCTGGATCATGACGATGAAGGACGGCTGGTGGTTCGGCGAGACCTTGCAGGGCTTCTTCGGCTGGGCCTTCGTGGCGTTCGCGATCATCTTCAGTTTCCGCCTGACCTTGAGCAAGCGCGCGCCGCAGCCGCGCCTGCACGTGGCCAAGTGGCACGTGCTGCTGCCGATGGGGATTTATGGCGCCAGCATGGCGTTCCAGATGGCCTTCGGCTCGCCTGTTGAAACGCGCACCATCGCTTTCTTCGCGATGGGCATCCCGCTGCTGTGCGCGCTGTGCGGCTGGTGGCGCTGGCGCGGCAAAGGCGGCCCGCAGGGGGCGCTGGCATGAGCTTGCCGGCACAAGTGACGCTGGCGGACCTGGAACTGCTGCGCCGCGCGGCCGACCCGCTGGCCGACGACACCATCGCGCGCCTGCTCGGCCCCTGGCATGACGATCAGCACGGCAATTTCGAGGTGCTCGGCGTGGTCAGCCGCCAGATGGAGCAATGGAAAACCAACGCCGACCTGGCCGGCTGGCGCGCCGGCCCGGACGTCGACCCGGACGTGAACGCGGCGCTGCAAGCATATCTGCAAGCGGGCATGGCCTTGCCGTCCTGGGCCGACCCCGAGCGCATCAAGCGCGCCGAAGCATTGTTTTTCGATTTCGGCATGCTTTCGTGCACGCTGCTGTTTTGCTCCAGCCTGCCCGAATGCTATGTGATCCCCGACCTGGCCGCCGTGCTGCACGTGGCTGGCCAGCTCGAACAGCGCACCGACCACCGGATCCGTGCCACCGCCGCCATGATCTTCCCGGTCATGATGGTGGGCGGGCTGACTGACGCAGCCGGCGGCGGCCTGGCGCAAGTGCTCAAGGTGCGCCTGATCCATGCCACCATCCGCCACCTGATTTTGCGCGGCAATCCCTCGCAGGTCGGCCATCTGGCGCGCGTGGCCAGTCAGCCGGTGGAAGGCAAACCGGGCGACCTGCACCAGGCGCTGTTCGCGCTGGGCTGGAATATCGCTGACGACGGCATGCCGTGCAGCCAGGACGAACTGGCTTACACGCTGCTCACGTTCGGCTATGTGTTCTTGCGCAGCCTGCGCAAACTGGGCCTGGGTTTGCCCAAGGAAGACGAGCTGGCCTACCTGCACACCTGGAACGTCATGGGCCATGTGCTGGGCATGGAAGCGACCCTGATGGCGCACACGATGGAGCAGGCCGAAGCGCTGTTCACGCGCCTGCAGCAGCGCGGCCGCTTGCAAACCTATGCGCCCGATCCGCGGCCGGGCCTGGGCCAGGCGCTGATGAAGACCATGGCCGACGTGATTCCCTTCCACTGCATCAAGCCCTTCCCGGTGCTGCTCACGCGCCACCTGTGCGGCAAGACCACTGCCACCGATATCGGCATCGCCGGCGGCGTCGGCCTGTTTTCGCGCCTGCTGTTCGTGGCGCTGATGCTGTTCTTTCGCGCCGTCGATTTCTGCGTGCGCCTCGTCTTCAAGGAGTTTTCCATTTGCCGCATGATCACCCGCGTGGTCGGCTATCAGTTCACCTGCAAGGTGCTGATGAGCCAGACCCGTCCCCTCAAGCTGCCGCCGGCGCTGCTCAATCAGATGGGCGCGATGACGCGCCACTGGCACGTCGACCCCAAGGCGCCGCGCTGGCTCAACCGGGTCGAACACTACCTGACCAAGCGCAAGGCGAGCCCGCTCGAAGGAGTCAAGGCGTGAGGGCTGCGAGCGTATTGCGCGCGTTCGCTGGCGCGCTGTTATGCCTGTTGCTGCTGCCCGCGTTCGGACAGGCGCCCGCCGCGCTGCGGCTGGACGACGCGGCGCGCCGGATCGCGGCCTGGCCGGCCGTGACGGTGCTGTATGACGCGCCCGGCAAGCTGACGGTGGACCAGGTGCTGGCCAAGAGCGGCGAATTCGCCGTGCCGCGTTCGGCCTATGCCACGCTGGGCGTGCGCGATGACGTCGTATGGCTGCGCATCCCGGTGGCGGCCGCGCCCGACAGTGACGGCGCCTGGGTGCTCGATATCGACTACGCGGTGCTCAACCGGATCGATGTGTACGTGGCCAATGGCGCCCAGGTCGAACGCCACGAAGTGCTGGGCAATTTGCAGCCAGGGCCGAACGATGGCCGCGCGCCGGCGGTGGTGCTCGATTTCAAGCCGGGCCAGCCCTACGTGCTGCTGCTGCGCATTGAAAACCGCGGCTCCAAAATTTTGCCGATCACCTTGTCCAAGCCGGGCCCGTTCCTGGCCGCCGCGCTGGTCGAGCAGATGGTGCAAGGCATGCTGACCGGCTTGTCGCTGTGTTTGCTGCTGTACAGCCTGGCCCAATGGATCAATCTGCGCGAACCGCTGTTCGGCAAGTTCGCGCTGCTGGTGGCCGGCACCATGTTTTTTTCGATGGAGTTCTTCGGCATCGGCGCCCAGTACCTGTGGACCGACAACCACTGGATGACCTTGCACGCGGGTGGTTTGTTCGCGCTGATGGCCTCGTGCGGCGCCTACCTGTTCGTCGAGCAGGCGCTGGCCCGGCCCGGGCTGGACCGGGTATTTTCGCGCCTGATGAAACTGGGCGCGATCCTGACCGTGATCGTCGGTTTCGGCTACGCCAGCGACCTGATCGGGGTGCAAGTGCTGGTGGCCATCGTCAGCACGCTGGGCCTGATGCCGATGCTCCTGGGCTTGCCCGGCGCCTTCATGCGTGCGCGCCGCGGCGACGCGGTCGGCACCTATTTCCTGATCGGCTGGGCGATCAGTTTTTTGTCGTCGGTGATCGTCAGCCAGGTCATCGGCGGGCACATTGAAGCCAATTTCTGGACCATGCACGCGCTCCAGTTCGGCAACACGGTGGACATGCTGGTGTTCATGCGCATTCTCGGCATGCGCAGCAAGGCCATGCAAAACGCGATGCTGCGCGCCGAAGCGGCCACCCGCATGAAGTCCGACTTCCTGGCCAACATGAGCCATGAAATCCGCACGCCGATGAACGCCATCATCGGCATGAGCCGGCTGGCGCTGATGACCGACCCCAGCCCCAAGCAGCGCAACTACCTGTCCAAGATCGAGGGCGCCGGCCAGCACTTGCTGGCCCTGATCAACGACATCCTCGACTTTTCCAAGATCGAAGCGGGCAAGCTGACGCTGGAACACGTGGGCTTCGACCTGGGCGACATTTTCGAGCACCTGTCCTCGGTGACGGTGCTCAAGACCGACAACCGGCGCGTGGAACTGGTGTTTCGGGTCGCGCGCGGGGTGCCGGCCACGCTGGTGGGCGACCCGCTGCGCCTGGGCCAGGTGCTGATCAACCTGACCAACAACGCCGTCAAGTTCACCGAGCAGGGCGACATCGTGGTCGCGGTCGACATCGTCGAACGGGCAGCCGACTCGCTGGCGCTGCGTTTTTCGGTCAGCGACACCGGCATCGGCATGGACGAGGAACAACTGGCGCGCTTGTTCCAGTCGTTCAGCCAGGGCGACGGCTCGATCACGCGCCGCTACGGCGGCACCGGGCTGGGCCTGTCGATCTCCAAGCAACTGGTCGAACTGATGGGTGGCACCATCAAGGTGTCTTCCACGCCGGGGGTGGGCAGCCGCTTCAGCTTTACGCTGCGCCTGGGCATCGCCAGCGCCGCCAGGGGCGTGCTGGCCGCGCCCGCCGTGCAGCTGCACCAGGTGCGCGTGATGGTGGTCGACGACAGCGCCACCGCCTGCGACGCGCTGGTCGAAATGCTCGGTTCGTTCGGCATCTGCGCCGACGCCGCCCATTCGGGCGAACGCGCGCTCGAGATGCTGGCCGCAGCGGTCAAGGACCATGACCCGTACCACGTGGTGCTGATGGACTTCATGATGCCGGGCTGGGACGGCATCGAGACGATCCGCCGCATCCGCGCCGACGCGCGCTTCGGCGCGCCGCCGGCGATCCTGATGGTGTCGGGCTGCTCGCGCGAGGAAGTAACCCAAAAGAGCGGGCAAGTGCAGCCGGAAGGGTTCTTGTCCAAGCCGGTCGGTCCGTCCTTGCTGTATCACAGCCTGCTGCAAGTGCTGCGCCCCGAGCTGGCCGGCAGCGGGCTCGATGACGCCAATCCGGCCGCGGTCGACCTGTCGCGCCTGGAGGGGGCGCGGGTGCTGCTGGTCGAAGACAACGCCAACAACCGCGAAGTGGCGCTAGACTTCCTGGCCGCGGCGCGCATGCAGGTCGACGTCGCGCTGCACGGCGGCGAAGCGATCGCGATGGTGCGCGATGGCGACTACGACCTGGTGCTGATGGATATCGCCATGCCCGACATCGACGGCCTGGCCGCGGCGCGCCGCATCCGCGCGCTGGGCAACCGCGACGACTTGCCGATCATTGCCATGACTGCGCACGCCATGGCGGGCGACCGCGAAAACAGCCTGGCGGCCGGCATGGTCGATCACATTACCAAGCCGATCGACCCGAACCAGATGTTCAAGGCGCTGATCAAATGGATCGACCCAACCCGCCTGGCCGGGCGCCGGGTAGCGCCGCCGATGGCGCCGTCAGCGGCGCCGGCCGAAGCCGAGGAGCCGGTGCTGGCGCCGATTCCCGGCGTCGACTGGGACAAGGCGCTGGCCAGCGTCGAATACAAGCGCAGCCGCCTGCACAAGCGGGTACGCGGCTTCCTGCAAGAGTACGGACCGGCCGCGGCCAGCGTGCGCGAGGCGCTCGCCAACGGCCAGCATGACCAGCTGCAAACGCTGGTGCACAACCTCAAATCGAGCGCATCCTACGTGGGCGCCGGCGCACTGGCCGAACTGGCCGCCACCATCGAGCATGCGCTGCGCTCGGGCCAGCGCGAGCAGGCCTTTGCGCTCGCGCCCGGCCTGGCCGATCTGCTTGACACGCTGCTGGCCGGTTTTGCCACGGTCGAAGCGCCAGGCCCGGTCGCATCAGGCGCGCCGGTCAACCTGGAACGGCTGCTGCGCCGGCTCGAGAATTTGCTGCGCGCCGACGACGCCCAGGCCGAAGACGTGCTGGTCGAACTGCAAGCGGTGCTGGCGCCGTCCGGCCACGCCGACACGCTGGCGCGCATGCGCCTCGCGGTGGACGATATCGAATATGCGGTCGCGCTTGAGGCGCTGGCCGAACTGGCGCGCGCGCTGGACGTGCAACTGGCGGTCCAATCATGAACACCGGCCTGCAAAAAGTCCTGGTGGCCGACGACGACGCCATCAACCGCCAGGTGCTGGGCGAGCTGCTCAAGCCGGAATACATGGTGGTGATGGCCAAGAGCGGCGCCCAGGCGCTGGAAAAAGCGGCGCTGCACGCGCCCGACCTGATCCTGCTGGACGTGGTCATGCCCGACATGGACGGCTACGAAGTGCTGCGCCGCCTGCGCGACGATCCCCAGACCGCGCACATTTCGGTGATCTTCATTTCCGGCCTGGACCGGCCCGAGGACGAAGCCAATGGCCTGAACCTGGGCGCCTCGGACTACATCGCCAAGCCGTTCAATCCAACGGTGGTCACGGCGCGCGTGGCGTTGCACTTGCAGGTGGTGCGCCAGCGCCGCATGCTCGAGCGCCTGGCCAACATCGACGGCCTGACCGAGCTGGCCAACCGGCGCCGCTTCGACGAAGTGTACGCGTCCGAGTGGGCGCGCGCGCAGGCCAGCCGGCGTCCGCTGTCGCTGGCGCTTCTCGATATCGACTGCTTCAAGCAGTACAACGACCACTATGGCCACCCGGCCGGTGACCGCGTATTGCGTTCGGTGGCGCGCACTGCAGCGTCCTTCATGCGCCGTCCGATCGACCTGGCGGCGCGCTACGGCGGCGAGGAACTGGTGCTGCTGATGCCCGACACCTATGCGCCGCAGGCGCAGCAGCTGGTGACCTGCGTGGGCCAGGCGATCGAACAGCTGATGATCCTGCACGGCGCCTCGGTGGTGGCCCCGGTACTGACTGTCAGCGTGGGCGGTGCCACGCTGGACGAAGGTGGCAACGAATCGGCGGCCGAACTGCTCGAAGCGGTCGACAACCAGCTGTACCGCGCCAAGCACGCGGGACGCAACCGGGTCGAGTGGCGCGCGCCGACCCACCATCGTCCTTGCGAAGGCGAAGGTTTGTAGGTGATACTGTGCCCCGTCCGAACAACCATCACCGGAGTATTGCCTTGAAAAAAACCACGCTTATCCTGCTGGTTTGCGCCGCCGCCAACGCGAGTGCGGCCGCACCCCCGAAATTCGATCCGCAGCGCTTGTCGCAGGACGTCAAAGTGCTGTCGTCCGACGAATTTGAGGGCCGCGCCCCGAATACGGCCGGCGAAGTCAAAACGGTCGACTACATCGTTTCCCAGTTCAAGGCGGCCGGCCTGAAACCGGCCGGCGACCTGGTCGACGGCAAGCGCAGCTGGACCCAGGACGTGCCGCTGGGCCGTTTCGAAATCAAGGGCCCGGTCAGCGTGTCCCTGAACGACGGCAAGCAGGATCAGACGCTGGCGCAGGGCGACGACATGGCCATCCGCGCCGCGATGAACGGCGATTCCAAGGTTGACTTCAAGAACGCGCCGCTGGTGTTCGTCGGCTACGGCGTGACTGCACCGGAACGCAAGTGGGACGACTTCAAGGGCGTCGACCTGAAAGGCAAGCTGGCGATCGTATTGATCAACGACCCCGACTTCGAAACCGGCAAGGGTGAATTTGGCGGCAAGGCCATGACCTACTACGGCCGCTGGACCTACAAGTTCGAAGAGATGGCGCGCCGCGGCGCCATCGGCACCATCATCGTGCACGAAACGGCAGGCGCTTCATATGGCTGGCCGACGGTCAAAAATTCGAACACCAACGTCATGTACGACATCGTGCGCCAGGAGCCTGCCAAGTCGCACGCACCGATGGAAGCGTGGATCCAGCGCGACCTGACGGTGTCGATGTTCAAGCGCGCCGGCCTCGATTTCGAGGCACTGAAGAAGCAGGCGCAAACGCGCGCTTTCAAGCCGGTAGAACTGAAGGGCCTGAGCCTGTCGGCCAACTACGCGGTTGACGTCCAGGTAATCAAGTCGAAGAACGTGGCGGCAATGATCGAAGGCAGCGAGCGCCCGAACCAGTACGTGATGTACAGCGGCCACTGGGATCACCTGGGCGTCGGGCTGCCTGACGCCAAGGGCGACACCATCTACAACGGCGCGATCGACAACGGCACCGGCATTGCCGCGTTGCTGGAAATGGCGCGCGCCTACGGCAGTCGTCCGGCGCCAAAACGCAGCGTGGTGTTCCTGGCCGTGACGGCCGAAGAGCGCGGCCTGCTCGGCTCCGAATACTATTCATCCAATCCGTTGTTCCCGCTCGGTGCGACCGTGGGCGTGATCAACATGGATGCGCTGGGCGTGTACGGCCCGGCCCGCAACTTCAGCACCTCGGGCAGCGCCAAGGTTGACTTGCTGACCCAGATGGTGGCCACGGCCAAGAAATGGAAAGTGTCGTATTCGGCCGATCCGACGCCGGAAGCGGGCCACTTCTTTCGCTCCGACCACTTCCCGTTCGCCAAGCGCGGCGTGCCGGCGGTGTCGTTCGAGTCCGGTGAAGACTGGGTTGACGGCGGTAAAAAGGCCGGCCTGGCCTGGAAGGAAGCCTACAACAACGACAACTACCACCAGCCGTCGGACCAGTGGAGCCCGAGCTGGACCTTCACCGGCCTGGCGCGCGATCTGGAAATCCTGTACGCGCTCGGTTCCGACCTGGCCGCATCGAAAGCCTGGCCGAACTGGTCCAGGGATTCCGAATTCCGCGCCACGCGCGACGCCAGCGCGGCCGAACGCAAGTAAGCGCCCGCTCTCGAAAAAAAACGCCAGTCGCGCAAGCGGCAGGCGTTTTTTTTATTCGGCCAGTGCTTGCGCCAGGCCCTTGGCGTATTCGGCCCCGTGCTTGACCTGTGCGCTGGACGCCTTCACGCTCGCGCCTATCGGTTCAGCGCGTCCGCCCAGGCATTGGCCGAGGAAGTTTTCCGCCACCGCCTGGAACGCGATGTTGTTGACCGGGCGCGCAAAACCGTGGCCTTCGTCCGGAAACACCACGTAGGTCACCGGGATGTTCTTGGCGCTCATGGCTGCGACAATCTGGTCCGATTCACGCACATTGACGCGCGGGTCGTTGGCGCCCTGGCCGATCAGCAGCGGCTTGCTGATCCGGTCGGCGGCGTATAAGGGCGAACGTTCTTTGAGCAGCGCGCGGCCGGCCTCGGTGGTTGGGTCGCCCATGCGCTTGTAGAACTGCTGCTTACCCGATTCCCAGTAGGGCGGGATGGTTTCGAGCAGCGTGAACAGGTTCGACGGCCCCACGATGTCGACCCCGCAGGCAAAGCGTTCGGGCGTGAACGCCATGCCGGCCAGCGTCGCATAGCCGCCGTAGGAGCCGCCCATGATGGCCACCTTGTCGGGCGTGGTCACGCCCTGTTTGACGGCCCACTCAACCGCGTCGAGCAGGTCGTCATGCATCTTGCGGCCCCATTGGAGGTCGCCGGCCGAAATGAAATTCTTGCCAAAGCCGGTCGAGCCGCGAAAGTTCACCGACAGCACCGCGTAGCCGCGGTTGGCCAGCCACTGGTGATAGCTGTGGTAGCCGTAGCGGTCGCGGCCCCAAGGCCCGCCATGCACGAACAGCACCATCGGCACCGGGTGGGCGGCCTTGCCGCGGCCGGCGGCGTCGACGCTCTTGGGCAGCGACAGGTAGGACACCAGCGTGAGGCCGTCGCGCGCCTTGATTTCCTGCGGATGCATGGGCACCAGCGGCGCGTGCGCCAGTTCCGGACGCGCCACGAACAGCTTGGTCAGGCGCTTGCCCTGACGTTGATACAGCCAAGTGCTCGATGGTGAACTGACGCGGTCGATCACCACCACCCATTTGTCGTCGGCGTCGCTGCGCGAGACGATCTGGAAGTTGCCCTTGGCGGCATGGCGCAGGAAGGCCAGGTCGGCCTTGATCGCGCCGTCCAGCGGCATGTATTCCTGCTTCAGGTATTCCAAGGCATAGGCCTGGGCCACGCCGGTTTTTGTGTCATACAGCGCGTCGGCGATGTCGGCGCGCTGGTCCTGGGCGACGATGGTGGCGGTGCCGCTGGCGACATCCTGGGCCATCAGCGCGGCGGTATTGCGTCCACGCGAGTCAGCCCAGTACAGTGTCTTGCCGTCGGCGGTAAACGCCAGCGGGGCCGTGGTCTGCGAATCGTCCAGGCCGACGCTGCCCATCGGTGCGGCCTCGATCTTGCCGCCGGCCATGCGGTAGTAGTCGCTGCCGCCATCGTCGCGTGCCTTGACCGCCAGCCGCAGCTGCAGCGCGTCATCGCTGATGAATTCGCCATAGCCATCGTTCTGCTGGACCAGGGTCAGCTTGCCACTGGCTGGCTCGAGGCTGTACACGTCGTGCCAGCGCGGGTCGCGGTTGTTCAGGCCGATGAGGATGCGGTCGTTCACCTGGTTGCTGATCTTGACGATCCGTACCCGCGTTTTTTCAAACGGCGTCAAATTGCGTTCGGCTCCGCTCGCGACATCGACGCCGTACAGCAGGAAATTTTCGTCGCCGCCCTTGTCATTGATAAACAGCAGCGTCTTGGAATCGGGCGACCAGAAATGGGTGCGGATGGGCCGCGTTTTCTCGGCCGTCAGCGGCCTGGCCTTGTCCGGAGTGGCTAGCGGGGCCACCCACACATTCATGACGCCATCGCGCGGCGCAATCCAGGACAACCACTTGCCGTCGGGACTGACGCGCCCGGATGTCTTGGTGGGATTGCCGAAAATCTTGGCACGTTCGATCAACGGGGTGGCGGGCGCAGGCGGCGCTGCGTGGACCCATGCGGCACTGGCCAGACTGACGGCCAACAACAGGCGAAACAGCTTGGGAATCATGGCAATCCTCAGGAAAGGGAGAGCAACGATACTATGATATTTTTGACATCCAAAGTGAGTATTTTCGCGTTGAGCTGTTGCACATATTTCAATTCCTGGACCCGGTGTGCTATCGTACGGCGCGAAACCATGCCCGAACGAAACGCTCATTTCATCTCATCATGCCCAAGCTGCTGCCGTCCCGGCGCGCCATGTCGCGCGCCATCTTCCTGTCCTTGATGCTCGCTGCCGGGCCGATGGCATTGTGCAACGAGGCCGTGCCGGCCAGCGCGTCCAGCGCCAGCGCGTTCGAGCGCGCCTTCACGCGCGGCGACCCGGTGCCGGCCTGGATCGACCGCATTGCGGCCAAGCCGGCGCCATCGTCCGGCCACGCCTTGAGCATCGTGCTGGCCGACCTGCATTTCCGGGCCGGCGAGGGCGGCGCGCTGTACCAGCACCGCGCCCTGACCGCGCATGAATCGTCCAGCCTGGGCGCGCTGGGGCAGTACGACATCGAATTCCAGCCAGCCTACCAGCGCGTGCAGCTGCACCGGCTGGCGGTGCTGCGCGCCGGCCAGGTGATCGACAAGCTGGCCAGCGCCGACATCCGCTTCCTGCAGCGCGAGCGCGGCCTCGAGCAAGGCCTGGTCGACGGCAGCGTGACGGCGCAGATTGTCACCACCGACGTGCGGGTGGGCGACACGCTCGATATCGAATTTTCCGTGCTCGGCCAGAACCCGGTATTCGGCGGCCACTTCATGGACTCGGCGCAGTGGGATTACCCGTCGCCGGTGCAGCTGCGCCGGGTCACGGTCGACGCGCCGGCCAACGTGCTGGTCGACTACAAGCTGATGGCCAGCGGCGACGGCCCGCTGCCGCGCCAGAGCGCGTCCGAACGCGACGGCCGGCGCCGGTTGCGCTTCGAGGCCGCTGCCATGGCGCCGGTGCTGGGCGAGGGCTATGTGCCGCACGACGTGCACCAGTACCGCTGGCTGCAGTTCTCCGATTTCCACAGCTGGGCCGAGGTCAACAGCTGGGCGCTCGAGCTGTTTTCCGCCACCACGCCGGCGAGCGTGCTGGACGGCCCGCTGCGCACCGCGCGCGCAGCCAAGACCCAGGACGAAGCGGTGGCCAAGGTGCTCGAATTCGTGCAGAACGACATCCGCTACCTGTCGGTGTCGCTGGGCGAGAATTCGCACCGGCCGTTCCCGCCGGCGACGGTGCTCGAGCGCCGCTACGGCGACTGCAAGGACAAGACGCTGCTGGCGGTGGCCATGCTGCGCGCGCTGGGCATCGAGGCCGAACCGGTGCTGGTGGCCTCGACCATGGTCAAGGGACTGGACCAGATGTTGCCCAGCCCGACACTGTTCGACCATGCGATCGTGCATGTGACGGTGGGCGGCAAGTCATACTATTTGGACCCGACCCGGCTGGGCCAGTACGGCCAGCTCGAACGCATGGGCCAATCGCACGGCGGGCGACAGGTGCTGGTGGTCAAGCCGGGCACCACGGCGCTGGCGGAAATTCCCGAGGCGGCGCGCGAGTTCGTTACCAGCCGGCGCAGCGAGCGCGCCACCGTCAACGACTTCGGCAAGCCGGCCGAATTCGTCGAAACGATCGACATGGCCGGCGTCAGCGCCGAGTCGACCCGGGTGCAGCTGGCGCGCATGAGCAAGCAAGAGCTTCGCAAGGCCTACGAGGGGGCGCTGGTCAAGCGCTACCCGGACGCCCAGCTGGTGGGCGAGCCGCGCGTGCGCGACGACCGGGTGCGCAATACGCTGGCGATCGAAGTCCATTACAGCATTGCCTCGTTGCTCACGCCCAATGACAAGGGCGATGGCTGGGACCTGCGTTATTCGCCCACCAACCTGACCGAGCTGTTCGCGCCGCCCGGCAATGCGCGGCGCAGTTTCGCGCTGGCGCTGCCGGCGTTCCCGTATGCCTTCGACTATGACTTCCAGCTGACGCTGCCGGCCGGCTACGACATCGGCGAGTATGCGAGCACGCGCACCGTGGACGATCCGGCGTTCCGGCTGGCGCGCAAGCTCGACTCGGGCAAGCGCAACATGCATGTCAAGCTGCTGCTCGAAACGCGCGCCGACCGGGTTGCGCCGGGCCGCTTGCCGCAGTACCTGAAAAACACGCAGCAGTACAACGAGATGCTGGGCGGCACCCTGCACATCCCGAAAGAGGCACCGACCGCGGCACGCCCGGTTGCCGCGCGCAAGCTGGCGGCCGAAGCGCGGCTGGAGCAATCCTTGCTGGCCATGGGGCGGGTGATCGACGACGCCGACGCCACCGGACGCGACCCCAGCGCCTCGCTGTGCGAACGGGCGCTGGCGCTGGCTTACCTGGGACGCAAGCCGGACGCGCACAAGGATCTGGCGCGCGCGCTGCAGCTGCAGCCGCAGTCGGACGCGCTGCTGCGCTGCCGCGCCGAAGTGCACTTCATTGTCGGGCGCTTCAAGGAAAGCGAAGCCGATTTCAGCCGCGCGATGGCGCGCGGGGCCGACCAGTCCCAGAACTTCCTGGGCCGCGGGCTGGCCTGGATGTACCTGAACAAGATGGCGGCGGCGCAAGCGGACTTCCAGGTCGCCATCGCCAAGGCTGACGACGACGCGCAGCGCCAGCGCGCGGCGATCTTGCTGCGCATCGCCGGGGGCACGCCGGGCGCGCCGGCCGGCGAGGCCGAGTCGTCATGGCTGGCGCAGGCCGATGCCATGTTCGCCGGCACGGTCGAGCCCGAGCACATGGTCAGCGCAGCAACGCGCGGCCTGGTCGAAGGCAACAACGGCCCGCTGGTGGAAGCGTATTATTATGCCGGCCGCTATCACCTGGCCAAGGGCAACGCGCTCAAGGCGCGCGTGTATTTCCAGCGCGCGCTCGACAAGCGCTTGCTCGACAATCCCTACCACGTGGCCGCTCAGCATGAGCTGGCGCGCGTGCCATCCCCACCTTGATTGAACACCATGACACTGACCCGCTTGATGCGCGCTGCGGCGCTGCTGGCGCTGCTGGCAGCACCGGCCCACGCAGAACCTGACCCGGCCCCGGCCGCCGCGGCCGAACTGGCGCCGGCCCATGCCAGGGATGTGCGCGAGCTGATGGAAATCTTGCGCACCCACGAATGGCTGATCGGCCCGCCCATTGCCGACGCCACGCTGAGCGCGGCCGACCGCGAATTTGACAGCGCCTTCCGGCGCCAGATCACGCCCGACGAGACCTACCGCCGGCTGGCGCCGGTGTATGCGCGCTTTCTCAATGCGCGCCAGAGCGCCGATCTGCTCAAGCTGGTGCGCACCAGCGGCTTTCGCAAGCGCGAACTGCGCGCCCAGCAAGCTGGCGGCGGCCTGATCTATCCCGGCACGTTCTTGTCGCCGGCTGAAATGACCGAGCTGCGCCGGGTCGATGCGGCGCCGGCCGTGCTCAATTTGCGCGCCATGCAAAAGAAGCTGCGCGCCGAGACCGGCGACGAGATCAAGCGCTGGGCGCGCCAGTTCGACGAGCGCATGAACGACAAGGCGCGCGATGTGCTGCGCAAGGTCGATGCCGACCTGGACGCCGCGCGCGCGGCCGGCGATGCGCGCACCATCACCATCGGGCGCGTGGGGCTGCCGTACATGGACAAGGTGGTGTGGATTTCGGGCAGCGCGATGATCAAGATGAGCAACGCTTACCGCCATTTCGACGGAGAACTCAAATACCTGGGCTTCCAGGATATCCTCAAGCCCGACTACCTCGGTTCCAAGCTCAGCCTGGCGCATTCGCGCAGCGTCGTCGAGCAGGTCGAGGCCGCGCTCGAGAAGCTGCTCAAGGACACCGACCAGACCATCAAGGAGCGCGACGCGGCCCTGCGCGAGGTCGAGTCGCCGCGCATGTCGAACTACCTCAAGTCGGTCGAGGCCGGCACGGGCGACTCGTATGGCTATATGGTGGAGTTTGGCGAAGCGTACCGGCGCATGCTCGACGAATACCGGCGCCTGTTGAACTTTGTCGCCGCGCACCAGGCCGATGTCCAGTACCAGGATGGCAAATTGTTGTTTGCCAACGACGCCGACCTGGCCACGGCGCGCGATATTTTCGCCCGCATCGAGCAGGCGGGCGCCGACTTGCAGGCCCTGGTCGAGCGCCAGACCAAGAAGGACGAGGCGCGCCAGCAGGGCCGTGGCAGCGCGGCGCGCTGAGGGCTGTGTATTTACGTGTGGCGGGAAAAGCATAGTACAATTTCTATATCGACAATATGGAGACCCGCAATGACCCTGCTTGCATCTTTCCGACTGGCCCTGCTGGCCAGCGCGTTCATGGCCTCGGCCAGCCAGGCGGCCACGGTGGCCACCTTTGATGACCTGGACGCGCCGCCGGCGCTAAATTCGGCCACCGGCTTGCAGTGGACCAATGCGACCAGCAACTTGCTGTATCAGGGTGCACTGTGGGATGCCAGGTTTGCCGTGGTGGGCGACCAGTACGCGGTCGGCACCGGCGGCCCCCTGTTCGGCATTGCCCATTCGGGCCATTATTTCGTCACCAACCAGGATGGCGGTTCGGTCACCATCACCACCGGCCAGGTCCTGACCGGCGCCTGGTTCGGGCGCAACCAGTATTACGGCTATGGCGAAGGCGGGGCTGACCAGGTCACGATCGTGGCGCTGGCCGGCGCCAGCGAACTGGGCATGGTGGTGTTCGACCTGCCCGATTCCCACCCGGGCCAGCCCGAACCGCTGTCGTTCGTCGATACCGGCGCCTTTGCCGCACTGAACGGCATTACCGGCTACCGCATCGACCGGCGCGAACTGGGCTCCCAGAGTGGCCACTGGGTGGCCGACGATTTTCAGTTCGAAGCGGCGCGCGCGCTGCCCGAGCCGGGCACGGCGGCATTGCTGCTGGGCGCGCTGGGCGCATTGCTGATCGGCGCGCGGCGCCGCAGTTCCAGCTCTTCGCGCTTGCGGTAGTCGGCGCTGGCGCGCACCGTGGCGATCGCACTCCAGATCGCTTCGATGCGGGCCGGATCCTGTTCATAGCTGGCGCGGCTGGCCAGCAGGAACAGGGGGAACTCCATGTACGGCAACGGCGCCCTGGTCACCAGGGTGCGAAAACGGGGATCGGCGCGCAAGTCCTCGCTGCCGATCTCGGTCATCAGGACGGCCACGTCGGCATTGCCGGCAGCCAAAAGGCGCAATGCCTCGTCGGCGGACTTGACGGTGTCGAGCACGCGGTGGCCGCGCTGGCGCAGCACGGCGCCGATGAAATAGCCGCGCTGGGTCAGGATGGTGGCGCGCGGATTGTGCAGCGTCTTGCCGTCCCAGCTGGCGCCGCTCCTGGCGCGCAGGAACACGACCGCCCTGGCCACGTACAGCGCCTTGGCCGGATCGGGCGTGCCGTCGGCGGCCAGCGGCGGCACGCTGAACAAGCGCCGTTCGGGTGAATCGGCCGCTGCGATGATGCCATCCATGCGCCCCACGCGCGCCTCTTCCAGGCAGCGCGCCCACGGGCGCGGCGAGGCAACAAAGCGTTCGCCCGTCAGCGTTTCGACCCGCTTGAGCAGCGCGAAATTGAGGCCGCGCCCGTCGGGCATGGTCCATGGGTGCTGCGGCACGTCTTCGAAGCACAATTGCAAGGGCGCACCGCGCGCCTCCAGGGTGACGACGGCGGCCACGGAGGCGAACAGGCAAGCTAGCACAGGGGCGAGTGGTCTCATGGGCATTCCTTGTTGCCTAGCATATCCCAACTGTGTGCGCGCCACCACTGCCGGACAAACGAATGGCAACAACGTGGCGAATCCGCTAATATCGACAAGAAATATCCTTGGCGAAGGACTGCGATGCGGGTTTCGACCAGAATTACGGCCGTCGTGCTGGCGGTGTTCCTGATCGTCGGTGGCGTAGGGGCAGTCGCGCTCGAGCGCCTGCACGCGATCGCGCAGCATGCGATCGAAATGAAGGCGCGCAATCTGGCTTCGGCGATGGCGACCATGGCGGCCTTCGAAATGGACAAGGGCAGCGTGCAGCAACGCCAGGAAAGATTCCAGAACCTGCTCGACTTCATCGCCAGCCGCGAACAGCGCGACCTGGAAATCGTCGACGCCAGGATGGTCATCCTGGCCGACACAGACCGGCCTGACATCGGCACGCCGATCGAACAGGGCACCCGCCGCCAACTGATCGCGGCCACGCTCAAGGATGGCGCGACGCGCCTGATGACCGAGCCTGGCGCTGGCGGCGCCGACATCTTGCAGGTGGTGGTGCCGATTCGCGGCCGCGATGGCACCATCGCGGCCGCGCTGGTCTATGAATACACGCCGCTGTACAACGAGTTCATGGCCAGCGCCAGCGCGTCATTGCGGATCGTGGCAGGCGTTGCGCTGTTCGGCCTGTTGCTGGCCTTTGGCTGCGCTGCCTATATTGGCCGGCGCGTGTCGCGCCCCATCGAAAGCCTGACCGAGGCGGCGCGCAAGCTGTCGCAGGGCAAGCGCCACGTCACCGTCGATGCAGACCTGCACGATGAAATCGGCGACCTGGCGCAGGTGTTCAACTCGATGAGCGTGGCGCTGTCGGCGTCCGAAGAGAGCCTGGAAGACCGCGCCAGCGACCTGCTGCGCGTCAACCAGGTGTTGCACCTGCGCGAGCGGGCGATGGCGTCGAGTTTCAATGCGATCGTCATTGCCAGCCTGTCGCAGCCGGGCTACCCGATCGAATACGCCAACCCGGCGTTCGCGCGCATCACCGGTTACAGCGTGGCAGAAGCGCTGGGCATGCCGTCCGATTTTTTGGCCGGCGACGAGCTGGACCAGCCGGCGCTGCTGGAACTGCGGCTGGCGCTGCGTGAGCGGCGCGAGGCCCATGCGGTGGTGCGCAGTTACCGCAAGGATGGCACGCCGTTCTGGAACGAAGTCTACGTGGCCCCGGTGCGCGACGATGGCGCCGGCGGCGGCGAGCACTACGTGGCCATCTTCAACGACGTCACCGACGCCCGCAATGATGCCGAACAGGTGGCCCGCCAGGCCCAGTTCGACACCTTGACCGGCCTGGCCAACCGCAGCTTGCTGCTGGACCGGATCAACCAGGGCATCGCGGTGGCGCGGCGCGCCAACGACAGCCTGGTGGTGGCCTTCATCGACCTGGACGACTTCAAGCTGGTCAACGACAACCTGGGCCATGACGTGGGCGACCAGCTGCTCAAGGTGGTGGCCACGCGGCTGGGCGGTGGCGTGCGCGCCAGCGACACCGTGGCCCGCTTTGGCGGCGACGAATTCGTGCTGTTGCTGCTGAACCAGGGCGAGGCCGGCCTGGCTGCCCGCGTGACCGAGCTGGTGCGCAAACTGCTGGACCGGGTGGCCGAGCCAATGGCGCTGGGCGGGCACGACTTGAAAGTGAGCTGCAGCATCGGGCTGGCCGCCTTTCCACAGGATGGGCAAGATGCCGAGACTTTGATCAAGCACGCCGATACCGCCATGTACCGGGCCAAGGAACTGGGGCGCAACGGCTTTCAATTTTTTACCGCCGACTTGCAGGAACGCGCGCGGCGCCAGCTGGAACTGGGCGCAAGCCTGCGCCTGGCGCTCGAGCGCGACGAATTCGAACTGCATTACCAGCCACAGGTGAGCCTGCGCAGCGGCAAGGTGGTCGGGCTCGAGGCGCTGGTGCGCTGGCGCCATCCGCAACAGGGCTTGCTGGCGCCGGGCCACTTCATCGGGTTTGCCGAAGAGACCGGCCTGATCATCCCGTTGGGCGAATGGGTGCTGCGCACGGCCTGCCTGCAGAACAAGGCGTGGCAGGATGCCGGGCTGCCGGCCATCCCGGTGGCGGTCAACATCTCGGCCAAGCAGTGCGCCCAGCAAGACCTGGAAGGGCTGGTGCGGCGCGTGCTGGACCAGAGCGGCCTGCAGGCGCGCTACCTGGAGCTCGAGCTGACCGAAAGCATCTCGATGGCCGATCCCGAGCGCAGCGTGCCGATGATGGAGCGGCTCAAGGAAATCGGGGTCGAACTGTCGATCGACGACTTTGGCACCGGCTACTCGAACATGAGCTACTTGCGGCGCTTTCCGATCGACCGCTTGAAGCTCGACATTTCCTTCGTGCGCGACATCGCCACCGACCCCAGCAGCCTGGCCATCTCGGACGCCATCATCACGATGTCGCACAGCCTGCACCTGGAAGTGGTGGCCGAGGGCGTGGAAACGCCAGGCCAGCTGGCCTTGCTGGCGGGGCGTGACTGCGACATCATCCAGGGCTATTTCTTCAGCAAGCCGCTAGCCGTGCCCGAGCTGGAACAATTGCTGCGCGAAGAGCGCCACTTGCCGCCGGCGCTGACCGGGCGCCTGGCTGGCGCGCCGGCGCTGCTGGTGCTGGACGACGATGCGCATTTGCTGGCCTACCTGGACTTGACGCTGTCGGCGGCCGGCTTCCTGGTGCACGCCACAGCCGATCCGGAGCAAGCTTTCGAGCTGCTCGCGTGCAAGGAAATTGCGGTGGTGCTGTGCGACCAGCGCATGCCCGACATGAGCGGGGTGGAGTTCCTGTCCCGGGTGCGGCGCATGTATCCGCGCGCGGTGCGCATCATGCTGTCGGCCTATGACGACTACCATGTGACGCGCCAGGCGATCAACATGGGGGCGGTGTACAAATTCCTGGAAAAGCCGATCCACCAGGACGAGTTGCAGGAAGTGGTGGCCGAGGCCTTGCGCCTCTACCAGAGCGGCAACGCGCTCAAGCTGGCCTAGCCGCTGGAGCGCTGCTGCGCTGCGTTAGGGCGCAGGCTGGGTGATGCTGTTCTTTTGCAGCGTGACGGCGGTCTGGGCCAGCAAGCGGCCGTGAACACTGGCGCCGGTCTTCACCGCCACCATGGTCTTGGCCAGCATCACGCCTTCAAAGTGGGCAGTGGTGCCGATCGACACCGCGCCGGCCGCCTGCCAGAACACGTTCTTGGCCAGCGCGCCGCCGGTCAGCGTGACGCGGGTGGCGCTCGCTTGCTGGAGGCCGCCGGCGATCTGGAAAATCCAGACATCGTTCGGGCCGCCGTTGAGCGTGACATCGGTCGAAATCCGGACGTCGGTGCCCCATTTGTACAGGCCGGGACGCAGCGTCTTGCCGCCAATTTCCCCAGTGCCCAGTTCGGTAAAGTCCGGCAGCACGCGGCCGGCGGCATCGCGGTAAGCCGCTTCCATGTCGCCCACCGCGGCCGTCAACAGGGTGGCGGCAGTGACGCTGCATGGCAGCGGGCCGGCCGCGTTGACCGTGTACAGGATGCCGCTGGCAATTTCGCCGCAGGTCAGCCCGATCGCCGCGCCCGTGATCGGGCTGGTGCCGACGTCGCCGCTGATGACCGACGCATACACGTTGGTAATGCCGGTCTTGCTGAGCAGCGCAAACGTGCCTGCCGAGCCGAGCTTGACGGCAGGCTGGACGCCGGCCGCCATGGCAGGCACGGCCAGTGCGGCGCTCAACAGGGTGGCCAGGAGCAACATGGTTGGTGCGGTCGAGAATGGTTTCATCGGGTTTTCCTTGTTTGGTTGCACATCCCTGGCCTGGTTTTTCAGGTGCGGGATCTGCCGGCGCGGGGGCCGTTTGCAAGGCATTGTTTATACAGGCCAGGGTAGCAATGGCTGCGTGGGCTAGCGCGCTTAGTTACAACAGTTACAAATTGATCGCCACTGGTGGTGGCGTCCGGGGCCAAAAAAAAGCCACCCGCAGGTGGCATGGTCTTGCCCGGGCGCGTATCAATGGTGCAGCGGGGCGGTGGCTGACGGCTGGGCGCCGAGGCCGGGCTGGAATGCCTTTTCGCACGCTGCCGTGTCGTAATAGGACTGGAAGGTGGCGACCTTGCCCTCGCGCAGGGTGAATACGTGGACCCAGGCACTGTCATAGCTGCGCCCCGTGGACTTGACGCGCCAGCTCGCCTCGCCGGTGACCACCACGCTATCGCCTTCGGCCACCACGGTCAAAGGCTGGAAGCGGATCGGCTGCACCGAGTCGGCCAGTTTGCTGAAAAACTGGGCAATGCCCTGACGGCCGTGGAATTTGCCGGCGAACGGCGCCAGGTCCGATTCCGGGCCGGTCCATTCGGCATCGTCGTGATAGCGCTCGAGCAAATGTTGAATGTCACCGCTTTGAAACTGGCGATAGCCTTCCATCACCAGCGTCTTGTTCTCTGCTGCACTCATCGCTGTTCTCCCTGTCGTTGTGGGGCTGGGCCAGCCCCAATACATCAGCGTAGTGCTGCGGACCCGGAAGTCAAGCGGCGAATCCGGGTTAAAGTACGGCATCTGAGCACAAGGAAAATCGACATGAGCAGCCAAGCAGCCCCGGCCTGGGCCAGCGCGATCCGGCGCGCATCGACCTGGTTGTCGCAAGACTGCGGCGGCGGCGCGCGGCCGTGGAAACTGGCGTGGGTGATCAACTTCCAGAAAGGCGGCACCTTCTTGTTCCTGGGTGCGCTGATGGCGTACTACAACAATACGACGGTGGCGGCCTGGATCTTTCTGGCGCTGCACGGCAGCTATGGCCTGGTGTGGCTGTTGAAAGATCTGGCCTTCCCCGACCGCAACTGGCAAGTGCGGGTCACCGTCCTCGGCGGCATCAACGCCTTCCTGTTCGTGCTGGCGCCGTACTGGAGCTTTGGCTGGCTGTTGATTTCTGGCACCGCGCAGCCGCACTATCCCCTGCCCGACTACGCCTGGTTTTGCCTGTGCATCAGCCTGTGCAGCCTGGGCCAGGTGATCATGATTGCCGCTGACGCGCAAAAATTCTACACCTTGCGCCTGCAGCGCGGCCTGATCACCGACGGCATCCACCGCACCATCCGCCATCCCAACTACCTGGGCGAAATGATGATCTATGGCAGTTTCGCGCTGCTGGTCTGGCACCCCCTTCCGGCGCTGGTGCTGGCTTGCGTGTGGCTCGGCCTGTTCGCGGTCAACATGGTGCTCAAGGAAGCGAGCATGGCGCGCTACCCGGAATGGGCTGCCTACAAGCGGCGCAGCTGGTGGTTGTTGCCGTATGTGTTGTGAAGCGTAAATCTCTCCAATAACCACTTGTTGTGCAAAGGGTATATTGTTAGTATGCATATAGGCGGTTCGGTAAACATTAGTTTCCTAATAGCTATTGTTTGATTTCCCGACACTGCGCAAGCGTCGCCCTATCCCCGCGGCCATTGCCTTGCACGCGTCGTGCTGCAAGGACGGTTGTCGGACTCTTCGGACAGGTGCGCCATGCTGAGCGATTCTTCCCCAGGCAACAACCCCTTTTCGCGCCGCTTCGTCGCGCTGCTGGGCGTGATCGGCGCGATGGCGCTGGCCTTCCTGGCTTACGTGTGGCTCGAAAGCCAGGTCGACGAGGCCAATGCGCGGCGCCAGAATTCCTTGTCCCTGATGGAGGAGCTGCGCCAGTCGTCGGATGACCTGACGCGCATGGCGCAAGCGTACGTGATGACCGGCGAGCAACGTTTCATCGGCTATTTCGATGCCATCCTGGCCATCCGCGAAGGCACGCTGGCGCGCCCGCAGCGCTACCATGATGTGTACTGGGACCTGGTGGCGGCCGATGACCGGGCGCCGCGCCCGGGCAGCGCGCAATGGGCGCCGCTGATGGAACTGATGCGCCAGGCCCGCTTCAGCGATGCCGAACTGGCGCGGCTGGCCCAGTCCAAGAGCCTGTCCGACGCGCTCACCGAGACCGAACGGCTGGCCATGCGCCTGGCCGCGCAAGGCGGCGCGCAGCGCGAACAGGGCAGCGCGCTGCTGTTCGACCAGCATTACCGCAGCGTCAAGGCGCAGATCATGCGCCCGATCGACGACACCTTCGTGGCGGTCAGCGAGCGTACCCGCGGCGAAGTGGCGAACGCGCAGTGGCAGGCACGCGCGATGCGGGTCGCAGTGGTGTTGCTCGGCTTGCTGGCGCTGTGCATGACGCGCCGCATCTATGCAGTGATGCTGGCCACGCTGGGCGGCACGCTGGCCGAGATTTGCCAGCGCATTGCCGCGCCCGGCGACAGCGTGATGGCCTGCCTGGAACGGATGCAGGCCGACCTGCGCGCGTCCGACAGCGCGCGCCAGCATGCCACGGCGCAGCAGCAGCAGTCGCTCGAGCGACTCACCAAAATCGCCAGCATGGTGCCGGGCATGGTGTACGTGTTCCAGCTGCGCCCTGACGGCAGCACCTGTTTTCCGTACGCCAGCGAGGGCATCGGCGCGCTGTTCGGGCTGACCCCGGAGGCGGTGCGCGCCGACGCCGCGCCTTTGCTGGCGCTGGTGCACAAGGACGACCGCGAACGGGTGTGCGCATCGAGTGCGGTGTCGGCCAGCACGCTGTCGCCCTGGAGCCAGGAATACCGCATCGTGCTGCCCGGCGGCCAGTCGCGCTGGATGTTCGGCAACAGCACGCCGGAACAGCAGGCCGACGGTTCGCTGTTCTGGTACGGCGTCGTCACCGATATCAGCGAGCGCAAGCGCGCTGACGAAGAGCTGCGCATCGCTGCAATCGCCTTCGAATCACAGGAAGGCATGCTGGTCACCGATGCCCAGGGAATCGTGCTGCGCGCCAACCAAGCCGCGTGCCGGATCAGCGGGCGCAAGCTGGCGCTGCTGGTCGGCGCGCCGGCGCAACAGCTGTACGCGGACGGCGCCGCCACCGATCGTGCGCTCAAGGCGGCCATGGCGGGACCGGGCAAATGGCAAGGCGAAATCATGCACCGGCGCCCGGCGGGCGCCGACTACCCGGCATTTACCACCATCACGGCAGTGCTGGGCGCAGGCGCCGCCACCACCCATATCGTGCACAGCTTTATCGACAATTCGGAGCACCGCGCCAAGCAGGAACTGATACGCCAGCTGGCCTTCTACGACGCGCTGACCCAGTTGCCCAACCGGCGATTGCTGATGGACCGCCTGAACCATGCGCTGCACGCGAGCGGGCGCAGCGCGCGCCACGGCGCGGTGTGCTTCATCGACCTTGACCAGTTCAAGGGGCTCAACGACCGCCATGGCCATGACAGCGGCGACGCCCTGCTGTGCGAAGTGGCGCGCCGGCTGGCCGGCTGCGTGCGCGCCGGCGACACCGTGGCGCGCCTGGGCGGCGACGAATTTGTGCTGGTGCTTGAAAACCTGGGCGCGGCCAGCGAGGTGGCGCAGGCGCAGGCGCAGCGCATCGCGCACAACGTGCTGGCCGCGCTGGCGCTGCCGTACGTGATGGGCGAGCTGGCGTGGCGTTGTTCGGCCAGCGTCGGCGTGACCATGTTCAAGGGCCATGGCGAGCAGGCCGATACCTTGCTCAAGCGCGCCGACCTGGCCATGTACCGCGCCAAGCATGGCGGTCGCAATGCCAGTTGCCTGTTCGAAGAGGCGGTCGCTGGCTGATCAAGTTTGCTATGCTAGCGTTTTTTACGGAGTGGTGAATATGGCCTCGTTGCAAGATCAATTTTTAAAGGCCGGCCTGGTCGACAAGAACAAGGCCAAACTGGCCCAGCAGGACAAGAGCAAGCAAAAGAAGGATGAGCGCCGCAGCGGCACCCAGAGCGTCGATGAAGCGCGCCTGGCCGCGCTGGAAGTGCAGCGCAAGAACGCCGAACGGGCGCGCGAGCTCAATGCCCAGCGCGACGCGGCCGCGACCCAGAAGGCCATCATGGCGCAGATCGCCCAGATGGTGCAAAAGAACCGCCAGAGCAAGGGCAACGGCGACATCGCCTACCACTTCACGCACGGCACCAAGATCGAGCGCATGTTCGTGTCGGCCGCGGTGCAAGCGCACGTGATCGCAGGCCGGCTGGTGATCGTGTGCCAGGGCGCCAGCGTCGAGCTGGTGCCGCGCGTCATCGCCGACAAGATCGCCGAGCGCGATGCGTCGCTGGTGGTGCGGGTCAACAAGGCCAGCACCGAAGTCGACGCCGACGATCCGTACGCCGCGTTCCAGATTCCCGACGATTTGATGTGGTAGTGCTGGTCAATAGGTGATGAAATTCTGATAATATTCAGAGACCGCCACCTGGAAGACCATCATGGGCACCATTACGACGCCGGCACGGCCGTTGCTGCGGTTTTATTTTGCGATGGCGATCGTCATCACGCTGGTGGTGCTGTACGGTTTTAGCCGCACCATCGAACACGGCTTGCTTCATCCTCCGTCGCCGGTGCCGGCGATCCTGTTCGTGCATACCTTCATCTTCAGCGCCTGGATGCTGCTGCTGATGGTCCAGACCGCGCTGGTGCAAGGACGCCAGGTGCGTTTGCACCGCGCGCTGGGCATGGCCAGCATCGTGCTGGGCGTGCTGCTGCCCATCGTTGGCGTGGCCACGGCGCTGACCATGGCGCGCTTTCGGATTGCCCACGGCGACACCGGCGTGCTGTCCTTCCTGATGGTGCCGCTGTTCGACATGACGCTGTTTGCGCTCCTGTTCGGGCTGGGCATCGCCTGGCGCAAGCGCCCGGAACTGCACAAGCGGCTGATGTTCATGGCCGCCGCCGCGCTGACGGTGGCCGCGTTCGCGCGCTTCCCGCACTACCTGATCCCCGCTGGCAAATTCGACCTCGCCTTCGATGCGCTGATCGTGATCGCGATGCTGCGCGACTACTGGGTCGAGCAGCGCGTGCACCGCGTGTTTCTGATCGCGCTGCCGCTGATCGTGGCCGGCCAACTGTTGTCGAACTGGGTCAGGAATACGCCCTGGTGGATAGAACAGGCCGCGCGCCTGCTGGCGCAATAAAAAAAGCTCGCCGAGGCGAGCTTTCTTGTTGCGCGATAAGTTCAGTTAGAACTGGTTCATCGTGTTGTCTTTGCCGGACGCCTTCAGTGCCGCTTCGCCGCTGAAGTATTCCTTGTGGTCGTCGCCGATGTCCGAACCGGACATGTTCTGGTGCTTGACGCAGGCGATGCCCTGGCGGATTTCCTTGCGCTGCACGCCGGCGACGTAGCCGAGCATGCCCTGGTCGCCGAAGTAGTCCTTGGCCAGGTTGTCGGTCGACAAAGCGGCCGTGTGGTAGGTCGGCAGCGTGATCAGGTGATGGAAGATGCCCGCTTCGCGCGCCGAATCGGCCTGGAAGGTACGGATCTTTTCATCGGCGGCCAGCGCCAGTTCGGTGCTGTCGTATTCAACGCTCATCAGCTTGCTGCGCTCGTAGGCCGACACATCCTTGCCTGCCGCTTTCATGCTGTCGTACGCTTGCTGGCGGAAGTTCAGCGTCCAGTTGAACGATGGGCTGTTGTTGTACACCAGCTTGGCGTTCGGGATGACCTTGCGGATGGCGTTGACCATGCCGCCGATCT
>JAZJXM010000091.1:0-14277 GCA_040390915.1 Pseudomonadota bacterium
GCGCCGACGACTCGCTGGACGTGTTCGGCGTGCACGGCGTGGGCGGTATCCTGGGTGCCTTGCTGACGGGCGTGTTCGCTTCGCCCAAGCTGGGTGGCCAGGGCATCTTCGACTATGTTGCCAACAAGGCTAGCCCTGACTACGACATGGGCCACCAGGTGCTGGTGCAGCTGACCGCGGTCGGCACCACCGTCCTGTGGTCAGGTGTGGTGGCGTTCATTGCCTACAAACTGGTGGACCTGGCGATCGGTCTGCGCGTACCGGAAGAAGAGGAACGGGAAGGTCTCGACATCACGAGCCACGGCGAATCTGCCTATCACGCCTGATCCACGCACTCTCGGCCCGCGCAAGCGGGTTGTCGGGCGCCCCGCAGGGCGCCTTTTTGCATTTCTGGACCAACAACTACTTTAAAATACCGAATCCGCCCCGACTTACGCTGTTCCCCATCATCAAGAAGCCTTAAGGACGTACTCCATGGTTCCCCACCTCGTCACAGCCCTGACTGGCCCGCTCCTCGACCTCGAGAAAAAAATCCTCGCGGCCACGCCTGCCATCGAGCGCTGGTTCCGCATGGAGTGGCAGGAACACACGCCGCCGTTCTACTGCTCGGTCGACTTGCGCAATGCCGGCTACAAGCTGGCGCCGGTCGACACCAATCTGTTCCCGGGCGGCTTCAACAACCTGGCCACCGAAATGCTGCCGCTGGCGGTGCAGGCGGCCATGGCGGCAATCGACAAATACTGCCCGGACGCGCGCAACCTGCTCTTGGTGCCGGAAGGGCACACGCGCAATCCGCACTACCTGCAAAACGTGGCGCGCCTGATGCAGATCTTCCGCCAGACCGGCCTGCACGTGCGGCTCGGTTCGCTCTCGCCCGAGATCACCCAGCCCACACCGCTGGCGCTGCCTGACGGCAACATGCTGGTGATCGAGCCGCTGGTGCGCTCCGCCAACGGGCGGCGCGTGGGGCTGGTCGATTTCGATCCTTGCACCATCTTGCTCAATAACGACCTGTCGGCCGGCATCCCGTCGATTTTGCAGAACATCCATGAGCAGTCGCTGCTGCCGCCGCTGCACGCCGGCTGGGCGCTGCGCCGCAAGAGCAACCACTTCGCCGCCTACGACGAGGTGGCCAAAAAATTCGGCAAGCTGATCGACATCGATCCGTGGATGATCAACCCCTTCCATGCCAAGTGCGGCGAGATCAACTTCCAGGAAGACGGCGGCAACGCGTGCCTGGCCGACAATGTGACCATGCTGCTGGCCAAGATCCGCAAGAAATACAAGGAATACGGGATCAAGGAAAAGCCGTTCGTCATCGTCAAGCCCGACGCCGGCACCTACGGCATGGGCATCATGACGGTCAAGGACGCCAGCGAAGTGAAGGACTTGAACCGCAAGCAGCGCAACAAGATGTCGGTCATCAAGGACGGCGTCGAAGTGACCGACGTCATCATCCAGGAAGGCGTGCCGACCTTCGAAAAGGTCAAGGACGCGGTGGCCGAGCCGGTGGTGTACATGATCGACCGCTACGTGGTGGGCGGCTTTTACCGAATCCACGCCGAACGCGGCATCGACCAGAACCTGAACGCGCCAGGCTCGCAATACGTGCCGCTGGCGTTCGCGCAGCAGCACGCGGTGCCGGACTTGAAAGCCAAGCCGGGCACCGCCGCGCCGAACCGCTTTTATGTGTACGGCGTCGTGGCGCGACTGGGCCTGCTGGCCGCTTCGTTGGAAATGGAACGCACCGATCCGAACCCCGAAGTGTATTGACGGCGCTTGCCCGGCGCAGATTGCGGTTTCCGGCTAAAATCAAGCATTGTCATCATTGCTAACGTCCATGAAAATCGCTTTCCTCGCCGATCCGCTGGCTGGCTTTAAAACGTACAAGGACTCGACCTTCGCGATGATGCGCGAAGCGGTCCGGCGCGGCCACACGATCCATGCGTTCGAACAAAGCGATATGGCGCTCGACGGCGGCATCGTCAGCGCCAACGTGGCCGCCGTCACGCTCACCGGCGACGCCCACGACTGGTTCCGCGCTACCCCGAAAACCGAATCGCGCCTGTCCGAATTCGATTGCGTCCTGCAGCGCAAGGATCCGCCGTTCGATATGGAATACGTGTACGCGACGTATCTGCTGGAGCTGGCCGAAAAGCAGGGCGCGCGCGTATTCAACAAGCCGTCCGCGATTCGCGACCACAACGAAAAACTGTCGATTGCCCAGTTCAGCGAATTCACTTCGCCGACCCTGGTCACCTCGAGCATGGCGCGCTTGCGCGCGTTTCACGCCCATCACGGCGACGTGATCTTCAAGCCGCTCGACGGCATGGGCGGCGCCGGCATCTTCCGCATCAAGAGCGACGGCATGAACCTCGGTTCGGTGATCGAAACGTTGACCGTCAACGGCGCGCGCACCATCATGGCGCAGCGCTACATCCCCGACATCGTCAAGGGCGACAAGCGCATCCTGGTCATCAACGGCAAGCCGGTGCCGTTCGCGCTGGCGCGCATCCCGCAGGGCGACGAAATCCGCGGCAACCTGGCCGCCGGCGGCGTCGGCGTGGCCCAGCCTTTGAGCGCGCACGACCGCCGCATCGCCGAAACGCTGGGGCCAACGCTGGCCGCGCGCGGCCTGCTGCTGGTCGGCCTGGACGTGATCGGCGAATGCCTGACCGAAGTGAACGTCACCAGCCCGACCTGCTTCCAGGAGATCACCGACCAGAGCGGCTTTGACGTGGCGGCCATGTTCGTCGACGCGCTCGAGCAGCAGGCAGGAAAGCGCTGATGGTCGGCATACTCTTGATGACCCACGCACCGCTGGGCCAGGCATTCATCGCCGCCGTGGCGCACGTGTTTCGCGGCCCCACCGAGCGCTTCGAAGCGATCGACGTCACCGCCGACCAGGACTTGGCCGAAGTGAACGCGCTGGCCAAGGCCGCTATTACGCGCCTGGACGACGGCAGCGGCGTGCTGGTGATCACCGACATCAAGGGCGGCACGCCAGCCAACTGCTGCAATTCGCTGGCCGACGCGGGCCGTATCGAAGTCATCGCCGGCATCAGCCTGCCGATGCTGCTGCGCGCGATCACCTACCGGCGCGATAACCTCGACGTCGTGGTCGAAATGGCGCTGGCCGGCGGGCAGGGCGGCGCGGTACGGGTCGATAACCGGATCCGGGTTGGGTAGGGCGAGTTCAGGAGGTGGCCGTTGGCCATCGCATGTAGGCAGGTTCGTGACAGAGAAAACTAAAACATGATTCAACAAGATCTTGAGATTATCAACAAACTGGGCCTGCACGCGCGCGCTTCGGCCAAGTTCACGCAGCTGGCCGCCAAGTACCAGAGCGACGTCTGGCTCACCCGCAATGCGCGCCGCATCAACGCCAAGTCGATCATGGGCGTGATGATGCTGGCCGCCGGCAAAGGCGCCAAGGTCACGCTGGAGGCCGACGGCGCCGATGAAAAGGAGTGTGTCGAAGCGCTGGTCGCGCTGATCAACGACAAATTCGGCGAAGGCGAGTAATGCCGCTGGACCGCCCACCTAGCCGTTTTCACACAGGACATCCGATGGCATCGTTCACGCTCCACGGCATCCCCGTATCGCGCGGCATCTCGATCGGCCGCGCGCACCTGCTCACGCCGGCCGCGCTCGACGTCAAGCACTACCTGGTGGCCGAAGAGCAGCTCGAAAACGAAGTGAGGCGCCTGCAGGATGCGCTGGCCGAAGTGCACCGCGGCCTGCAATCGCTGTGGACCGATTTGCCCAAGGACGCCCCGACCGAACTGGGCGCCTTCATCGACGTGCATGCGCTGATCCTGTCGGACCCGATGATTTCGGAAGCCCCGCTCGACATCATCCGCAGCCGCCACTACAACGCCGAATGGGCCTTGGTGACCCAGATCGACGAACTGTCGGCCCAATTCGACGAGATCGAGGACGAGTACCTGCGCGAGCGCAAGGCCGACATCCAGCAGGTCGCCGAACGGGTGCTCAAGGTGCTGATGGGGACCGCCCAGCTGGCGCCGGCGCCGGTGGCGGGCGACCAGTTCCAGCCGCAGATGATCGTCGTTGCGCACGACATTTCGCCGGCCGACATGCTGCAGTTCCGCGACCGCTCCTTCATCGGTTTTGTGACCGACGTGGGCGGCCAGAACTCGCACACCGCCATTGTCGCGCGCAGCCTCGATATTCCGGCTGCGGTTGGCATGTCGCAGGCGTCGGCGCTGATCGAGCAGGACGACTGGGTCATCATCGACGGCGACGCCGGGGTGGTGATCGCCAACCCGAGCGCGCTGGTGCTGGAACAGTACCGCGCGCGCCAGCTGCTGATGCAAAAGGCGCGCAAGAAGCTCCTCAAGCTCAAGAAAACCCCGGCCATTACGCGCGACGGCACGCCGATCCTGTTGATGGCGAACATCGAACTGCCAGACGACTGCCCGGGCGCGCTCGAATCGGGCGCCGAAGGCGTGGGCCTGTTCCGCTCCGAATTTTTGTTCATGGCGCGCGGCGGCCAGGCGCACCGCATTCCGTCCGAGGACGAACAGTTCGAACAATACCGCAAGGCCGTGGTGTCGATGAAAGGGCGCCCGGTCACGATCCGCACGCTCGACATCGGCGCCGACAAGCCGCTCGACCAGACCGAGCACACGGCGCTCAACCCGGCGCTGGGACTGCGCGCGATCCGCTACTGCCTGGCCGAGCCGCAACTGTTCCTGACGCAGCTGCGCGCGATCCTGCGCGCCTCCGCCTACGGCAAGGTGCGCCTGCTGATCCCGATGCTGGCGCACGCGTTTGAAATCGACCAGTCGCTGCTGATGATCGAGCAGGCCAAGGCCCAATTGCGCGAAGCGGGCCACAAGTACGACACCTCGATCGAAGTGGGCGCCATGATCGAGATACCGGCCGCCGCGCTGGCGCTGCCGATGTTCGTCAAGCGCATGGACTTCCTCTCGATCGGCACCAATGACCTGATCCAGTACACGCTGGCGATCGACCGCGTCGACTACGAAGTGGCGCACCTGTACAACCCGCTGCACCCGGCTATTTTGCAGCTGATCGCCATGACCATCATGGCCGGCAAAAAGGCCGGCATCGACGTCGCCGTGTGCGGCGAGATGGCGGGCGACACCAAGCTCACGCGCCTCTTGCTGGGCATGGGCCTGCGCGAATTTTCGATGCACCCGGCGCAGCTGCTGTCGGTCAAGCAGGAAATCCTCAATTGCGATCTTGGGACCGTCACGCCGCAAACCCGCAAAGTCCTGCGCAGCATGGAGCCGCACGCGATAGCCGAAGCGGTCGCCCAGCTGCAGATAATTTGAATCACTTTTGTAGAGCCACATGCCATCCTTAGGAACAGTCACGCCACAGGCGATGAAATTTGCCGAACCGCTGCAATTGCAGGGCGGCGGCACGCTTGCCGACTACACGCTGGTGTACGAAACCTACGGCACGCTCAACGCCGACAAATCGAATGCGGTGCTGGTGTGCCATGCGCTGAACGCATCGCACCACGTGGCCGGCGTCCACGACGACGACCCGAAGCGCACCGGCTGGTGGGACAACATGGTTGGCCCTGGCAAGCCGGTCGACACTGACCGCTTTTTCGTCATCGGCGTCAACAACCTGGGTTCCTGCTTCGGCTCGACCGGCCCGATGCACGCCAACCCGGCCACCGGCAAGCCGTATGGCGCGGCGTTCCCGGTGGTGACGGTGGAAGACTGGGTCGCGGCCCAGGCGCTGCTGGCCGACCGGCTCGGCATTGTGCGGTTCGCCGCCGTGATGGGTGGCTCGCTGGGCGGCATGCAGGCGCTGGCCTGGAGCATGATGTATCCGGAGCGGCTGCGCCACTGCGTGGTGATCGCCTCCACGCCCAAGCTCTCGGCCCAGAACATCGCCTTCAATGACGTTGCGCGGCAAGCGATTTTGTCGGACCCCGACTATCACGGCGGCGACTTTTACGCGCACGGCGTGGTGCCGAAAAACGGCCTGCGGGTGGCGCGCATGGTCGGCCATATCACCTACCTGTCAAACGACGACATGGCTGAAAAATTCGGCCGCAAGCTGCGTAACGCGGCCGAGAGCAACGAGTACAAATTCGACTTCGGGATCGACTTCGAGATCGAATCCTATCTGCGCTACCAGGGCGACAAGTTTTCCGAATACTTCGACGCCAACACCTACCTGTTGATCACCAAGGCGCTCGACTATTTCGACCCGGCGCGCGCGTTCGGCGGCGACCTGACGAAAGCGCTGGCCGCTACCCGCGCCGAGTTTTTCGTCGCCTCGTTCTCGACCGACTGGCGCTTCTCGCCGGAGTGTTCGCGCGAGATCGTGCAGGCGCTGGTGTCGAACCGGCGCCGCGTCACGTACGCCGAAATCGACGCCCCGCACGGCCACGACGCCTTCCTGCTGGAAGATCCGCGCTACATGAACATGGTGCGCGCTTATTACGAACGAATATGGGACCAGGCATGAATTTCAAAGACCTATCCAGCCTGCGCCCCGACCTGGCCTTCATCGCCCACTGGGTGCCCGACAACGCGCACGTGCTCGACGTCGGCTGTGGCGACGGCGCCATGCTGCGCTATCTGCAAACGGGCAAGGGCTGCACCGGCTACGGCATCGAAATCGCAGACGACGAACTGTTGGCCAGCACCAAGCGCGGCATCAACGTGATCCAGCAGGACATGGAAAATGGCTTAGGCATTTTCAACGACAACTCCTTCGACACCGTGCTGTGCCTGTCGTCGCTGCAGATGATGCAGCACGTCGAGCCGCTGCTGCGCGACATCGTGCGGGTCGGCGCCGAGGCGATCGTCTCGTTCCCTAACTTCGCCTACTGGCCGCACCGGGTGGCGCTGCTTCAGGGCCGCATGCCGGTATCGAAATCGCTGCCGTACCAGTGGTACGACACCCCCAACGTGCGCTGCGCCACGATCTACGATTTCGAGGAACTTGCCGACGAATGCGGGCTTGAAGTTTTGCAGCGGGTGGCACTGGCCGACGGCAAGCCGGTGTCGTTTCTGCCGAACCTGCGCGGCAGCCTGGCGGTATTCCGCCTGCGCAAAAAGTCGCGCGCCAGCTGACATCATGAGCCAGTTGAAGAAAGTCGTCATCGCCATCGCGCTGGCTGTCTGCGCCGGCATGGCGCCGGCCCAGCAAGGCGCGCCGCAGCCGGCCCAGGATCAGGTGACGGTGCAGGACGGCATTGCCGTGCGGCCGCTGTGGCGCTGGCGCGAGCTGGCGCCCGAACAGGTCGTGGAGCAGCAGTCCAGGCAGCAGTATCTGCAGATGATGCAGGAAGCGGCGAACAAAGGCGTGCTGGCGCCGGTCACCAATATGCAGCTGGTGCGGTTGCGCGCGATTGCCAAGCGCCTGACCCCCAATGCCGCGCGCTGGAACCCGGAAGCGGCCAAGTGGGAGTGGCAGGTCAACTTGCTCGAATCGTCCGAAGTGAACGCCTTTTGCATGCCGGGCGGGCGCGTGGCGTTCTACTCCGGCATCCTCACCAAACTCACATTGAACGACGACGAAGTGGCGGCCGTCATGGGCCACGAAATCGCACACGCGCTGCGCGAGCATGGCCGCGAACAGATGGTCAAGTCGACCGGCACCAATGTCCTCATGCGTCTTGGGGGCGCCCTGGTGGCATCGATCTTCGGCGTCGATCCCAGCGTCACCGACACCGTGGCCCGTTACGGCGCTCAGTTCATATCGCTCAAATTTTCGCGCGACGACGAGCGCGAGGCTGACCTGATCGGGCTAGACCTGGCGGCGCGCGCCGGCTTCGATCCGCGCGCAGGCATCAAGCTGTGGCAAAAAATGTCGGCCCTGAACAAGGGCCTGCCGCTGGCCTGGCTGTCGACCCATCCGGGCGGCGCCGAGCGCATCAAGCAAATGAACGACCACATGAATGTGCTGCTGCCGGTCTATGCGCGCGCCAAAGGCACGTCAGTGCGCGAGCTGCCGGCGTACCGCAACTGATATGAGCAAGCAAGCGAAGGCCAACGCGGCCGTGCCGTTGCCGATCCGGGACGGCGTCGCACCGAGCTACATGTGGCTCAATGACGACGCCCCCGGCTGCGCGCTGGCCTATTTGCTGGGGCGCTTTGCCGACGTGACGGAAGCGACCTGGCGCAGCCGCATGGCACGCGGCGAAGTGGTGGACGGCGCCGGCCAGCAGATCATGCCGGACAGCCCGCTTGCCCGCGGCATGCGGCTATGGTACTACCGCGAGATCGACGACGAACCGCGCATCCCCTTCGACGAAATTATCCTTTACCAGGACGAACACCTGCTGGTGGTCGACAAGCCGCACTTTCTGCCGACCACGCCGGGTGGGCGTTTTTTGCACGAGTCGCTGCTGGTGCGCCTGAAGCACAAGCTGGGGGAGGGGCAACTGATCCCGATCCACCGGCTCGACCGCGAGACGGCCGGCGTCGTGCTGTTTTCGCGGCGCGAAGAAACGCGCGGCGCCTACCAGTCGCTATTCCAGCAGCGCAGCGTGCAGAAGGAATATGAAGCGTTGGCAGCACCGCTGCCGCAGCGCCAGTTCCCGTTCATCCACCGCAGCTGCATGGTGGAGGGCACGCCGTTTTTCCGGATGCAGGAAGTGGCGGGCGAGCCGAATTCGGAAACCCTGGTGGACGTGATTGAAGTGAAGGATGGGCTGGCGCTGTACCGCTTGCAGCCGCACACGGGGCGCAAGCACCAGCTGCGGGTGCACATGGCGGCGCTGGGCGCGCCGATTTTGAACGATGCGTTTTATCCGGACGCGCTGCCCGAGCAGGCCGACGATTACACGCGCCCGCTCAAGCTGCTGGCGCGGGCCATCGCGTTCAACGACCCGCTGACCGGACAAGCGCGGCGCTTCGAGAGCGCGCGCACGCTCTACAGCGAATAGTCAATGATCAAGGGTGCGTGGTCGGAGAAGCGTTCATCCTTGTAGACCGACACTGCCTTGGCCTGGGCCGCGATGCCTGGCGTGGCCACATGGTAGTCGATGCGCCATCCGACGTTCTTGGCATAGGCCTGGCCACGGTTGCTCCACCAGGTGTACTGCTCCGGGCGTTTGTCGATGCCGCGATGGACATCGACGAAACCGACTTCATCGAAAATCTGTGTCATCCACGCGCGTTCCTCGGGCAGGAACCCCGAGTTCTTCTTGTTGCCCTTGAAGTTCTTCAGGTCGATCTCATGGTGCGCGATATTCCAGTCGCCGCAGATGACGACCTCGCGGCCTTCGGCGCGCAGCTCCTGCAGGTGCGGCAGGAACAGGTCCATGAAGCGGAACTTCGCTTCCTGGCGTTCCGGTCCGGACGAACCGGACGGGCAGTACACCGAAATGACGGTCAGATTGCCGAAATCGCAGCGCACGTAGCGCCCTTCGGCGTCGAATTCGGGGCTGCCGAAACCGATGCGTACGGCGTCAGGCTTGGTGCGGCTGTAGATGCCAGTGCCGGAATAGCCCTTTTTCTCGGCGTAGTGGAAATGGCCGTGGTAGCCGGCTGGCGCGAGGAACTCCTCGGTCATGTCCGGCAGCTGGGCCTTGAGCTCCTGGACGCAGATAAAGTCGGCAGTTTGAGCCGCCATCCACGTGAAAAAGCCTTTTTTGTGGGCGGAACGGATCCCGTTGAGGTTTGCTGAAATAATTTTTGGCATGGTTCGAGGGGATGGGGTGGCGTAAAATACGGCCAACTTTCAACAATGGAGAATACCGTGAGCAATTTGCGCCAACAGTTTATCGCGTTTTCGGTGTCCACGGGTGTGCTGCGCTTTGGCGAGTTCACCACCAAGGCCGGGCGCCTGTCGCCGTACTTTTTCAACGCAGGCCTGTTCCACGAAGGCGCCACGCTGGCCCAGCTGGCCCAGTTCTATGCGCAGACGCTGCTCGACTCGGGTGTGCAATTCGACATGCTGTTCGGACCGGCCTACAAAGGCATCACGCTCGCTTCGGCCACCGCGGTGGCGCTGGCAGGCAAAGGCGTGAACACGTCGTTCGCGTTCAACCGCAAGGAAGCCAAGGACCACGGCGAAGGCGGCACCATCGTCGGCGCCAAGCTGGCCGGCAAAGTGGTCATCATCGACGACGTGATTTCGGCCGGCACCTCGGTGCGCGAATCGGTGGACATGATCCGTGCCGCCGGCGCCGAGCCGTGCGCAGTGCTGATCGCGCTGGACCGGATGGAACGCTCGGGCAAGGACGGCGCACTGTCGGCCAGCTCCGCGGTGCAGGAAGTGAGCAAGGAATTCGGGATTCCAGTGATCTCGATCGGTAACCTGGACGACCTGTTCGGCTATTTGAACAGCGCCGGCGCCGATCCAGCGCTGGCGCAGTACAAGGACGCCGTGTCGGCCTACCGCACCCGCTACGGCATTTAAGCACCAACAAGGCAGGGTCAGGTCGGGCAATGCGCCAATGGCGCATTGCCCGACCTGACCCTCTGGTGTTAGCCGGCGAGTTTCTTTTTCAGCAGTTCGGTCAGCTGGGCCGGGTTGGCCTTGCCTTTCGATGCCTTCATGGCCTGGCCGATCAGTGCGTTGATGGCCGCTTCCTTGCCGGCGCGGTACTGTTCGACTGATTTCTCGTTGGCCGCCAGCACGTCGTCGACGATCTTTTCCAGCGCGCCGCTGTCCGAAATCTGGCGCAGGCCCTTCTGGTCAATGATCAGGTCGGCAATCTGCTCGTCGCCCGACTTGGCTTCCCACATCGCCGCGAACACTTCCTTGGCGATCTTGTTGGAAATGGTGCCGTCGGCGATGCGTTTCAGCAGCAGCGCCAGTTGCGACGCTTCCACCGGCGAATCGGCTATGTCGACGTTTTCGCGGTTCAGCGTCGACGCTACGTCGCCCATCAGCCAGTTCGCCGCGGCCTTGGCGTTGTCCTTGCCGGCCTTGGCCACCACGGCTTCGAAATATGCCGCCATCTGCTTGGACGATGTCAGGATCAGGGTGTCGTATTCGGGCAGCGCATAGTCGCTGGCAAAGCGCACCCGCATCGCGTCTGGCAGTTCCGGCATCTCGGCCTTGACGCGCGCGATCCAGTCTTCACCGATCATCAATGGCGGCAAATCCGGATCCGGGAAGTAGCGGTAATCTTGCGCGTCTTCCTTGGTGCGCATGGCGCGCGTTTCCTTCTTGTCCGGGTCGTACAAGCGCGTCGCCTGCACCACTTTGCCGCCGTCTTCGAGCAGTTCGATCTGGCGCCGTACTTCCACGTGCACTGCCTCTTCAATGAAGCGGAACGAATTCAGGTTCTTGATCTCGCAACGGGTGCCGAACTCCTTCTGGCCGACCGGACGCACCGACACGTTGATATCGCAGCGGAACGAGCCTTCCATCATATTGCCATCGCAAATACCGAGCCACATCACCAGCGCATGCAGCGCCTTGCAGTAGGCGACTGCTTCGGCGGCGCTGCGCATCTCCGGCTCGGACACGATCTCGAGCAGCGGCGTGCCGGCCCGGTTCAGGTCGATCCCGGTCATCCCTGCATAGTCTTCGTGCAGCGACTTGCCAGCGTCTTCTTCGAGGTGGGCGCGCGTCAGGTTGATGCTGCGCGTTTCGAATTTTCCGTCTTTTTCAAAGCCGAAATTGACCTTGCCGCCGATGACCACCGGGTCTTCGAACTGGCTGATCTGGTAGCCCTTGGGCAGGTCAGGATAGAAGTAATTCTTGCGCGCGAACACCGAGTGCGGCGCGACCTTGCCCCCAACCGCCAGGCCGAAGCGGATCGCGCGTTCGACCGCGCCGCGGTTCATGACCGGCAGCACGCCAGGCAGCGCCAGGTCGACCGGGCTGGCCTGGGTGTTCGGCTCAGCGCCAAAGCGAATATCGCTGCCGCTGAAAATCTTGGAGTTGGTCGTGAGTTGAACGTGGTTCTCAATACCGATGACGACTTCCCATTGCATAGAATTCTCTCTTTTCTTCTCAGATGCCCGCAGGCGCGCGCGTGTGCCAGTCGGTCACTTGCTGGTACTGGTGCGCGATGCCCAGCAGCTTCGCTTCGGCGAAATAGTTACCAATGATTTGCAGCCCGACCGGGCGCGCGCTGTTCTTGTCGCCCTGGCCGAATCCGCACGGCACCGACATGCCGGGCAGGCCCGCCAGGCTGGTCGAGAGCGTGAAGATGTCGGCCAGGTAGTTCGCTACCGGGTCGTCCGCCTTGGCGCCCAGGTCCCATGCCACGGTTGGCGCCACTGGCCCCATGATGACGTCGCAGGTGGTGCCCAGTGCGGCCTTGAAGTCGTCGGCGATCAGGCGCCGGATCTTCTGCGCTTGCACGTAGTAGGCGTCGTAGTAACCGTGGCACAGCACGTAGGTGCCGACCATGATGCGGCGCTGGACTTCCTTGCCGAAGCCTTCGGCGCGGCTCTTCTTGTACATGTCGTTCAAGTTGGTGTATTCGGCCGCCCGATGACCATAGCGCACGCCGTCAAAGCGCGACAGATTCGACGATGCCTCGGCCGGCGCGATGATGTAGTACACCGGGATCGACAGTTCGGTATTTGGCAGCGAGATGTCGACCAGCGTGGCGCCCAGCTTCACGAATTGGTCCAAGGCGGCGCGTACGGCTTGCTCGACGTCAGCCGCCAGGCCTTCGCCGAAATACTCTTTCGGCAGGCCGATGCGCAAGCCCTTGAGCGGCGCATCGAGTTCGCGCGTGAAGTCTTCTTTCACGTTGCCTTGTTCGGCCGTCAGGCTGGTCGAATCGCGCTCGTCGAAGCCCACCATTTCATTGAGCAGCAGCGCGCAGTCTTCGGCCGTCTGGGCCATCGGACCGCCCTGGTCGAGCGAGGAGGCGAACGCGATCATGCCAAAGCGCGATACGCGCCCGTAGGTCGGCTTGATGCCGGTCACGCCGCAAAACGAGGCCGGCTGGCGGATCGAGCCGCCGGTGTCGGTGGCGGTGGCGGCCGGCGCCAGGCGCGCGGCGATCGCGGCGGCCGAGCCGCCGGACGAGCCGCCCGGCACGGCCAGCTTGTCCCAAGGGTTCTTGACGGGGCCAAAAGCCGAGTTTTCGTTGGAGGAGCCCATCGCGAATTCGTCGCAATTGAGCTTGCCCAGCGTGACCATGCCGGCTTGCGCGAATTTGTCGACCACGGTGGCGTTGAACGGGCTGGTGTAATTGCCCAGCATCTTCGAGCCGGCCGTCGAGCGCCAGTCGCGCGTGACGAAAATGTCCTTGTGCGCGATCGGGATCCCGGTCAGGGGGCCGGCGCTGCCGGCGGCCAGGCGCGCGTCGGCGGCGGCAGCTTGCGCCAGCGACAGCGACTCGTCGATGTGCAGGAAGGCGTTCAGGTCACTGGCCTTGGCGCGCGCGAGGAAATGGCGGGTCAGTTCGGTGCTGGTGATCTGCTTCGAATGGAGCAGCGCGGACAGCTGTTTGAGGGTTTTGGTATGCATGGAATTAATCGATCACTTTAGGGACCAGGTACAGGCCGTCCTGGGTCTTCGGCGCCACTGCCTGGTATTGCTCGCGCCGGTTTTCTTCACTGACGACGTCGTCGCGCAGGCGCAGCGGCAAATTGCCCAGCACCGCGGCCAACGGCTGCGACAGCGGTGCGACGCCGGTGGTGTCGACCGCCTGCATCTGCTCGGCCAGCGCGAAAATGAGGTTCAATTCCTTCAGCGCGGTATCAAAGTGGGCCTCGTCCATCTCGAGCTGGGCCAGGTTGGCAATGCGTTTTACGTCCGAAAGTGTTAATGACATGGCAAATAGCGCGGCACGGGCCGCGTCCAGAATGTTATGGGGCGAATGGTGAAATTATGATAACAGTGTGTTAAAGCCGATAAAAGCTTTCTAATGCCGCCGATTTCACTGGTGAAGTGGCGCGCAAAACACCGGGTTTTCAGCATATAAACGTCAAATTATAAGGTAGAATGGCGGGCTAATGCGTTGTCGGCGCCGAATAGGGCCTGCCGCAGCATCTCCTTTTAATGATCAGGCGCACCGTTTGCGCATCAGGACACACATGTTTGGTTTTTTACGCAGCTATTTTTCGAACGATCTGGCGATTGACCTCGGTACGGCAAATACGCTGATTTATGTGCGCGGTCTGGGCATCGTGCTGGACGAACCATCGGTGGTCGCAATTCGCCAGGAAGGCGGCCCGAACGGCAAGAAGACGATCCAGGCAGTGGGCAAGGAAGCCAAGCAGATGCTGGGCAAGGTACCCGGCAATATCGAGGCGATTCGCCCGATGAAAGACGGCGTGATTGCCGACTTCACCGTCACCGAACAGATGCTCAAGCAGTTCATCCGCATGGTGCACG
>JAZJXM010000092.1:0-4813 GCA_040390915.1 Pseudomonadota bacterium
CGCGCTACTGATGGGGCCGTGTCCAGATGTCAGACTTGACCCTGTTGTTGCTCAGTAAGTGAGCTTCCCACTCAACATTTGCCAATACATGATCCAGTCAGCCTTGAACGAATACAAGGGCTGATCGAACGAGGCCGGCCGGTTCTTCTCGAAGAAGAAATGGCCGATCCAGGCGCCGCCATAACCGCACGCCAGCGCCGCCAGCACCCACCAGCCGTTGCGGCTGACGAGCGCCATGCCGATCGCCGCCAGCGCCAGGCTGCTGCCGATGAAATGCGTGCGGCGGCAGATCCGGTTTGCATGCTGGGTCAGGTAGTACGGATAAAACTCGGCGAAACTGGCGTAGCGGACCGTCATGCTTATCTCCCGTTGGCAAACGCAAACAGCGCATCGAGCACCGCGTCGGGCTGCTCGGACATCAGCGAGTGGCCGGAATCGACCTGCACCACCTTGCCGTGCGCGATGGCGGATGTGAGCAGCTTGGTCGAGCGGGCCGGCGTCATCATGTCTTTGGCGCCGAACAGGAACAGCACCGGGCAGCGCACCGCTTCAGCGGCAAGCTGGCCGTTGGCGTAGGCGTTGCAGGCGAAGAAGTCGGTGTAGAACAGCTGCTGCGGATTGATCTGCGACATGCGCTGCATCAGCCGGCGCGCGCCGCCCATCACCGAAAACCCGGGCCCCGGGCAGGACGGCTTGTGCGCCATCGTCGAATGCGAAAAAATATTCACCATGTCGATTGCGGCCTGTTCGTCGTTCTTCGACGTTTCCAGCAGCGCATCCGACACTTTCATCGGGTAGGTGGTGCCCAGCATCGCCAGGTGGCTTACGCGCTGCGGCGCCATATGCGACGCTTCAAGCGCGATCAATGAGCCCATGCTGTGGCCGATCAGCAGCGCCTTGTCGACGCCCACCGCATCCATCACGGCCAGCACCCAGGCCGCCATCTTTTCGACGCTGTCCATCGCCGCGCCCTTGCTGCGCCCATGGCCTGGCAGGTCCACTGCCAGCACGTTGAAGCCGTGGTGCGCAAAATAGCGCGTCTGCAGCGCCCATACCGAATGGTCGTTCTGGGCGCCGTGGATGAAGATTGCGCTTGGACGCGCCGCGTCGAACGGCTTGCCGCCGGTGTAGCAATAGGCGTCCACGCCTTGTACGGTGACGATCATCTCAAGCTCCCTTCTGCGACAGCTTCAGGCCGCGCGCCAGGTCTTCGATCAGGTCGTCGACGTTCTCCAGGCCGATCGACAATCGCATCGTGCCTTCCTTGATGCCGGACGCGGCCAACTGCTCGGTCGGCACCCGGAAGTGGGTGGTGGAAGCAGGGTGGATCACCAGCGACTTGGCGTCGCCCACGTTGGCCAGGTGCGAAAACACCTTGAGCGCGTCGACGAATCGGCGTCCGGCCGCGCGGTCGCCCTTCAAACTGAACGAGAACACCGCGCCGCAGCCCTTGGGCAGCAACGTCTTGGCCAGTTCATAGTCGGGATGGGAGTCGAGTTCGGGGTAGGACACCGATTCGACCGCCGGATTGGCGAGCAGGAATTCGACCACCTTGCGCGTGTTGGCCACGTGGCGGTCCATGCGCAGGCTGAGCGTTTCTATCCCTTGCAGCACGGCGAACGCGTTGTGCGGGCTCATGACGGCGCCGAAATCGCGCAAGCCTTCGCGCCGCGCGCGCAGCGCGAACGGGGCCACGGTCGATTCTTCGGCGAACACCATGCCGTGGAAGCCGTCGTACGGCTCGCACAGTTCGGCGAAGCGGCCGGTCTGGTCGTATGCGGCTTGCCAGTCGAAGGTGCCGCCGTCGACCAGCAGGCCGCCGATGGCGGTGCCGTGCCCGCACAGGAACTTGGTCGCCGAGTGAAATACCAGGTCGGCGCCATGCTCGAAGGGTTTGAGCAGGTAGGGCGTGGTAAAGGTCGAATCCATCATCAGCGGCAGGTGGTTGTCGTGCGCGATGGCCGCCACGGTGGCGATGTCGAGCACGTCCAGGCCGGGATTGCCCAGCGTTTCGGCGAACAGCACCTTGGTGTTGGGGCGGATCGCATTGCGCCAGGCATCAATGTCGCGCGGGTCGACAAAAGTGGTCTCGACGCCGAAGCGCTTGAGCGTGTAGGCCAGCAGGTTCTGCGAGCCGCCGTACAGCGCGCGCGAGGCGACGATGTGCGAGCCGGCGCCGGCAATGGTCGCCAGGCCCAGGAACATGGCGGCCTGGCCGCTGGCGGTGGCGATGCCGGCCACGCCGCCTTCGAGCGCGGCGATGCGCTCTTCCAGCACGGCGTTGGTCGGGTTCGAAATGCGCGAATACACATGGCCGGCGCGCTCCATGTTGAACAGCGACGCGGCATGGTCGGAGTCCTTGAAGGCGAACGAGGACGTGAAATAGACAGGGGTTGCACGCGCGCCGGTGGCCGGGTCGGGCGCAGCGCCGGCATGCAGCGACAAAGTGTCGAAGCCGGGATATTGAGGACCGCTCATGGTGGACTCATCTGGTTAAAAAGGATGGCCCGAATCGTAGCATGCGACGCTCGCACATCAGAATGGTTTCCTCGCTAAAATGGTGCAATCGATCACTGCCCCGTATGGTGGGCATTGATTTGTCGCAATACTGGATTTTTAGCCAAGCTTACGCTACATTCGGAGCTAAGGCTCATTACACACAACAATTCAAACTAGGGCGGCCACCATGAAAGTTTCTGAAATCCTTCAAGTCAAGGGCAACATCCTTTACACCGCCACCCCTGAAATGCTGCTGGTCGATGCCGTCAACACCATGGCCGAAAAAGACATCGGATCGCTGGTGGTCATGGAGTTTGGCGACCTGGTCGGCATGCTGACGTTTCGCGAAGTGATCAAGGTGCTGCATAAAAACGGCGGCTCGGTCGGCACCGGCACCGTGCGCAAGTACATGGATGACCACCCGATCACGGTCACGCCCGACACCGAAATCAACGAAGTGCGCCGCATGATGCTGGAAAAGCACGCGCGCTATTTGCCCGTCATGGATGCCAAGACGCTGCTCGGCGTGATCTCGTTCTACGATGTGGCCAAGGCGGTGCTGGAAGCGCAAAGCTTCGAAAACCGCATGCTCAAGGCCTACATCCGCGACTGGCCGGCTGAAACCACCCAAGACGACTGACCCGTGACAGGCCCGCGCCGCTTCAAGCAGGTCGATGTCTTCACCAGCGTCCCGTTCAAGGGCAATCCCCTGGCCGTCGTGCTCAATGGCGACGGCCTCAGCGACGCCCAGATGCATGCGCTTGCGCGCTGGACCAATCTCTCCGAAACCACGTTCGCGCTGGCGCCCACCGCGCCGGAGGCGGACTATCGCGTGCGCATATTTTCGCCGGGCGTGGAGTTTCCCTTTGCCGGCCATCCGACGCTGGGCACCGCGCACGCGCTGCTGGAAGCGGGCTTGAAGCCGAAAACGCCGGGACGGCTGGTGCAGCAGTGCGGCGTGGGGCTGGTCAACGTCAGCATAGCCGCAGGCGGCGCGCTGGCGTTCGAGGCGCCGCAAGCGAATTTGCAGGGCCTGCATCCGGGCCTGTTTGCCAGCCTGCGCTCGGCGCTCGGGAGCGACGCGTTCAGCACCGTGCCCGAGCCGGTCATCGCCGAGATGGGCATCACCTGGCTGGTGGTGCGCATGGACAGCGCCGAGGCCTGCCTGGCGGCCCAGCCGAACCTGGAGGCGCTGCGCGAGATCACCCGGCGCGGCATCACCGGCATCGCCATGTTTGGCGCCCACGGCCCGGCTGGCCCTGCCGACTATGAAGTGCGGGTGATCTTCACCAAGCTCGATGCCCTGGCCGAAGACCCGGTCACCGGCAGCGCCAATGCCTGCATCGCGCGGGTGCTGGAGGCGCAGGGCTTTCCCGATGGCGCCCATTCGAGCCGCGGCTACAGCGCGCGCCAGGGCACGCTGCAGCAGTGCGACGGACGCATTAGCGTCAGCTACGTGGATGGGGTGCCGTGGATAGGCGGGCACTCGGTCACGGTCATCGATGGGAAGCTGCGGTTCTAAGTAACGTATGGGTTGCTTTTTGTACCCGATGGGTTACACTGAAATCTGGACTTTTCCATTTCTCCGTGAAGGCACACCATGGCTTCCCATAAAGCATCGGCTTCCGAGCTGCTCGTCAATTATTCCCGCCTCAGTTTGTATCTGGCGCTCGCGCTGCTGGTGGCGCTGGGCACCTATGCGGTGCTGGTGCTGGCGTTCCCGAACAGCAGCGCTGCCGCCATGGGGCACCGTTTGTTTGTCCTGCTGCCGATCCTGGTGGTCATTTCGCTGGCTGCCCTGCGTTCATCGCTGCACGGCGTGCGTCCGCATCCGCGCAACGCGGCCATGCGCGCGCTGCGCAAGGACGAACTGCGCGCGCACTCGCTCAGCCGCGCTTACCGCAATGGCTTGATCGCGGTGCTGCTGGCGCAGCCGCTGCTGGTGTTTGTGTTGTCGGCCGTGGCCTTGCCGTATCCGCTGGTGCCGATGGCCGGCGCCACGCTGCTGGTCGGTGTCGCCACCGTGCTGTGCAGCCTGCTGGCGTATGACCGCTGAAGAACACCTCAAGACCACGCTCAAGGTGCAGCGCGCCATGCGCGAGCTGACTCAGGCCGAGCTGGCCGAGCTGGCCGGGATCACGCGCAAGTCGGTCAATGCGATCGAGACCGGGCACATGGTGCCGTCCACGATCCTGGCGCTCAAGCTGGCGCGCGCGCTGCAAGTGCCGGTCGAGACGCTGTTCAGTCTCGACATCTAAACAGGGTCTACCATTTAAATTGTAATGGTGTCGGACTCGTTCTAAATGTTCTATTC
>JAZJXM010000093.1:0-8791 GCA_040390915.1 Pseudomonadota bacterium
ATCGGCTTCGTCAAACGCCGGGGACCGCAGCGCGACGCGCCGCTGTTCCTGCCCCTCACTCCTTCTTTATTGCAGCGCCATGCGACTTTGGATCGGCCTCTACCTGCCCCAGCTCCCGCTCGACGTGTTCAGCCCGAACTGGTCGGCTGACAGCGCCAGCGTGGTGCTCGAGCACGAGCGCGTGCTGGCCTTGTCCAGCGCGGCGCGCGCGGCCGGCGTGCAGCCGGGCATGCGCCGCGGCGGCGTGCTGATGCTGCTGCCCGAGGCGCGCTTGCACCAGCGCAGCCTTGAGCGCGAAGCGCAAGCGCTGCACGACGTGGCCATGGCGCTGCTGCAGTACACGCCGCAGGTGGCGCAGGCCGAAGAAGCGACGCTGCTGATGGACGTGGGCGCCAGCCTGGGCCTGTTCGGCGGCATCCATGCGCTGTGCCGGCGCATCCGCGCCAACGTGCGCGCGCTGGGGTTTGCCGCGCAGCTCAGTTGCGCGCCCACCGCGCGCGGGGCCTGGCTGCTGGCGCGCCAGCAGGCCGGGCATGCGCTTTCCATGGCCTCGCTGGTGCGCCGCCTGGACCGCCTGCCGGCCGCCTTGCCGCCGCCGGCGCGCCCGTTCGCCGCCTGGTTTGACGGCATCGGCTGCGTGACGCTGGGCGAGCTGCGGCGCTTGCCGCGTCCAGGCCTGCAGCGCCGTTGCGGGCGGCCCTTGCTCGACCTGCTCGACTGCGCTTACGGCGAGACGGCCGAACTGTTCGAGTGGATCGCAGCGCCCACCACCTTCAGCGCCAAGCTGGAACTGTTCGACCGGGTCGAGCACGCCGAAGCGCTGCTGTTCGGCGCGCACCGCTTGCTGCTGCAGCTGACTGGCTGGCTGTGCGCGCACCAGCTGGCGGTCGAGCGCATCGTGTTGCAGCTCGAGCATGAACGGGGGCGGGTGGCGCGCGCGCCTACCAGCATCGAGATCGTGCTGGCCGAGCCGACCTGGCGCGACGAGCACCTGGTGCGATTGCTCAAGGAGCGCCTGGGCAAGGTGGAACTGGTGGCGCACGTGATCGGCCTGTGCCTGGAAGCGCCGCAGGTGCAGCCGATGGCGCCGCCCAGCGAGTCGCTGTTTCCCGAGCCGGGCGGCAGCTTGCAAGACCAGCTGCGCATGTTCGAACTGGTGGCCGCGCGGCTGGGCGCCGACAATGTGCTGCAGGCGGCGCCGCAGGCCGATTACCGGCCCGAGCTGGCCAACCTGTGGGTGCCGGTGCAGCAAAAGATCCGGGCCGGCGCGATGGCGGCGCAGATGCCGCCCGATGTGCTGACGCTGCCGCGTCCGGCCTGGCTGCTGGCCAAGCCGATTGCGCTCTTGATGCGCAACCACCGGCCGTTCTACGGTTCGCCGTTAAGGATGGCGTCAGCGCCCGAGCGCATCGAAGCGGGCTGGTGGAACCAGGCGCAAACACGCGACTACTTCATCGCCGAAGGCCAGGATCACGCGCATTACTGGGTGTACCGGGAGCGCATCGTGGGGGCGGGCGGCGAGGCCGAGCCGCGCTGGTTTTTGCATGGTTTGTTTGGATAGACCTTGACGCTGTAATGCGTTGCATTACACTTAATGATCGATCAAGAGGATCATCATTAATGAAATCACTGCGCGGCGCGCATCTGCGGCCCACACATCCTGGCGCGGTATTGCGCGAGGACGTACTGCCAGCATTGGCAATGACGCAAACCGAGTTGGCAAAACTGTTGCATGTAAGTCGACTCAGCGTATCCGAACTGCTGCATGAGAAGCGTTCGCTGAGTCCGGCAATGGCTAGCCGGATTGCGACCTTGTTGCATACTTCCGCCGAGAGTTGGCTGCTGATGCAGCAAGCGGTCGACTTGTGGGATGTTCGCCAAGGGCAACCCGCATTCACCGACGTGAGGCCGTTACCCAAGTCGCGGCTTGCGGTGCTCACCGAGTAGTGCATTTCTCGTGAACGCGGGCTAGAGCAAGCCTTGCTCGGTTTGTTCAAGAATAATCGTCCAATACGCATATTGCCCGAGATTGAGTACACCAAGTACAGCAAGCGCGTCTCGCAGCGAACCAACACAGTTCAATTGTTCCTGCTCAGGCGAGTCAACAACACCCTCGAGATATGCGTCCCATGCGGCGACTGCCGACTTGAACTGGGGTAGGGAGAATCCAGCAATCCACTGGACTGAATCTGTGAAATGCAAATATCGCACAACGCCATCTGGGAAAACGACAAAGCGACCTATCTGCCAATCAAATTGCATTTCGACAGCGACAACATCGCTAGCAATAGCATTTTCGGTCTCATCGAGCAGAATAATTTTCATGCTATTTGCTTTGCCCAACTGCCAGCAGCGCCTCAGGATTAGTGCATGCAATGGCAAGCAGCGTCCGGGCCGCGCCGCTAGGCCGTTTGCGCCCTTGCTCCCACCCCTGCAACGTGCGCACAGACACGCCCAGAAGCGCTGCAAACTGGGATTGGGACAGGCCAGTCTTTTTTCGGGCCTCAGTAACGGGCGACAAAACAAGCTGAACCTGGCCAGCCTTCATTTCGCGCACAGCCTGCAGCAGATCGGCCGCAAGGTCGCGCGTGGCTTCATACGCAACGAGATCGGACTCGCCAAGGGGTTTACGTTTCAAGGGCACGGCGGATCTCCTTCAATTTCTGACCGGTAAGGTTATCGGTGTGCGACTTAGCATACAGCGTGAGCAAAATGATTTCACCTTCCACCGACCGCACAAAGTAGATGACCCGCACACCACCGGACTTACCTAAGCCGGCCCGCCCCCAGCGCACTTTGCGAATGCCGCCGGACTCAGGTACAACATCACCTGCAGCCGGGTGATTTGCGATGTACGCGGCAAATGTCCCACGCTCGTCTTCGGTCCAGTAGTTTGGCCACTGGCGTTGGAACAACAACGTTTCGACGACGGTAAGCATTGTACAAATGTACGCCTAAGGCGCATATCTGTCTAGCGGGGTGGAATGCGTGGCGTCACGTCTGTTCGTTGACCAAGACGGTCAAGATCAAACAACCATGCGAGGGAAAAGAGCTAGCCAATGGACACAACGCCACTTTCCCCGAACACCGATGCGCGCTCGATCGCATTGGTGATGTTGCCGAGCCGATAGCTCCAATATTCAAGTTCATCTTGGGCCACGTTCTGAAGCAAAAGCAGGGTTTCGGCTCGAAGTTCGGCGAGTTGTTTACCTTGCACCCATACATCTGATCCGTCGAGTTCTGGCAAGAGTTTCAATTCGAGACGAGCAGCAAGCTCGCCACCATAGAAGCTCTGGCGGGTCGACTCGACGCCAGCCATGGTCGAGTCGCCGTCACCGCTGGATCCAGCGGGATATTGGCCAAGGATTCATCTGGCAGCCGCCTGTATGCGAGAACCATCAGTGTCATGTTGGTGCGCGCAGGACAGCGTCCTATTTGTATTTTTGAGCATGATGTGGATGAACCGTCGGCGCAGCGTGGCGGAACGCGCTTATTCGTCGTCGAATTCTTCGGCCAGATTCTTCCAGCCCTTGCTCTTGGCGAACACGGAAAACTCTTCGGGCGCCTCCAACACGATCAGCTTGCGCTCTTGCAAGCCCGGATCGCTGTGGCTGAAATTGGGCCCCACGTAGCCGAGCGCGCGCAGGCGGTCGATGATGTTGCCGACCAGGACTTTGTCCTTGTACAGCCCGGTATCGATGGCGGCGGCGAAGTCCACGTAGATGTCAATGATGCCGTAGCCTTCGTCAAAAATGCGTATCGCTTTGATGTCGAGGGAACGGCCGCTGCTGTCGCTGGCCTTGAACGGGCCGCTCAGCTGGATGTCGGTATCGGTAGTCATGGGCGCAGCATAACATTTTCACGAAAAACAAAATAATTTTCGACGCCATGGGGTGGCAAATCGCGTTTTTCAAGGCCTTGAAAACTCCCTGGCGCGGCATTAGATGGGCATCAGCGGATGCTCAACGGAGGTCCGCCAACCTATCGCTTAACCACTACAAGGATATCCATCATGCGTACTATCGACTTCGCCCCGCTGTACCGTTCCGCCATCGGCTTTGACCGCCTGGCCAGCTTGCTCGAAGCGCAACGCGCCGAGACGCAGCCGAGCTATCCGCCCTACAACATCGAACTGGTCAGCGAAGACCAATACCGCATTGTCATGGCGCTGGCCGGCTTCGACCGTTCGGAAGTGGAGATCGTTGCCGAACGCGACGTGCTGCACGTGACCGGCCGCAAGCAGAAGGACGAGCAGCAGCGCACCTATTTGCACCGCGGCATCGCGGCGCGCGACTTCGAGCAGCGCTTTCAGCTGGCCAACCACGTCAAGGTGACCACGGCGTCGTTTGACAACGGCATGCTGACCATCGAACTGGTGCGCGAAGTGCCGGAAGCGCTCAAGCCGCGCAAGATCGTCATCGACGGCGCACACAACATGCAGCCGCTGGAGCAGCGCCTGGCCGCATAAATCCGGCAAGCCATGAACCGACGGGCGCCCGCAGCATGGGGCGCCCGTTGCATATGGCACACGATAGAAAAAATTAAGCGAACTCTAAGTCTGATCCAGCATCATTCTTACCATCTGCTATCCCTTTCAAACCAGGAGTAAGTCATGCATAACGAAGGTGCCATCACTGCCATCACCGCTAAGCGACTCACGCTGGCCCTTGTCGCCGCAGGCGCCATCGGCGGGGCGGTTGGAGCCATTACGGTCAACCATAACAATGCGGTCGCTTCCAGCGCCGTCCCGGCGGCGCCGCTGGCCGCCGCCGCGCCCGTCGTGGCCGCGGCCCCAGCTGCCGCGCCCGCGCCGGTGCCAGCCGGCGTCATGCTGCCGGACTTTACCCAGATCGTGGCCCACAACGGCCCGGCCGTGGTCAACATCCGCGTCACCGGCAGCGTCAAGACCGGCGGCCTCGAAGGGCAAGTTCAGCGCGGCCCGCAGTTCGACGAGGACGACCCTTTCTTTGAATTTTTCCGTCGCTTCCAGGGCCCGCAAAATCCGCGCGGCCAGCAACGCGAACGGCCCGTTTTTGGCACCGGTTCCGGGTTCATCATCAGCCCCGACGGTGTCATCCTGACCAATGCGCACGTGGTGCGCGATGCCAAGGAAGTCACGGTCAAGCTGCAGGACCGGCGCGAGTACCGCGCGCGCGTGCTCGGCTCCGATCCCAAGACGGACGTGGCAGTACTGAAGATCGACGCCAAGAACCTGCCGGTGGTGCCGGTGGGCCGCTCGCGCGACCTGAAAGTGGGCGAATGGGTGCTGGCGATCGGTTCGCCGTTTGGCCTGGACAGCTCGGTGACGGCCGGCGTGGTCAGCGCCAAGGGCCGCTCGCTGCCGGACGACAGCAACGTGCCGTTCATCCAGACCGACGTTGCGGTCAACCCCGGCAATTCGGGCGGGCCGCTGTTTAACACCAAGGGCGAAGTGGTCGGCATCAATTCGCAGATCTACAGCCAGACCGGCGGCTACATGGGCCTGTCGTTCGCGATCCCGATCGATGTGGCCTACCGCATCAAGGACCAGATCGTCGCCACCGGCAAGGTGCAGCATGCCAAATTGGGCGTGACGGTGCAGGAAGTGAACCAGGGCTTTGCCGATTCGTTCAAGCTCGATTCGCCAGAAGGCGCGCTGGTAGCCAACGTCGAGAAGGGCGGCGCCGCCGACAAGGCGGGCATCAAGTCCGGTGACGTGATCCGCAAACTCGATGGACAGCCGATCATCGCTTCGGGCGACTTGCCGGCCATGCTCAGCCTGGCCAAGCCGGGCGACAAGGTGGCGCTCGACGTCTGGCGCGACGGAAAAATCATGCGCATCGACGCGCGCCTGGCCAATGCCGACGACAAAGTTGCTCCTGACGAGCGTGCCGAGCGCGTCAGCGCCGACAACAGCGCGCGCCTTGGGCTGGCCTTGCGCCAGCTCGACCCGAACGAGCGGCGCGCGTCCGGCATCGCCTCCGGGCTGGTGATCGAAGACGTCGCTGGCGCCGCTGCCAATGCCGGGGTGCAGCCGGGCGACGTGCTATTGTCGGTCAATGGCCGCGCCGTCAACTCGGTCGAGCAGGTGCGCGAGGTGGTGGGCAAGTCGACCAAGTCGGTGGCGCTGCTGATCCAGCGTGGCAACGACAAAATCTTTATACCGGTACGTATCGGGTGACGTGAAACGAGGAAGTAAATGCGGTTATTGCTGGTGGAAGACGACACGATGATCGGCGAAGTAGTGCTCGACCTGCTGCGGGCCGAGCACTACGCCGTCGACTGGGTCAAGGATGGTGAAATGGCCGATACGGCGCTGCGCCAGTCGCAGAGCTACGACCTGGTCATCCTTGACCTGGGCCTGCCGCGCAAGGATGGCCTCGAAGTGCTGCGCGCCATGCGTCAGCGCAAAGACCGCACCCCGGTGCTGATCGCCACCGCGCGCGACGCCGTCGAGCAGCGCATCGCCGGGCTCGATGCCGGCGCCGACGACTACGTGCTCAAGCCGTATGACCTGGACGAACTGCTGGCGCGCCTGCGCGCGTTGCTGCGGCGCGCGGCCGGGCGCGCCGAGCCGGTGTTCGAATACAAGAACATCACCATCAATCCGGCCACCCGCGAAGTGCAGGTCGACGCCGTTGGCGTGACCTTGTCGGCGCGCGAATGGGCGGTGCTCGAAGCGCTGATCGCCCGTCCCGGCGCGGTGCTCTCGCGCACCCAGCTGGAAGAAAAACTGTACAGCTGGCGCGATGAAGTGAGCAGCAACGCGGTCGAAGTGTACATCCACGGCCTGCGCAAAAAACTGGGCAGTGAACTGATCCAGAACGTGCGCGGGGTCGGCTACATGGTGCCCAAACCATGAATAAGGTCTCGCATTCGCTGCGTGGCCGCTTGCTGTGGTTCCTGCTGGCGGCCATCAGCATCGCCGCCGTGGTGCAGGCCTCGATCGCCTACCGCACGGCCCTGGACAACGCCGACCAGATCTTCGACTACCACATGCAGCAGATGGCGCTGGCGCTGCGTTCGAGCGCGCCGCTGTCCAATTCCGAAGTCAACGCCGCGGCCGCGACCGAGGCCGAAAACAATGAACTGATGGTGCAGGTCTGGACCCCGGACGGGGTGCAGGTGTTTCGCACCGTGTCGAGCGCGCGCCTGCCGCAGCACGCGGTGCTCGGTTTTTCCAACGTCAACGAGAACAACACAACCTACCGCGTGTTCTCGATCCAGACCCCGACCCAGACGCTGCAAGTGGCGCAGGACATGGCGGTGCGGCGCAACATGGCCGGCAACATGGCCTTGCGCACGGTGGGCCCGATCGCGGTGATGATGCCAATCCTGATGCTGGTAGTGTGGTGGGTCATCAGCGGCTCGCTGCAGCCGGTGGCGCGGGTGCGCGCGCAGGTGGCGGCGCGCCAGGCCGACGACCTGTCGCCGGTGTCCGAGGCGGGCTTGCCCGATGAAGTGCTGCCGCTGGTGCAGGAACTGAACCTGCTGTTCGGACGCGTGAAAACCGCGTTCGAGGCGCAGCAGCATTTCGTGGCCGACGCCGCGCATGAATTGCGCACCCCGCTGGCCGCGCTCAAGCTGCAAGTGCTCAGCCTGGAGCGGGCCGACAGCGGCGAGGCGCGCGGCGTCGCCGTGGGCCGCCTGACGGCCGGCATCGAACGCGCCACGCGGCTGGTGGAACAATTGCTGGTGCTGGCGCGCCAGGAGGCCAGCGCGGCCAGTGGCGCGGTGGACCAGCAGGTCGACCTGGCCGAACTGGCGCGCCGCACCGTTAGCGAGATGGCGATGGCGGCCCAGAGCAAGGGCATCGACCTGGGACTGCAGCACGCCGATCCGGCGCCGGTCACGGGTCATGGCGACGCGCTCCATATCCTGATGCGCAACCTGATCGACAACGCAATCAAGTACACGCCGGCTGGCGGCACCATCGACGTCGAGGTGCGCGCGAGCGAGCAGGGGCCAATCCTGTGCGTGCAGGACAGCGGCCCGGGCATCCCGGGCGAAGAGCGTGAACGGGTGTTTGACCGTTTCTACCGGATCGCCGGCAGCGAAGCCAATGGCAGTGGGCTGGGATTGGCGATCATCAAGGCGATCGCCGAGCGCCATGGCGCGCTGTTGTCACTGGATCAGTCACAGCGCCTGGGCGGCTTGAGCGTGACGATCCAGTTTCCGGTGGCCTGATTATTTGCCGATTTGCTGCAGCAAGACGAAGCCTTCATGCCGGATGGCGGCGTCGGCATCGGCCAGTTCCTTGTTGGCCTTGATGAATTCGGGACGCTTGCTGTCCTTGCGTTCGGCTGGCGTTCCGAGCGGCACGGGGCCGCCGGCGTCGTTGTACATCCGGTACACCACTTGTTTGCCTTTGGGGGTAGCGTAGAAGCGCGCCATTTCGCTTGCCGTCTCGGCGCTGATGACTTTGGCCAGCGGGAAGGCAAGGCGCGCATAGATTCTATCTTTCGGCGTTTTTTCCACTTTGGCGAGAACGGCAGCGCGCTGCTCTTCGGTTGAATATTTGCTGGCGTAAGCAATCGAGGTCATCAATTTTTCAGCCTGCATAGCCTCCATCAGCGCGGTAACCGCCTTCACATGGCCGACCGTGATGACGGGGGCCGCTGGCGCGGCAGGCGTGGCCGCGGCAAAGGAGACGGCGCTCGATGCGATCAGTACGGCCAGTGCCAGTGTGTTCGTCAGTTTCATGTTGCTCCAGTCGGTAGTGTTGATGTGAAGAATGTATCATAGCAAATGTGCATTATTCTTGGCATATTTCGCGGGCAATGCCCCACACCGGGGTCAGACCACTTTTGCT
>JAZJXM010000094.1:0-11415 GCA_040390915.1 Pseudomonadota bacterium
CCTGGTTTGGGACCAGGGGGTCCAAGGTTCGAATCCTTGTACTCCGACCAAGTTTTAAAGAGCGGGCCATCATTCATTTGATGGCCCGTTTTCATTTCCGCTCGCAATTTCTCCTGTTAGCTGGCCCGCTTGGCGGCGATCGCGTTGCCGGCGCGGCTGGAACCCTTGCGTCCCAGGTGCTGTGCAATGAACTGGCCGGCGTCGACCACGATATCGAGATCGATGCCGGTCTCGATACCCAGTCCGTTCATCAGATACAGCACGTCTTCGGTGGCCACATTGCCGGTCGCGCCCTTGGCGTACGGGCAGCCGCCCAATCCCGACACCGACGAATGGAAAATCGAGACGCCCACTTCCAGGCTGGCGTAGATGTTCGCCAGCGCCTGGCCGTAGGTGTCATGAAAGTGGCCGGAGATGCGGTCGAGATGAAATTCAGCGGCCGCGCGCAGCATCACCGCTTGCGTCTTGCGTGCGGTGGACACGCCGATTGTGTCGGCGATGTCGAGTTCATCGCAGCCCAGGTCGCGCATGCGGCCTACTACGTCAGCCACGGCGTCGAGCGACACTTCGCCCTGGTACGGGCAGCCGAACGCGCAGCTGATTGAGCCGCGCAGGCGCAAGCCCTGGTCCTTGGCCGCCTTGGCCACGGACTCGAAGCGCGCGATCGATTCGGCGATCGAGCAGTTGATATTTTTTTGCGAAAACGCTTCCGAGGCCGAACCGAAGATCACCACTTCATCGGCGCGCGCGGCCAGCGCCGCTTCGAAGCCTTGCATGTTTGGCGTAAGGGCCGAATACAGCGTCCCCGGACGGCGCGTGATGCCGGCCATGACCTCGGTGCTGGTGGCCATCTGCGGCACCCACTTGGGCGACACGAACGACGCCGCCTCGATGTTGGGGAAACCGGCGCGCGAGAGGCGGTCGACCAGTTCGATCTTGACCGCCGCTGGCACGGATTCTTTTTCGTTTTGCAGACCATCGCGCGGACCGACTTCGACGATTTTGACTTTTTTCGGCAGGCTGTTCATTTTAATATCCTCGTTTGCGGTCGACCAGGTCGGCAACCGGTTCGCCGCGTTCCAATGCGACGATTTTACCGCCGATCTGGACTGCGCTTTCAAACGGCAGCGTCATTGCGGCGATGTGGGGCGTGAGCGTGATGCGCTGCTCGTCCCAGAATGGGTGCGGGGGCGGCAGCGGTTCGGTGCGGAACACGTCCAGCGTGGCGCCGGCGATGCGTCCGCTGCGGATCAGCGTCAGCAAATCGGTTTCGGCGACATGGGCGCCGCGCGCCACGTTGATCAGGTAAGCGCCTTCTGGCAGCTGCGACAGGCGCGCGCGGTCGAGCAGGTTGCTCGTTTCGGGCGTCAGCGGCAGCATGCACACCAGCACGCGGGTGCCGGCCAGGAAGGCATTGAGGCCATCCATGCCGGAGTAACAAGTCACGCCATCCATCTGCTTGTCGCTGCGGCTCCATGCGCGCAGCGGAAAGCCGAACGAGGCGAGCGATTCGAGCACGCGCTTGCCCAGCACGCCCATGCCCATCACGCCGATCGAAAAGTCTTCCTTCGCGTGTTGCGCCAACGGCTTCCACTGGCCCTGGCGGGCCTGCTGTTCGTAGTCGTCGAAACGACGGAAGTAGCGCAGCACCGCGTATGCCACGTATTCGGCCATTTGCACGCCCATGCCGGCATCGCCCAGGCGGATGATCGGCACGTCAGGCAAGGCATCGCCGAACTTGAGCGCGCCGTCGACGCCAGCGCCGGTGATGAAGATTGCCTTCACTTGGGTCAGATGCGCGAGCATGGCGGCGGGCGGCGCCCACAGCACCGCGTAGTCGCACGGGGCGATGGCGGCGCCGTCCTGCCACAACACCACTTCAGCCTGCGGCAGCGCGGCCTTGAAGCCGTCGATCCATGGCACGCTGACGCCGTCGGCGCGGTGCAGAAGTATTCGCATGCTAACTCCATTAGCGTCGTCCTCGCGAATGCGGGGACCCATACTGAGCATATTCAGCATGGGTCCCCGCGTTCGCGAGGACGAAGTGATTACGCAGTCTTGAATGCCAGCAGCGGCGCGCCGTCAGCCACCTGGTCGCCCACCTGGTACAGGATCTCTTCAACCAGCCCGTCGCTTGGCGCGGCGATGGTGTGTTCCATCTTCATCGCTTCCATGATCACCAGCGGGTCACCTTTTTTAACTTCCTGGCCTTTGCTGGCCAACACCGCCACCACCTTGCCAGGCATCGGCGCGGTCAGGCGGCCACCGGCCGCTTCCGTTTCGCCGGCATGCGCCATCGGGTCGTTGTAGTTCAGGACGAAATGGCGCCCACCCGTGAACACGTGGAAGATCTCGCCGTCGCGCCGCACGGTGCCATGCAGCGAGGTTGCGCCCAGCTTGATCGACAGGTCGGCGCCATCGCGCGCGGTGACCGAAACGTCGGCGTCGATGCCGTTCACCGACAAGTCCCAGCCCTGCGGGTGGTACGTCATGCCGACCGTGTACGCCCTGTGCTCGTCGGCGAACGAGAGCTGGCGCTGGTAGGCGCTGTTCAGACGCCAGCCCAGTGCATTGCCCCATGGGTCGGCCGGGTTGGCCGACTGCGAGGACGACGCATCTTTTTCAGCGCCGATCAGCGCCACTGCGGCCAGCGCCAGCGCGCCCACCGGGGCCGAGCGCGGCGCCGGAAACAGCGTGTCGCCATTGCGTTCGATCAGGCCGGTGTCCAGGTCGGCGCTGGAGAAGGCATGTCCTTCGACCAGCCGCTTGAGGAAGGCGATATTGCTGGCCAGGCCGACCAGCTGGAATTCGGCCAGCGCTTGCGACATGCGCGCCAGCGCCTGGTTGCGGTCCGCGCCCCATACGATCAGCTTGGCGATCATCGGGTCGTAGAACGGCGAAATGGCGTCGCCTTCGCGCACGCCCGAATCGATCCGCACCGCAGCCGGCGCGCCGCCTGGCGTGCCGCCCAGTTCAAAATTGACCGCGCTTGGCGTGTCCATGTGGCGCAAGGTGCCGATCGATGGCAGGAAGCCTTTTTCAGGATTTTCAGCGTAGATGCGCGCTTCGATCGCGTGGCCGTGGATCGCCAGTTCCGACTGCCCTTTCGGCAGCGGCTGGCCAGCGGCGACGCGCAGCTGCCATTCGACCAGGTCGGTGCCGGTGATCATTTCGGTGACCGGGTGCTCGACCTGCAGGCGCGTGTTCATCTCCATGAAGTAGAACGAGCCGTCCTGGTTGGCGATGAATTCCACCGTGCCGGCGCCCACGTAGCCGACTGCGCGCGCAGCTGCCACGGCGGCGTCACCCATGGCGGCGCGGCGCTCCAGCGTCATGCCTGGCGCCGGCGCTTCTTCCAGCACCTTCTGGTGACGGCGCTGCACCGAGCAGTCGCGCTCATGCAGGTAGACGCAGTTGCCCTGGGTGTCGGCGAACACCTGGATCTCGATGTGGCGCGGACGCTGCAGGTATTTTTCGGCCAGCACCTTGTCGTCGCCAAAAGAGCTGATCGCTTCGCGCTTGCACGAGGCCAGCGCGGCCTTGAAGTCTTCGGAGCGCTCGATCACGCGCATGCCTTTGCCGCCGCCGCCGGCCGAGGCCTTGAGCAGCACCGGGTAACCGATGCGGTCGCCCTGCTGCTGCAGGAAGTCGGCGTCCTGGTTGTCGCCGTGGTAGCCCGGCACCAGCGGCACGTTGGCTTTTTCCATCAGCGACTTGGCGGCCGACTTGGAGCCCATCGCGCGCATGGCCGACGCGGGCGGTCCGATGAACACCAGGCCTGCTTCAACGCAGGCGTCGGCGAAATCGGCGTTCTCGGACAGGAAGCCGTAGCCAGGATGGACTGCCTGGGCGCCGGTTGCCAGCGCCACGGCGATGATCTTGTCGCCGCACAGATAGCTCTCCTTGGCCGCGGCCGGCCCGATCAGCACTGCCTCATCGCATACCGCTACATGCTTGGAATTGGCATCGGCCTCCGAATACACGGCGACAGTCTTGATGCCCATGCGGCGCGCGGTGGCGGCGACACGGCAGGCGATTTCGCCACGGTTGGCGATGAGGATTTTTGTGAACATGTGGAGCTTCCGTTATTGTTTTATCGGTTGTGAATCAGCCGCCGCAAGCCGCTTTTGGCGCCTTGTCGAGCGTGGATGCACGGGTGACCAGGCCCAGTTTGGCCAGCAGTTCGCGGTCGTCTTCGGCTTCCGGATTGTCGGTCGTGAGCAGCTTGTCGCCGTAGAAAATCGAATTGGCGCCGGCCAGGAAGCACATTGCCTGTACCGCTTCGCCCATCTGGCGGCGGCCAGCCGACAGGCGCACGCGCGCTTGCGGCATGGTGATGCGGGCGACCGCAATGGTGCGCACGAATTCGAACGGGTCGAGCGGGTCCAGGCCGTGCAGCGGCGTGCCTTCGACTTGCACCAGGTGGTTGACCGGCACCGATTCCGGGTACGGGTTCAGGTTGGCCAATTGGGCGATCAGGCCGGCGCGCTGCATGCGCGTTTCGCCCATGCCGACGATGCCGCCGCAGCAGACCTTCAGGCCGGCGTTGCGCACGCGGCCCAGGGTGTCGAGGCGGTCCTGGTATTGGCGGGTCGAGATGACGTTGTCGTAGAACTCGGGCGCGGTGTCCAGATTGTGGTTGTAGTAGTCCAGGCCTGCGTTTTTCAGGCGGTCGGCCTGGCCTTCTTCGAGCATGCCCAGCGTGGCGCAGGTTTCCAGGCCCAGGGCTTTTACTTCACGCACCATCTCTTCGACTTTTTCCATGTCGCGCTCTTTCGGGCTGCGCCATGCGGCGCCCATGCAGAAGCGGGTGGCGCCGTTGGCCTTGGCCTGGCGCGCGGCGTCAAGCACGGTGTCGATACCGAGGATTTTCTTGGCTTCGACGCCGGTGTCGTAGCGCGCCGCTTGCGGGCAGTAGCCGCAGTCTTCTTCGCAGCCGCCGGTCTTGATCGACAGCAGGGTTGCCAGTTCGACGTCGCCGGCCGGGAAGTTGGCGCGGTGCGTGGTCTGCGCGCGGAACATCAGGTCATTGAACGGCAGGTCGAACAGCGCCAGCACGTCGGCCAGCGGCCAGGTAGCGGCGTCCGGCAGCGTGATGGCAGCTGCAGGAGGATGGAAAGAGACGGAGGTGGTCGTGGTCATGTTGATTCCTTCAGTGGGGCGTTGGTTCAGTCGCGCTTGGACGGCCAGCCTGGCAGTCCTGCGAGATCAATGAATTGTGCGGCTTCTGTGGCCGTTGGATTGTCAAGGTAAGGCACGCGGCCCAGCAGCGGCGCGGGTATCCGCGCAGCCAGGGCTGCTATATTTTCGTCGGCAAAGCGCATCTCGGGGTCGACTTCGTTGACCACCCAGCCGGCCAGCACCAGGTTGCGCCGCACGACCGCTTCGATCGTCAGCAGCGCATGGTTGATGCAGCCCAGGCGCAGCCCGACCACCAGGATCACCGGCAGATTGAGCTGCTCGGCCATCTGGGCGCTGTCGAAATCGTCGGAGAAAGGGACCCGGAAACCGCCCACGCCTTCGACCACCACCGCATCCGACGCGGCGCTGATTTCGGCGTAGGCGGCGATGATCGGCACCGCCTCGATGATCACGCCGTCGATGGCGGCGGCAATATGCGGGGCGCAGGCTTCGCGCAGCATGTAGGGAGTGGTGATATTACCCGGCAAGTGCACATTGCCGGCGGCGATCAACAGGTCGGCGTCGTCGTTGTGCAGTTCACCGTCGCGTAGTATGGCGCCGGCTGCCACCGGCTTCATGCCGCAGGCGCGCACGCCGCTTGCCACCAGCGAGTGCAGGATCGCGCACGACACCAGCGTCTTGCCGATCTCAGTGTCGGTACCGGTCACGAAGCAGGCAAAGCGCGACGGAACGCCATCGGCGGCCAGCGCCGGTTGGGTTTCGGTGGCCAGCACGGGATCGTTGAGGCTCATCGCAACTCCTCCAGTTCGTTGAGCGCGGCGGCCAGTTGCCCGACTTCTTCCATCGTGTGCGCAGCCGACAGCGTGATGCGCAGGCGGGCAGTGCCCACCGGTACCGTCGGCGGCCGGATCGCCGGCACCCAGATGCCCTTGCCGTACAAGGCCGCGCCGCAGCGCAGCGCTTCTGCGTTGCTGCCAATGAGGATCGGCTGGATCGCGGTGCTTGATGCCATGCGCTGCCAGCGCTGCAGCGTCAGGTCGCGTTTCAGGCGCGCGATCAGCGCTTGCAAATGGGCGCGCCGCGAAGCGCCTTCCTCGCTGCCGATGATGTCGATGCTGGCCATGAGCGCGTGCGCCAGCGCGGGCGGCGCGGCGGTGGTGTAAATGTACGGGCGGGCGCGCTGGATCATCAGTTCGATCACGCTGGCGTGCGCGGCGACAAACGCACCACCGACGCCGGCAGCCTTGCCCAGCGTGCCCATGTAGACCAGGTTGGCTGAACGCAAGTTGAAGTGTTCCAGCGCGCCGCGGCCGTTGGCGCCGATGGTGCCGAAGCCGTGCGCGTCGTCGATGACCAGCCAGGCGTCGTGCTGCTCGCACAGGGCCAGCAGTTCCGGCAGCGGCGCCAGGTTGCCGTCCATGCTGAATACGCTGTCGGTGACCACGATTTTGTTGGTCGAGGTGGACGCTGCCAGCAGCGCCGCCAGCGCTGTCAGGTCGGCGTGCGGATACACCTTCACTTGCGCGCGCGCCAGGCGGGCGCCGTCGATCAGCGAGGCGTGGTTCAGGAATTCGGAAAAAATCTCGGCATCGTCGTCCATGCCCAGCGTGGTCAGGATCGCCAGGTTGGCCATGTAGCCGGTCGAGAACGACAGCGCGCGCGGCGACTCAAGGTGGGTGCCGACGAATTCGGCCAGCCGGTCTTCCAGCTTCTGGTGCGCCACGCTGTGGCCGCTGATCAGGTGCGAGGCGCCGCTGCCGGCGCCATACAAGTCGGCGCCTTCCTGCAGCGCTTCGACCACGCGCGGGTGGGCCGCCAGGCCAAGGTAGTCGTTGCTGCAGAACGCCAACATGGCACGCCCGCCGACCACCACGCGCGGCTTGCACGGGGTTTCGACGACGCGCCGGTGGCGCGTCAGGCTGGCCTCGTCGAGCTTGGCCAGTTTCAGCATCAGGGAATCGAGCATCTTCATCATCATCCCGCGATCACCGATTCAAATACTTTGCGCGTGCGCTCGGCCAGGCCGTCGGTTTCTTCGTCACTGAGGATATACGGCGGCATCAGGTAGACGGTGCGTCCGATCGGGCGCAGCAGCAGTTCGTTTTCCAGCGCTTCGCTGAAGAAGCGGCGCGAGAAGGTCGACGCGCGCGCGACGTCCGGTTCGATGCCGTCGAAGGCCCAGATCATGCCGGTCTGGCGGAAATTGCGTACCCGCTCATGCTCCTGCAGCGGCGCCAGGGCGCGGGTCAGGCGCGCAGCGCGCACCTTGTTGTTGACCAGGACGTTGTCGTCCTTGAAGATCTGCAGCGTGGCCAGCGCGGCGCGGCAGGCCAGCGGATTGCCGGTGTACGAGTGCGAATGCAGAAAGCCGCGCCGCACGTCGGTGCTGTAGAACGCCTGGTACACCTCGTCGCGCGTGAGCACCAGCGACAACGGCAGGTAGCCGCCGCTGATGCCTTTGGACAGGCACAGGAAATCAGGCCAGATGCCGGCCTGCTCGCAGGCGAAGAAGGTGCCGGTGCGGCCGCAGCCGACCGCAATTTCGTCGAGGATCATGTGCACCGCATGGCGGTCGCACAGTTCGCGCACCAGCGTCAGGTACAGCGGGTCGTGCATCGCCATGCCGGTTGCGCACTGGACCAGCGGCTCGATGATGATGGCCGCAATCTTGTCGCCGTTTTCGAGGAACAGGGCTTCGACATCCTTGGCGGCGCGGCGCGCTACGTCCTGCGCCGTTTCGCCTTCTTGCGCGTTGCGCGCGTCAGGCGACATGACCACGCGCGACGAGCGCAACAGCGGTCCGTAGGCGTCCTTGAACAGTGCCACGTCGGTCACCGCCAGCGCGCCGATGGTTTCGCCGTGATAGCTGCCCTGCAGGCAGACGAATTCCTGCTTGTCGACCCGGCCTGCATTGCGCCAGGCGTGAAAACTCATTTTGAGTGCGATTTCCACCGCCGACGCGCCGTCCGACGCGTAGAAGGCGTGACCGAGTTCGCGCCCGGTCATGTCGGACAGCTGCTCCGACAGCTGCACCACCGGCTCGTGCGTGAAGCCGGCCAGCATCGCGTGCTCGAGCCGGTCCAGCTGATCCTTCAAGGCCGCGTTGATGCGCGGATTGGCATGCCCGAACAGGTTGACCCACCACGAGCTGATCGCATCGAGGTAGCGCTTGCCTTCATGGTCGTACAGCCACACGCCGCGCCCGTGGCTGACCGGGATCAGCGGCACGCTCTCGTGATGCTGCATCTGGGTGCACGGATGCCAGACGCTGCGCAGGCTACGGTTGACCAGGTCCTGTGACATGTCGGTGATCACTCAGTTCAGCCAGGATGGCTTGCGTTTTTCGAGGAACGACGCAACACCTTCGCGGCCCTCGTTCGAGGCGCGGATGTGGGCGATGCGTTCGGCGGTGTCCAGCACCAGGGCGGCATCGACCGTCTTGCCGACCACGTCGCGCACCAGTACCTTGGCTTCACGCACCGCGTTCGGGCTGCTCGTAACGAGCGCCTTGACGATCGCATCGACGTGCGCGTCCAGCGCTTCGGCGGCGACGGTATCGTGCACGAAACCGATCCGGTGCGCTTCCTGGGCGCTGAATTTTTCAGCCGTGAGGAAATAGCGGCGCGCCGCGTTCTCGCCCATCGCCTTGATCACGTACGGCGAAATGGTGGCCGGGATCAGGCCCAGTTTGACTTCCGACAGGCAGAAATTGGCGCCGCTGGCCGCGACCGCGATGTCGCAGGCTGCCACCAGGCCCATGCCACCGGCATAGCAGTCGCCCTGGATCTTGGCCACCACCGGTTTCGGGCACAGGTAGATGGTGCGCAGCATGTCGGCCAGCTTGGCGGCGTCGTCGACGTTTTCGGCGTGCGTGTAGCCCGCCATTTTCTTCATCCAGTTCAGGTCCGCGCCGGCGCAGAACGCGACGCCGTTCGCTGCCAGCACGATCGCGCGCACGGCCTCGTTGCGGCCCAGTTCATTGAACGCCAGCGACAGTTCGGCGATCGTGAATTCATTGAAGGCGTTGCGCACGTCGGGGCGGTTCAAGGTCACGGTGGCGACCTTGCCGTCGATGGCGACGGCCAGTGTTTCGTAGTTCATGTGCAGTCCTTACATGCGGAAGACGCCGAACTTGGTGTCTTCGATTTCAGCGTTCAAGGCCGCGGACAGGCCCAGGCCCAGCACCATGCGGGTGTCGGCCGGGTCGATCACGCCATCGTCCCACAGGCGCGCGCTGGCGTAGTAAGGGTGGCCCTGGTGCTCGTATTGTTCCTTGATCGGCTGCTTGAACGCGGCTTCTTCTTCCGGCGTCCACTGGCCGCCCTTGCCTTCGATGCCGTCGCGCTTGACGGTGGCCAGCACCGACGCGGCCTGGTCGCCGCCCATCACCGAGATGCGCGCGTTTGGCCACATCCACAGGAAGCGCGGCGAGAATGCACGGCCGCACATGCCGTAGTTGCCGGCGCCGAAGCTGCCGCCAATGATGACCGTAAACTTCGGCACTGATGCCGTGGCCACTGCCGTGACCATCTTGGCGCCGTTGCGGGCGATGCCTTCGTTTTCGTATTTGCGCCCGACCATGAAGCCGGTGATATTTTGCAGGAACACCAGCGGGATCTTGCGCTGGCAGCACAGTTCGATGAAGTGCGTACCCTTGAGCGCCGATTCCGAAAACAGGATGCCGTTGTTGGCGATGATGCCGACCTTGACGCCGTAAATATGGGCGAAACCGCAGATCAGCGTGGTGCCGTAGCGCGCCTTGAATTCGTCGAAATCGCTGCCGTCGACAATGCGCGCGATCACTTCGCGCACGTCGAAGGGTTTACGGGTATCGACCGGGATCACGCCATACAGTTCTTCGGACGGGTATTTCGGCTCGACCGACTCGCGCAGTGCCATCTGCTGCGGCTTGCGGCGGTTCAGGTTTGACACGATGGTGCGCGCCAGCGACAGCGCATGCAGATCGTCCTGGGCCAGGTGGTCGACCACGCCCGACAAGCGGGTGTGCACGTCGCCGCCGCCCAGGTCTTCGGCGGTGACGACTTCACCGGTGGCCGCTTTGACGAGCGGCGGGCCGCCAAGGAAAATCGTGCCCTGTTCTTTTACGATGATCGACTCGTCGCTCATGGCCGGCACGTAGGCGCCGCCGGCGGTGCACGAACCCATCACCACGGCGATTTGCGGAATGCCCTTGGCCGACAGGTTGGCCTGGTTGAAGAAGATACGGCCGAAATGGTCGCGGTCGGGGAACACGTCGTCCTGGTTGGGCAGGTTGGCGCCGCCCGAATCGACCAGGTAGATGCAAGGCAGATTGTTCTGGTCGGCGATTTCCTGCGCGCGCAGGTGCTTCTTGACCGTCATCGGATAATAGGTGCCGCCCTTGACGGTGGCGTCGTTACAGACGATCACGCATTCCTGGCCCGACACGCGGCCGATGCCGGTGATGATGCCGGCCGCCGGTGCTGCACCGTCGTACATCTCGTAGGCGGCCAGTTGGGAAAATTCAAGGAAGGGCGTGCCCGGATCGAGCAGCATCTGCACGCGGTCGCGCGGCAGCAGCTTGCCGCGCGCGACGTGCTTGGCGCTGGCAGCGGCGCCGCCGCCGGCCGCCATCGCCGATACTTTGGCGCGCAGGTCGTCGACGATGCTTTGCATGGCCGCCGCATTGGCTTTGAAGTCATCGCTGCGCGGATTGAGTTTGCTGTCGATTTGGGGCATTGCGATCCTTATTAGTCCGGAAAACTACCGTCCACGTAAAACCAGCGCGCCACGCCATCGGCCTGCTCGCGCACGAAACGGCTGATTTCGTGGATGCGGTGGGCACGGCCGTTGATCTTGTAGCGCGCGACGAATTCTACGGTATCGGCGTCTTGTGATTCTTGCAATTCTGCTTTACGTTGACGTAAACGTAAAGTAGATTCTACCTGAAGTCCCAGCCACTGTAATCTTTCGTTTTCCTGAATGATGGGCTCGCTTGGCAGGGTGCGCGGGTCCCAGGTGGCGCGCAAATAGGCTTCGTTGCGCTGGGTATAGGCGGTATAACGCGAGCGCATCAGCGCTTCGGCCGTAGGCGGGATCGCCGCACCTGCCAGGTAGGGGCCGCAGCAAGAGGCCAATGACGGGCCGCCACAGGGGCAGGTGGATGGTTGTGACATAGGCTTTTTCATAGACGAATCGTGCAATTATCCGCCATATTGCCCGCCAAGGGGCAGCCAAGCAGGGTCTACCATTTAAATGGTAAGGTGTCGGACTCGTTCTAAATGTTCTATTCTG
>JAZJXM010000095.1:0-14089 GCA_040390915.1 Pseudomonadota bacterium
TGGCGGCCTTGCGGCCCTTGCCGTCCTCGGTGCGCACCAGGCGCTGCGAGACGATCGCGCGCAGGTTCGACGACAAGTCCATCAACAGCTGGTTGCGGCGCTCTTCCGGGAAGAAGTTGATGATCCGGTCCATGGTCTGGTTGGAGTTGTTTGCGTGCAGCGTGCCCAGGCACAAATGGCCCGTTTCGGCAAACGCGATCGCGTGCTCCATGGTCTCGGTGTCGCGGATCTCGCCGATCAGGATCACGTCCGGCGCCTGGCGCAGCGTGTTCTTGAGCGCGTTGTGCCACGACAGCGTGTCGACCCCGACTTCGCGGTGGGTGATCAGGCTGCTCTTGTTCTTGTGCACGTACTCGACCGGGTCTTCCACCGTGATGATGTGGCCGGCCGAATTGGCGTTGCGGTAATCGATCATCGCCGCCAGCGTGGTCGACTTGCCCGAACCGGTGCCGCCCACCACCAGCACCAGCCCGCGCTTGGTCATGATGACGTCCTTGAGCACGTCGGGCAGGTCGAGCTTTTCGAAGTTGGGAATTTCCGACGCGATGGTCCGGATCACCATGGCCACCGCCTGCTGCTGCACAAACACGTTGACCCGGAAGCGGCACACGTTCGGCAGCGAGATGGCGAAATTGCACTCCATCTCGGTTTCGAATTCACGCGTCTGCTTGTCGTTCATCAGCGACAGCGCCAGCGCGCGCGTCACGTCGCCAGTCAGCTTTTGCTGGCTCATCGGCTTCATGGCGCCCTGGTGCTTCATGCTGGGCGGGAAATCGGCGGAAATGAACAGGTCGGAGCCGCCCTGGTGCTGCATGACGGTGAGTAGCTTGTGGATATAAGCCTGGGCTTCGGCCGGGCCAAATGTGGAGGACATGCGTTGCTTTCTTTGGGGTTGACGTTCTAAAAACCGCCTTCGCTGCAATTATATCGACTGCATTACGGGTAGAATATAATTTCTTTGCTGACTGATTTGCAACACTGTGTCACGATGAAGCACAGTATTGCATCCGCGATCATCCTGTACCCCGCCACCATATGACACTGACAGAACTGAAATATATCGTTGCCGTAGCGCGTGCGAAACATTTCGGCCATGCAGCCGAAGCTTGCTATGTGGCCCAGCCTACGCTCTCGGTGGCCATCAAGAAACTGGAAGATGAGCTGGGCGTGGTGCTGTTCGAACGGGGCGGCGCCGAGATCTCGGTCACGCCACTGGGCGCGCAAATCATCGCGCAAGCCGAGCGGGTGCTCGAGCAGACCGCCGCGATCAAGGAGTTGGCCAAGCAGAACAAGGACCCGCTGGCGGGCCCGCTGCGCCTGGGCGTGATCTACACCATCGGCCCGTATTTGCTGCCGCCGCTGGTCAAGAACATCATCGAGACGGTGCCGCAGATGCCGTTGATCCTGCAGGAAAACTTCACCGTGCGCCTGCTCGAACTGCTGCGCCAGGGCGAGCTCGATGCCGCCATCATGGCGCTGCCGCTGCCCGAACACGGCATGTCGATGCAAACCCTGTATGACGAACCGTTCGTGGTCGCCATGCCGCAAAACCATCCCTGGGCCAAGCGCAAGAGCGTGTCGGCGCAGGACCTCAAAACCGAAACCATGCTGCTGCTTGGCAACGGCCATTGCTTCCGCGACCAGGTGCTGGAAGTGTGCCCCGAAATGGCGCGCTTTTCGACGCCCGGCAACGGCATGCAGCGCACCTTCGAGGGCTCGTCGCTCGAAACCATTCGTCACATGGTGGCCAGCGGCATCGGCCTGACCGTGCTGCCGCGCGCCTCGGTGCCCGACATGCAGGCGCGCGGCATGCTCAGCTTCGTGCCGTTCGAAGCGCCGGTGCCGTCGCGCCGGGTCGTCATCGTATGGCGCAAGAGCTTCACGCGGCGCGCTGCGATCGATGCGGTGTGCGCCGCCGTCGCTGCCTGCGAGCTGCCTGGTGTCAATATGCTCGCGCTGGAAGAAGCCGCCTGATGCCGCAATGAACAAGCTGTCACTGTATTTCCGTCTGATCCGTCTGGACAAGCCGATCGGCATCGTCCTGCTGTTGTGGCCGACCCTGATCGCGCTGTGGATCGCTTCGGACGGCCCGCCCACACTGACGCTATTGGCCATCTTCACGCTGGGCACGGTGCTGATGCGCTCGGCAGGTTGCGCCATCAACGACTACGCCGACCGCGACATCGACAAACACGTCAAGCGCACTGCCGAACGGCCGTTGACCAGCGGGCGCATCAAGAGCTGGGAAGCGGTCGCCGTCGCTGCCGTGCTGGCGGTGCTGGCCTTCCTGTTGATCTTGCCGCTCAATGCGCTGACCAAGCAGTTGTCGGTGGCTGCTGTCATCATTGCCGGCACCTATCCGTATTTCAAGCGCTTCTTTGCGATACCGCAAGCCTACCTGGGCATCGCGTTCGGCTTCGGCATTCCGATGGCGTTTGCCGCCGTGCTGGGCACGGTGCCGGCGCTGGCCTGGGCGCTGCTGCTGGCCAATGTGTTCTGGGCCGTCGCCTATGACACCGAATACGCGATGGTGGACCGCGACGACGACCTCAAGATCGGCATACGTACCTCCGCCATCACCTTTGGCAGCTTCGACGTGGCGGCCGTCATGCTGTGCTACGGCGCCTCGCTGGCGATCATCCTGGTGTGCGGCTGGGCGGTCGGGCTGCGCTATTGGTTCGCGGCCGGCGTGCTGGTCGCCGCCGGCATGGCGCTGTATCACTACAGCCTGATTCGCGCACGCGAACGGATGGCTTGTTTTCAGGCATTTCGTCACAATAATTGGCTGGGTGCGGCCCTTTTCGCCGGGGTCGCGTTAGACTACGTTTTCAGATAGCCAACCATAAAAGGTACCCACATGATCGAATCGATTCCCACCAAGCCTGGCGTACGCGACCAGCTGATGACTGATTTGAAGTCTGTCATCCAGGACGCCGAATCGTGGCTGCGCAACGGCAGCCAGATGACGGGCGAAGAATTGCAGGTGGCCAAGGCCAAGTTCGAACGCACGTTAAGCAGTGCCAAGGCCGACTTGATCCGGCTGGAAGAAACCGTGGTCGAGAAGACCAAGGTCGCGGCCAAGGCGACCGACGACTACGTCAAGGAAAATCCATGGAAGGCAGTGGGCATTGGCGCGGCCGCCGGGCTGGTGATCGGCCTGCTGATCTCGCGCAAGTAAGCGGCCATGGCATTGACCGACACGCTGGCAAGGATAGGCGCGACCATGCTGGCCATGGTGCAGACGCGCCTCGAGCTGGCCGCGATTGAAATTGAAGAGGAGTCCCAGCGGCTGCTCGGCTATTTCGCGCTGGTGCTGCTGGCGCTGGTCTTGTTCGGCGTGGCCATGCTGTTGCTGGCGCTGGCCATCATCCTGGTGTTTTGGGACAGCTACCGGCTGCCGGCCGCGTTCGGCCTGGCTGCGCTGTTTGGCGCCGGCGCCGGTGTGGCCTGGTACCAGCTGCAGGCGCGCTTTGCCAGTCGCCCACGCTTGCTGGCCGCGACGGTCGGTGAATTGAACAAGGATATCAACTTTATCCGCAACGCGGGAGCTGGCGAATGAGCAAGCAAAGCCTTGCCGCGCGCCGCCAGGCGCTGGTTGCCGAATGCGCGTTGCAGCGCATCGAAGTGGCGATGGAACTGAGCACGCTGCGCATGCCCGCGGCCGGGGTAAGCCAGTATCTGACTGCTGGCAATTTGAAGCTGCCGTTGACGATTGCCGGCGTGGTACTGGGAATGATCGTCACCAAGCCGTCGCGCGCACTGCCGCTGCTCGCTACCGGGCTGTCGCTGTTCAAGCTGGTGACGTCGGTGCTGTCGGCGTTGCGCAAACCGGCCGATTAATACGTCGTCCTCGCGAAAGCGGGGACCCATGCTCACTATGCTCAGTATGGGTCCCCGCTTTCGCGAGGACGACAGATCAATCAGCGCCCAATTCGTCACCCAGCTCGCGCCCGCGCGCCGCTGCCGCCTTCATCGCGGCGATGATCTTTTCCTTCACGCCGCTCTGCTCCATGCTGGTCAAGGCGGCGTAGGTGGTGCCGCCTTTCGAGGTCACCTTCTCGCGCAGCAGCGGCACCGGGTCGCTCGACTGCGCCGCCAGCTGCGCCGCGCCCACAAAGGTGGCCAGCGCCAGCTGCCTGCCCTGCTCTTCGGACAGTCCCATTTCGACCGCCGCCTGCTGCATCGCTTCGATAAAATAAAACACGTAGGCCGGACCGCTGCCCGACACTGCCGTCACCGGATCGATCTGCGCTTCATCCTCCAGCCACACGGTGGCGCCCACCGCTTTCATGATGTCGTCGGCAGCCGCCTTTTGCGCCGCGCTTACGCCTTTCATGGCCACCATGCCGGTAATCCCCAGCCCGATCAGTGCCGGGGTATTGGGCATGGTGCGCACGATGGCGCCATAGCCGCCCAGCCAGCGCGCCAGATCGGCGCCGCGAATGCCGGCCGCGATCGACAGGATCAGCGGCTGCGCTGCGCTCAAGTGCGGCAGCAAGCTAGCGGCGACCTCGCGCATGTTCTGCGGTTTGACCGCCAGCACGATCACGTCGCTCGCGGCCAGCGCGGCGTCGATGGCGTGCGAGGTGCTCACGCCATACTGCGCCTTGAGGCGCGCCAGCGCTTCCGGATTCGGGTCAACCACGTGCAGCTCATGGCCAGCCAGTCCCGCGATCAGTGCCGAGGCCATGTTGCCACCGCCGATAAATGCAATCTTCATGTGAGCCTTCTATTGTGGTTGGTAAGTGCGCGCGCCAAAAATGGCAGTACCGACGCGCACGATGGTGGCGCCTTCGGCGATCGCCGCATCCATGTCGGCCGACATCCCCATTGACAGTGTATCGATCGCGATGCCGTCGGCGCGCAAGGCATCGAACAGCATGCGCAGCTGCGCAAACGCGGCGCGCTGGCGCGCTGCATCGGGCTGCGGTTCGGGAATGGCCATCAGGCCGCGCAGGCGCAAACGTGGCAGCTGTGCCACAAGACGCGCCAGCGCCGGCAATTCAGCCGCCGTCACGCCACTCTTGGTATCTTCACCACTGATGTTGACTTGAATACAAATGTTCAGCGGAGCGAGCTCGGCCGGGCGCTGCTCGGACAAGCGCTGCGCAATCTTGAGCCGCTCGACCGTATGTACCCAGTCGAAACTGGCCGCGATCGGCCGTGTCTTGTTGCTCTGTATGGGTCCGATGAAATGCCAGGCGATGTCGCGGCCCGGCACAGCGCTGGAAACTGCCGCGATTTTGTCGAGCGCTTCTTGCAAATAATTCTCTCCAAACGCAGTTTGGCCAGCTGCGATGGCCTCGAGCACGGCATCGGCGCCGAAGGTTTTCGAAACGGCCAGCAGCTGCACGTCGGCCCGCACGCGGCCAGCGGCCATGACGGCACTGCGAATACTCGCATCGACAGCTTGCAAGTTGTGGGCGATTGTGGACATAATCATTTTCAGCGGGCAATTCATGCAGGTTGAGCTATGCGAAACGCGCACACACTCAGCATGCGCCCATTCACGGCACAGGGATTATAAATGGACATCTCCGAATTACTCGCATTCTCCGTCAAGAACAAGGCTTCCGACTTGCACCTGTCGTCCGGCCTGCCGCCGATGATCCGCGTGCACGGTGACGTGCGACGCATCAACCTGCCGCCGCTGGAGCACAAGGACGTGCACGGCATGATCTATGACATCATGAATGATGGCCAGCGCAAAGCCTACGAGGAAGTGCTCGAGTGCGACTTCTCGTTTGCCATTCCCGGCCTGGCGCGCTTTCGCGTCAACGCCTTCAACCAGGAACGTGGCGCAGCTGCCGTGCTGCGGACCATTCCATCGAAGATCCTGTCGCTGGAAGACTTGAACGCGCCGAAGATTTTCGCCGAACTGGCGATGCGTCCGCGCGGCCTGGTGCTGGTCACCGGCCCAACCGGTTCGGGCAAGTCGACCACGCTGGCGGCGATGGTCAACCACCTCAACGAAAACGAGTATGGCCACATCCTGACCATCGAAGACCCGATCGAATTCGTGCACGACTCGAAGAAGTGCCTGATCAACCAGCGCGAAGTCGGGCCGCACACGCTCTCGTTCAACAACGCGCTGCGCTCGGCGCTGCGTGAAGACCCCGATTGCATCCTGGTGGGCGAATTGCGCGACCTGGAAACGATCCGCCTGGCGCTGTCGGCCGCGGAAACGGGCCACCTTGTGTTCGGCACGCTGCACACCTCGTCCGCCGCCAAGACCATCGACCGTATCGTCGACGTATTCCCGTCCGATGAAAAAGAGATGGTGCGCGCGATGCTGTCCGAGTCGCTGCAGGCGGTGGTGTCGCAAACGCTGTTGAAGACCAAGGATGGCAGCGGCCGCGTGGCGGCGCACGAAATCATGATCGGCACGCCGGCAATTCGCAACCTGATTCGCGAAGCAAAGATCGCGCAGATGTATTCGTCGATCCAGACCGGCAGCAACGTCGGCATGCAAACGCTGGACCAGAACCTGACCGACCTGGTACGACGCAACGTCATTTCCGCCGCCGCTGCCCGCAGCGCGGCCAAGATCCCGGAAAATTTCCCCGGCTAATTTAGGAACACATAATGGAACGCGACCAGGCTTCAAAATTCATGTTCGACTTGCTGCGTCTGATGACCAGCAAGGGCGGCTCTGACCTGTTCATCACCGCCGGCTTTCCGCCAGCGATCAAGATCGACGGCAAAATGACGCCGGTATCGAGCCAGGCCCTCACTGCGTCGCACACCTCCGATCTGGCCCGTTCGATCATGAACGACAAGCAGACCGCCGGCTTCGAGCTGACCAAGGAATCGAACTTCGCCATCAGCCCGGGCGACCTGGGACGCTTTCGCGTGTCCGCCTTTGTGCAAATGAGCTGCGTGGGCATGGTGCTGCGTACCATCACTACCACCATTCCGAAGCTGGAAGACCTGCGCCTGCCGGCCATCCTGTCGGACGTGGTCATGACCAAGCGCGGCCTGGTGATCATGGTGGGCGCGACCGGTTCCGGCAAATCGACCACGCTCGCGGCGATGGTCGGCTACCGCAACGAGAACAGCTACGGCCACATCATCACGATTGAAGACCCGGTCGAATACGTGCACCCGCACCGCAACTGCGTGATCACGCAGCGCGAAGTGGGTGTCGATACCGAGTCGTTCGAAGCGGCGCTGAAAAACTCGTTGCGCCAGGCGCCCGACGTAATCCAGATCGGCGAGATCCGCGACCGTGAAACGATGGAACACGCGATCGCGTTCGCCGAAACCGGCCACCTGTGCCTGGCCACGCTGCACGCCAACAGCTCCAACCAGGCGCTGGACCGGATCATCAACTTCTTCCCGGAAGAGCGGCGCGCGCAATTGCTGATGGACTTGTCGCTGAACCTGAAAGGGCTGATCTCACAGCGCCTGATTCCGCTCAAGGACACCAAGGGCCGCTGCGTGGCGATCGAGATCATGCTGAACTCTCCTTTGATCTCCGACCTGATCTTCAAAGGCAATGTGCACGAGATCAAAGAGATCATGAAGAAGTCGCGCGAACTGGGCATGCAGACGTTCGACCAGGCGCTGTTCGACTTGTACGAAGCCGACACCATCAGCTACGAAGACGCGCTGCGCAATGCCGACTCGGTCAATGACCTGCGCCTTGCGATCAAACTCAAAGGCAAGGACGCGAAAAACCGCGACCTGTCGGCCGGCACCGAACATCTGGGAATCGTCTAATGAGCACTTTTGATTTCAAGGCCGACGACATCAGCGGCGCGAACATCGACCTGTCCAAGTACAAAGGCCAGGTACTGCTGATCGTGAACACCGCCAGCCAATGCGGCTTCACGCCGCAGTACAAGGGGCTGGAGAAGGTCTATGAACAGTTCAAGGACAAGGGCGCCGTGGTGCTCGGTTTTCCTTGCAACCAGTTCGGCGGCCAGGAACCGGAAGGCGAAGCGGAGATCGGCGCGTTCTGCGAAAAGAATTTCGGCGTCACCTTTCCCCTGTTCGCCAAGATCGACGTCAACGGCAGCGGCGCGCACCCGCTGTTCCAGCACTTGAAAAAGGCCGCGCCAGGCCTGCTGGGCACCGAAGCGATCAAATGGAACTTCACCAAGTTCCTGATCAAGAAGGATGGCAGCGTCTACAAGCGCTATGCGCCGGCGACCAAGCCGGAAGAGCTGGTGGGCGATATCGAGAAGCTGCTAGCCGAATAATCCACATTGCCAATTTGTTATTCATGGAACGCATGAGCCATATACAAACTGTCTGCGGTGATATGTGATTCATGAATACGTAACATCGGAACTTGTAATTGGCGTTATATGTTTCATGTCTCCATAATGTGCGCATACCAACACACATTGAGGAACGATATGAATCTCGTCAAAAACATGGAAGCCGTCTTCGTCGCCATCGTCATCCTGGCTGGCATCACCACTTACGCTACCGCGAAAGTGACCACCGGCCCAGTCGCGGCCAAGGAAAAAGTGTCGACCGTGGTCGTCACCGGCAAGCGCCTTACGCCTGCCCAGAAGGCTGCGCTGGACGCGTAATCGTCAGGCCAGTGCCTGGTCGATCAATTCGATCCAGTGCACGACGGGAGTCTCGGTTCCCGATTGCAGGTGATTGAGGCAGCCGATATTGGCCGACACGATCACCTCGGGGCCAGTCGCTAGCAGGTTCGCCAGCTTGCGGTCCCTCAGTTCAGTAGCTAGCTGCGGCTGCAGCACCGAATAGGTGCCCGCTGATCCGCAACACAGATGGCTGTCTGCGCACAGCGTCACATCAACGCCGGCGGCGCGCAATACCCCCTCCACTTTGCCTCGAATTTGCTGCCCGTGCTGCAAGGTGCATGGCGGATGCCAGACTACCCGCTTCCCCTTCAGCTTCGCTCCCAATTGACCTTCGAACTGCGGCATGATTTCGCTCAGGTCGCGCGTCATGTCCGAAATCCGCCTGGCCTTGTCGGCGTACGCTGCATCGTGCGCCAGCAGGTGACCGTATTCCTTGACCGTCACGCCGCAGCCAGAGGCCGTCATGACGATCGCCTCGACCTGTTCGATGAGCGGCCACCAGGCGTCGATATTGCGGCGCATGTCGTCAAGACCGCCCTGCTGGTCGTTCAAGTGGTAGCGCAGCGCGCCGCAGCAACCGGCTTTGGGCGCAACAAGTAACTGCACCCCGAAGGCGTCCAGCACGCGCGCCGTGGCCGCATTGATGTTCGGCGCCATGGCAGGCTGCACGCAGCCTTCAAGCACCAGCATCTTGCGCGGGTGTTCGCGGCGCGGCCACTGGCCAGCGCTGGCCGTCTTGGGCAGCTTGTCCTGCATGGCCGGCGACAAAAAGGGACGAAACAACTTGCCTGCTTTGTACAGCGGCGTAAAAACCCAGCGCCGCGGCAGCGCCTCCTTGAGCAACGCGCGCTTGACGCGCTCGAGCAGCGGACGCTGCACGCGTTGCTCCACCACCTTGCGACCGATGTCGGCCAGCCGCCCGTACTGCACGCCCGACGGGCAGGTGGTTTCGCAATTGCGGCAGGTCAGGCAGCGGTCCAGGTGCAGCTGGGTCTTGCTCGTGACCGGCGCGCCTTCGAGCACCTGCTTGATCAGATAGATGCGCCCGCGCGGGCCATCGAGTTCGTCGCCGAGGATCTGGTAGGTCGGGCAGGTAGCCGTGCAGAAACCGCAGTGCACGCAGGCGCGCAGGATCGCTTCGGCTTCGTCGCCGTCCTTGGTGCCCTTGATGAAGTCAGCCAGGTTGGTTTGCATTAGTACATCCGTCCTGGATTGAAGACGCCAGATGGATCAAAAGAATCCTTCAGACGCTGGTGAATCTTGGCTACGGCCGGCGCCAGCGGTTCAAATACGCCGACGCTCTTGTCGCCGCCCCGGAACAGAGTCGCGTGTCCGCCCGCCGCCTTGACCGAACGGCGAATGCTGCGCGCAGTCGCCTCGTCGGAGCCGGCCTTGAGCCAGCGCTGCGCCCCGCCCCACTCGATCAACAGTTCACCGCGCAGGATGATGGCGCTGGCCGCCGACGGCAGCGACAGCCGCCACAAACTGTCAGCGCCAGCAAAAAACGCATGCTGCTGCTCGCGCAGGCTGCGCCAGAAAGCGGCGCCGTCGTCGACAACGTCACCGCCGAGCAGCGCATGCGCCGCATCCACGGCAGCTTTCGCGCCAGCCAGGCGCACGCTCAGCACGCCGTCGTGCCAGCAGCTCGCCGAGATCGGCAACGGCTGTCCGCCCCACGTGTTGAGGCGGTCAAGCGCGTCAATTTCGCTCATCGCAAACCGCAGCGTGATCTCACGCACGGCGCAAGGCAGCACCTTGACCGACGCTTGCAGTATCAGTCCCAACGTGCCGAGCGATCCGGCCAGCAGGCGCGAGACATCGTAGCCGGCCACGTTCTTCATTACCTGGCCGCCGAAAGTCATGACCTCGCCCCGGCCATCCATCAACACTGCGCCGAGAACGAAATCGCGCACGGCGCCACTGGTGGCACGGCGCGGGCCCGACAAGCCACTGGCGACGACACCGCCAAACGTGGCGCCATCGCCGAAATGCGGCGGCTCGAACGCAAGCATCTGATTGCGCTCGGCCAGCACCGCTTCGATCTCGGCCAGCGGCGTTCCGCAGCGCGCCGTGATCACCAGTTCAGTCGGCTCGTAATCGATGATGCCGCTGAAACCACGGGTGTCGAGGATGTCGCCCTCAAGGCGTTGGCCGTACCAATCCTTGGTGCCGCCGCCACGGATGCGCAAGCCGTGTTTGGCGTCCAGTACCTGTGCACGGAAGTGTTCGATGTCGGCCATGTCAGAAGCGGGGTAAATGAGCAAAGGGCAGCACGCCGCCGCTAACGCGCATCTTGCCGAATTCGGCGCAGCGGTTCAGCGTCGGAATCGCCTTGTCGGGGTTGAGCAGGAATGCCGGATCGAACGCGCGCTTGACGGCGAAAAACAGGTCGAGCTCCGCGCGCGAAAACTGCAGGCACATCGAATTGATCTTCTCGATGCCCACGCCATGTTCACCGGTGATGGTGCCGCCCACTTCGATGCACAGCGCGAGGATCTCGGCCCCGAATGCCTCGGCGCGTTCGAATTCGCCCGGCTGGTTAGCATCGAACAGGATCAGCGGATGCAGGTTGCCGTCGCCGGCGTGGAACACATTGGCGCAGCGCAGGCCGTGAGTTTGCTCCATACGGGCGATGCCGGTCAGTACCCGCGCCAGGTGCTTGCGCGGGATGGTGCCGTCCATGCAATAGTAATCTGGCGAGATGCGCCCGGCAGCCGGAAACGCGTTCTTGCGGCCCGACCAGAAGCGCAAGCGCTCGGCCTCGTTCTGTGAAATCGTCATGCTGCTCGCGCCAGCGGCAGCCAGCACGGCCGACATGCGCTCGATCTCTTCGTTTACTTCCAGCTCGGTGCCGTCGGCCTCGCACAGCAGAATCGCGGCGGCATCGGTATCGTAGCCAGCCTTGACGAACGGCTCGACCATGCGCGACGAGGTGCGGTCCATCATTTCCAGCCCGGCCGGGATAATGCCGGCGCCGATCACGCTGGCCACCGCATTGCCGCCGGTAACGACGTCGTCGAACGAAGCCATGATCACGCGCGCGCAGGCCGGTTTGGGAATCAGCTTGACCGTCACTTCGGTAACGATGCCGAGCATGCCCTCCGAGCCGATAAAGACGGCCAGCAGGTCCAGGCCTGGCGCGTCGAGCGCTTCGCCACCGAGTTCGATGATGTCGCCGTCGATGGTGGCGACGCGCACGCGCATCACGTTGTGAATTGTCAGCCCGTACTTGAGGCAGTGCACGCCGCCCGAATTTTCAGCGACGTTGCCAGCGATGGTGCAGGCGATTTGCGACGACGGGTCGGGCGCGTAGTACAAGCCATACTGCGCGGCGGCGTCCGAAATGGCCAGATTGCGCACACCCGGCTGCACCACCGCGAGGCGCGCGTATGGCTCCATGCGCACGATCTTGTTCAGGCGCGCAGTCGAGATCACCACGCCATCGGCCAGCGGCATGGCGCCGCCGGACAGGCCGGTGCCAGCGCCGCGCGGCACGATCGGCACCTGCATGGCGCGGCAGGTGTTGAGGATCGCCAGCACCTGCTCTTCGTTCTGCGGCAGCGTGACGATCATCGGCAACTGGCGGTAGGCGGCCAGGCCGTCGCACTCATACGGACGGGTATCCTCGGCGTCGGATAGCACGCAGCCGTCGGGTAGCAGCGCGCGCAATGCGGCAGCGACTTGATGCTGGCGTTCGTTATCGATGGGGAGGGAGACAGGCATCGCCAGATTGTAAGCACAATTGAACGTTTTGTCGTATGCTCGCCCTATTCTTTTCAGCATTCAGGACATTATCATGGGTAATCGACTCTCGAAAATCGCCACGCGCACCGGCGACAATGGCAGTACCGGCCTGGGCGACGGCAGCCGCACCCAGAAAGACAGCGTGCGCATCCATTCGCTGGGCGAAGTAGATGAGCTCAACTCCTTCGTCGGACTGCTGCTGTGCGAAGACATGCCGGCCGACCTGCGCGAAGAACTGGTGACGATCCAGCACGATCTGTTCGACCTCGGTGGCGAGTTGTGCATCCCCGGCTACCAGATGATCACTGAAGATCATGTCGGCCGCCTCGACGACCTGCTGGAAAAATACAATGCGACCTTGCCGGCGCTGTCCGAGTTCATCCTGCCGGCCGGTTCGCGCGCAGCGTCGATTGCGCATGTGTGCCGCACCGTGTGCCGGCGCGCCGAGCGCAGCATCGTCACGCTGGGCAAGACCGAAACCATCAACGATCATCCGCGCCAATACGTGAACCGGCTGTCGGACCTGATGTTCGTGCTCTCGCGCGTGCTCAATCGTTATGCCGGCGGCAGCGACGTGCTGTGGCAACACGAGCGCAAACGATGAAGGCGCTGGTGTTGATAGCCGCGCTGTTGTTGGCAGGGCAGGTAAACGCGGCAACTCCTGCCGCCACGCGCACAGAGGTCACGCAGCTGATGACCGCGGTGGAAAAATCCGGTTGCAAATTCAGCCGCAATGGCAGCTGGTACAGCGGCGCCGAAGCACGCGCGCATCTGCAGAAGAAATTCGACTACCTGGACAAAAAGGACATGCTGACAACGACCGAGAGCTTCATCGAAAAAGGCGCATCGACCAGCAGCATGAGCGGGAAAGCATATGAAATGCAGTGCGGCACCGCCAAGCCGGTGACCAGCGCAGTGTGGCTGGTGGAAGAACTAGGAAAGATCCGCAAAGCGAAATAGAACGTAGGGTGGTAAAGCGAAGCGGAAAATCAGGGTCAGGTCGGGCAAAGCGCCATTGGCGCTTTGCCCGACCTGATCCTCGGCCCTGCTGACCCTCAGCCTTGCGACCGCGCACAAACGGCCAGCAGCGGACGGTCACCCGTTTTCAAACGCGAGCCGCTACAGTTAGGAATCATAAAGACATGCGACTTCAAGGAAGAGTTATCGAGTGGAACGATGAACGTGGTTTTGGTTTCATAGTGCAGAACGGAGCGAGCGCGCGGACGTTCCTGCACATATCTGCATTTCGCAAGAGTCGAGGTCGGCCACTTTTAGGGAGTTTGGTAACCTACGAGATTCGGCGAGATGACAAAGGTCGACTCCAGGCCGCTGCTGTTGAACTCATTGGCGGTAAACCATCCAGGCAAAGTTCTACAGGCGCATTCTCATCTATGATAGTTGGCTTGGCGCTTCTGCTTATGCTTGGTTATGTGGGCTATGTTCGGTTCTCAAACCCGGACAGCACAATCTCTGCGAGCGCATACAAAATCGTTTTGGCTCGAGATGCACTTAGGCCGCATCCAGAGTTTCAGTGCAAACCAGAGAAGAACTCGTGTTCAAAGATGGTATCTTGTGCTGAAGCGCTGTTTCACCAGGAACGATGCAAGGTTCCTGACATGGACGGTGATCGCGATGGAATTCCGTGCGAGCAGCAATGGTGCAATTAAGCCGCAAACGGTAACGTTAATATCGACCGCATTGGAGCAAAAGCGGCCTGTCGATCGGAACAGTCTGCGTCAGTTCAAGTCTGAGCCAAAAAAGCAGGGTCAGGTCGGGCAAAG
>JAZJXM010000095.1:14099-23319 GCA_040390915.1 Pseudomonadota bacterium
GCGCCATTGGCGCTTTGCCCGACCTGACCCTCTGTTGTTGATGGGCACTCGCCTGCGCAAGTGCGGTGTAGTGATCAGGTGTTGTTGACCACTAGCCGCGGTTCGGCCGCACCGAAGCGCTGGCGGATCGAAGCAGCAATGCCCTTCGCATCGAGCCCCACGCCGGCCAGCAAGGCCGCCGGATCGCCATGGTCGATGAACTTGTCGGGCAGACCGAGCATCAGGATCGGCTTGACGATGCCTTCGGCGGCCAGCGCCTCGGCCACCGCTGAACCAGCGCCGCCCATGATGCAGCCCTCTTCCACCGTCACCAGGTAGTCGTGGTCGGCAGCGAGCTGCTTGACCATGTCCACGTCCAGCGGCTTGATGAAGCGCATGTTGGCCACCGTCGCACCGAGCTCGGTGCCGGCGACAACGCTTGGCGCCACCATCGAACCGAACGCCAGGATCGCCACGCTCTTGCCATGGCGCTTGATCTGGCCCTTGCCGATTTCGATCGAAGTCAGCTCTTTTTCAATCGCCGCACCGATGCCGGCGCCGCGCGGATAACGCACCGCCGCCGGTCCCACGTAATGGTGGGCAGTGGTGAGCATCTGGCGGCACTCGTTTTCGTCCGACGCGGCCATGACGACCATGTTCGGAATGCAGCGCAGGTAGGCGATGTCGTAATTGCCCGCGTGGGTGGCGCCATCGGCGCCCACCAGGCCGGCGCGGTCGAGCGCGAACGTCACGTCCAGGTTTTGCAGCGCCACGTCGTGGATCAGCTGGTCGTAGGCGCGCTGCAGGAAGGTGGAATAGATCGCGACCACCGGTTTCAAGCCTTCGGTGGCCAGGCCGCCGGCGAAGGTCACCGAGTGCTGCTCGGCGATGCCGACGTCGAAATAACGGTCCGGGAACATCTGTTCGAAGCGCACCATGCCCGAGCCTTCACGCATGGCTGGCGTGATGCCGACCAGGCGCTTGTCGGCGGCAGCCATGTCGCAAAGCCAGTTGCCAAATACTTCGGTGTAGGTCATCTTGCCCGGCGCCGTCGCCGGCTTGATGCCTTCGGTCGGGTTGAACTTGCCGGTGCCGTGGTACAGGATAGGCTCGGCCTCGGCCAGCTTGTAGCCCTGGCCCTTTTTGGTGACCACGTGCAGGAACTGCGGGCCTTTGAGCTTCTTGATGTTTTCCAGCGTCGGGATCAGCGATTCGAGGTCGTGACCGTCAATCGGGCCGATGTAGTTGAAGCCGAATTCTTCGAACATCGTGGCCGGCACCACCATGCCCTTGGCGTGTTCTTCAAGGCGCTTGGCCAGCTCGCGCATGGGACCTGGCAGCACGGTCTTGCCGACGTTCTTGGCGGCGGCGTAGAACTGGCCCGACATCAGGCGCGCCAGGTAGCGATTGAGCGCGCCCACCGGCGGCGAAATCGACATGTCGTTGTCGTTGAGGATCACCAGCAGGTTGACGTCTTCCTGCACGCCCGCGTTATTGAGCGCTTCGAAGGCCATGCCGGCCGTCATGGAGCCGTCGCCGATGACGGCGATTGCGTGCCGGTGTTCGCCCTTGATTTTGGCTGCCTGCGCCATGCCCAGTGCGGCCGAGATCGAGGTCGACGAGTGGGCCGTGCCGAAGGTGTCGTATTCGCTTTCGACGCGGCGCGGGAAGCCCGAAATGCCGTTGAATTGGCGCAGCGAGTGCATCTGTTCACGGCGACCGGTCAGAATTTTATGGGAGTAGGTCTGGTGGCCCACGTCCCACACGATGCGGTCGTACGGCGTATTGAACACATAGTGCAGCGCAATCGACAGTTCGACCGTGCCCAGGTTCGACGACAGATGACCGCCAGTCTTGGACACCGAGTCAAGAAGGAAGTGTCGCAGCTCGTGGGCCAGCGGCGTCAGTTGATTGCGCGCCAGCTTGCGCAGCTCGGCCGGTTCGTTGATGGTTTCTAACAAGTTCATGGTCACGCCTTCCGCTGCACGATCAGGTCCGCCAATTGGCGAAGCCGGGCTGCTTTTTCTCCGAACGGGGCGAGCGCATCATGCGCGTCGCACCGCAATTTTTCTGCCAGAACCCGGGACTGTTCCAGCCCCAGGATCGATACGTAGGTCGGCTTGTTGGCCGCCGCGTCCTTGCCCGCGGTTTTGCCCAGCGTGGCCGAATCGGCAGTCGCGTCGAGCACATCGTCAACCACCTGGAACGCCAGGCCGATCGCGTTCGAATAGGTGTCGAGCGCAGCGAGCTGCTGGTCTTCAAGGTCGCCGCCGGCCAAAGCGCCCAGCACCACGGCGGCGCGCAGCAAGGCGCCGGTTTTGAGCTGGTGCATCTGTTCGAGCTGCTCCAGGCTCAAGGCCAGGCCGACGCTGGCCAGGTCGATCGCCTGGCCACCGCACATGCCGACCGAACCGGCCGCCTGGGCCAGCAGGCGCAGCATCGCCACCTGGCGTGCCGGCGGGACCGCATCGCCTTCGGACAGCACCAGGAAAGCTTGCGCCTGGAGTGCGTCGCCAACCAGCAGCGCGGTCGCTTCGTCGTAGGCGATATGCACGGTCGGTTTGCCGCGCCGCAGCGCATCGTCGTCCATGCACGGCATGTCGTCATGCACCAGCGAATAGGCGTGGATCATTTCCACTGCAGCGGCGGCGCGTTCGAGCGCGCGGTTGTCGGCGCCCGACAGCGCGCCGGCCGCGAACACCAGCAGCGGGCGCACCCGCTTGCCGCCGCCCAGCACCGTGTAGCGCATCGCTTCGTGCAGCGTGCAAGGCACCGTGGCCGCGCTCGGCAAGAACGCGCCCAGCGCTTCCTCGACGTGCGCCTGCACCGCTTTCATCCAGTTGTCGAACGAGCTGGCCGGGATCATTGCAGCTCCTCGGACGCGAACGGCTTGAGCAGGTCGCCCTCGAGCACCTTGACCTGGGACTCAGTTTTTTCCAGCTGGGCGGCGCAGTACTTGACCAGCTCCGAGCCGCGCGCGTAGGCAGCGACCGACGCTTCGAGCGGCAGTTCGCCGGACTCCATCTGGGTGACCAGCTGTGCCAGTTCGGCCATGGCTTGTTCGAATGATTCGGGCGCGACCGCCGCTTCAACAGTTAATTTCTTTGACATAGACACTTTATAGAACAATCCCTCCTGGTCGGAGGCGCACCCGCCATTTTATCGCAACCGGACGTCGATGATGAAACTGATGCATTTCGGGCAATGCTTGGCATTCTGGCCACGCCATTCGCGGGTCGGCCCTCTACAGCGGCGCCCGTTCGCGGTATAATCGCCGGTTCTGTCCGAAATACCGTATTCCGCTCTCCAAAATACTGGTCTTTGGATTCTTTCTCTTCTTTGGCATAAAGCTCTTTTAAAGGGGGGTTGGGATGTCCGATCTGGCTACCCACGCCAAGCTGGCGCGCTCGTGTGCGCAGCTTCCGGTAGATGTCTACTTTGACGACGCGCTGTTGCAGCGCGAGATGCAGCAACTATTCCAGAACGGCCCGCGTTATATCGGGCATGAACTGATGGTGCCCGAAACGGGCGACTTCGCCACGCTCGCCGCCGAGAATGAGGGCCGCATGCTGGTGCGTAACGCAAACGGCATCGAAGTGCTGTCCAACGTCTGCCGTCACCGCCAGGCGCTGATGTTCAATGGCCGCGGCAATGCCAACAACATCGTCTGCCCGCTGCACCGCTGGACCTATGACCTCAAGGGTGAACTGATCGGCGCGCCGCATTTTCCGGAAACGCCGTGCCTGAACCTGTCCAAGACCGCGCTGCAAAGCTGGAACGGCCTGCTGTTCGAGCAAAATGGCTACAACGTCATGGACAAGCTGTCCAAGCTGTCGGTGGCCAAGGATTTCGATTTCACCGGCTACAAATTCGACCACGTCGAAGTGCAGACCTGTAATTACAACTGGAAGACCTTCATCGAGGTCTACCTCGAGGATTACCACGTCGAACCGTTCCACGCCGGCCTGGGTGGCTTCGTCAGCTGCGACGACTTGCGCTGGGAATTCGGGCGCGACTACTCGGTGCAAACGGTGGGCGTGAACCGCGGCCTGGGCAAGGCCGGTTCGCCCATCTACCAGCGCTGGCAAGAGCAGGTGCTCAAGTTCCGCGGCGGCGTGCCGCCCGAAAAAGGCGCGATCTGGTTCACGCTGTACCCGAACATCATGGTCGAGTGGTATCCGGACGTGTTGATTGTCTCGACCCTGCACCCGGACGGCCCGCAGCGCACCCGCAACGTCGTCGAGTTCTACTATCCCGAAGAAATCGTGCTGTTCGAACGCGAATTCATCGAAGCCGAGCGGGCCGCGTATTTCGAGACCTGCATCGAGGACGACGAAATCGCCCAGCGCATGGACGCTGGCCGGCGCATCCTGATGGCGCGCGGCGTCAACGAAGTGGGCCCGTACCAGTCGCCCATGGAAGACGGCATGCAGCACTTCCACGAGTGGTACCGCAGCAACATCACGCTCGGCTAGTCTTAATATGAATAGGTAAAGGACTCGATGTCATCACTGTGGATGCTGTTTGCCAGCTTTGCGTTTTCCGCCATGGGGGCGGCCGTCAAGCTCGCATCCGGCATCTATTCGACATCCGAGATCGTCATGTACCGCGGCCTGATAGGCACCAGCATGATGCTGCTGCTGGTGCGCCTGCAGGGTGGCACGCTGCGCACCGCGTTTGGCGGCGCCCACTTGTGGCGCGCCTTCGTCGGCGTAGTGTCGTTGTGGCTGTGGTTCTATGCCATCGCCAAACTGCCGCTGGCCACCGCGGTCACCCTCAACTACATGGCCCCGATCTGGATGGCGCTGTTCCTGCTGTGCGCCGGATGGTGGCAATCGAAAAAGCACGTCGAGTGGCCATTGATCGCCGCCATCGCCATGAGCTTTGCCGGCGTCACGCTGGTGCTGCAACCGGCCGTTGAAACCAACCAGTGGCTGGGCGGCGCGGTCGGCCTGATGTCGAGCGTACTGTCCGCGCTGGCCTATATGCAGGTGCGCAAACTGGGCCAGATGGGCGAGCCGGAATACCGCGTGGTGTTCTATTTTTCGCTGATGACCCTGGCCGCGGGCGCCTTTGGCACCGTGCTCGAAACGCGCGCGGCCGGCATGCCGCTGTTCACCCCGCATACCATGCACGGCGCGCTGCTGCTGGCCGCCATCGGCGTCTCGGCCACGCTGGCGCAAATGGCCATGACGCGCGCCTACCGCACCGGCCGCGTGCTGGTGGTGGCCAATCTGCAGTACACCGGCATCATCTTCTCCAGCCTGTGGGGCGTGTTGCTGTGGAGCGACGCCCTGAGCTGGCCGGTGTACCTGGGCATGGGCGTGATCCTCGCGTCCGGCCTCGCCGCAACGTTTTACAATACCCGCAGCACGCCGCGCGGCGCCGCCGTCAGCAGCACCGATCCGATCGCAAGCGAAATCTGAGGACATTCATGCACACCACACTGATTACCCCCGCAGACCTGGCCAGCCACCTCGACTCCCCGGACTGGGTAGTGGTCGACTGCCGGCATGACCTGATGAATCCCGCCGCCGGCCGCGATGGCTATGCGATCGGGCATATCAAGGGCGCCCTGTTCGCCGACATGGACAATCAGCTGTCGGGCGCCAAGCGCGGCCCGGACGGCGTTTTCCGCGGCCGCCATCCGCTGCCCGAGCGCGCCGCGCTGATCGAGACGCTGCGCAGCTGGGGCATCCATCCCGGCACCCAGGTAGTGGCGTACGATGCACACGGCGGCATGTTTGCGGCGCGCCTGTGGTGGCTGCTGCGCTGGGTCGGCCATCCGGCCGTCGCGGTGCTGGACGGCGGCCTGGCCGCCTGGCAGGCGCAGGCGCTGCCGATGGATGCCGCCACGGTGCAACGCGCGCCCGGCACGATCACCGAACAAGCGCCTTTGGTAGCGACCGTAACGGCGGACCAGGTGCTGGCCAATATCGGCAAAGACGAGCGGCTCGTGCTGGACGCGCGCGCGCCAGACCGTTTTCGCGGCGAGAACGAAACCATGGACCCGGTGGGTGGACACATCCCGGGCGCGAAAAACCGCTTCTTCAAGGACAACTTGCTGGCCGATGGCAGCTTCAAAGACGCCGCCCAGCTCAAGGCCGATTTTGGCGCGCTGGTGAGCGACGCCGCCAAGGCCATCATGCAATGCGGCTCCGGCGTGACCGCCTGCCATAACCTGCTGGCCCTGGAGGTAGCAGGCATGCCGGGTGCGGCGCTGTATCCCGGATCGTGGAGCGAGTGGTGCAGCGATCCGGGGCGCCCGGTTGCCACCGGAACCTGAACCCGCATCACTTCTTCCTCGACGGCTGCACTTCGAAGCGCGCCCAGTCCATCTTGGCGTCAAAGGTCTTGATTTCATTCCAGCCCGGCTCGAATTCGCCGTCCTTGAGCGCGGGCAGTTCACGCTGGAGCATCTGCTTGAGCGCGGCCACGTCGGCCGTCTTGGCGCCGCTGAAAGGGCGCGTCACCAGCACGTTTGGCACCGCCAGCGCCTGCACGTTGTATACCCCGATATTCTTGTAGCTGTACGGGCGCACGCTGTACGGCGCGGTACTTGGCACGTCGAAGCTGGCCAGCGTCAGGCCGCTGTTTTGCGCCAGCCGGGTGATCTGCCCGTGCGGCCAGCCGGCCACGCTGAACGCGGCCCAGGCTTCGCCGGACAGCACTTTCTTGAACGCGGCGTCGTCGCTGTCGACGTCGATGTACTGCATCTTGTAGTCCAGCGCCTTGTCGAGCTGGCGCACCAGCAACTGGGCCGAGCCGACCAGCGCAACCGGCGCGCCCCTCAACTCCGACATCCGGGTGATGTACACAAGCTTGGAGTCGCCCGGCAGCACGCCGTACTTTTTGGGTCCGGTGACGGCAAGGCCGTTGCTGCGGGTGACGATGTGCAGGTAGTTGCTGTTGAGCGAGGCGACCACCAGCAAGGCGCGGATGTTTTCATCGCCCTCCGCCATTTTTTTGAGCGCGTCGATCGGTACGATGCCGATGTCGGCCTTCTTGATCGACAGCGTCGTCAGGTTATCCAGGCCGCCCTCGGTATTGACTTCGCACAGCGGCACCGCGTTGTTGGAGACCTTGACCATGTCGGCAAACAGCTTGGAGTAGCCCTTGCCGGCCGGGCCGGTTGCCACTTTCAGGCCTTCGCAGGCCGCCAACGGCGCGCCGTCGACCCTGGCCGCTTGCGCCGCCGATACGGTCATGCCGAACATCAGGGGGATGAGGTAGGTGGTTTTCATATTTTTCCTTTTTTATTATTTTCAGAGATTGAAGTTTTTACCTGGTTGCGCTTGGGTTGCCGGGGTATTGGCCTGCTCTGGCTGGCCGGAGAGCAGTGTTGCGGCCAGCACCAGCAAGGCGACGATGGCGCTACCGCCCCAGCGGATGAATTTCCAGAACATCTCTACCTCCGAGTCTTTTCAGCGACATCGAGTTGGATCGACGTCAGGTCGATTGACATGCCGTCGTCAAACGACAGCGCCTTTGCGGTGCTCAGTTTTGCCGCTTCCAGTTCCAGTTCCGCAAACACCTGGTTGAAGTTGTCGCGCACGCTGTCGAAGGCTTCGTCGGCCAGCATCTGGTCCAGCAGCTGCTGGCCGCTGGTGGCGTTCAGGTTCTGGATCGCCTCCTGGCCCGCCTGGCCAAACCGCCACTCGAACTTTTTGTCCTCTACCACTTCGCTCAACTGAACTAGCGCGTGTTCGGCGTTCTTGTATTTGACGATCAACAGCGCATGGGCCTCCGTCATGGCCTTGACCGCCTTTTCCTGTTTGCCGGCGTCGTAGCCGGGTCGCTGGCGTTTGCGCTCCTCGATCATGTCGCTCATGCTTTTGATCTGGGAGCCGATGCGCACCACCGCTTGTTTGAAGGCCACTACGCGCTGGCGCTTTTGCAGCAGGAAGTTCTGCAGCTGTTCGATGGGGTTGCGGCGCGCTTCAGCCTTGCGCGCCGCAAGCAGGCGGTTTTCCAGCTTTTGTCCCAGCAGCGGCAACGCCTGGAACAGGGCCACGCCAACGGCGCCGATCACCGCCAGCACCAGCAGTCCAAGACCGCCAGTCACCGCCAGCACGATCATCGGGGTCATGAAGGCCAGCACCGCGATGGCGGCCACCGCAGCGGCGATGCGCACCATCCACACGCGCTGCTGTTGTTCTTCGTCGTTGTTAGCAAAATTTTTCATTGCGTCTCCTGGTTTGTATCTGCTGGCGAAAAAAAAGCGTCCGTTTGGATGCTTTTGATTTTTTAACTTCCTCCACAACCACCTCCGCAGCCGCTGCCGCAGCTGCTGCCACAGGCGGCGCCACCTCCACCATCGCACGCGCTGGCGCAGCCACTGCCGCAGGCACCGCCGTCTTGCGGCTTCTTGATGCTGGCGTCATACGCGGCCTGGGTGATCACGCCGGTGGCCAGCAGCTGGGCCGCGATCAAGCCCTGCGGGTGATGCATCTCGCCTTCCGGTGCGCCTTGCCCGTCGAGGCGGCGGAAAGCGACTTCTCCTTTATCCAGCTGATAGCCGTAACCGCCCGGCATACGCAACTTGCGGTCCAGTGCGAACAGACCAGGCACGCTGACGCGCACCGGATTGCGTCCTTCCAGCCCGCGCGCGGTGACCATGCAGGTCGCCAGCGCCCCCGCCATCTGCGCGGCCATCGCTTCGGCTTCCACGTGCGGTATGACTTTCCCGAAGTGCTTGATGCAGAACGCGTCCAAGGACTGTGGCGCCAGCCTGGCCCAGGCGTGCCAGACCGAATCGGCGGCCGCCGACGGCAAGGCGCATGGCTTGCCGCTGATGCGCACGCACTGGAAGAAGGTAAGCAAGCCCTCGGTGGCGCGGGCGAAAAAAAAGGCATCCTGCGGGATGCCCTTGAATTCCAATTGCGCCGTGCGCTTCCAGTACGGGTACAGCGTGGCAGGAACATCCGCCGTCGCGTTCCAGTAGCGCGAGCCGTAGCGTACCCGCATGGCACGCAAACTGTCGATACTGTCCCATAATTTGCCTAACATGGTGCCATCCTTTATTGTTGTTTTGATGACTACACTATATGCCGGGAATATGACAATTCGGTGACAGGATCGCTAGGTAGTTTCCACAATGGCGTCAGTAGTGGCTGCGGGTCAGCAGCAGCACGATCAGCACGCCGGCGCCGATCAGCAGCACCTGCGGCACCGACTCGCGCACGGTGGCGCGGCGCTGCATCTGCGGCATCAGGTCGCTGACGGCAATGTAGATGAAGCC
>JAZJXM010000096.1:0-6730 GCA_040390915.1 Pseudomonadota bacterium
AACTCCCGACCTAAGCCTTGTAAGGGCTCCGCTCTACCAACTGAGCTAAGCGCCCAAGAAAAACTCAAGTGCCTCCAAACATTTTCCAGCGATTGTCACCTCGCTGAAGGCAATTAGTTTACTGCATCTTTCAACGCTTTGCCAGCTTTAAATTTAGGGACTTTCGCTGCCGCGATCTGAATCGCTTCCTTGGTGCGCGGATTGCGTCCGGTGCGCGCGGCGCGCTCGCCCACCGAGAAGGTGCCAAAGCCCACCAGCGTCACGCTGTCGTTGTTGCGCAAAGTCGTGGTCACCGATGCGATGACGGCGTCCAGTGCACGCGTGGCGGAAGCCTTGCTGATGTCGGCCGACTTGGCAATTGCTTCGATCAATTCTGTTTTGTTCACTTAACCCTCGATCCATGTCACTGCGGCGGAAACGCGCAGCAGCGTATTAAACAAGCCGCCTACAAAAGTGTCAAGTCAAAAACAAACAAGCGCCACGAAGGCGCTTGTATTGTTACTGCGGTACTAGCAGTTTAATGCTTGACGATCTCGGTGGCCACCGCACCGTCCACTGCCGCCGCTGGCGCGACCGCCACTGCAGGCAGTTCGACGATCGCCGCCGGCACCCGTTCGAGCGCGATTTCAAGCACCTTGTCGATCCAGCGCACCGGAACGATTTCAAGCTTGTTTTTCACGTTGTCCGGAATGTCGGCCAGGTCCTTGACGTTCTGCTCGGGGATCAGGACCGTCTTGATGCCGCCGCGATGGGCCGCCAGCAGCTTCTCTTTCAGGCCGCCGATCGGCAGTACTTCGCCGCGCAGCGTGATCTCGCCCGTCATCGCCACATCGGCGCGCACCGGGATGCCGGTAAATACCGACACCAGTGCTGTCGTCATCGCAATACCGGCCGACGGACCATCTTTCGGCGTTGCGCCTTCCGGCACGTGAATGTGAATGTCGGACTTCTCGAACACGTCGTTGCGGATGCCCAGGCGGTTGGCGCGCGAACGCACCACCGTGCGCGCCGCTTCGATCGACTCCTTCATCACATCGCCCAGGGTGCCGGTGCGGATCACGCCGCCCTTGCCCGGCATTTGCACCGCCTCGATGGTCAGCAGGTCGCCGCCCACTTCGGTCCATGCAAGGCCGACCACCTGCCCCACCTGGTTTTCTTTCTCGGCCACGCCAAAGTCATAGCGGCGCACGCCGAGGAACTTGTCGATGTTCTTGCTGCTGACGGCGACCTTCTTCTCCGATTTTTTCAGCAGCAGCATCTTGACCACTTTGCGGCAGATCTTGGAGATTTCGCGCTCGAGCGAACGCACGCCGGCTTCGCGGGTGTAGTAGCGGATGATGTCGCGGATCGCGCCTTCGGCGACCGAGATTTCATCTTCCTTGAGCCCGTTGGCCTTGATCTGCTTGGGCAGCAGGTAGCGCTGCGCAATGCTGGTCTTTTCGTCTTCGGTGTAGCCGGACAGGCGAATGACTTCCATCCGGTCCAGCAGTGCCGGCGGGATGTTGTACGAGTTCGAGGTGGCCACGAACATCACGTCGGACAAGTCGAAGTCGACTTCGATGTAATGGTCCGAGAACGTGTGGTTCTGTTCCGGGTCCAGCACTTCGAGCAGGGCCGACGAAGGATCGCCGCGGAAGTCCGCGCCCATCTTGTCGATCTCGTCGAGCAGGAACAAGGGATTGCGCACGCCGACCTTGGCCAGCGACTGCAGCACCTTGCCCGGCATCGAGCCGATGTAGGTACGGCGGTGGCCGCGGATCTCGGCTTCGTCACGCACGCCGCCCAGCGCCATGCGCACGAACTTGCGGTTGGTGGCGCGCGCGATGGATTGCCCGAGCGAGGTCTTGCCCACGCCAGGAGGACCGACGAAACACAGGATCGGCGCTTTGAGCTTGTCCACGCGCTGCTGGACCGCGAGGTATTCCAGGATGCGTTCCTTGACCTTGTCGAGGCCATAGTGGTCGCCCTCGAGCACTTTCTCGGCGTTGGTCAGGTCGTTGTTGACCTTGGATTTCTTTTTCCACGGCAGGTTGACCAGGGTGTCGATGTAGTTGCGCACCACGGTGGCCTCGGCCGACATGGGCGACATCAGCTTGAGCTTTTTCAGTTCGTTGGTGGCCTTGTCGAGTGCCTCTTTCGGCATCTTGGCAGCGATCACCTTCTTTTCCAGCTCGTCGATATCGGCGCCGTCTTCGCCCTCGCCCAGTTCCTTCTGGATGGCCTTGACCTGCTCGTTGAGGTAGTACTCGCGCTGCGATTTTTCCATCTGGCGCTTGACGCGCCCGCGAATGCGCTTTTCCACCTGCAGAATGTCGAGCTCGCCTTCGAGCTGGCCCAGCAAGTGCTCGAGGCGCTTGGCAACGTTGAAGATTTCCAGGATCACTTGCTTTTGCTCGAGCTTGAGCGGCAAGTGGGCGGCAACCGTGTCGGCCAGGCGGCCGGCGTCGTCGATGCCCGCCAGCGAGGCGAGGATTTCCGGTGGAATTTTTTTGTTCAGTTTGACGTACTGGTCAAACTGCTGAACGATCGCGCGCCGCATCGCTTCGACTTCGGAATCGTCGCCGATTTCCGAATCGAGCGGGGTCAGGTCCGCAATGAAGTGCGCCGCCGTATCGCTGATGTGATTGATACGCGCGCGCTGGGCGCCCTCGACCAGCACCTTGACGGTGCCATCGGGAAGCTTGAGCATTTGCAAAATGTTGGCCACGCAACCGATCTCGTAGATGTCGGAGGCGGATGGTTCGTCCTTGGCGGCAGCCTTTTGGGCGGCAAGCATGATGCTCTTGCCTTGCTCCATGGCCGCCTCGAGTGCCTTGATCGACTTCGGGCGGCCGACGAACAGTGGTATCACCATATGCGGGAAGACGACCACGTCGCGCAACGGCAGTAACGGCAGCGTCGTTTGCTCGGTTAATTTGGAAGTTGTCATGGCATACCTTATAGAAAGCGTGTTGTTGATGTTGGCGCTGACCGCCAAAACACAAGACCGGGGTACAAAAAATATTTTCTACAAGTTTTGGAAATAAATCAGCAACTTGAATCGAATACAGACGGAATAATCTAAAAGAACTTATTGAACAACAAAATAAAAAAGCCACTGCGCAACGACTTGCTGCGAGTGGCTTTTCGATTGAAGCCTGATTCTTTTATTGAGGTAAATTGTACCGCCAAGAATTAGGGAATCAAACCTTTTTTGTTGTGTGCGCGCGGCACAATGTTAATTTTCTCCGGATGCCTTGGCTGTTTCACTATAAATGAGCAAGGGTTTGGCACCATTCGTGATCGAATTCTCATCGATCACGACTTTAATGACGTTTTGCTGATTCGGCAATTCATACATCACGTCCAGCAAAGCATGCTCGAGAATGGAACGCAAACCACGGGCGCCGGTTTTGCGGGCCAATGCTTTTCGTGCAATGGCATGCAATGCGGCAGGACGAATTTCCAATTCCGCGCCTTCCATTTCCAGCAACTTGGAATATTGCTTGATCAAGGCATTCTTCGGCTCGATCAAAATCTGGATCAGCGCTTCTTCGGTCAGTTCGCTCAATGCGGCCACGACCGGCAAACGGCCCACCAGCTCGGGAATGAGGCCGAACTTGATCAAGTCTTCCGGTTCGGCTTCGAGCAGCACATCGCTGCTGTCGCGCTGAACCTGGCTCTTGACGGTGGCCGAGAAGCCGATGCCGCTCTTTTCGGAGCGGTTCTGGATGATCTTGACCAGGCCGTCGAACGCGCCGCCGCAGATGAACATGATGTTGGTCGTGTCGATCTGGACGAAATCCTGGTTCGGGTGCTTGCGCCCGCCCTGCGGCGGCACCGAGGCCATGGTGCCCTCGATCAGCTTGAGCAGCGCCTGCTGCACGCCCTCGCCCGACACGTCGCGCGTGATCGACGGATTGTCGGACTTGCGCGATATTTTATCGATCTCATCGATGTAGACGATGCCGCGCTGGGCCTTTTCCACTTCGTAGTTGCAGCTTTGCAGCAGCTTCTGGATGATGTTCTCGACGTCTTCGCCCACATAACCGGCTTCGGTCAGCGTGGTGGCGTCGGCAATGACGAACGGCACGTTGAGCATGCGCGCCAGCGTCTGGGCCAGCAGCGTCTTGCCCGAACCGGTAGGACCGACCAGCAAGATGTTGGACTTGGCCAGCTCGACGTCATCCTTCTTGCCCAGGTGCTTGAGGCGCTTGTAATGGTTGTATACCGCCACCGACAAGATGCGCTTGGCCTTTTGCTGGCCGATCACGTACTGGTCGAGCAGTTCCTTGATTTCATTCGGGGTCGGCAGGTCGGACTTGGCGCCGGCGACCGATTCCACGCTCGACGTTTCATCGCGGATGATGTCGTTGCACAGGTCGATGCATTCGTCGCAGATGAATACCGACGGTCCCGCGATGAGCTTCTTGACTTCGTGCTGGCTCTTGCCGCAGAACGAGCAGTAAAGGAGCTTTTCGCCGCTGGAGGATTTTTTGTCAGACATGGGCAGGTTTCTATTGGGTACTAAAAATATCACGTTAAGTCGGGGGCGCAGCAGGTGCGCGCACTACCATGCTACCCGAAATAAAAAACAAACGCCCGAACGTTGTCGCGCTCGGGCGTTTTTTTCAGCAACAGCGTTGTGTGTGCATCAAGCGCGGCTGGTCAGAACTTTGTCGATCAGGCCATATTCGGCCGCTTCGTCGCCGGACATGAAGCGATCACGGTCAGTATCCTTGTGGATCTGTTCCATGGTCTTGCCAGTGCGCTCGGCCAGGATATGGTTCAAGCGCTCGCGCAGGTACAGGATTTCCTTGGCCTGAATCTCGATGTCCGAGGCCTGCCCTTGCGAGCCGCCCGACGGCTGGTGAATCATGATGCGCGAGTTCGGCAACGAGAAACGCTTGCCCTTGGCGCCAGCGGCCAGCAGGAAAGCGCCCATCGAGGCGGCCATGCCGGTGCACAGCGTCGACACGTCAGGCTTGATGAAATTCATCGTATCGAAGATCGCCAGGCCCGCCGACACCGACCCGCCAGGCGAGTTGATGTACAGCGAGATGTCCTTGTCAGGATTCTCGCTCTCGAGGAACAGCAGCTGCGCCACGATCAGGTTGGCCATCTGATCATGCACAGGGCCAACCATGAAAATGACGCGTTCCTTGAGCAGACGCGAGTAAATGTCATACGAACGCTCGCCGCGGCCGCTTTGTTCCACGACCATCGGGACCAGGCCCAGTGCTTGCGTATCCAATGCCGGATGTTGCTTCATACGAGAGTTCCTTTAAGTAAAGCGTCAGGGAGGGGCCGCAGCCCCCTCGGGCTTACGCTTGCGCGTTGCTGCCCATCAACTCGTCAAACGCAACCGCTTTCACGGTCACTTTTGCTTTGCTGAGTACATAGTTGACGACGTTTTCTTCCAATACAAGGGCTTCGACTTCGGACAGGCGGCGACGATCGCTGTAGTAGTACTTGAGCACTTCGCGCGGATCTTCGTAACTTTGTGCGAAATCTTCGATCTGGGCCTTGACCTGCTCGGCGGTTGCCTGCAGTTTGTTGTCGCCAACCAACTGCGACAAAATCAAGCCCAGGCGTACGCGACGCTCGGCCTTGGTGGCGAACAGTTCTTGCGGGAATGGCATGTTCTTGACATCCATGCCGCGCTGGGCCATGTCCTGACGGGTCATTTCGGCCAGGCGCTCGGCGTCCTGGGCGATCATCACTTTCGGCACTTCCATGTCGGTCACGGTGACCAGGGCGTCCATGACGACTTCCTTGTTGCGTGCTTTCACGCGGCCAGCGACTTCGCGCTCGAGGTTGACCTTGATGTCAGCGCGCATCTTGTCCAGGTCGCCGTCTTCCATGCCCAGCGTCTTGGCAAATTCTGCATCGACTTCCGGCAGGTGCGCCCACTCGAGCTGCTTGAGGGTGATGGTGAACTCGGCGGTTTTGCCGGCCACATCTTTACCGTGGTAGTCCTCTGGGAATGCCAGTGGGAACGTCTTGCTCTCGCCTACTTTGAGGCCGATGGTGGCAGCTTCGAATTCTGGCAGCATGCGCCCTTCGCCCAGCACGAAAGCGTAGTCGTCCGCTTTGCCGCCTGGGAATTCAACGCCGTCGAGCACGCCTACGAAGTCCACCGTGACACGGTCGCCGGCAGCCGCGATCGGCGCGCCGCCGTCGCCGTGCTCGCCTGCCACGCCCTTGGCGTGATAGTGCACGCGCTGCTTGCGCAGGATATCGATGGTCTTGTCGATTTCAGCGTCCGACACGTCGGCCTTGACGGTTTCGACTTCCACTGCCGACAGGTCACCGATGACCACTTCCGGGTAGACTTCGAAGGTCGCGTCGAAGGACAGTACGCCTTCCGGGCTGTCATTCTTAGGTTCGATTTTCGGGAAGCCGGCAACGCGCAGCTCGGCCTGGTTGGCGGCGTCATTGAACGCGCGGCCGACTTTGTCGTTGAGCACATCGGACTCGATCTGGTAGCCGTACTGCGCCGCGACCATCTTCATCGGCACTTTGCCTGGACGGAAGCCCGGCGCTTTCGCCGACTTGGCCTGTTGCTTGAGGCGCTTTTCGACTTCCGTACGGACGTCAGTCAGCGGAAAAGAGATCGTCAAGCGACGTTCGAGTTTACCCAGGGTTTCGACTGCAGTTGCCATTGTAAAAATCGTCCAAAAAAAATTATTAATGCTGTGGTGCGAGGAGGGGGACTCGAACCCCCACACCATTGCTGGCGTCAGGACCT
>JAZJXM010000097.1:0-12211 GCA_040390915.1 Pseudomonadota bacterium
CCCATCAGTAGCGTCGCTACTGATGGGCCCGTGTCCGAATGTTGGCACTGACCCTGTGTTTCTATCGCATCTGCTCGGGCTCGACCGACACGCGCAGGCGCACCCGGTTGCCTGGGTCGCGGTCCATGATGCTGGTGTAGCTGCGGCCATTGTAGTCGTACGTCACGTTGTAGCCCACGGTGCGCGACTCCCACGCGTCGACCATGCGGCACTGGCGTACCGCCTGTTCCTGGCTGCCCTGCTGGGCATACTGGGGCTGGTTGTCGCGGCCCTGGTTGGCGACCTTGTCGCCCACCACCGCGCCGGCCATGACGCCGACTGCGGTCGCTGCCGCGCGGCCCGTGCCGCCGCCCACCTGGTGCCCCAGGATGCCGCCGGCAATGGCGCCGATGATGGCGCCGCCGGCGCTGCGTTCCTGCTGCGGCGCTGGCTGGTAGGCCGGCGCCTGCACGTATTCGGTGCGGCATTCTTCGCGCGGCTGGCGCACTTGCTCGACGCGCGGCTCGACCCGGGTCACCCGGGCGGAATCGGCGAACTCGGCGGCCTGAACGGCGGGCAGGGCGCTGGCGCCCAAGGCAGTCAATAACAGGGTGATCTGGATTTTCATGGTGTGCTCTCGTGAGGGGTAGCGAACGGTGGGAGACCTTCGCCATGTTTCCATAGTAGCCCTGTAGGCAGTAAAAAGCAGGTCAGTGTGGCAACAAGATGTAACAACAGGTAGCTATCCGGAAAGCGCGCTGCAGAATGAAAATAGGCCGAAAGCCCCCTGAATTTAGGTAAAACCTTCTGTTTATTAACAATTATTGCGTTTGAAATCACATTCGGGTTGATTCAGCTTACACAACACGTTACCCTTACACGGTTAGGGGGTATATTGGCGGGTGGCAACGGCCCGTCCTACCAGTCCGACTGAGGGGAATATGAGTTTGTTGATTACAGTGCCGCCCAATCTAGTGCAGTCGATCCGTGCATTCCGCGTCGTGGAATTGCAGGAGGAAGCAGTGCGCCTCGGACAGCATTTTTTGTACGCCCACTGTGCCAATACGCTGACCAAGCAGCAAGTGTGCGGCCGGATCGGCGAAAGTTTTCATTTCCCCAAGCCGTGCGGCAAGAATTTCGACGCCCTGCGCGAGAGCCTGACCGAGACCATCAGCAAGGCGGGCGCCCAGCCCGGCTTCATCGTTGTCATCGAACAATTACCCAATACCCAGAAATTCGACAAGGAAGCGCGCGAGACGCTGCTCGACGTGTTCCGCGACGCGGCCGACTACTGGGCCGAAAAAAAGGTCCCGTTCCGGGTCTTTTACTCCTTCGAATAGTGCCGCAGGCACCTGCTGCACTGCAACATATTTCTCCCTGTTTCTTGGTCCGGGCACCCGCTCAGGGTACAATGCGCGCTTATGAAAAACATTGTAATCCTCATTTCCGGTCGCGGAAGCAACATGGAAGCGGTCGTGCGCGCGGCGCAGGCCGAGCAATGGCCGGCCCGCATTGCGGCCGTCATCAGCAATAAAGCCGACGCCGGCGGGCTCGCGTTCGCGCAGGCGCACGGCATCGCCACTGCAGTGGTGGCCAATAAAGACTATGCCAGCCGCGAACAATTTGATGTCGCCTTGCAGCAGGAAATCGACCGCTTTGCGCCCGACCTGGTGGTGCTGGCCGGTTTCATGCGCATTCTGACACCGGGCTTTGTCGACCATTACGATGGCCGCTTGCTCAATATTCACCCGTCGCTGCTGCCGCTGTTCCCGGGGCTGCACACGCACCAGCAGGCGCTGGACGCCGGCGAGCTGGTCCATGGTGCCACCGTCCATTTCGTCACCGCCGAACTCGATCACGGCCCGGTCGTGGCGCAGGCCCAGGTTGACGTCGTGCCGGGCGACACCGAACACACACTGGCCGCGCGCGTGCTGGTGCAGGAACACCAGCTCTATCCACGCGCGATTCGCCTGTTCATCGAGGACCGGCTCACCATTCGCGACGGCATTGTCACCATCGCCGACGCCACCAGTCATTAACCAAGGAATTCCATGAGATTGCCACCAGCGATACTCGGCAATACAGAAGAAGTATTGCGCGAGATTTTGCGTTTTTCGGCCCCTGCCGATACCACCTTGTCGCGTTACTTCAAGGACCATCCACGTCTCGGTTCGCGCGAGCGCGGCGCCGTTGCCGAAGGCATTTACGCGATTTTGCGCAACAAGTCCTTCTTTACCGACTTCGCCGAAGCGGGCCAGAGCCCGACCATGCGCCGTCTGACCATCCTCGGCCTGGCCGAAGCGGTGGGCATGGATTCGCTGGGCGGCCTGACCGAAGAAGAAACGGCCTTCCTGGAACGCATCAAGGAAATCGACCGTACGCTGATGCCGGCGCAAATGCGCTCGAACCTGCCGAAATGGCTGTTCGACAAATTCGTGGCCCAGTATGGCGAAGCCGAAACGCTGCAGCTGGCCGACGCGCTGAACCAGCCGGCGCCGCTGGACTTGCGCGTCAACTCGATCAAGGCCACGCGCGACGAAGTGCAAGCCGGCCTGGCCGAAGCACCGATCGACGCGCAACCGATGCCATACGCCCCGCTGGGCTTGCGCGTGCTGAAGAAGCCATCGCTGCAAAACCTGCCGCTGTTCAAGAGCGGCGCAATTGAGGTGCAGGACGAGGGCAGCCAGGTGCTGTCCCAGATCGTCGGCGCCAAGCGCGGCGAGATGGTGGTCGACTTCTGCGCCGGCGCCGGCGGCAAGACGCTGGCGCTGGGCGCGCTGATGCGCAACACCGGCCGCTTGTACGCTTTCGACATTTCCGAGAAGCGCCTGGCCAAGCTCAAGCCGCGCATGGCGCGCAGCGGGCTGTCGAACGTGCATCCGGTGCAGATCGCGCACGAGCGCGATGCCAAGATCAAGCGCCTGGCCGGCAAGATCGACCGCGTGCTGGTGGACGCGCCGTGCAGCGGCCTGGGCACCTTGCGCCGCAATCCGGATGTCAAGTGGCGCCAGAAGATCGAAGCGATCGCCGAGATGCAAGTCAAGCAAGCGTCGATCCTGGACGGCGCCGCGCGCCTGCTCAAGGGCGGCGGGCGCCTGGTGTATGCCACCTGCAGCCTGCTCGACGAAGAGAACGACTTCATCGTCGCCCAGTTCCTGGCCGCGCATCCTGAATTCGACCTGGTGCCGATGCACCAGGTGCTGGCCGAGCAAAAGATCGCGCTCGAGATGGGCGACTACCTGAAGCTGCTGCCGCACAAGCACCAGACCGACGGCTTCTTTGCCGCCGTCATGCAGCGCAAGCCGATCGAAAAGAAGGTGCACAAGGATGCGCCTGCCGAAGAGACCGCCGAAGACTGATCGAAGCGACCGCCCATGCCCTTGTCCAACTTGCTGTACGACCTGCTCGACGATATCAACAAGCCAGTGATACTGTGGCAAGCGGCGATCATTGTCGTCTGTGTGGGGCTGGGCTGGATGCTCTCGCGCATGCTGCGCGGCGCCTACGCCGATCCGGCCGACCAGAGCGTGATGCGCGCTGGCGTGGTCAATTTCGGCTACGTGCTCACGCCCATCATGATCGCGTCCCTGATCGGCATCGCCAAGCTGATCGCCGTGCCCTTGCTGGGCAAGGTCCATTTGCTGCGGGTGGCGCTGCCGCTGGTGGCGTCGATGGCGGTGATTCGCATGGCGTTCTACCTGCTGCGCCGGTCGTTCGCGCGGCGCGGCCCGCTGGGCGCGGCGCTGGTCACATTTGAAAAAATCTTCGCGCTGCTGGTGTGGCTGGCCGTCGCGCTGTACCTGACTGGCATGTGGCCGGAAGTTTTCCAATTTCTCGACAGCACCACGCTGCCGCTGGGCTCGCACAAGGTGGCCTTGTCGGTGATCGGGCAGGCCGTGGTGTCGGTGGTGATCCTGCTGGTGCTGGCGATGTGGGCTGGCGCGGCGATCGAGGAGCGCCTGATGGGCGTGGCCGGCCTGCACACCTCGCTCAAAGTGGTGATGTCGCGCATGAGCCGCTCGCTGCTGATTGTCGTCGCCGTTCTGCTGAGCCTGTCGATGGTGGGCATCGACCTGACCGTGCTGTCGGTGTTTGGCGGCGCCCTTGGCGTCGGACTGGGCCTGGGCATGCAAAAGATCGCCAGCAATTATGTGTCCGGCTTCGTCATTTTGCTCGAACGCAGCCTGGCCATCGGCGACATGATCACGGTCGACAAGTATTACGGCAAGGTCACCCAAATCAACACGCGCTACACCATCTTGCAAGGTCTCGATGGCGTGGAAACCGTGCTGCCCAACGAGATGCTCATTTCCGGCCCGGTGCAGAACCAGTCGCTGTCCTCGCGCGCGGTGCAGGTGGCCAGCCAGTTGACGCTGGCCTACGACACCGACCTCGATGTGGCGCTGCCCTTGCTCGCTGCGGCGCCCAACGGCGTGGCGCGCGTGCTGGCCGATCCGGGTCCTGGCGTGGCGCTGAGAAAGTTCAGTCCCGACGGTTACGAACTCGACCTGGTGTTCTGGATTGACGACCCGGAAAACGGGCGCGGCAGCGTGCTGTCGGACGTGAACAAAAAGGTGTACGCCCTGATCCAGTCTGGCCAAATCAAACTTGCCTATCCGGCCAGAGATACCCGCGCACTGGACGCGCAAATGGTGTCCGTATTGACAGGATTGACGCGTTTACAAGGCTAAATCATTGCTGAGAAACGTGCCGTGCATCATCTTATGCGCGTAAAATAGAGGAATCCTTCAGTCCGCCGTAAAACACCTTGCGCGGACCTAGGGGTGTCACTATTTTGGAGCAGTAATGAATTTGTTAAGTTCGATTGTCGCCTTCATGGCGCACGGCATTGTTGGCCTGACCGCCTGGCAAGTCGTGATCTACACGCTGGTCGTTACCCACATCACCATCGCCAGTGTCACCATCTACCTGCACCGTCACCAGGCGCACCGCGCGCTGGACCTGCACGCAATTCCAAGTCATTTTTTCCGTTTCTGGCTGTGGCTCACCACCGGCCAGGTCACCAAGGAGTGGGCGGCCATACACCGCAAGCACCACGCCAAATGCGATACCGAGGAAGATCCGCACAGCCCGGTCACGCGCGGTATCCGCAAAGTCTTGTTTGAAGGCGCAGAACTGTATCGCACCGAATCGAAGAACCTGGAAACGATGGCCAAGTATGGCCATGGCACGCCGGACGACTGGATCGAGCGCAACCTGTACACCCGTTTCAGCTGGCAAGGCGTGAGCGCGCTGCTGGTGATTAACTTTGCCTTGTTCGGCGCGATCGGCGTGACGATCTGGGCGATCCAGATGGCCTGGATTCCCATCACCGCCGCTGGCATCATCAACGGCATCGGTCACTACTGGGGTTATCGCAACTACGATTGCGCCGACGCGGCCACCAACATCATTCCATTCGGCATCCTGATCGGTGGCGAAGAGCTGCACAACAACCACCACACGTATGCGACCTCGGCCAAGCTGTCGTCCAAATGGTACGAGTTCGATATCGGTTATTTCTATATCCGCGTGCTCGAAACGCTGGGCATGGCCAAAGTGAAAAAGCTGCCGCCGAAGCCAGCCTTCGATACCGGCAAGATGGTGGCCGACCTGGAAACGCTGCAGTCCGTCATCGCCAATCGCTACGACGTCATGGCCAAATATGCCAAGTCGTTGAAGCGCACCTGGCGCGACGAATTCGCCGGCCTGCAGGGCAAGGCGGAGCTCGAATCGCGTTTCCTGAAGTCCTCGCGCAAGCTGATGCAGCGCGAGCCGGGCAAGCTGGAAGCGTCGCACAAGCAGCAGCTGGTCGAGCTGTTCCAGCACAGCAAGGCACTCGAGACGATGCACCAGATGCGGGTGGAACTGGGCGCGATCTGGGAGCGTTCGCACTTCACGCGCGACCAGTTGCTGCAGCAGCTGCAAGACTGGTGCGCACGCGCCGAAGCATCCGGCATCAAGTCGCTGCAAGAGTTTTCGTTCCGCTTGCGCAGTTACGCATAAGGCGCTTCAATGTTAGCAAACGGCTCCTGCGGGAGCCGTTTTCCATCAGGGAGTGACATGGATAAAATTGCCGTCCTGTTCGTTTGCATGGGCAATATCTGCCGCTCGCCTACGGCCGAAGGGGTGTTCCGTGCACGCGCCGAACAGGCCGGCCTGGCCGATCGCCTGTACATCGATTCGGCCGGGACCCACGCCTACCATGTGGGCCACGCCCCCGATCCCCGTTCGACCGCATTTGCCGCCAAGCGCGGCGTCGACCTGTCGGGCCAGCGGGCGCGCCAGGTCTGCGCCAATGACTTTGCCACGTTTGATCGCATCTACGCGATGGACCACGACAACCTGGCGCAGTTGATGGCGGCTTGCCCGGAGCAGCTTCGCCGCAAGCTGGGCTTGTTCATGCAGTTTGCCACCCATAGCAATACGGACGTGGTGCCGGACCCGTACTATGGCGGCGGCAACGGCTTCGACCTGGTGCTCGACTATATCGAAGACGCGTCGGACGGCTTGCTGCTTGCCTTGACGTAAGGCACAAAGCAAAAGAGCCGCGCACTTGCGTGGCGGCTCTTTCGGTACAGAACGAGATCAGGATTACTTGATCTTGGTTTCTTTGTACATGACGTGCTTGCGTGCTTTAGGATCGAACTTCATGATCTCCATTTTGGCAGGCATCGTGCGCTTGTTCTTGTCGGTGGTGTAGAAGTGACCCGTACCTGCGGTCGATTCCAGCTTGATTTTGTCGCGGCCAGTTTTTGCCATGATAGCTCCCTAATTAAACTTTGATGCCACGGGCGCGCATGTCGACCAGCACGGCATCGATGCCGACTTTGTCAATGACGCGCAGACCGGCGTTGGACAAGCGCAGGGAGACCCAGCGGTTTTCCGATTCGACGAAAATACGACGATTTTGCAGGTTAGGCAAAAAACGACGCTTCGTTTTGTTGTTAGCGTGGGAGACGTTGTTACCAACCATCGGGCCCTTGCCAGTTACTTCGCAAACACGTGCCATAGCGCACTCCTTGAAAATATATCCAAATTCTGGAAAAGAAAGAGTATAGCCCGAAAAGAACCCAATAATCAATGACTTGTGAAAAACAACTGTGTCATGATTCAATCTAAAATTTAACAATTTGCGACATTCACAGCTGGCCATGTTCGGCAAACGAATGCACGTGGGGGCCGGCCACGACAAAATGGTCCAGTACCCGCACGTCCACCAGGCCCAGCGCCTGCACCAGCGCGCGCGTGAGCAGCAAGTCCGCTTCGCTGGGATCGGCCACGCCGGAAGGGTGGTTGTGGGCCAGCATGACGCTGGCCGCATTGTGGCCGAGCGCCGCCTTGACCACTTCGCGCGGATAGACGCTGGTATGGGTGAGGGTGCCGCGAAACATTTCTTCGCAGGCGAGCAAACGGTTTTTCACATCCAGGAACAACACCGTGAACGATTCGTGCGGCTGGCGTCCCATGCACAGGCGCAGGTACTGGCGCACCGCGTCGGGCGAGCCCAGGGCCTGGCCGGCTTGCAATTGCTCGATGATGGCGCGCTGGGCCAGTTCCATCACGGCCTGCAGCTGGGCAAACTTGGCCGGCCCCATGCCATGCACCGATGACAATTGGCCCAGGCTGGCGCCAAACACGCCCTGGATCGAGCCGAAACGCTGCAACAGGTCGCGTCCCAGCTCGACCGCGCTGCGCCCTTTGACGCCGACGCGCAGGAACAGCGCCAGCAATTCCGGGTCCGACAGGGCGGCCGCGCCTTCGCTGATCAGGCGTTCGCGCGGGCGTTGCTGTTTAGGCCAGTCCGTGATTGCCATGCTTTTTCCTGACCCCTTGGTACAATGTCGGTTTGCACGCTTTAAAGTTGATCATGTCTAACGTTACTTTGCCCGTCGTCACGCCTTCCGCCTACCTGACCTTGCATTATCGGCTCGCTACCATCGACGGTACTGATCTGATCACGACGTTTGCAGGGAACCCGGCCACGTTGATGCTAGGCCAAGGCCAATTGGCGCCGTTTCTGGAAGATGTCCTGATGGGCTTGCCGGAAGGCGCGCACCAGACCTTCGAGCTGGCCCCGGGCCAGGCTTTTGGCGAGCGCAACAATGACCTGGTGCGCGATGTGTCGCGCGCCACGCTGGAGGAAAACTCGGCACCCGGCAATGAATACCGGGTTGGCGACCTGGTCGACTTCGCCGCACCCGGCGGCGGGCGCTTTGCCGGCATCCTGCGCGAACTGCGCGACGACGGCGCCACCTTCGATTTCAACCATCCGCTGGCCGGACAGTCGCTGAAATTCGAAGTCAAACTGATTTCTGTGTTGTAAAAGGAACCCCATGACAAGTGAAATCCTGCTGGCCCAGCCGCGCGGCTTTTGCGCCGGCGTCGACCGTGCCATCGAAATTGTCGAGCGCGCACTGACCCAGTTCGGCGCGCCGATCTATGTGCGCCATGAAATCGTGCACAACGCCTACGTGGTGGAAGACTTGCGCAACAAGGGCGCGATCTTCATCGAAGAACTGGACGATGTCCCGGCCGGCAATACGCTGGTGTTTTCCGCGCACGGCGTGTCCAAAGCGGTGCGGGCCGAAGCCGAAGCGCGCGGCCTGACCATTTTCGATGCCACCTGCCCCTTGGTGACCAAGGTGCACGTGGAAGTGGCCAAGATGCGTCGCCAGGGCTGCGAAATCATCATGATCGGCCACGACGGCCACCCGGAAGTGGAAGGCACCATGGGCCAGACCGAGCAGGGCATGTACCTGGTCGAAACGGTGGCCGACGTGGCCGCGCTGACGGTGGGCAACCCGGACTTGCTGGCGTACGTGTCGCAAACCACGCTGTCGGTGGACGACACGGCCGACATCATTGCCGCCATCAAGCAAAAGTATCCGAACGTGATCGAGCCGAAAAAGGGCGATATCTGCTACGCCACCACCAATCGCCAGGAAGCGGTCAAGTTCATGGCGCCCCAGGTGGAAGTGGTGATTGTTGTTGGCAGCCCCAACAGTTCAAACTCGAACCGCTTGCGCGAAGTGGCCGAAAAGAAGGGTACGCCCGCCTATATGGTGGATAACGCCTCGCAAATCGACCCGGCCTGGCTGGTCGGCAAGCTGCGCATCGGCGTCACTGCCGGCGCCTCGGCCCCGGAAATTCTGGTCTCGGCAGTCATCGACCGGCTCAAGGAACTGGGCGCGCGCAGCGTGCGCACGCTCGACGGCGTCGAGGAACATGTGACCTTTCCGCTGCCCAAGGGCTTGGATAAGCAAAATTAAATTTGGAAGCGTTGCAATTTTCCGATATTAGTTTTCACCAAACCTCGCTATCATGGCGACGCTCGGATTTTTTGTCGCGTTAGCAATGTACATATGCCAACGCGGCGCGCGGTTGTAACAGAACCAAGAGACAAGGAGCGGCACTGCGGGGAGACTCCCCGGGTGCCGTTTTTGTTAGAACGATAATAAAAGAGGCGCGTAAACACATGGATACATTTATCCAACAGATTATCAATGGCCTGGTCATCGGCAGCATGTATGCGCTGGTCGCACTCGGTTACACGATGGTCTACGGGGTGCTCAACCTGATCAACTTCGCCCATGGCGACGTGCTGATGATAGGCGCCATGGTCGGCCTGTCGATACTCAAGGCGCTGGCAGTGATTGCGCCCGGCCTGCCGGGCTATGCCAGCCTGGCGATCGCCATCATCGGCGCGATACCGGTGTGCATGGTGGTCAATATTATCATCGAGCGGGTCGCCTACCGCCGCCTGCGCAACGCGCCGCGGCTGGCGCCGTTGATTACCGCCATCGGCGTGTCCTACCTGCTGGTGACGTTCTCGATGTGGTACTGGGGCCGCGCCCCGCTGTCGTTCCCGCAACTGCTGTCGACCGAACCGATCTCGATCGGCGGCGCCGTCATTTCGCAAACCCAGGTGCTGCTGCTGGCGCTGGCGTTCCTGTCCATGGCCGCACTGGTGCTGCTGGTCGAAAAGACCAAGCTGGGTCGCGCGATGCGCGCCACTGCCGAAAACCCGCGCGTGGCAGGCCTGATGGGCGTCGATTCGAACCGCGTCATCGTTGCCACTTTCGCCATCGGCGCGGCGCTGGCCGCCATTGCTGGCGTGATGTGGGGCGCCAACTATTCGACCATCCAGTTTTCGATGGGCTTCCTGCCGGGCCTGAAGGCGTTCTGCGCCGCGGTGCTGGGCGGTATCGGCAATATTTATGGCGCGATGATCGGCGGCATTTTGCTGGGCCTGATCGAGGCGATGGGGGCCGGCTACATCGGCGACCTGACCGGCGGCTTCCTTGGCAGCCACTACCAGGACATCTTCGCCTTCGTGGTGCTGATCATTGTGTTGACCCTGCGTCCATCCGGCATCATGGGTGAGCGCGTGGCCGACCGCGCGTAAAGGAATATCATGGCTCTGCTCACATTTGACGTCGACAACAATCCGAAGAAGGCCTACATCAGCATGGCGGCCTTGCTGCTCACGCTGCTGATCTTCCCGTTCTTTGCCCAGCAGTTCGGCAATTCCTGGGTCCGCATCATCGACATGGCGCTGCTGTACATCATGCTGGCGCTGGGACTGAACATCGTGGTCGGTTTTGCCGGCCTGCTCGACCTGGGCTACATCGCGTTTTTCGCGGTGGGCGCCTACTTGACCGGCTTGCTCGCGTCGCCGCAATTTGCCGCCTTGCTCGAATCGGTGGTCAACCAGTATCCCGCGCTGGGCAATGCGCTCGTTGCACTGATGGGACCGGAAATCACGCAAAGCGGCATCCACATCTCGATCTGGCTGGTCGTGCCGCTCGCCGCTGCCGTGGCCGGCTTCATGGGTGCCTTGCTGGGCGCGCCGACGCTCAAGCTGCGCGGCGACTACCTGGCCATCGTCACGCTCGGCTTCGGTGAAATCATCCGCATCTTCATGAACAACCTGAACGATCCGATCAATTTCACCAATGGCCCGCAAGGCATCAACCTGATCGACCCGATTCGCATCTTCGGCTTGTCGCTGGCCGGCGAGCCCGGTTCCAAGGCCAACGTGATTATTGGCGGCTTCAGCATGCCGTCGGTGAACGCCTATTATTTCGTGTTCCTGGCGCTGTGCATCGCGATCGTGTTCGTCACCACCCGCCTGCAGCATTCGCGCCTGGGCCGGGCCTGGGTCGCGATCCGCGAAGATGAAATCGCCGCCAAGGCGATGGGCATCAACACCCGCAACGTCAAGCTGCTCGCGTTCACCATGGGCGCCTCGTTCGGCGGCGTGGCCGGCGCCATGTTCGCTTCGTTCCAGGGCTTCGTGTCGCCCGAATCGTTCTCGCTGACCGAATCGATCGCGGTGCTGGCGATGGTGGTGCTGGGCGGTATCGGCCACATCCCTGGCGTGGTGCTGGGCGGCGTGTTGCTGGCAGCGTTGCCGGAAGTGCTGCGCCACGTGGTCGAGCCGCTCCAGATGAAGCTGTTTGGCGCCGTCCTGATCGAATCGGAAGTATTGCGCCAGGGCCTGTATGGCCTGGCCCTGGTGTTGATGATGCTGCTGCAGCCGGCCGGCTTGTGGCCGTCGCCCAAGCATGAAGACCGCCCCGACGCGGCCGATACCAACAGCAAAGAAGCCTTCCCGGCCGCTTGAGGAACAGACAGATGAGCGAACAGATTATTCTCAACATCGCAGGCGTGAACAAGCGCTTCGGTGGCCTGCAGGCGCTGACCAACGTCGGCATCAAGATCATGAAGGGCCAGATCTACGGCCTGATCGGCCCTAACGGCGCCGGCAAGACCACCTTCTTCAACGTCATTACCGGCCTGTACCAGCCCGACACGGGCACTTTCGAGCTGGCCGGCAAGCCGTATTCGCCGTCGGCGCCGCATGAAGTGGCCAAGGCCGGCATCGCCCGCACGTTCCAGAACATCCGTTTGTTTGGCGAAATGACGGCGCTGGAAAACGTCATGGTCGGCTGCCACGTGCGCACCCACCAGGGCGTGTTCGGCGCCGTGTTCCGCCACAAGGCGGCGCGCATGGAAGAGGCGGCGATCCGCCAGCGCGCGCAAGAGCTGCTCGACTTCGTCGGTATCGGCGAATTCGCGTCGCGCACCTCGCGCTTCCTGTCGTACGGCGACCAGCGCCGCCTGGAGATCGCGCGCGCGCTGGCCACCGATCCGCAACTGCTGGCGCTGGACGAACCGGCGGCCGGCATGAACGCCACCGAGAAGCTGGCGCTGCGCGAGCTGCTGG
>JAZJXM010000098.1:0-14382 GCA_040390915.1 Pseudomonadota bacterium
GGGCAATGCGCCAATGGCGCATTGCCCGACCTGACCCTGTTTAGATCACGTCGAACGGTTCTTTGCGCCCGTCGTAGATGCGCGCCATGACCTGCCGTTCGCGCCCGACGATGGTGGCGACGAACTTGCCAGGGTCGCGCATCTGCTTGAAGGTGGTAAAGCCCGTATGCAGGAACGCGTGCAGGTCGCCCAGGCCGGCCAGCAGCGCCGGCCCCTTCATGATCTTCAGCGTCACCGACAGCAGCGGTATCTTGACCAGCTTGCACAGCGAGTCGCCCAACTCCTGTACCAGGTTGAGCTGGTGTTCGCGGTCCTGGCGGGTGGTGGCGGTGCGGTAGGCGGCAATGTACATCCCTTCGCTGAACGCGGGCCCCAGCACACGCGCCATGGCCGTGTCGAGCCGCTCGGACAGTGCGTCGAGCACGATCGCTTCGGTGATCGTGTGCAGCGACTCGTACGAGAGCATCTTTTGCATGGTCGGGATGATGCGTTCGAGGTCGACGTCGCGCTGGGAGAGGTCGTGCGCGCCATACAGCTCCTCGAGGAAGAACAGCGCCGCCTCGTTGGTGTTGGGATTGGCCAGCAGGTCGGCATGGGTCTGGGCCAGGCGCTCGGACTGGAAGCGTTTGAGCGCGGTGCGCGCGGCCAGCAGCGCCGGCTCGCGCTTGGCGGCCTGGCGCTCGGCCGCCACCAGCTTGAGCTGCGCGGCCAGCTTTTCGATGAGGATGAGTTTCTTCATGCCCCCTGTTGTACCAGAAATGACTAGACTGATCACTCTAGTTTCCCGCCTTTCCCCGTTTCCGCTTTGGCGTACACTACAAAAAAATTACAAGGAATCAGGGACATGGCATCACATCGCAGGACTTTCTTGAAAGTGGGGGCGCTCGCCGCGCTGACACTGGCCGCCGGCGGCGGCATCTACCGCCTGACCCATCCCGTATCGCCGCTGCGCCGCTTCGTCCTCGATGGCGAAGCGCGCGCGGCGCTTGATGCCATCATTCCGGCCATGCTGGAAGGCTGCCTGCCGGCGCCGACTGGCGCGCGCGCGCTGGCCGTCTCGGCCACCACCGGACGCGTGCACCAGGCGATCCTGGGGCTGCCCTTGAATGCGCAGCATGAAATCGAAGACTTGTTTGGCTTGCTGGCGCTGGCGCCGGCGCGGCGCGCGCTGACGGGCGTGTCCGGCGGCTGGAGCGTCGCCAAACCCGACCAGGTCGGCGTGTTCCTGCAGGAGTGGCGCTTCCACCGACTGGCCATGCTGCAAACTGCTTATCACGCGCTGCACGACCTGATTATCGGCTCGTGGTATGCCGACCCGTCCAGCTGGGACGCCATCGGCTATCCAGGCCCGATCAAGGAACTCGCATGAGCAACCCGAATATCATTCCCGACCCGATCGCCGCCGGCCTGGCCGCTGGCTGGCAGGTGCTCGATTGCGCCACGCTGGACGCTGACCGAACGCTCGAGGCGGACGTGGTCATCATCGGCAGCGGCGCCGGCGGCGGCGTGACTGCCGAGATCCTGGCCAAGTCCGGCTTGAAGGTGATCATCGTGGAGGAGGGCGCACTGAAATCGTCGCGCGACTTCAAGATGCGCGAGGCCGAAGCCTATCCAACGCTGTACCAGGAATCGGCCGCGCGCAAGACGCGCGACAAGGCCATCAACATTCTGCAAGGGCGCACCGTGGGCGGGTCAACCACCGTCAACTGGACGTCGAGCTTTCGCACCCCGACCCCGACGCTGGAATACTGGCAAAAGAATTTTGGTCTTGCCTCGTACACCAGCGAAGCGCTGGCGCCATGGTTCCTGATGATGGAGCAGCGCCTGAATGTGTCGACCTGGCTGACGCCGCCGAACGAAAACAACGACCTGCTCAAACGCGGTGCGGCGCAGCTGGGCATCCCGGCCGCGGCCATCATGCGCAACGTGAAGGGCTGCTGGAACCTGGGCTACTGCGGCATGGGCTGCCCGACCAACGCCAAGCAGTCGATGCTGGTGACGACCATTCCGTCGGCGCTCAATCATGGCGCCACCTTGCTCACGCGCGCCCGCGCCCAGCGCCTGCTGTTCAAGGGCGACAAGGTCGACAGCCTGGTGTGCAGCGCGCTGGACGCCACCGGCATCGCCCCGACCGGGCGTACGGTCACCTTGCGCGCCCGTCATTTCGTGGTGGCCGGCGGGGCGATCAATTCACCGGCGCTGCTGCTGCGTTCGCGCGCGCCCAATCCGCATGGCTTGCTCGGCACCCGCACCTTCTTGCATCCGACCGTCATTTCGGCCGGCATCTTCGAGCAGCGCGTGGACGGCTACGCCGGCGCGCCGCAGACGATCTATTCCGACCACTTCATGGAGACCCAGCCGATCGATGGTGCGATCGGCTACAAGCTTGAGGCGCCGCCGCTGCATCCGCTGCTGCTGTCGACCACGATGGCCGGCTTCGGCCAGTCGCATGCCGAGAACATGGCCCAGTTCCCGCACGTGCACGGCCTGCTGGCGCTACTGCGCGACGGCTTTCACCATGACGCGCCCGGCGGCAGCGTGGCCTTGGCCGCTGACGGCTCGCCGGTGCTGGACTACCCGATCAGCGAATTCGTATGGGACGGCGTGCGGCGCGCCCACCTGACGATGGCCGAGATCCAGTTCGCGGCCGGCGCCAGGACGGTGCAGCCGGTGCACGAACTGGCCGAGCGCTATACCAGTTGGGCGGCGGCCAAGAAGGGCATCGCCGCGCTCCAGTACAAGGCCCACATCACGCGCGTGGTGTCGGCCCACGTGATGGGCGGCTGCACCATGTCCGACGACCAGCGCCAGGGCGTGGTGGGCGCGAACGGGCGCTATCACGGCGTGGCCAACCTGTCGGTGCACGACGGCTCGCTGTTCCCGACCTCGATTGGCGCCAATCCGCAATTGTCGATCTACGGCATCAGCGCGCGCCTGGCCAGCGCGCTGGCGCAGGAACTGACCGGCAAGCCGGCCGCGCGCCTGGTCGCATGAGCACCCGCTGGATGCTGCGCTTGCTGCTGCTGGTGCAGGGCGTTTTCGTGCTCGGCTTGGCGTGGCTGCTGCAGCGCGCGGGCGTGATCCACGCCGGCTGGCTGGCGCTGGCGGGCGCCTGCGCGCTGCTGTTGCTGCTGCGTCTGGCGATCACGGCCAACAACTTCATGCTGACGGCGCGCTATTCCAGCGCCACCCCGGACGCGTTCAAACTGGGGCCGCTGGCGCGATTGCGCATGTTCGGGGAAGAGTTCATGGCCACCATGCTGTATTCATCGTGGTTCATGGCCAAGGCCTCGGCGCGGGCATGCATATATCCAGACAGCGACCAGCTGCCGGTGCTGCTGCTGCACGGTTATGGCTGCAACAGCGGCTATTGGGATCATCTGACGCCGCTGCTGGACCAGGCGCGCATCAGCCACGCCGCGCTCGACCTGGAGCCGGTGCTGGGCAGCATCGACGACTATGTGCCGCTGGTGCAGCAAGCCTGTGCTTCGCTGTGCACAAAAACCAACGCACCAAAAGTCATCATCGTGGCGCATAGCATGGGTGGCCTGGTGGCGCGCGCCTACTTGCGCGCGCACGGCGCCGAGCGCGTGGCGCATGTGTTCACGCTCGGCACGCCGCATCACGGCACCAGCCTGGCCAGTTTCGGGGTCGGCAAGAACGCCGCGCAAATGCGCCGCAGCGCCAGCGCCGACGCCCCGGAAAGCGGCTGGCTGCAGGAACTGGCGCTGGCCGAAGACGACGCCTCGCGCGCGCTCATCACCTCCTTGTTCACGCATCATGACAACATCGTCGCGCCGCAAACGTCGAGCCAATTGGCGGGCGCGCGCAACATCGCGTTTGGCGGCATCGGCCATGTGGCACTGGGCCGTAACCGGCGCGTGCTCGCTTGCCTGATGGATGAGATCGCAGCAGTGCGCACGCCGTCAATTTTGTAGTGCAACAAATTGATAAGGCGTGATACAGTCAATGCGAATAGCGTTGCCTTGGACAAGTTGTATTTCCCGAATGTAGCGTGATAATTGGTGACATTCAGCCACGCACAGTACTGGCCGGATCATCACTGGGGAGCGGAATCGTGTCTGCACGGATCCTGATTATTGAAGACAACCCCACTAACATGGAGTTGATGGTGTATTTGCTGACGGCGTTCGGCTATACATCCCTGATGGCGGTCGACGGCGTGAGCGGCTTGCACACGGCGCGCGAGGCGCTGCCCGACCTGATCATCTGCGATATCCACTTGCCCAAGCTGGACGGCTACGGCGTGGTCGCAGCACTCAAACAAGACCAGGCGCTGTGCCATATTCCAGTGCTGGCAGTCACTGCGCTGGCCATGGTGGGCGACCGCGAGCGCTTGCTGGCGGCCGGCTTCGACGGCTACATCGGCAAACCGATCGAGCCCGACACCTTCGTCTCGGAAATCGAACACTTCCTGCCGGCCATGAGCACGACGGCTGCTGGCGCCAGTGCGGCGCCGGCGCCGCGGCGCGCCACGATCCTGATCGTCGACGACCATGTGCTGAACCGCGAATTTCTCATTACCCTGCTTGGCTACGGCGGTCACCGGCTGCTCGAAGCGCCGGGCGGCGCCGAAGGCCTCAAGCTGATGGAAGGCGAGGTGCCCGACCTGGTCATCTCCGACATCCTGATGCCCAACATGGACGGCTACGAATTTGTCAGCCGCATGCACAGCAATCCGAAGACGGCCAACGTGCCGGTGATCTTCTACACCGCCACCTACCGCGAGCGCGAAGCGATCCAGATGGCCGAAACGTGCGGCGTGCGCTGGGTGCTGCCCAAGCCGTCCGACCCGGACGTGATTCTGCGCACCGTGCACGAAGCGCTCGGCATGACTGAACCTGCGCAGCTGCCCCATTTTAATAATGTATCGTCGGACGCGAACCGCATGTTCGTGATCGATAACACGGTGGCCGAATACCTGGTTGAAGTCGAGTCCAGCAGTGCGGTGCTGTCGCGCATGGCGCACGATGGCGACGCGGCCGCGCCGCAGCGCGAGATGGCGCAGATGACCGACCGCCTGTCCAGTTCCTTATCGAGCTTGCAGGCGGTCAGCCTGCGCCTGACGTCGTTGATCGAACTGGGGATCGAGCTGGGCGCCGAACGCGACCCGGCCGCGCTGATCGAAAACGGCTGCAAGGTGGCGCAAAATATCTGCGTTTCCAAGTACGCCTGCATCGGCGTGCTCGACGAGGGCGCCGACGAACTGTCCTACTTTTCCTCGTGCGGCGAAAACCGCCAGGCACGCGTGGTAGCAGGAACGCCGCGGGTAGGGGTGCTCAACACCTTGCTCGAAAAGCGCCAGCCGGTGCGCATCGACAGCATTGACGGCGACCCGCGTTCGATCGGGCTGCCGCAAGGCCATCCGCCGATCCATTCCTTCCTGGGCGTGCCGATCGCCTCGCGCGAGCGCGTGCACGGCTGGCTGTACCTGGTCGACAAGCTCGGTTCGGTCGGTTTTTCCGAAGTCGATGAACGGGTTGCAGTGACGGTCAGCGCGCAGATCGCGGTGGCCTACGAAAACCTGCTGCTGTACGAAGAAATCAAGCGCCATCACGCGCAGCTGACGGCCGACATGACCGCCCGCATCCGGCTCGACGAAGATTTGCGGCGGTTTCGCACGGCGATGGATGCCACTGCCGATGCCATTTTCCTGATCGACCGTTCCGGCATGACGTTCGTGGACGTCAACGCCACCGCCTGCCGCATGCTCGGCTACGATCGCGACGATTTCCTGGCGCTGGGCAGCGGCGCGGCCAGCACGCCCGACCGGGCGCGCCTGCAAGACCTGTACGACAAGCTGCTGGCGGGCGACCAGTCCGGGGCGATGGCCGACCTGCAAGTGCAGCGGCGCGACGGCAGCCATGTGGCGGTCGAAGTGCAGCGCCGCACGCTACGCTCGGGCGCCAGCTGGATCCTGGTGGCGGTGGCGCGCGACATCACCGAGCGCAAGGAAGCTGAAATGCGCTTGCTCAAGCTGGCCCACTTCGACACCCTGACCGGGCTGCCCAACCGCAGCCAGTTCTATTCGGCGCTCACGCGCTCGCTGGAGCAGGCGGCCGAACACCGCTGGTCGGTGGGCGTGCTGTTTCTCGACGTGGACCGCTTCAAGAACATCAACGACACGCTGGGCCACCCGTGCGGCGACGAGCTGCTGCGCCAGTTCGCCAGCCGGCTGGTCGACTCGCTGCGCGTGCGCGACACCATCGGGCGCTTCGGCGGCGACGAATTTGCCGCCATCCTGATGCTGCCCGAAGGGCCGCAAACGGCAGTGGCGGTAGTGGACAAGATCCGCGATTCGCTGCGCCGTCCGTTCGATCTGTCCGGCCACGAAGTGACCGTCACGGCGTCCATCGGCATCACCATTTACCCCGAGGACGGTCTCGACGCCGACACCCTGATCAAGTACGCCGACACCGCCATGTACCGCGCCAAGGAAGCCGGGCGCGACGCATTCCGTTTCTTTACCGCCGAAATGAACGCGCAATCGCTGGCCCGGCTGGACCTGGAAAACGCGCTGCGGCGCGCCATCGACAATCATGAATTCGTGCTGTTCCTGCAGCCGAAGGTCAATATCGGGTCGGGCCGCATCAGCGGCGCCGAAGCGCTGATCCGCTGGAAGCGCCCGGGCCACGGCATGGTGTCGCCGGCGCTGTTCATCCCGATCCTGGAAGAGACCGGCCTGATCGTCCCGGTCGGCACCTGGGTGCTCAATGAAGCGTGCCGCATGATCAGCAAGTGGGGCAAGTCCAAGACCGGGCCGGTGCACCTGTCGGTGAACGTGTCGGGCGTGCAGTTTTTCCTTGGCGGCCTGGAGGAAGAGGTGCTCAACGCGATCAAGGTGCACGAGATCGCGCCCGAACTGCTGGAACTGGAGCTGACGGAAAGTTCGCTGATGTCGAACGCCGAAGACACCATCACGGTGCTGCGCAACCTGAAGGCGCTGGGCATCAAGATCTCGATCGACGATTTCGGCACCGGCTATTCCAGCCTGGCCTACCTGAAGCGCTTCCCGATCGACAAGCTGAAAATCGACATCGCGTTCGTGCGTGAAGTGACCAGCAACCCGGACGACGCAGCCATCGTGCTGGCCATCATCAACATGGCGCACAGCCTCAAGCTGCAAGTGATCGCCGAAGGCGTCGAGCGCGACGCCCAGCTGGCCTATCTGCGGCGCCACGGCTGCGACGAAATGCAGGGCTATTATTTCAGCAAGCCGGTGCCGGAAGCCGAGTTCGAAATGATGCTGGCCGAAGGCAAATCGCTGGTCACGCCGGTCGACGAAACGCCGGCCGGCCAGCAGACCTTGCTGATTGTCGACGACGACGCCTTCATGCTCGACGTGCTGTCGGACTTCCTGGCGCAGGACGGCTACCGCATTCTGACGGCGCAAACGGCGGCCGAAGGCTTCGATATCCTGGCGCGCAACAAGGTGCACGTGATCCTGTGCGACCAGTGCATGCCAATGATGAGCGGGACCGAATTCATGGAGCGGGTCAAGAACCTGTGCCCGGATACGTTCCGCATCATGCTCTCGGCGTACGCCGACCTGACCCCGATCATGGCCGCCATCAACCACGGCGCGATCGACCGCTTCTATACCAAGCCTTGGAAAGGCGCGGTCCTGCGTGAGAATATCCGCGAAGGCTTCCGCCTGCATAGTCAGCTGCACGGCGCCGGCAGCAGCCAGAATACCTTGCAGTAGCCGGCGTGAAGGCGCCTTCCACCCTACAGCACCGCGCCCCTGGTGAACCCCGGGTTGGTGCGCTGGTCATCGTTTTTTCGCTGCTGTGCGCGGTGGCGATCCTGGCCAACCTGGCGTTCCAGGTGTTTCAGGCGCGTGCCGACGTGCTGCGCCACCACGCCGAGAGCGCCACCATCCTGGCACGGGTGCTGGAACAGCAGACCATCGCCAGCCTTGATTCGGTGGAACTGGCGCTGCAAAGCACCGACCAGGCGATCCGCTTGCTGCCGGCCGAGGATGGATCGCTGCGCGCGCGCACGGTCGAGCGCCTGCTGGCGGCCAATATCGAGCGACTGCCGTTTATCCGCGCCATGTGGCTGCTCGACGCCGACGGCAACCTGGTCTACGACAGCGAGCGCCAGCCGGGCCACATCAACCTGGCCGAGCGCGAGTACTTCCAGATCCACCGCGACGAGCCGGCCATCGGGATGTACATTGATCGCCCGATCCTGTCGCGCATGGGCGTGCCCTTCATCGGCCTGTCGCTGCGCGTGAACCGGCCGGACGGCAGCTTCGGCGGCGTGATTGTGGCCGCACTCGATCCGGACTACCTGCGCAGCTTCTACGCCACCATCCGCTCCGGCCAACAAGGCATCGTGGCGCTGGTGCGCCAGGACGGCACCTTGATGCTGCGCGTGCCCGGTGCTGCGCGCGCACCGCGCGAGCAGCGCATTTCGCTGCCGCGCCTGATGCAGCATAGCCGCCAGGCGATCGAAGGCAGCTACACGGGCGACAGCGAAATTGACGGCGTGGCGCGCACCTTCTTCTATCGCCACGTGACGGGACGCCCGCTGCTGGTGGTGGTGGGCCTGGGGCAGGGCGACATGCTGGACGGCTGGCGCCGCACCTCGATCGCTTACGGCGCCATTTCGCTCGGGGTGCTGGCGCTGGTGGGCTGGCTGAGCCACCGGGTGCGCAAGGAACTGCGGCGCCGGCACGCGCTCGACCTGGCACTGCGCGAGAGCGACGCGGCCATGAAAGCGGCCCAGCACCTGGCCCATATCGGCAGCTGGCGCTTCAATCTTGATACACTTGACGCGCAATGGTCCGATGAAATGTATCAGGTCATGGGATTGCCGGTGGGGGCGAGTGCACCATCGTTCGCGCAGTTCCTGGAACGGATACACCCGGACGACCGCCCGGCGATCGAAACGCAGGCCGACAGCGGCAGTGACTGGAGCGGTGAAGTGCGTACCAATCCGCTGCACGGGCCGGTGCGCTACCTGCATACCCGCTCAAGCCTGCTGCGCGATCCCGACGGCAAGCCGGCCACCCTGATTGGCACCTTGCAAGACGTGACGGAGCGGCGCAGTGCGCAGGAAAAGCTGCGCCTGTCGGCGCGCGTGTTCGAGCAGACCGGCGACGGCATCGTCGTCACCGACGCCGACAACCGGATCGTGGCCGTCAATGCCGCCTTCGAGCGCATCACCGGCTTTACCGAAGCGCAGGTGCTGCATATGCGTCAGCGCGAACTGCATGCGGGCCTGAACGACGACGCCTTCCTGAAAGCGGTGTGGCAGTCGGTGCTGTCCACGGGCCAGTGGCGCGGCGAGATCTGGGGCCGGCGCCGCAACGGCGACCTGTTCCCCCAGTGGCTGATCCTGTCGGCGCTGTGCGACCAGCATGGGCGCGTGGATGGCTATGTGGGCGTGTTTACCGATTTGAGCGAAATCCGCGACGCCACCAAGCAGCTCTGGTTCCTGAACAACCACGACGCGCTGACCCGTTTGCCAAACCGCGCGCTGCTCAATGACCGCCTGGAACAGGCAATCGAGAACGCCAGTGGCGAACAGCGCCAACTGGGCATCTTGCTGCTCAACGTGGACCGCCTCAAGCGCGTCAACGAGGGCATCGGGCACGACGCCGGGGACCAGCTACTGCGCGAAATCGGCGCGCGCCTGCAGGCCAAGCTAGCCCCTGGCGACACGCTGGCGCGCCTGGGCAGCGACGAATTCGTGCTGCTGCTGACCCACATCGACGACCTTGATGACGTCAACGCCAGCGCCCAGCAGATGCTCGAACTGGTGGCCGAACCGTTCATCGCGGACGGCCACGAACTGACCGTCACGGCCAGCATCGGCATCGCGCTGTATCCGGACGACGGCGTCGAGGCCGGTGCGCTGATCAAAAACGCCGACACCGCGCTGACCCACGTAAAAGAGGGCGGGCGCAACAGCTTCCGCTACTTCACTGGTCAGATGAACATCCGCGCGCTGCACTGGATGTCGGTCGAACACCGGCTGCGCGGGGCGCTGGCCAGGGATGAACTGCGGCTGCACTACCAGCCGCAGATGGCGCTGGCCGACGGCACGCTGTCGGGCGTGGAAGCGCTGATCCGCTGGCACAGCGACGTGCTGGGCGAGATCCAGCCGATCGAATTCATCGCGCTGGCCGAGGATACCGGCTTGATCCTGCCGATCGGCGAGTGGGTGCTGCGCACCGCCTGCCGCCAGGGCAAGGCGTGGCAGGATGCCGGACTGCCACCGGTGCGCATTGCGGTCAATGTGTCGGGGCGCCAGGTCGCGGCCGGCAACCTGCCAGAAGTGGTGCGCAGCGCGCTGGCTGATAGCGGCCTGGCGCCGCAATGGCTGTCGATCGAACTGACCGAGAGTGTGCTGATGAAGGAAGCCGGCGGCGCCATGCGCCAGATCGCCGAACTGCGCGCGATGGGGATCTCGGTGGCGTTGGATGATTTCGGCACTGGCTATTCGGCGCTCAGCTACCTTTCTACTTTCGCGCTCGACAAGATCAAGCTTGACCAGAGCCTGGTGCGCAATATCACCACCGATTCGAAGAGTGCGGCCATCGCCAGCGCCACCATCGCGCTGGCGCACGGGCTGGGGCTGACGGTGGTGGCCGAAGGGGTCGAGACCCGCGAGCAGCTCGAGTTCCTGCGCGGCGCGCACTGCGACGAGATCCAGGGCTTCTTGTTCAGCAGGCCGGTGCCGGGACTGGAGCTGGCTGCGCTATTGTCCCGTCCGGGCTGAAGAAATCGGGCACAATGAGGTCCGACTCCGATTCGACACCTCATGACTCCAGCGTTTGCCTTACTAGCACTTGCCGTCGCCAGCGCGCCCGCCCTGCAAACTCGGGCTCCGAGCGCGGCCGAACTGAAATCATTCAAGGCTTACTATCACCAGCGTTTTCCCGAGCGCGAGGCTGGCACGCCGGTGTTCGGGATCGGCCGCGCAGATGCCCGGCAAGCGTGGAGCGTGAGCGCCAGCGTCGATGCGCCAGCCAAACGGGGGCTTGGTGCGCTATGCCGCATGGATCGCACGGAATTCAATTTTGCGGGACGCTGGAGCGACACCATGCGTTCCTATGTGTGGATCGAACATGCCGGCTGCGTCAACAAGGCAAGCGCAGTCGAACTGCTGGTGCCGATCCCGGACGCCGACCTGCTCGCGCTGCTGGAACGGCAAGCGGCGCTGCTCGAGCGAGGGCGCATTCTGTTGAGCGGCAATACCGCATGCGCCGTCCGGCGCGCGTACCGCTTTGCGCTGGACAAGATCACGGTCGGCAGCGCCGGCCCCAATCCCGAAGTGATGGCCGGCCTGATTTACAAGAGCGATCACGGTACGTTTGCGACCATCTGGATCAAGCGCAGCGGGCTTGAATACACTGCGTGGAATGTCAGCTGTCCATGAGTGCGGGGCGTAAAGGTAGGGTCAAGTCTGACATCTGGACACAGCCTCAGCTTTGCAGTGAGCATTGCTAAAAACAGGGTCAAGTCTGACATTCGGACACGGGCCCAACAGTAGCGTTGCTACTGTTGGGCCCGTGTCCGAATGTCAGACTTGACCCTGTTGCTCCAAAAAATAGCGGGCAACGCCCGCTATTCTCACATCACCAGCAAACCACCCTTAGAAGTGCACCCCGCGCAGCAACTGCTGCATGGCGATCTGTTCCGAGCTCATCTGTGGTGCCTTCTTGTCGCCGCCCTTGGCCGCATCCGAATCGGGGAACATGCGGAACGTGGTGTTGAGCACGATCTGCGCCACGCGTGGCATCAGCGCGTGCAGCACCTGGCCGAACACGCCAACCCGGGTCGCGATGCGCACCGGCTTGTAGACGATGGCCTCGGCGATCATGTCGGCCGCTTCTTCCGGCGCCAGCGTCGGTACGTTCTGGTAGATCTTGGTCGGCGCGATCATCGGGGTGCGCACCAGCGGCATGTTAATGGTGGTGAACTTGATGCCGACGTCGGACAGCTCGGACGAGGCGCAGCGGGTCCAGGCTTCCAGCGCCGCTTTCGAAGCCACGTAGGCCGAGAAGCGCGGCGCGTTGGTCAATACGCCGATCGACGAGATGTTGATGATGTGGCCGCGCTTTTGCGCGATCATTTTCGGCAGCAGCCCCATGGTCAGGCGCAGGCAGCCAAAGTAATTGAGCTGCATGGTGCGTTCGAAATCGTGGAAACGGTCGTAGCTCGCTTCGATCGCGCGCCGGATCGAGCGGCCCGCATTGTTGACCAGCACATCGACGCCGCCATGGTTTTCTAACAGCACCTGCACGAAGCGGTCGCAGTCGGCCATGTCGGCCACGTCGGCCGGGTAGGTGATGCACTCGAAGCCTCGGTCGTTGATTTCCTTCTTCGCTTCGGCCAGCTTGTCTTCGTCGCGCCCGCAGATGATGGTGATCGCGCCCGCTTCGGCGATCTTGTGCGCCGCCGCCAGGCCGATGCCCGACGAGCCGCCGGTAATGAGCACGACCTTGCCCGACACCGTGCCGCGCAGCGTGCGGTCGATGAACAGGTCAGGGTCGAGATTGCGCTCCCAGTAGTCCCAGATCGGCGCTGCGTACGATTCGAGTGACGGGCAGGCGATGCCGCTGCCCTTCAAGGCGCGCTGGGTTTCGCGGCTGTCGAAGCGGGTAGGGTAGTTGATGAAGCCCATCAGATCGGACGGCAGGCCCAGGTCCTTCATCAGCGCGTCGCGCACGCGGCGCACCGGCGAGAGCGACATGATGCCCTTCTTGACCGACTTCGGTATGAAGCCCAGCAGCGCGGCGTTGATGCGGATGCTCATGGTCGGCGCGTGCGCGGCGCGGCAGAACACGTTGAGCACTTCGCCCACGCGCAGCGGTTCGGGGTCGGTCAGGTGGAAGCACTGGCCATCCAGCTTGGGCTGGTGCGCGATGTGATCCATCGCATTGACGACGAAGTCGACCGGCACGATGTTGATGCGCCCGCCCTCGATGCCAATGGTCGGCATCCATGGCGGCAGCAGCGAGCGGATGCGTTGGATCAGCTTGAAGAAATAGTAGGGGCCGTCGATCTTGTCCATCTCGCCACTCCTGCTGTCGCCGACAACCAGGCCAGGACGGTACACGCGGAACGCGCCCTTGGTTTCGGCGCGCACGATTTTTTCCGATTCGTGCTTGGTGGCGAAGTAGGGATGGTCGAGCCCTTCGGCTTCGTCGAACATGTCTTCGCGGAAGATCCCTTCGTACATGCCGGCAGCGGCGATCGAGGACACGTGGTGCAGGCAGCCGGCGTGGATTGCGTTGGCCAGTTCGACCGTATTGCGCGTGCCTTCGACGTTGACAGCAAGCTGGTCGTCGGCGTCCGCGCTCATGTCATAGATGGCGGCCAGGTGGAAGAAGTGATCGACCGTCTTGGACAGCTTCTTGATATCGTCCTTGGATACGCCCAGCTTGGGCGAGCGCAGGTCGCCGAATACGGGAATGGCGCGTGCCTTGGTGGTGCCCCAATACTCCAGCAACTCGGGCAGTTTTTCCTTGCTGGCCTCGCGCATCAGGAAGTACACCACGCTGCCTTTGCGTGCCAATAGTTTCTTGACCAGCCGCTTGCCAATAAATCCAGTCGCTCCCGTGACGAAATACTGCATCGTGGTGTCTCCCTTGTGCGGTTATGTTAAATGATGCATCAATCATTACAGGGGAATGCCGGATTGGCAAGGAGTCTTGGGCGAACTTGTTGTGCGTTTAGCCCACTTTAGAAGGCGTTCTCTATCGCTTTAGTATCCGATCTCTAGAATGTGACACTAGAATGGTCTGATCAAAAAGGTATGACCTCAATCACTTACACACACTGGGAGCTCACAATGGTAAAGAAACTGAAGACTCTGGCAAAAACCGAAGACAAACAATTGGCTAGCGCTGTTCGTACCTCCGCTCACCAGATCTGGCAAGCAGGCCTGGGCGCTTTCGCCAAGGCGCAGGAAGAAGGCGGCCGTGTTTTCAACAAGCTGGTCGAAGAAGGCACCAACCTGCAGCGCCGCACCCGTTCGATGGCCGAAGACAAAGTCTCCGAGGTCACCGACACTGTCACCAAGGTCGCCGATGGCGTATCGAAGCAGGCTTCCGGTTCGTGGGACAAGCTTGAGCAAGTGTTCGAAGACCGCGTCGCACGCGCTCTGTCGACCATTGGCGTGCCGACCCAGAAGGACATCCAGGAACTGACCAAACGCGTTGAGCAGCTCTCGCGCGCAGTAGCGGCCATCACCGGCAAGAAAGTGGCCGCGCCGAAAACGGCTGCCAAGCCAGTCGCCAAAAAAGCCGCCGTCAAGCCAGCCGCTAAAAAAGTAGCCGCCAAGCCGGCAGCGAAGAAAGTAGCCGCCAAGCCAATCCCGGTCAAACCCACGCCAGCAGCGGCG
>JAZJXM010000098.1:14392-30411 GCA_040390915.1 Pseudomonadota bacterium
TTGAGTAAATCGAATAAATGGTATATATTGTTTATCTTTATAAAAAGATGGAGATGTCCATGTCCAAAGAAATCGCCGTAAAAACCAGGCCGGCGCCAGCCGCCAAGCCCGCCGCGACAGTCAAGAAGGCAGCGCCGGCCGCCGCCCGCAAGCCGGCGGCCAAGCCCGCCGTCAAGGCCGATGTCAAACCGGGGGGCAAACCGGCGGCCGTCAAGCCAGCGGCCAAGAAAGTCGTCGTCAAGGCCGCGCCAAAAAAGGCCGCAGCACCGCGCAAGAGCGCCGCTAAAGTCAACGCCACGCCAGTGGAAGTTACCACGGCCTAAGCGTCACCGCTTCCCCCAGTCTTCACACCTGGCCCGCTTGCGGGCCAGGGCTGGGGGAACCAAGGCGGCATGAAACGGTATGCCCCAGGGCCTGTGCACGCGCAGGCCCTTGTCACGTAAGGCGCAAGTAGGTCCAGATGAGTATCGCACCACCGAATTCCCGCAAACCCAAGATCGGCCTGGCGCTGGCCGGCGGCGGCCCGCTCGCCGCAGTCTATGAAATCGGCGTGCTGGCCGCGCTGGAAGAATCGATCGAAGGGCTGGACGTCAACGACGCCCACATCTACGTCGGCATCAGCGCCGGCGGCATCATCGCCGCCGCGCTGGCCAACGGCATCAGCCCGCACCAGATGTGCCGCCTGTTCATCGAGAGCGACGTCGAGGCGGCCGATGGCGCGGCCTTGTTCAAACCCGAAATCCTGCTGCGCCCGGCCAGCGCCGAGCTGCGCAAGCGCGCCGCGATGCTGCCTGGCTTGCTGCTCGGATCCTTGTTCCACTATGCGCGCCACCGCAAGAGCGTGTTCGCCTCGTTCGAGCGCTTCAAGGAGGCGCTGCCGGCCGGGATCCTGTCGGGCGAGGGCATCCACCGCTACATGAAGTCGACTTTCGCGCGCGGCGGGCGCACCAACGATTTTCGCAAGCTGCGCAACAAGCTGGTGATCGTGGCCACCGACCTCGATACCGGCGAAGCGGTGCGCTTTGGCGCGCCGGGCTGGGACAGCACGCCCATCTCCAAGGCGGTGCAGGCCAGCGCCGCCGTCCCGGGCCTGTTCCCACCGGTCGAGATTCGCGGCCACCATTTCGTCGACGGCGCGCTGCGCAAAAGCATGCATGCCTCGATCGCGCTCGAAGCATGCGTCGACGTCCTGTTTTGCGTGAACGCGATCGTGCCTTACAACGCGCGCGGCCCACAAGCGATGTCGGGCAAGCTGGCCGCCGGCGGCCTGCTTGACGTGCTGTCGCAGACGCTGCGCTCGATCCTGCATTCGCGCATTGCCTCGGGCATGGCCAACTACGAGCGCAGCCACCCGCAGGTCGACATCCTGCTGTTCCAGCCGAACCAGGACGACGCCGAGCTGTTTTTCACCAATATCTTCAGCTATTCGAACCGGCGCCGCATGTGCGAGCAGGCTTACCAGAACACCCGCCTGATGCTGCTCGAACGGCGCTTGGACATCGCGCCCAAGCTGGAGCGCCATGGCCTCAAGCTCAAGCTGGGCGTGCTGCGCGATACCAGCCTGTCGCTGGTGCAGCAGGCGCCGTCGCGCCAGGCGCTGGCCCAGTTGCGCCAGACGCTGGACGACCTGGAGCGCTACCTGAAGGTCGCACACTCATCCTAGTGCTGTGTCCATATTCAGTGTTATGCTTGCATCAGAAAAACAGAGACCGCCCGCCATGCTACAGAAAGCTCCACGCCGTACCCGCGAACGCATCCTTGAGTTGTCATTGCGCCTGTTTAACGAGTTCGGCGAGCCGAACATCACCACCACGGTGATCGCCGAAGAGATGAATATCTCGCCCGGCAACCTGTACTACCACTTCCGCAACAAGGACGACATCGTCAATTCGATCTTCGTCCAGTTCGAAGCCGAGATCGAGCGCATCCTGACCGTTCCCGAAGGGCGCCGCTCCAACATCGAGGACGTGTGGCTGTACCTGCACCTGATGTTCGAACTGGTGTGGCGCTACCGCTTCTTCTACCGCGACCTGAACGACCTGCTCTCGCGCAACCGCAAGCTCGAACTGCATTTCAAGCAGATCCTGGCCCACAAGATCAAGGTGGCGCGCCAGCTGTGCGAAGACTTGCGCAGCGAAAAATCGCTGGAAGCGTCGGACGCCGACATCGCCGCCATGGCCACCAATATGGTGGTGGTGGCGACCTACTGGCTGTCGTACGAATACGTGCGCAATCCCCGCAAGTACACCGAGCAGCAAGCCATGTCGGACGCGCTGGCGCGCGGTTGCTACCAGGTGCTGTCGCTGATCGGCCCTTACCTGCGCGGCGACACCCATCTGCTGTTTGAAAAACTGTCCGAAGAATACCTGAAACAACTCAATAAATAAGGAGAGCTCCATGGCATGGACAACATTCCCGCATCCTGACGACGCCTACGTCTACACGGCCGCCTCGCTGAAGAAGGCCTGGCCGCGGCTGCACGTGGGAGACGCCGAGCCGTTTCCCAAGAAGGCGGCGCTGGTCGATGCCTGGATTGCGTTTCATGCCGGTGACTTCGAGCAGGCCACCAAGCTGGGGCTCGACGCCGGCGTGGACGGCTATGCGGTAGCGCACAAGGCCAGCTGCATGTACGCGACCTATTTGGAAAAGAGCGACAAGAAGAAAATCGCCATGTTCGAGGAAGTGGCCGAACGCTGCGAGCGCCAGCAAGCCGAGCAACCCGACAACGCGGCTGGCTACTACTGGCATGCGTACGCGCTGGGGCGCTATGCGCAAGGCATCTCGATCGTCAAGGCGCTGGCGCAGGGCATTGCGCCCAAGGTGCGCGCCAGCCTGGACATGACGATCAAGCTCGCGCCCAAGCATGCGGACGCGCACATTGCGCTGGGCGCCTACCACGCCGAGATCATCGCCAGCGTGGGCGCCATGATTGGCGGGCTCACTTACGGCGTCAAGAAGGAAGAGGGCTACAAGGCCTTCAAGAAGGCGATCGAACTCAATCCGGACACCGCGATCGGGCGCATTGAATTTGCCAACGCCCTGGTGACGCTGGACGGTAAAAAGAAAATGGATGAAGCGGTCGCCATGTACGAGCAGGCGGCGGCGGTGGATCCGGTGGACGCGATGGAGCGCCTGGACGTGGAAGCTGCCAAGGCGGAACTGGAAGACGAATGAAGGCGATTGCCGTCTATTGCGGCGCCAACCCGGGCAACGCGCCAGTCTACGCGGACGCTGCGCGCGCATTGGGCCGCGCGCTGGTCGCGCGAGGACTGGGGCTGGTGTACGGCGGCGGCCACGTGGGCCTGATGGGCATCATTGCCGATGAAGTGCTGCGCCTTGGCGGCGAAGTGACCGGCGTGATTCCGCAGCAGCTGGTCGACCGCGAACTGGCGCACCCGGGCCTGACGCGGCTGTTCGTGGTCAAGGACATGCATGAGCGTAAAGCGATGATGGCGCAGCAGGCCGGCGGTTTCGTGGCGCTGCCCGGCGGCATGGGCACGCTCGAAGAACTGTTCGAGATGCTGACCTGGTCGCAGCTGGGGATCCACGCCAAGCCGGTGGGCGTGCTCAATGTAGACGGGTTCTATGACCACCTGATCGGCTTCATGGCGCATGCCATGGAACAGGGTTTCATCAAGCCGCAACATGCCGGCCTGATGATGGTCGATAGCGATCCCGAGGCGCTGGTGGCGCGCCTGCAGCTGCCTTAGACGGCGGCGCGTGGCGCGCACACGGCCGCTACTCGCCTGGCGACGTGCTTGCGGTGCGGCTTGGCCTTTTTCGGCAATGGTGCGACGCTCGGTGCTGGCGTGGCCGGCGCCACGGCTGGCGTTTCCTGCTTTACCGGCGCGGCCGGCACAACGGCTGCGGCAGGGGTGTCGAACACGTACTCCTGGGCGCGCTCATTGAGCTTCTGCTTGTCGATCACATAGGTCTGCGGCGCCTCGCCCGGGCAGTTTGCCGCCATGTCGCGCTCGTCCTCGCGCTCCAGGTCGGGCAGTGCGCCGCCATCCTGGCGGCCCAGTCCCAGTGATTTTTGCAGCGTGCCCATGCCTGCCTGGGTGCGCGCATACGCGAACACGCGGTCGTATTCAGCGTTGGCATAGGCGCGTTTCGATTGGAACAGCTCATTTTCCGAGTCCAGCAAGTCGAGCAAGGAGCGTTGGCCGATGTCGAACTGCTTGCGGTAGGCGTCGCGCGCCTTTTCGATCGATAACTGATGCTGGTCCAGGTAGCCCAACTGGTCGGTCAATTTGCCGGCGTCGTTGTAGGCAATCAGCAGGGTCTGGCGCACGTCGCGGCACGCTTTGTCGCGCTGGTCGCGCGCCACATTGATCAAGTCGGCCTGCTGGCGCACGCGCGAGAGGTCGGAAAAGCCGTTGAACAGATTCCACGTCATCTGCAGTTCCAGCGCCCGGTTGCTGGACGCGCCTGCAATGCCGTTCAGGTTGCCCCCGCGGTCCGAGCGCAAGCGCACGTCGACCCGCGGCGAATAACTGGCGCGCCGCATGCTCGCTGCCTTGTCGTTGGCGCGCACGTTTTCGCGCGCTGCCTGCAGCGCCGGATGGGTGCGCAGCGCACTGGCCAGGGCCACGCTGGCCGATGGCGGCATGTCCTTGGCCAGCGGCGCGATCGGTTCGAGCGTGCTGGCCGGTACGACGCCGACCAGGCGCTGGTAGCGCGCGCTGACATCGTGCAGATTGGCCGTTTCCTGCAGCAGGTTAGATTCGGCCAGCGCCACGCGCCCGGCGATCTGTTCGAGGTCGACCCGGCGGCTGACGCCGGCCTGGGTCTTTTTCTGGATCTGCATGTACACCGCGCGGTGGCGGACATAGTTTTCTTCGGCCAGTTCCACCAGGCGCCGGTAACGCAGCACGTCGGCGTAGGTGCGCACCACGTCGAGCACCACGTTTTCGGACGCGTCATGCAGTTCGTACAGGCGCGCCATGCGCGCATGGTCAAGCCGGGCCACGTCGTTGTAGGCGAGCGCGCCGTCGAATATGGTCTGGGTCAGCGTGAGCGAACTGGCGTGGCGGTGCAATTGACTGTTCTTGATGGGGTCGCTGATGTCATCCTTGCCGGCGCTGGCGCTCAGGTCCAGGCGCGGCAGCATGGCGCCGGCGCCGGCGGCGCGTTCATGGCCTGCTGCCTCGAACGCATGCCAGCGCGTCAGCACGTCAGGATTGGTCAGCACTGCCTGCTCGGTGGCTTGCTTCAAGTTCTGGGTGTCGGCATGGGCGTTCAGGGTCGCACAGGTCAGGGCGATCAAGGCACAGGTCTTTTTTAACATCATTTCGAATTATTCTCTCGGCAGGCAAGTCGTCGGTAAAGTAGTTCTTTTGCGCTAAAGTAATGCATAATTGCAAGTATCAGTCATCGCCAGCATGGGCAAAGTTTGCAATTTGCCGTATTGTAATCTTTAATACTCAAATTTGCAAAAACACAAAACAAATTTCTTTTTCTTAACTTAATCGGACCCCCTTCAGGCCACGCCTTGCCCACTCCCCTGGTCCCCTTCCGCCGCGCCGCTTGCGGGCCCCGCCATCGCATGGGCGCTGTCTTGCTGTCGGTGCTGCTGGTGCTGGCGGCATCGGCCGGCGCGCTGGACGGCGCGCGCCGCGCGGCGCATGCGCAGGCCGTCGCGTCGCCGGTGGCGCTGATGCGCGACTGGGCCAGGCTGCTCGACGATCACCGCCAGCTGGCCATCGAGCTCAAGCTCAAGAAGGTCAACGAATTTTTCAATCGGCGCATTGAATTTGCCGACGATCAAGCCGTATGGGGACGCTCGGACTACTGGGCCACGCCATTTGAAATGATGGCGAAAGGGAAGGGCGACTGCGAGGATTTCGTGATTGCCAAGTACTTTTCCCTGCTCGACATGGACGTGCCGGACCAGCAGCTGCGCCTCGTGTATGTGCGCGCCCGTTTCGGCGGCCCGTCCAGCACCGTGCAGCAGGCCCATATGGTGCTGGCCTATTATCCCAGCCCGGATGCCGATCCGCTCATCCTGGACAACCTGATTACCGATATCCGCCCGGCCGCGCGCCGCACCGATCTGGCGCCGGTGTTCAGTTTTAACCGCCAGGGCGTATTTGCCGACGCCGGCGCCGGCGCGCAGGCGGCCGGCGGCACCGAGCGCCTGTCGGCCTGGCAGGACTTGCTGCGGCGCGCGCGGCGCGAAGGGTTCGACTGATGCCGTCGCTTTTTTTTGTCACTTCACCGTTATTTCCACTTATTTACTGAGGACGCTTCATGTCGATGTACCGTCAACTTTGGCTGGCCCTGATCGTCGGCACCCTGCTGGCGCTGGGCGGCGGCCTGTTTGCCACCACTTTGAGCGCGCGTTCTTACCTGCTGACACAGCTGGAGATGAAAAACGTCGACAATGCGGCCGTGCTGGCGCAGGCGCTGGGCCAGCACCAGGGCCAGCCGGTCGAACTGGAACTGGCCATCGCGGCGCTGTTTGACAGCGGCCACTACGACGCCATTACACTGGTCGACCCGCACGGCAAGCTGCTGGTCGAACGGCGCGCGCCGCCCCAGGCCAGCGCGGTGCCGGCCTGGTTTGCAGCGCTGCTGCCGATCCGGGCCAAGCCCGGCACCGCCCAGGTCAGCCATGGCTGGAAGCAGGTCGGCATGCTCACCGTGGTCAGCCGCAGCCAGTTCGCCTACCAGGCGCTGTGGAACGCCACGGTGCAGATGAGCGCCGCGCTGGCCATGTCGGGGCTGTTGGCCGGCTACCTGGCCACGCTGATCCTGCGCCGCCTCAAGCGCCCGCTGGACGCCGTTGTCGAGCAGGCCCGCGCGATCGCCGAGCGGCGCTTCGTCACTACCCCCGAATCATCGGTGCCGGAACTGCGCCAGCTCACCACGGCCATGAATTCCAGCGTCGCGCTGCTCAAGACCATGTTCGCCGACGAGGCCGAGCGGCTCGAAGCGATCCGGCGCGAGGCCAATACCGACACCCTGACCGGCCTGGCCAACCGTCATCATTTCCTGGCCCAGATGGGCGAGGCGCTGGCGCTCGAAGATGGCGCCCACGGCAGCTTGATCTTGCTGCGCCTGTCGCAGCTGGCGCAATTGAACCGCCAGCTGGGGCACCAGGCTACCGATAGCTTGCTGGCGGCCATCGGCGCCTTGTTCGAGACCCAGGTCCAGCAGCATGCCGGCGCCTTCGCCGCGCGCCTGAACGGCAGCGACTTTGCGCTGGTGCTGCGTGATTGCGCGCCGCTGCCGGTGGCGCAGCTGCTGCTCGATGGCGTGGCGCTGGAGATCACGGCGCGCGGCGGCCACGAAGCGCCCGTCTATGGCGGCATCGGCAAAGTCGCGTATGGCCTGGAGCTGGGCGCGCTGCTGTCGCAGGTCGACGCCGCGCTGGCCGCGGCCGAAGCGCAGGGCGTGAGCGCGGTGCGCGAGGAATTGCCGCTCGATATAGCGGCCGCGCCGCGCAGCGCCGACCAGTGGGCGCAGCTGATTTTGCGCAGCCTGGAGCAGAACTGGGTGCGGCTTGACTCGTTCCCGGTGCTCGACATGCAGGGCCAATTGCTGCACCGCGAATCGGCGCTGCGCCTGATGTTTGGCGGCGAGTGGTTCCCGGCCGCGCGCTTTTTGCCGATCGCCGAACGGCTTGGCCTGACCGCGCGCCTCGATCTGGTGGCCGTCACGCTGGGCCTGGACGAACTGGCGCGCGCGCCAGCGCTGCCGGGACTGGCGGTCAATCTGTCGGCCCGCTCGATCCAGGACAAGCAGTTCCGCCAGCAGGTGCTTGAACTGATGGCGGCGCGCCCGGCGCTGGCGCGCCGATTGTGGCTGGAAGTGCCCGAGAGCGGCGTGTTCGCGCAGCTCGATGCGTTCCGCGTGTTTTGCGATGCGCTGCGCGCGACCGGCTGCAAGCTGGGCATCGAACACTTCGGGCGCCAGTTCAAGCAGATCGGCCTGGTGCACGACATGGGCCTGCACTTCGTCAAGGTCGACGCCAGTTTCGTGCGCGGCGTGAACGCCAACGGCGGCAACCAGGCCTTCCTCAAGGGCCTGAACAGCATCGCTCGCAAGCTGGGCTTGCAAGTCATTGCCGAAGGCGTGGCCGAGCGCGACGAACTGCAGGCGCTGGCCGGCCTGGGCTTCGACGGCGCCACCGGCCCGGCAGTGGCGCAGGCGGCCAGCGCCTGAACCCGACAGCGCGTCAGTCGACGCGCAGGGTTCCCATTTTGATCAGCATGCGCAGCAGGTTGGCGTCGTCGCCGCTGGTGATCGACGTCGCGCTGTACAGGTTCACCCCGGTCAGCGTGATGGTCTGGTCTTCGCCGCTGTTGCTGGCGCCCGAGAAGCCGCCGCTGCTGTTGATGTGCAAGATGGTGTTGCTGCCGCTGATCTCCACGTGGATGTAATTGGTCAAGTCGGAAATCTCGACCCCGGACAGGGCTGGATTGGTCAGGCCCAGGCTGGTGTGTTCCCCCTGCAGCAAATCGCGCAAGTCGAGCACGTCGCCGCCGCCGGTAGCCACGCCCAAGGTGCCGGACTCGATGTTGCTGTTGCCGCCGCCATAGGTGAAATCGGTGATGGTGTCGGCCGCCGGCGTGGCCGCGCTGCCCTTGTCGGCCAGGCGCCACGCAAACACATCGGCGCCGCTGCCGCCGGTCAAGGTATCGTTGCCGGCCCCGCCGATCAGATAGTCATTGCCGGCCGCGCCATCGATGACGTTGTTGCCGCTGTTGCCTTCGATGCGGTTGTCCGTTGAATAGCCGGTCAGGCTGATATTGCTGCTGCCCAGCGCGGTGAGGTTCTCGAAATTCTTGATCAGCGTGTACGAGGCGCCGCCAAAGGACGCGTCGAGCTGGATGGTATCCATGCCGCCGTTGTTCGACTCGTTCAAGTCGTCGAGACTGTCGCTCAACACAAAAATATCGTCGCCCGCGCCGCCGGTCAGCTTGTCGGTGCCCGCGCCGCCGATCAGCACGTCGTTGCCGGTGCCGCCCGAGAGGGTATCGTCGCCGCTGCCGCCATCGATCCGGTCGGCGCCGCCATTGCCATTGAGGGTGTCGTTGCCGTCATTGCCCGACAACAGATCGCGGCCATCGCCACCGGTCAACGTGTTGCCGCTGGCGTCGCCATCGAGGCGGCTGCCGGTGCGCATCTGCCAGGTGGCATTGGTGGTGTCGTACACCAGGTCCTGGATCTGCGGATCGGCCAGCGTCGGCGCCGCTTCGGCCGAGAACAGCGCCGTGTTCATCAGCGAGAGCACCTGGTAGCTGGCAGCCGGATCGTTGCTTTGCTTGAACTCGATCTTCAGGATCGCATTGCCGCCTTGTTCCCAGTACACCAGTTCGATGTCTTGCATGCCGCCTTCGAGATTGGTGAGCAACACGTTGCTGAAGATGCGGGTGGTCGGCGCCTGGTTGCCGTCGAATTCGAGCAGCGTCTGACCTGCCACTTTCAGGCGGAAGCCATCGTCGGCGGTGACGCGGAAATCGTAGTAGCCCGGCTGCACGTAGATCTGTCCGCTCAAGCGCACGGCCGCGTCGGACGTGTTGCCCAGGCCGGAAGTGCCATTGGAGTTGTTCGCGCCGGTCTGGACCAGCGCGGTCGACTTGTCCTGGTCCAGGAAGTTGGTCAAGTCTTGCGTAGACGAGCCCGAATTGACCGCCGGCAGCGTGCCGCCGGCGGCAATGGCGCTGTTGGCGCCAAGCGCATTGGAGACCGTGACATTGACCCCGTAGCTCAGGGTGCGCGCCAGGAAGGTGACGTCGGCCGAGCCGGACACGGCCGAGTCGGCGGTGCCGACGATGCTGGCGCCGCCGGCGCTCGCGTTGCGCCCGTCCAGGATGGCGTACACGTCCTCCACCGAATTGAGATTGCCGGCCACGCCGTGGATGCCGAAGGTCGCCGTGCCGTCGTCGCTGTGGGTGCGTCCGCTGCTGGTGACGGTGTCGTTGTAGCCGTAGTAGGCGCCGGTGAGGCCGTTGGCCGCATTGGGCAACGCCGTCAGCGTCGCCGGCGCGGCCGTCAAGTCCATCGAGCCATGCACGGCGATGGTCAGGACAGCCTGGTCGGTGCCGCCTTTGCCATCGCTGATGGTGTAGGTGAAGACGTCGTACGCGGTTTCGCCGGCCATCAGGTTCTGCACCTCGGCGCTGGTGTTGCGCAGCACATAGCTATAGCTGCCATCGGCATTGAGCGTCAGTGCGCCGTATGCGCCCGTCAGTGCAGCGCCGGTAGTGCCGGCCGTGCCACTGGCCGCTTCGGCGCCAGTACGCACGCCGGTGATGGTCATTGCGTTCGATTCCGCGTCGGTGTCCTTGCCGCCCACCACCGAGGTGCTCTGGATCAGGCCATTGACAGCCGTCACTGTGAGCGTGGTGCTCGCTGCGTCCTCGGTGACGGTATTGGTATCGTCCTTGGCCAGCGGCGCGTCGTTGGTGCCGGCGATGTTGATTACCACCGTGCTGGTGCCGCCGTTGCTGGTTGCGACCGTAAAGGTTTCGCTGTAGATGATGCCGGCACTGAACTCGTTATGGGCCGAGTTGGCGGTATAGGTCCAGACGCCGGCGGTGTTGATCGACAAGTTGCCGTGGGTGCCGGTGAGATTGGCGGCAACGAAGTTCGTCACGGTGTCCGGGTCGTTGATGACCAGCGTGCCGTTCGCGGTCAGGACCGCATTGGTCTCGACCAGGTTGACGACGTCGGCGCTGATGACGCCGATGTCGTCGGTGCCGTTGATCTTGATGGTGACGGTGGTCGTGGTGCCGTCGTTGGCCGTGACGGTGAAGATGTCGGTGTAGGTGGTGCCGGCGACAAATTCATTGTGGGCCGTGCTGGCCGTGAAAGTCCAGGCGCCGCCCGCGGTGATCGACAGGTTGCCGTAAGCGCCAGTGAGCGTCGCGGCATTGAAGGCAATGCTGGCGTTGTCCGCGTCGCTGATAGTCAGGTTGCCCGTCGTGCTCAGGATTGCATTGGTCTCGGTCAAAGTGGCGCTGTCGGCGGTGACCACCGGCATGTCGTTGGTGCCGTTGATCTTGATGGTGACCGTGGTCGTGGTGCCATCGTTGGCGGTCACGGTGAACACGTCGGTGTAGGTGGTGCCGGCGACAAATTCATTGTGGGCAGTGCTGGCCGTGAACGTCCAGGCGCCGGCCGTGGTGATCGACAGGTTGCCGTAGCTGCCGGTCAGCGTCGCGGCGTTGAAGGCGATGCCAGCGTTGTCCGCGTCGCTGATAGTCAGGTTGCCCGCCGTGCTCAGGATGGCATTGGTCTCGGTCAGAGTGACGCTGCCGGCGGTGACCACCGGCAGGTCGTTGGTGCCGTTGATCTTGATGGTGACCGTGCTGGTCGTACCATCGTTGGCGGTGACAGTGAAGACGTCGGTGTAGGTGCTGCCGGCGACAAATTCATTGTGGGCGGTGCTGGCCGTAAAGGTCCAGGCACCGGCTGCGGTGATGGACAGGTCGCCGTAGCTGCCGGTCAGCGTGGCGGCGTTGAAGGCGATGCTGGCGTTATCCAAGTCGCTGATGCTCAGGTTGCCCGTCGTAGTCAGAATCGCGTTGGTTTCGGTCAGCGTGACGCTGTCAGAGGTGATGACCGGCAGGTCGTCGGTGCCCTTGATCGTGACGCTGACGAAGGTGGAGTTGCCGTCGTTGGCCCTGATGTTGAAAGTGCTGGAGTAGTAGGTGTTGGCGACGAATTCATTGTGGGCGGAGTTGGCGGTGAAGGTCCATGCGCCGGCCGCGTTGATGGACAGGTTGCCGTAAGTGCCGGTCAGCGTCGCGGCGATGAAGGCCACGCTCGGGTTATCAGGATCGCTGATGCTCAGCTGGCCGGTCGTGCTCAGAATCGCGTTGGTCTCAACCAAATCGGCGAACTGAGGGTGGATCATCGATGGGTCGTTGCTGCCTAGGATATTGATGGTGACCGCGGTGGCGGTGCCATCGTTGGCGGTGACGGTGAACACGTCTGTGTAGGTACTGCCCCCGACAAATTCATTGTGGGCGGTGCTGGCCGTGAAGGTCCAGGCGCCGGTGGCGTCGACGACCAGGGTGCCGTAGGTGCCGGCAATCGTCGCCGGCGTGAACGCGACGCCAGCGTTGTCGGCATCTACGATGCTCAGGTTGCCGGTGGTGCTCAGGACAGCGTTGGTTTCGGTCAGCGTGACGCTGTCGGCGGTGACTACCGGCAGGTCGTTGGTGCCGTTGATCTTGATGGTGACCGTGCTGCTCGTGCCATCGTTGGCGGTGACAGTGAAGACGTCGGTGTAGGTGCTGCCGGCGACAAATTCATTGTGGGCGGTGCTGGCCGTAAAGGTCCAGGCACCGGCTGCGGTGATGGACAGGTCGCCGTAGCTGCCGGTCAGCGTGGCGGCGTTGAAGGCGATGCTGGCGTTATCCAAGTCGCTGATGCTCAGGTTGCCCGTCGTAGTCAGAATCGCGTTGGTTTCGGTCAGCGTGACGCTGTCAGAGGTGATGACCGGCAGGTCGTCGGTGCCCTTGATCGTGACGCTGACGAAGGTGGAGTTGCCGTCGTTGGCCCTGATGTTGAAAGTGCTGGAGTAGTAGGTGTTGGCGACGAATTCATTGTGGGCGGAGTTGGCGGTGAAGGTCCATGCGCCGGCCGCGTTGATGGACAGGTTGCCGTAAGTGCCGGTCAGCGTCGCGGCGATGAAGGCCACGCTCGGGTTATCAGGATCGCTGATGCTCAGCTGGCCGGTCGTGCTCAGAATCGCGTTGGTCTCAACCAAATCGGCGAACTGAGGGTGGATCATCGATGGGTCGTTGCTGCCTAGGATATTGATGGTGACCGCGGTGGCGGTGCCATCGTTGGCGGTGACGGTGAACACGTCTGTGTAGGTACTGCCCCCGACAAATTCATTGTGGGCGGTGCTGGCCGTGAAGGTCCAGGCGCCGGTGGCGTCGACGACCAGGGTGCCGTAGGTGCCGGCAATCGTCGCCGGCGTGAACGCGACGCCAGCGTTGTCGGCATCTACGATGCTCAGGTTGCCGGTGGTGCTCAGGACAGCGTTGGTTTCGGTCAGCGTGACGCTGTCGGCGGTGACCACCGGCAGGTCGTTGGTGCCGTTGATCTTGATCGTGACCGTGGTGCTCGTGCCATCGTTGGCGGTCACGGTGAAGACGTCGGTGTAAGTCGTGCCGGCGACAAATTCATCGTGGGCGGCACTGGCCGTGAAGGTCCAGGCGCCGGCAGCGGTAATGGACAGGTCGCCGTAGCTGCCGGTCAGCGTCGCGGCGTTGAAGGCCACGCTGGCATTGTCCAAGTCGCTAATGCTCAGGTTGCCCGTCGTGCTCAGGATGGCGTTGGTCTCGGTCAAAGTGGTGCTATCGACAGTGGCCACCGGCAGGTCGTCGGTACCGTTGATCTTGATCGTGACCGTGGTGGTGGTGCCGTCATTGGCTGTGACGGTGAAGATGTCGGAGTGGATCGAACCTGCAACGAAGTCGTCATGGGTCGAGTTGGCGGTGTAGAGCCATGCGCCGGCAGCGTCGACGGTCAGGCTACCGTTGGCGCCGACGATCGTGGCGGGGATAAATGTGGTCGTGCTGTCGACATCGCTGATGCTCAGATTTCCGTTGGTAGTCAGGACGGCGTTGGTCTCGGTCAAATCGACTACGGTGCTGGCGCTGAGGACTGCTTTGTCGTCAGTGCCGGTGATGTTGACGGTAACGGTGCGGCTGCCGCCGTCGGTGCTGGTAACCGTGAAGACGTCGGTGTGGACCGAACCTGCAGCGAATTCGTCGTGCGCGGAGTTGGCGGTGTAGATCCAGGCACCCGTTGCGTCGATGCTCAGGCTGCCGTTGGTGCCGACCAGCGTGCCAGCGACGAAGGTGGTGGCGCTGTCGACATCGCTGATGGTCAAATTGCCGTTGGTAGTCAGGACGGAGTCGGTCTCGATCAGGTTGGTGACAGTGCTGGCGCTCAGGACTGCCTTGTCATCGGTGCCGGTGATGTTGACGGTGACGGTGCGGCTGCCGCCGTCGGTGCTGGTGACGGTGAAGACGTCGGTGTGGACCGAGCCGGCAGCGAATTCATTGTGCGTCGAGTTGGCGGTGTAGACCCAGGCGCCAGCTGCGTTGATGCTCAAGACGCCGTGGATGCCAATGACCGTGTCGACGTTAAAGGTGGTGGCGCTGTCGACATCGCTAATGCTCAGATTGCCGTTGGTCGTCAGGACGGAGTCCGTTTCAACCAGATTGGACACCGTGCTGGCGCTCAGGACTGCCTTGTCGTCGGTGCCGCTGATGTTGACGGTAACGGTGCGGCTGCCGCCGTCGGTGCTGGTAACCGTGAAGACGTCGGTGTGGACCGAACCTGCAGCGAATTCGTCGTGCGCGGAGTTGGCGGTGTAGATCCAGGCACCCGTTGCGTCGATGCTCAGGCTGCCGTTGGTGGCGACCAGCGTGCCGGCGACGAACGTGGTCGTGCCGTCGACATCGTTGATGCTCAGATTGCCGTTGGTGGTCAATACGGAGTCGGTCTCGATCAGATTTGAGACGGTGCTGGCGCTCAGGACTGCTTTGTCATCGGTGCCAGTGATGTTGACGGTAACGGTGGTGCTGCCGCCATCGGTGCTGGTGACCGTAAAGATGTCGGTGTGGATCGAACCTGCAGCGAATTCGTCATGCGCGGAGTTCGCGGTGTAGATCCAGGCGCCGGTCGCGTCGATGGTCAGGCTGCCGTTGGTGCCAACCAGCGTGCCGCCGACGAAGGTGGTCGTGCCGTCGATATCGTTGAGGCTCAGATTGCCGTTGGTGGTCAAGACAGAGTTAGTCTCGGTCAGATTGGCCACGACGCCGGTGCTGATAACTGCTTTGTCATCGGTTCCGGTGATGTTGACGGTGACGGTGGTGCTGCCGCCATCGGTGCTGGTGACGGTAAATATGTCGGTGTGGACTGTACCTGCAGCGAATTCGTCGTGTGCGGAGTTCGCGGTGTAGATCCAGGCGCCGGTCGCGTCGATAGTCAGGCTGCCGTTCGTGCCGACCAGCGTGCCAGCGACGAAGGTCGTGGCGCTGTCCACATCGGAAATGGTCAGGTTTCCGTTTGTGGTCAAAACGGAGTCCGTCTCAACCAGATTGACCACGGTGCTGGCGCTCAGGACTGCCTTGTCGTCGGTGCCGGTGATGTTGACGGTAACGGTGCGGCTGCCGCCGTCGGTGCTGGTGACCGTGAAGATATCGGTGTGGACCGAACCTGCAACGAATTCGTCGTGTGCCGAGTTCGCGGTGTAAATCCAGGCGCCGGTCGCGTCGATAGTCAGGCTGCCGTTGGTACCGACCAGCGTGCCGGCGACGAAGGTGGTGGCGCTGTCGACGTCGGAAATGGTCAGGTTTCCATTTGTGGTCAGGACGGAGTCGGTCTCGACCAGATTGACCACGGTGCTGGCGCTCAGGACTGCCTTGTCGTCGGTGCCGGTGATGTTGACGGTAACGGTGCGGCTGCCGCCGTCGGTGCTGGTGACCGTGAAGATATCGGTGTGGACCGAACCTGCAACGAATTCGTCGTGTGCCGAGTTCGCGGTGTAAATCCAGGCGCCGGTCGCGTCGATAGTCAGGCTGCCGTTGGTACCGACCAGCGTGCCGGCGACGAAGGTGGTGGCGCTGTCGACGTCGGAAATGGTCAGGTTTCCATTTGTGGTCAGGACGGAGTCGGTCTCGACCAGATTGACCACGGTGCTGGCGCTCAGGACTGCCTTGTCGTCGGTGCCGGTGATGTTGACGGTAACGGTGCGGCTGCCGCCGTCGGTGCTGGTGACAGTAAAGATATCGGTGTGGACCGAGCCGGCAGCGAATTCGTCGTGCGCGGAGTTGGCGGTGTAGATCCAGGCGCCGGTGGCGTCGATGGTCAGGCTGCCGTTGGTGCCGACCAGCGTACCGGCGACAAAGGTGGTGGCGCTGTCAACATCGGAAATGGTCAGGTTTCCGTTGGTGGTCAGGACGAAGTTGGTCTCGATCAGATTTGACACGGTGCTGGCGCTCAGGACTGCCTTGTCGTCGGTGCCGGTGATGTTGACGGTA
>JAZJXM010000099.1:0-2672 GCA_040390915.1 Pseudomonadota bacterium
AACCAGTGTGAAAGTAGGTTATCGTCAGGCTAGTTATAGGAAAAAACCCCGCAGAGCTGAGCTTTGCGGGGTTTTTTTTCGTCCGTGAAACTCTGTTCACACCTTTGCCGACTGTGGTATTCGGGTAAACATTGCTTTTTTGCTTTGCCCCTTCAGCAAGCGCGCCTACACTCAATAACAGTATTTTATTGACATCGCAAAGGGGATGACTATGAGAGGTAGCAAAGCGTTCGCGGTCCTGCTGACCGCGCTGCTGGGCGCATGCGGCAAGGTCGACAATCTGCCGCCTGGACCCGGCTCGCATGTCGTGGCCGAAATTGGCCGTACATCGCATGGCGTGCCGCATGTGCGCGCAAGCAATTTCGACGGACTCGGTTATGGCCTTGCTTACGCCTACGCGCAGGACAATGTGTGCATGTTTGCCGACACGCTGTTGACGGTGCGCGGCGAACGTTCGCGCTACTTCGGGCCGAGCGCGCACGCCACCCAGGCCAGCAACGGCGAATACGGCGCCGCCATCGATTACATCGACCTGAATAACGAAGACAGCGATTTCTTTTTCAAGGGCTATCTCGATATCGCGCAGCTCAAAGCCGGCTACGCCGCCGGCGAGCAGGAGGCGCGCGATTTGCTGGAAGGTTATGCCAAGGGCTACAACCGCTATTTGAAAGATTACGCCGGCCGCATGCCGGACGCTTGCAATCACAAGGCATGGGTGCGTCCGATCACGGTCGAGGACATGTATCTGGTCATCGCCGAAAAATCCTTGCATGCGTCGGGCGAAGTGTTCGCGCAGGAATTCGTCAACGGCGGCCGCGCGCCGACGGCATCGCTGATGCGGCTGGCCACCACACCGCGCAAAGTCGATGACAGTTTCGTGCGCCGGCGCCTGGCCAGACTCTCCAGCGAACAGCTGGGCAGCAATGCCCTGGCGATCGGCCGGGACTTGAGCGCCAGCGGGCGCGGCATGTTGCTCGGCAATCCGCACTATCCGTGGACCAGCACCGATCGCTTCTACCAGGCCCACCTGACGGTGCCCGGCCGCTATGATGCCATGGGCGTGGTCCTGGGTGGCATTCCCATTATTGTGATCGGCTTCAACAAGGATGTGGCCTGGACGCATACGGTGACGACTGCGGTTCACTTTACCACTTTCAAGCTGGCGCTCGACCCGCGCGACGCGACTGGCACCACCTACCTGTCGGACGGGCTGCCGGTGAAGATGAGCTCCAGGACAGTGGCAGTCGACGTGCTGCAGGCGGACGGCACCTTGGCGACGCACCGCAAGACCTTCTTTTTCAGCCAGCAGGGGGCGGTGCTGGTGCGTCCCGAGGCGGGCATGGTGTGGAACGCGAGCGAGGCGACGGTGCTGGGTGATGCCAACCGCACCAATGCGCGCATGGTGGCGCAGTGGATCGCGATCGGCAGCGCCAAGAGCGCGATCGAGCTCAAGGCGGCACTCGACAAATACGTCGGACTACCATGGGTCAACACGGTAGCGGCAGACCGTGACGGCAACGCCATGTTTGCCGATGCCAGCGTGGTGCCGCATGTCACCACCGACAAGTTTGTGTCGGACTGCTTCGTGGTCCCGCCGTTGTTGTCGTTCGATGGCGCGCGCAGTAGTTGCGCCTGGGGCGCCGATGCCCATGCGCCGGCTGGCATATTTTCACCGCTCAGCGGCCCGAGTCTGCTGCGTGGCGATTATGTCGCCAATTCAAACGACAGCTACTGGCTCACCAACGCGCGCAGTCTGCTGTACGGTCCGGGCCCGCTGGGTTACTCGCCGCTGTACGGGCAGACCGACATCGCGCAATCGCTGCGCACCCGGGCCGGCTTTCGCCAGCTGGAAGACAAGATCGCGCAGCGCCACTTGCTGGAACTGCCAGACTTGCAGAACCTGGCGTTTGGCAATCGCGTGTACGCGGCCGAGCTGGTGCTGCCGGATCTGCTGCTGCGTTGCCAGGCCTCGCCCGACAGCGTGGTGCTAGCCGCTTGCAATGCGCTGGCCGCGTGGGATCGCCACGTCAATCTGGGGAGCCGGGGTGCAGTGTTGTTCCGCGAATTCTGGAACAGCGCCGCCGGCATTCCCGATAAATGGCTGGTGCCGCTCGATCCGAGCGACCCTGTCAATACGCCGCATTCACTGGCGCCGGCCACCACGCCGGCCATGCTGGCCGCGCTCAAGGCGGCGGCGTTGAAACTGCAAGGGCTGGGCATTGCCTTTGATGGCGCGCTGGGGGACTACCAGGGTGACACCCGCAACGGCGTGCGGGTGCCGGTGCATGGCGGCATCGGCGACATCGACGGCTCCTACAATTCGATCCACATGCGCACTGGCCTGCAGGCGGACGGCTATCACGACATCGTGTGGGGTACCAGCTATGTGCAGACGGTGACGTTTGACGCCAATGGGCCGATCGCCTATGCGATGCTGGTGTATGGCCAGTCGGTCGACCCCAAGTCGCCTTACTACAGCGACCAGGTGCCGCTGTATTCGCAGAAACAGTGGCCGCTGTTGCCGTTCACGCAGGAAAAAATCCTGGCTGATCCTCAGTTCAAGCTGACCTTGCTGCGTGAATAGCTTTTATTGAGCAAAAGCCCCTTGCGCATTGCCGGGGGCTTTGCTATAGTTCGCCTCCCCGCTGAAAACGTTAACGTAATCAAGTAGT
>JAZJXM010000100.1:0-15094 GCA_040390915.1 Pseudomonadota bacterium
ACAAGATCACCCAGCCGAACCGCAACCGCCTGCTGTGGCTCGACCCGACCGTCGATGGCATGAAGACCGGCCACACCGAAGGCGCCGGCTACGGCATGATCGCGTCGGCGCGCCGTCCCAATGGCGGCCTGCAGCGGCGTTTGATCTCGGTGGTGCTGGGCACCAACTCGGACCAGACCCGCACCCAGGAAAGCCAGAAGCTGCTGAACTGGGGCTTCCAGAATTTCGACACCGTCAAGCTGTACAGCAAGGGCCAGCCGATCCTGACGCCGGAAGTGTGGAAGGGTTCTTCGTCGACCGTCAAGATCGGTTTCGCCAATGACGTGCTGGTGACGGTGCCCAAGGGCGTGGCTGGAAAGATGAAGCCTGTGCTCGAACGCAAGGACCCGCTGGTCGCGCCCCTGGCGCTGCACAGCAATGTCGGCACGCTCAAGATGATGGTCGACGGCAAGCCGCTGCTGGAGTTGCCGGTAGTGGCGCTGGAAGAAGTGAGCCAGGCGACCATCTTCGGGCGCGCCTGGGATTCGATCCGCCTGTGGGTCAAGTAAGGAGCATGATGGCCCTGCCTGCCGACCTGATGTGCCCGCGCGTTGCCACCTCGTCCAGCGGCCCGGTGCTCTCGCGCATCGTGGCCGGCATGTGGCGCATGACCGAGTGGGGCATGTCGGCCGAGCAGCGGGTGGCGTTCATTGAACGCTGCATCGCGCTTGGCGTCACCAGTTTCGACCATGCCGACATTTATGGCGGCTATGGCGTCGAATCGCTGTTCGGCGAGGCGCTGCGCTTGCAGCCGTCGCTGCGCGACCGGATCGAACTCATTTCCAAGTGCGGCATCAAGCTGGTGTCGCCGCAGCGCCCGCAGCACACCATCCAGCACTACGACACCAGCGCTGAGCACATCGTCGATTCGGTTGACGAGTCGCTGCGCCAGCTCGGCACCGACCGGCTCGACCTGCTGCTGATCCATCGTCCCGATCCGCTGATGGATTTCGACGAAGTCGCGCGCACTTTCGAACAGTTGCGCCTGGCTGGAAAAGTGCTGCATTTTGGCGTGTCCAACTTCAGCCGCCACCAGTTCGAGATGCTCGACCAGCGCATCAAGCTGGCCACCAACCAGGTGGAGTTTTCGCCGCTGCACACGGCGCCCATGTTCGACCAGACCTTCGATGGCCTGCACGACCTGGGCGTGTCACCGATGATCTGGTCGCCACTGGCGGGCGGGCGTTTGTTCAATGGCGGCGAAGAATACGCCGACAACCTGCGCCTGGTGATCAAGGGCATCGCCGACGAGATCGGCCAGCCGTTCGCCAGCGTGGTGTTCGCGTGGATCATGCAACTGCCGTCGCGGCCATTGCCGCTGACCGGTACCGGGCGTGTCGAAGCGATCGCGGTGGCGGTGGCCGGCACCCAGTTCACATTGAGCCGGCCAGACTGGTTCAGCATCCTGCGCGCCGCGCGCGGGCACGAAGTCGCCTAGCCCTAGTCCTTGAACACTTGCGGCGGCGGCAAGCCGCGCCAGCCCATTTGCCAGGCTATGTTGATCAGCAAGGTGGCGCCGATATAGAGCACGAAGAACAGCACGAAAAAGTGCCATTGCAGCCAGGCCAGCAGCGCTACTCCGGCTGCCGCCAGCACCAGCAGCAGCGCGCTTTTCGGCTGCTTGGAACTGGGGAAGCGCACGGTCGACACCATCAGCGTGCCCACCACCACCATCAGCAGGATCAGCAAGCCGGCCTGCTGCATGTTTTGCAGCGGCGCCGGCCAGGCCACCACCACCGAGGCTACGCAGGCGGCGCCGGCAGTGATCGGGATGCCGACGAAATAACGCGGGTCGGTGCGCCCCACGTTGACGTTAAAGCGCGCCAGGCGCAGCGCGCCGCAGGCGACAAAAATAAAACAGGCCAGCCCGCCCATGCGCAGCAACGTTGGATGGCCCGGTCCGAGCAGCGTGAAGCCATAGCAGTACAGCAGCATGGCTGGCGCGCAGCCAAAGTTCATCACGTCGGCGATCGAATCGAGCTGCATGCCGAATTCGGACGCGGTCTTGGTCAGGCGCGCCACGAAGCCGTCGAGCGCATCGAACACGCCGGCTGCCACCAGCAGCATGGCCGCCATCCGGTAGTCGGATGCGTCGCCGATGCGGGCGTTATCGACCGACAGCACGATGCTGCCAAAGCCGCAGGCGATCGACAGCAGGGTCACCAGGCTGGGAAGGGCAAATTTGGCGCGCGCGAGGCGCTGCTGGCGGGTTGGTTTCAAGTCGGGTCGCAGTCGCAGTTGTCAGGGTGGGCACTCGGAAAACGTATTTTACCGCGTGGCCTGTCCGACAAAGAAATCTCACCTGTTCGCGTTTTCGCCTAGAATCTATTCTTACTGGATTGACGTCGGGAGAAAACCATGCGCAACTTGCAACGCTGGCAAACCGGGGCTGCCGCGCTCATCATCGCCAGCCTGCTGGCCGCATGCGGCGGCGGCGGCGGTGGCGGCTACAGCCCGCGCGCCCCGGTCGATCCCGGCACGCCTGCGGACACCGGCAGCATCGCCACCGATGGCCTGAACCGGCTCAACTTGCGGCGCAGCCAGCTGGGCGTGCCAGCGCTGACGCGCAACGCGCTGCTCGACAGCGCCGCGCAGCACCATTCCGATTACCAGCGCCTCAATAACATCGTTCTGCACGACGAAACGCCTGGCAATCCCGGTTTTACCGGCGTCACCATGCTCGAACGCCTGAACTATGTGGGTTACACCTTCAGCGGCAGCTATGCTTACGGCGAAGTGATTTCGGCCAAAGCGACCTTGTCCGGGGCGGATCTGGCCGAAGAACTGATCACCGCCATCTATCACCGCTTCGTGATTTTCGAGCCGAAATTCAAGGAAATCGGCGCCGGCGCGGCCACCGGCGCGGCCAACTATACCTATTTCACCACCAATTTCACCGCCAACAACGGCTATGGGCCGGGCTTGGGCGGCGGCCAGATTGTGGCGTGGCCGGTCAACGGCCAGGTTGGCGTCACGCGCAAGTTTTTGAGCGACTTCGAAGCGCCCGATCCGGTGCCCGGACTTAACGAAGTGGGCTATCCGGTCAGCGTGCATGCCGACATCAATGCTGTATTGACAGTGACCAGCTTCACCATCCAGCCGCATGGGGGCGCCAACCTGAACGTGCAGCTGCTCAAGCGCAGCGTCACCGACCAGCACACGCCCAACTCGGCCGCCGCGATCGTGCCGCTGACGGTGCTCGCTGCCAGCACCACCTACGACGTCACCTTTACCGGCACTATCAACGGCAACCCGATCTCCAAGATGTGGTCCTTTGCGACCGGCCTTGAATGACAGGAAAAAAATCGGGAACTCTGCTATCGTTGGCCACAGCGCCCACCATGCGACTGCCCATGCCCCCAACTGAGAACCCGCCGACTCCTCAAGCAGCGATCGAACTGCGAGCCGACCCGGTGACCCGAGATACCGTCGATGTCAATGACGGCATCGAGCGGGTCATGGGCGACCGTGACCTGTACGCGCGCATGCTCAGGCGTTTTCGCAGCGATTACCAGGACGGCGTGCTGCCGATTCGCAGCGCGCTGTCGCATGGCGACCAGGCGCTGGCGCACCGGCTGGCGCATACGCTCAAGGGCGCGGCCGGCATGATAGGCGCACACCGCTTGCACCGCTGCGCCTGCGAACTGGAAGCGGCCATCCGCACCGGCGAGGGCAACCAGGGCAACGCGCTCGCGGCGCTGTCGCCCGAATTCGACAAAGTGCTGAGCCTGCTGGGTGTCCTGCTCGATAGCAGCCCGCCTAGCGGGGTGCCGGTGTTCGTGCCGCAGCGCCCGCTGCTGGGGGATGCGGCGCTGCTGGCGCGCCTGATCGAATTGCTGAGCAACGGCGACGGCGCCGCGGTCGACTTGCTGGAACAGTCGGGCGCCAGCTTGCAAGTGATTTTGGGCGATGCCACGCTGGCCCTGGTGGCGGCGGCAGTCAACGGCTTTCGCTACGAGGAAGCGCTAGTCGCGCTGGGCGAATCGCCCTACGGGGCGGGGATTTAAGGCGGCGGATTGGCCAGGCCATCGGCGTCGAATTCGGCTTCTTCATCGAACGCGTCGGCGCATTCCTTGCCGCAAAAGCGGCGCACGCTGTCGAGCGGCTTCTCGCAATACCAACAGGATCCTTTCGCCGGCAGGCTCTGGCGGGTGCGCGCCTGGGCCGCCGCGGCCGCAGGCGACGGGTCGTCCGCCGTCTCCTTTTCCTGCAAACTTCCCTGTATGGTTCCCAAGATTCACCCCCAGCAATGGCAGCCCAACTAAGTCTTAGAGCAAGATTACGATAGTGGAATATGCGGCATATGAGAATTCGCAAACCCGGCACGCTTGCAGGCGCCGCGGCTTGGCAACTCCGAGTTTGCACGCAAAAACTGGACGCTGCAATGCTGTAATTCTGGACAGTTGTTGCCGTGCGACAACCAATTTTCAGGCCGTCAGTGGGCCGGTTCGACCGACACCAGCAAGCCGCGCGCCGTGGTGGCGATGCGGGTGGGGACGAACTGCACGCCGCCGTAGCGCAAGTCTTCGGGACGGAAATGGTAGAGCGGCACGTCGTCAACCACATGGTGCATCAGCAGGCTGGCCGCCTGGGCCAGGTTGCGCTGGCGCGCTTCGTCGACGCCGTCGACGGTGAAGCTGTCCACGCGCGGATCGGCCATCAGCACGGCACTGCGCAGCGGGTCGATCACCAGCCGGCCGGACAGCATCAGCGTGCCGTGCCAGGTCTTGCGCGTGAACGGCGGCGCCACCAGCGCGTCCATCGTCATGGCGATGCGGCCAGCATCGGGCTGCATGCTCAGCTGCGGGCGCGACAGTTCGATCTCGAACAGTTCGAGCGCCCGGTTATGCAAGGGAAAACGGCGATCCAGCCCGCTTTGCATTTTGCTCAATGGGATTTCAAGGTCGCGCGGGCCGATCAGGCCGGCGCACGAGGCCAGCAAGGCGCCGGCCAGCGCCAGCAACAGGGAGTGTTTGGTCAGCTTGTACATGCCGAAAGCGTAGCACAGTCAGTGACACGCCTGTGCGCGCGCCAGCAGCAAGGTGCGCTCGCGCAAGTTGTTGGTCAGCGCGGCGGCGCGCTCGAATTCGGCGCGCGCCTCGGCGTGGCGGCCCAGCTTGGCGAGCAGGTCGCCGCGCACGCTGGGCAGCAAATGATAGTGCTGCAGCGCCGCTTCGCCGTTCAGCCGGTCGGCCAGCGCCAGCCCGGCCGCGGGGCCGTACGCCATCGCCAGCACCACCGCGCGATTGAGTTCGATGATGGGCGACGGCGCCAGCTGGGCCAGCGCGTCATACAGCGCCGCGATGCGCAGCCAGTCGGTGTCGCCGGGCGTGACGGCGCGCGCATGGCAGGCCGCGATCGCCGCCTGCAGCGCGTACGGGCCGTGGCCCTGGCCCAGTTGCGCGGCCCGTTCCAGCGCCGCCAGCCCACGCCGGATCAGCAGCTGGTCCCAGCGCGCGCGGTCCTGCTCGAGCAGCAGCACCGGTTCGCCGCCGGGACCGACGCGGGCCCGCGCGCGCGAAGACTGGATCTCCATCAGCGCCACCAGGCCGTGCACTTCGGGCTCGTGCGGCGTCAGCTCGGCCAGCACCCGGCCCAGCCGCAGCGCCTCTTCGCACAGCTTGGGACGCAGCCAGTCGCTGCCCGCGCTGGCCGCGTAGCCCTCGTTGAAAATCAGGTAGATCACTTGCAGCACCGATGCCAGGCGCGCTGTCAGCTGGTCGGCGCCTGGCACCTCGAACGGGATGCGCGCTTCGGACAGGGTGCGCTTGGCGCGCACGATGCGCTGGGCGACGGTCGATTCCGACACCAGGAAAGCGCGCGCGATTTCATCGGTCGTCAGGCCGCCCAACAGGCGCAGTGTCAGCGCCACGCGTGCCTCGGTCGAGAGCACCGGATGGCAGGCGATGAACATCAGGCGCAGCAGGTCGTCGCCAAGGTCGTCATCCAGCGCGGCGTCCAGGTCGGGCGCCGCGTCCTGCAGCTGGTTTTCGATTTCCCAGGTCAGCGCGAACGCCTTGGACTGCTGCTGGCGCAAGTGGCGCAAATGGTCCAGCGCGCGGTTTTTGGCCACCGCCATCAGCCACGCGCCCGGGTTGTCTGGGATGCCGGCGCCGGGCCAGCGTTCGAGCGCGCTGACCATCGCGTCCTGCGCCAGTTCTTCGGCCAGGCCGACGTCGCGCAGCATGCGCGCCAGCGCGCCGATGATGCGCGCCGACTCCATGCGCCATACCGTTTCGGCGACCCGGCCCGCTTCGCTGGCGCTCATGCTCAGGCAGTGAAATGGGCGCGCATGCCCGCTTCGAGCTGCAAGGCGCGAATGCGCTGTTCGTCCGCTTCCAGGTCGGGCGTGAACGGCGCGATGTCTTGCGAGGTCAGGTACAGCTCGCGGATTTCGACGTCGACATCGGGACCGGTCGGATAAGGATTGCGCCTGGCCCAGGCCAGCGCGTCGTCCATCGAGGCGACCCGGATCAGCCAGAAGCCGGCGATCATTTCCTTGATCTCGGTGAAGGGGCCGTCGATGATGGTGCGCGCCTGCGTCGACAGCTTGACGCGGGCGCCGCGCGCACTGGTGCGCAAGCCGTCGCCGGCCAGCAGCACGCCGGCCGCCATTTCGGCGCCATTGCTGGCGGCCAGCGTGTCGAGCCGGTGCTGCGGGACCGGCGTTTCGGCTTCCAGGTCGGCGCTGGAACGCAGCAGGATCGCGAACAGCTTGCCGTCGGCGTCGGGGTCGCCGGCGGCGAGCACCGGCGCGCAGCCGGCGTGGCAACCGCTCTCGCGGATTTCCAGTTCGATTTCGTGATCGGTGACGGGCCAGCGCGCGAGCCAGTCGAGCGCCTCCTGTCTGGTGGGGACGTCGACGATCGCGAAGCCGGCGATCATCTCGACCGGCTCGAACGGGCCGGGCGTGACCGTGGCCTGGCCGTCCCTGATTGTCAGGCGCAGCGCGCTGGCGCTCGGCTTCAGGGTTGCGAACAGCAGCTTTGACTCTTCGGGCGACAGGCGCGACGCTTCCGTAAAACGGTCGGCGCGGCGCAGGATCATGAATGCCATGGGATTCCTTGCGGTTGGGCCCCCGCGCGCGCGGGGGCCAAGTTGGCGCTACGCGTGGGTCGCGATTTGCGATCGGATGCGCTCTTCCTGCTCACGCAGTTCGGGCGTGAATTCGGCGCCGAAGTCTTCCGCCTCGAACACCTGGCGAATTTCGATTTCCGATTCGCCTTCCATCGGATTCGGGCAGCGCTTCATCCACTCGATTGCCTCTTGCCTGGACTTGACCTGGATCAGCCAGAATCCGGCCACCAGTTCCTTGGTTTCGGCAAACGGGCCGTCGATGACGGTGCGCTTGTCGCCCGAAAAGCGGATGCGCGCGCCCTTCGAACTGGGATGCAAGCCCTCACCGGCGAGCAGCACGCCAGCCTTGACCAGCTCCTCGTTGAACTTGCCCATGTCGGTGAGCAGCTTCTCGCTCGGCATCTTGCCCGCTTCGGATTCGGGACTGGCTTTGACGATGACCATGAATCGCATGATGCTCTCCTTATTGCTTGGCAGCGTCGGGGCAGTTGCCCATGTTGGCGATCGCAGCCTTCATTTCCTCAGGCGTAGCGTCCTTGACGTGGGTCGCGACCGACCAGCTGTGGCCGAACGGGTCGGTCAGCACGCCATAGCGGTCGCCCCAGAACATGTCGGCCGGCGCCATTTTTGAGGTGCCGCCTTCGGCCACGGCCTTGGCGAACACCGCATCGACGTCCTTGACATACAGGTGGATGGTGACCGGGCTACCGCCCAGCGTTTTGGGGCCGATCGCGCCCCAGTCCTTGTTCTCTTCCATCAGCATCAGGGCCGAATCGCCGATCCGGATCTGGGCGTGCATAAGCTTGCCGTCAGGGGTGAGCATGATGCCGCCTTCGACGGCGCCGAACGCGCGCTTGTAATATTCGATCGCCTTGAGGGCGTCGGCGCAGACCAGGTGCGGGGTCAGGGTGTGCATGTCTTCGGGGATGGGACGTACTTTTGCGTTAGTCATATTGATCTCCAGTGTGTAAGTTAGCCCAGCAAAGGTTGGTTCAATTCCGTACGCCAGGTAGCCGGGTCGGGATTGGCATCCGGCCCCTTGACGTAGACTTCCCACAGGTCAGGCGCCTTGGCATGCCCGCCTGCCGCAATCCACTCCATGAATTGGCCCCACGCGCCGTGCAGGCCATCGTAGTTGCCGTGGTACACGGTGCGTGCCACCAGGCCGCCCGGCAGACTGCCCGCTTGCACGCGGCCGGTCGGGGTGACTGGCGCGCACACCGGCACGCCGATGTCGAAGTCGAAGCTGTCCGGCGTCATGGTGTGGTAGTGCGCAAAGACCGGGCCGGTCGGACCGATGCCCTGCGCCTTGACCGCTGCCACCAGTTCACCGATGCCGGGGCCCATGACGGCCTGGATCTGCGAACGCGGGATGGTCAGGCGGATCACGGCTGCCGGTTGGCCTTCAGCGCGCGTGAGGTGCGGCGTTTCGAGCATGAGCATGTCTCCTGAAAAGTGGGTTGCTATGACTACGACGTGCGAGCGACAGCCAATTCGACAGCAATGCTAAAAATATTTTCGGGGTGATCACTATAACAAATAGCAAACGCGGCGGCAGCACCATTCGGCTGGGCAAAATTGAAAAAAGCCTGCGGTCACAGCGTGACGGCAGGCTTTAGAGGGAAGACGCTTGCTCAGGCGCGGCGCCGGCGCAGCGCGCCCAGGCCGAACAGGGCCAGCGTGCCAGGCTCTGGAACGGTGGCGTTGGCAAGGCCAAAGCGCACGTCATCGATGGCCACGATGTCGTTGGTGGCAGAGAAGGTGATGCTGGTGAACAAAATCAACGATCTAGTCACGCCAATATTATCTTTATATTCACACATGTAAAGTATCTCGACAAGGGCGCGAGCCACGCGCTATTTTTGACGAACCGACCCGATTACCTGATACCCCACCGTGCGCGCTTCCGGCGTGTCGAAATAGGCGGCGATTTGCACGTAGCCTGCCGGTGAAATGACATGCCCGGAAATGGCGCGCTGCTCCGTCGTCGGCTGCTCGCTATCCTGCTCGGCCAGTTCGTAGGTCAGGCGCAGCAGCGTGTCGCTGCGCTCGATGTTCTGCTCGCGCCGCGCCGCACTGGCCTGTGCAAGGATTCGCTCCGCCTGCTCCTGCATCGATAAATTGGCGTCGTTTTGCCAGATATTGATCCACAGCGTCAGGTCATGCGTCCATAGCACCAGGCTGCCATCCTCGACGCGCCGGTTGCATTCTACGGGCAGTGTCAGCGTCCAGTTGTTGGGCATCGCAAAAGCGCCGCTGACGATCGGAAAGTCGGGGTTCAATTCCATGTCGTTCATCCTATTTGCCGATACAAAAACGGCTGAAAATCACACCTAGCAAATCGTCGGACGAGAATTCGCCGGTGATGCTCGACAGCTGCAGCTGGGCCAGCCGCAGTTCTTCGGCGAACAAGTCCAGCGACTGGTCGTCCTGGGCTGCATGGGCGCCTGCCATCTGCAAGTGCTTGCGCGCCGAGCGCAGCGCGATCAGGTGCCGCTCGCGCGCCAGGAACAGCGATTCGCCGGTCTGCTGCCAGCCTGCGATGCGCAGCAGTTCGGCGCGCAGCAGGTCGATCCCCAGGTGTTCGTGCGCCGACAGGTAGACGTTGGTCGCGTCTTCCTGCGCGTCGACCGACGGCTTGTGCCCGGACAGGTCGATCTTGTTCCACACGCGGATCACCGGTATCCCTTCCGGGAAGGCGGCCACGATGTCGTCGTCGGCCCGCATCGGGCCCTGGTCGGCGTCGAGCAGGTGCATGATCACGTCGGCCTTGCCCACTTCGCCCCAAGTGCGTTCGATGCCGATCCGTTCGACCACGTCGACCTTCTCGTCCAGCGCGCGGATGCCGGCGGTGTCGATGATGTTGAGCGGGATGCCCTCGATCTGGATCGTTTCGCTGACCTTGTCGCGGGTGGTGCCGGCGATCGGGGTGACGATGGCCACATCGGCGCCGGCCAGCGCGTTGAGCAAGGACGACTTGCCCACGTTGGGCTGGCCCACCAGCACCACGTTCAGGCCTTCGCGCAGCAGCGCGCCCTGGGCGGCCTGCTGGAACACCGCTTCGAGCGAGGCGACGATGCCGGCCAGCTGGCCACGCGCGTCGGATTTTTCAAGGAAGTCGATTTCTTCTTCCGGAAAATCGAGCGTCGCTTCAACCAGCATGCGCAGGCCAGTGGTCTGTTCCACCAGTGTGTGGATGGTCTTGGAAAACGCGCCCGACAGCGATTGCGTGGCCGAACGCGCGGCCGCTTCGGTGGACGCATCGATCAGGTCGGCCACGGCTTCGGCCTGGGCCAGGTCCAGCTTGTCGTTGAGATAGGCGCGGCGCGTGAATTCGCCCGGTTCGGCCAGCCGCAGGCCGGCTTCCATGCCCGCTTCGAGCACGCGCGCGAGCAGCATTTGCAGCACCACCGGGCCGCCATGGCCCTGCAGTTCGAGCACATCTTCGCCGGTGTACGAATGGGGGCCCTTGAAATAGATCGCGATGCCCTGGTCGATGATGCTGCCGTCGGCGTTCTTGAAAGGCAGGTAGGTGGCGTGGCGCGGCGCCAGTTTGGCGCCCGGGAACAATGCGGCCATCAAGGAGGCCAGCGACTTGCCGGAGGCGCGCACAACGCCGATGCCGCCGCGGCCGGGGGCGGTGGCGATGGCGGCGATGGGGGAGGTGTCGAGTTTCATCGGAAGATTGTAGTTTATTCGGGTGGTAAAAGAAAAAGCCCGTGGAGGCCACGGGCTTTTTTGGTACAGCGGCGCGTCTGTTACTTTTTCTTGGTCGCGGCCGCGTCTTCGAACTTCTTGGTGATCACCCACTGCTGCGCGATCGACAGGATGTTGTTGACCACCCAGTACAGCACCAGGCCGGACGGGAAGAACACGAACATCACCGAGAACGCCAGCGGCATGAACAGCATCATCTTCGCTTGCACCGGATCCGCAGGCGCAGGATTGAGCTTGGTGGTGATGAACATCGAGATCGCGTACAGCACCGGCAGGATGTAGTACGGGTCCGGCGCGGTCAGGTCGGTGATCCAGCCCATCCACGGCGCGCCGCGCATTTCGGCCGACGCCTGCAGCACCCAGTACAGGGCGATAAAGACTGGCATCTGGACCAGGATCGGCAGGCAGCCGCCCAGCGGATTGATTTTCTCGGTCTTGTACAGCTCCATGGTGGCCTGGTTCATTTTGGCCGGGTCGCCTTTGTACTTTTCGCGGATTGCCTGCATCTTTGGCGTGACCACCTTGATGCGCGCCATGCTCTTGTAGCCGGCAGCCGACAGCGGGAAGAACAGCAGCTTGATCAGGATCGTGAAGGCGATGATGGTCCAGCCCCAGTTTCCGAGCACGTTGTGGATGTGGTCCATGACCCAGAAAATCGGCTGGGCGATCATGCGCAGCGCGCCGTAATCCTTGACCAGATCCAGGCCTTGCTCGATCTGGGCCAGCTTGTTTTCGTCTTGCGGTCCCGAATACAGGCGGCTGTCGCTGCTGACCGTCGCGCCAGGCGCAATGGTACCGAGCGGCAGCTTGGTGCCAATCGCGTACAGGTTGGTATCGACGCGCGTGGTGTAGATCTCGCGCGGGGTGTTCTTCGGCGGGATGATGGCCGACACGAAGTAGTGCTGCGACAGCGCGATCCAGCCGTCATTGGCTTTCTCGGTATGCTCGGCTTTGCCCTTCTTTTCGATTTCGGCAAACTGCAGCTTTTCGTATTGCTTGACCGACGAGTACATGGTCGGGCCGGTGTAGCTGGAGGTGAAGTAGGACTCGCCTTCAGGCTTGTTACCGTGGTGCGAGATCTGCATGTACAGCGTAGGACTCACCGGAGCGGCGCCCACGTTGGTCACGTCGTGGCGCAGGCCGATCACGTAGTCGCCCTTCTTGAACGTGAACGTCTTGGTCAGCTTGATGCCGTTGTCGACTGCGTCGAGCACCAGCTGGACCTGGTCGCCGCCGTCGATCATGCGGTTGCCGGGACGGGCCACGAATGGCGTGTTGTGGCTCACCAGTGGCGTCGGTGCCGAAGCAGAGAGCACGCCGGTCTGGGCGACGTAGACGCCTTTCGGGGTGACGTCAAACAGCAGCTGGTGCTGCTTCGGATCGACCTTGTCGGCGAACTTGAGCAGTTCCAGGCGCTTGATCACGCCGCCGGCGGTGTCGATGTCGACCTTGAACACGTCGGTGGTGATGGTGATGACTTCGGTCTTGATGACCGGTGCGGCAGGCGTACCTGGCACGGCAGCGGCGGACGGCTGCGCCGTCCCACCCGGCGCCGATGCGGCGGCGGAAGCGGCTTCCACCTTGGCCGGCGGCGGCGTCATCGAGAACATGGGCTGGCCACCATTGGCCGTCGTCCACTGGTTCACGAGATAGAAAATCGTTACGGCGAACACGATCCACAGGATGCTACGTTTATTGATATCCATTGGGGTATTGGTCAGGAGTGGTTGCAGCCGCATGCGGCTGTAGATGAATTCTTGTGCTGCGGAGGCGGCACGGGATCTGCGCCGCCTTCGTTCCATGGGTGGCAGCGGCACACGCGGCGTGCCGCGAGATAGCTGCCGCGCGCGGCGCCATGGGTGCGGATCGCTTCGATCGCATAGTGGGAGCAGGACGGGTAAAAACGGCAGTTCTGTCCCAGCATCGGCGACAGCAGCAGCTGGTAGGCGCGCAACAGAGCAACCAGCAGCCGGTTCACGCTGCCGCCTTTGGCGCTTGCGATGCAAACAGGCGCGCAATTTCTGCGCGCAAGACTACCTTGAGCGCGGCGGTGGTGGCCGGGCCTTGCTTGGTGTTGACCGGGCGCGCCAGGCGCACGATGCAGTCGATGGCCGGCAGGCTGGAGACGCGGAACAGTTCGCGCGTAACGCGCTTGATCGTATTGCGGGTGACCGCGCGCGGCGCAAAGCGCTTGGCGACAACGACGCCCAGCCGCGCATGCGGCAATTCGTTCAAGCGGGTATAGAGCACGAAATGCGCCGTCTTTTGAGCAGGGCGCAAACGAAAAACGGATGAAAATTCATCCGTTTTAACGATACGCCGAACGCGCGCGAAGTCGTGTGAACCTTCGCTAGTCATAGCCAACCGCGATCGATCGGTCAATGCCAGACTTATACAGCCAGGCGTTTGCGACCCTTGGCGCGGCGTGCATTGAGCACATCGCGACCGCCACGGGTAGCCATACGTGCGCGGAAGCCGTGCGTGCGCTTGCGACGAACGACGGAAGGTTGGTAAGTACGTTTCATGGTGGTCTCGCTTAAAGCAAAATAAAATGCAAAATCGGGTCTGACGTCCCGTCAGTCTTTTTTACCCGCTAAGCCAAACCAACAAGCCGACAAAAGGCTCGTTTGCACGGAGTACGGGCGGGGAACCCTGAATTAGACACGATTTCGAGTCCGCTTGTCAAGGAGTGGCTGGTATTTATGGCGCGACCACGACCTCTTGTTAATCTTAAGATCACGGAAAATAAGCTGCGTGCCTGTGGATAACTCAGCCCGTCACAGGTAGAATAGCGTGTTACGTGTGGCCCCTCTGCACTTCATATTTAGAACGACGATTCATGGAAAATTTCTGGCAGACCTGTTCCGCACAGTTGGAACTTGAGCTGACACCGCAACAATTCAGTGCGTGGATCAAACCGCTTATCGCCCTCGATTACGAAGACGGCAAGCTGCGCATTGCTGCGCCCAATCGCTTCAAGCTCGATTGGGTCAAGACGCAATTCGCCAACCGCATCACCGAACTGGCGTGCCAGTTCTGGGAAGCACCCACCGAAGTGCAGTTCGTGCTCGACCCGCGCAATGCCTTGCCCAAGAAAGCCGTGGCGCCCCATCCGGCGCCCAACGACGGCCCGCTACCCGGGACGATCAACAACCACGTCAGCAGCAACAGCAATGAAGCGCAGCCCGGCACGCCGGAGATGTTCAACATCGGCAATCCACCGCGGCGCGAACAAAGCCGCGTCAACACCGAACTGACGTTTGACAGCTTCGTGACCGGTAAGGCCAACCAGCTGGCGCGCGCCGCCGCGATCCAGGTGGCCAACAACCCGGGCGTGTCGTACAACCCGCTGTTCTTTTACGGCGGCGTGGGCCTGGGCAAGACCCACTTGATCCACGCGATCGGCAACCAGGTGATGGCCGACCAGCCGGGCGCGCGCATCCGCTACATTCACGCCGAGCAGTACGTGCGCGACGTGGTGACCGCCTACCAGCGCAAGGGCTTTGACGATTTCAAGCATTACTACCACTCGCTGGACATGCTGCTGATCGATGATATTCAGTTCTTTGGCGGTAAAAGCCGCACGCAGGAAGAATTTTTCTATGCGTTCGAAGCGCTGATCGCGGCCAAGAAGCAGATCATCATCACCAGCGACACCTATCCAAAAGAGATCACCGGCATGGATGACCGCCTGATCTCGCGCTTCGACTCCGGCCTGACGGTGGCGATCGAACCGCCGGAACTGGAAATGCGGGTCGCCATTTTGCTGAAAAAAGCGCAGTCCGAAGGCGTGACGTTCTCGGACGACGTGGCCTTCTTCGTGGCCAAACATTTGCGCTCGAACGTGCGCGAGCTCGAAGGCGCGCTGCGCAAGATCCTGGCGTACTCGCGCTTTCACGGCAAGGACATCACGATCGACGTAGTCAAGGAAGCGCTCAAGGATTTGCTGTCGGTGCAGAACCGCCAGATCTCGGTCGAGAACATCCAGAAGACGGTGGCCGACTTCTTCAGCATCAAGGTGGCGGACATGTACTCCAAGCGCCGGCCCGCGAACATTGCACGGCCGCGCCAGATTGCGATGTACCTGGCCAAGGAATTGACGCAGAAGAGCTTGCCGGAAATCGGCGAGCTGTTTGGCGGGCGCGATCATACGACGGTGCTGCATGCCGTGCGCAAGATTGCATTGGACCGGACCAAGAATCCGGAGTGCAACCATGAGCTGCATGTGCTGGAGCAGACGTTGAAAGGTTAGTCGTCGTCC
>JAZJXM010000101.1:0-11658 GCA_040390915.1 Pseudomonadota bacterium
CCGCTGGGTCCGTGTCCAGATGTCAGACTTGACCCTGTTGGTGCCGGTTATTTCTTCATCAGGTCCAGCAGCGCCACCACCGACGTTTCCACCCCGGTCTTGATCGATGCATCCGGCACCGCCTTGAACAGCGGGCTGTGGTTGGTGGGCACGCGCGGCCCGCCCTTGGCTGCCGCCGCGATGTCGGCCGCCGGGGTGCCGCCGATGATGAAGTACACGCTGGGGATATACGGCTCGCGCGTGAAGTTGCCGAAGTCTTCGGCCACCATCGCGCCGCGCTTGGTCTTGTCGTCGAAAATGGCAGCGCCCAGCTTCTCGGTCCAGACCGCGCGCAAGCGCGTGGTCAGCTGGTGGTCGTTGATGACCGGCAGCGATGGATCGTCCGTCATCTTCACTTCGGGCAGCAGGTTTTCCGGCATGCCCGCCGCGCGCGCGGTGTTGAGCGCGACGCGCTTGATGGCGCTCAGCAGCAATTCGCGCGCTTCCGGGCTCTCCGAGCGCACCGTCAGTTCCAGCTTGGCCATGTCGGAAATGATGTTCGGCTTGGTGCCGGCATGAAACGAGCCGACCGTGATCAGGCCCGGCTCGCGCGGCGCCAGTTCGCGCGTGACGATGGTTTGCAGCGCCAGCACGATCTGCGCGCCCAGCACCACCGGGTCCTTGCCGGTATGGGGCGAGGCGCCATGGGTGCCGATCCCGGGAATGTTGATCTCCAGCGTGTCCACGCCCGAGTACGGCGCTTCGTCGATGCTGATCTTGCCCACCGCCAGCGTGCTGGCCACGTGCAGCGCCAGCGCGTAGTCGGGACGGCCGAATCGCTTCCAGATATTGTCGAGCATCATGTCGCGCGCGCCGCCGACCCGCTCCTCGGCCGGCTGGCCGACCAGCATCAGCGTGCCCTTCCAGCGCGACTTGAGCGCCATCATCTGGTGCGCCGTGCCGACCAGGCTGGTCATGTGGACGTCGTGGCCGCAGCTGTGGGTGACCGGCACTTCGCGTCCCGTCATGTCTTTCATCGTCACGGTCGACGCATAGGACAATCCCGATTTTTCCAGCACCGGCAAGCCGTCCATGTCGGCCCGCATCATCACCAGCGGGCCCGCGCCGTTTTTCAGGATCGCCACGATGCCGGTCTTGCCGACGCCTTCGGTCACTTCGAAACCAGCTTCGCGCAGCTCTTTGGCCATGCGCGCGGCAGTTTTCACTTCCATGAACGACAGCTCGGGATTGCGATGCAAGTGTTCGAACAGCGGCGCCAGCTTGGCGTCGTAGTCGCGTGCGATGGCCGCCGTGAGGGCCGGATCGGCCGCGGAGGCAATGGCTGCAGGCAGTGCCAGCATGGTGAACAGCATCGTACGGCGCATGGACGACCTCCTTGTATGGGTGGAACTTTCCACGCTATCATTTTTACAAGAAAAGTCCAAGACAATTCCCGCCCTGCACGGCGCGGACCGGATACAATTGGCCGGAAACTTTTCATTTTAGACAATCAAGGGGCCGCATGGAATTTGCATTGTTGTTGGGTGTATTGTTTTTCTTCGGCTACCCCTTCCTCGCGTCCGTGATTGCGTCGCAAGGCCTGCGGCGCCGGATCGCGGAACTCGAAGCGCTGGTGCGCAAGCTGCGCCACGAGCTGGATCAGTCGCGCCAGCCGGACCTGCCAGCTGCAGCGCCAATGCCGGCAAAGCCAGCGGCACCGGCACCAACGCCTGCGCCAGTCTCTGTTCCCTTTCCGCCGTTTATGCCGCCCGTCCTTGTGCCGCCGCCTGTTCCGGCTGCGGCGCCGGCCGCCAAGCCCGCCCCAGCGCCCGCCCCAGCGCCCGTGCCACCGCGCCCGCCCGCGCCGCCACGCCCGCCGCCGGCCTGGCTCATCGCCATCAAGAACTGGCTATTCACCGGCAACCTGGTTGCCAAACTGGGCTTGCTGATCCTGTTCATCGGCGTCAGCTTCCTGCTCAAATATGCCTCAGAGCGCGTCACCGTGCCGATCGAACTGCGCCTGGCCGGCATCGTGCTGGCCGATATCGGCTTGCTGGCCTGGGGCTGGCGCCTGCGCCTGACGCATCGCAACCTGAGCTTGCCGATCCAGGGCGCCGCGCTGGCGATCCAGATGCTGGTCACCTTCGGCGCGTTCCGCCTGTACGGCTTGATCCCGCCCACGCTGGCCTTTGCGCTGCTGTTCGTGCTGACCGCCTTCACCTGCCTGCTGGCGGTGCTGCAGGATGCGCTCTGGCTGGCGGTGTTCGGCATCACCGGCGGCTTCCTGGCGCCGATCATGACCTCGACCGGCCATGGCAGCCACATTGGCCTGTTCTCGTACTATTCACTGCTCAACGCCGGGGTGCTGGCGATCGCGCTCAAGCGCACCTGGCGTTCGCTGAACCTGCTCGGCTTCGGTTTCACCTTCCTCATCGGCACCGCCTGGGGCGTGCGCAGCTACGACGCTGCCGAACACTACCTGTCGACCCAGCTGTTTCTGGTGTTGTTCTTCCTGTTCTACGTCGCCATCGCGATTATTTATGCGGGGCGGCGCGCGGCCGGCCAGAAGGCCTATGTCGACGCCACCATCGTATTCGGCACCGCGCTGGCCGCCTTCGGCCTGCAACTGGGGCTGATGAAAGACGTCGCCTTCGGCAGCGCCATCTCGGCGCTCGCGTTCGGCCTGTTCTACACGGCGCTGGCGATGGTGCTGTGGCGCCGCCGCGCGGGCGACCTCAAATTGCTGGTCGAATCGTTCCTGGCGCTGGGCCTGGTGTTCGGCACGCTGGCGCTGCCGTTCGCGCTGGACGGGCGCTGGACCTCGGCCGCATGGGCACTGGAAGGCGCGGGCGTGGCCTGGATCGGCTTGCGCCAGAAGCAGCGGCTGGTGTTCGGCTTCGGCATGCTGGTGCAGGCCGGCGCCTGGATCTCGTTCATCGGCGCGGTCGGCCCGATGGCGCCACAGGCGGCCAAGAACGCCAACCTGTGGCTCGGCTTCCTGATCCTGGCCGCCACCGCGTTCTTCATGGCGACCACGCTGCGCGCCCAGAAAGACGGCGACGCGCAGCGCTTCCCGCGCGCGGCCAGCTGGCTGCTGGCGATCGCCGCGCTGTGGTTCATGGGCGGCGCCTGGACCGAAATCCTGCTGCGCCAGAGCGGCACCGCATTGGCCAACCTGCTCACCGCCAGCGCGCTGGCAACCGCCGCCCTGCTGGCCCTGATCGCCAGCCGCATGCAATGGCCGCACGCGCGCGCCTTCGCGCTGGTGGCGCAACTGGCCGGCGGCGCCGCGCTGCTGGTGCTGGTACTGCTGCGCTGGGACTGGGAGCCGGCCGCGAACCCGTTCGATAAGCCGCTGGTCGGCGCGCTGATGATCTTCGCCGGCGCCCTGTTCACCAGCTGGAACGTGCGGCGCGCCGGTGGCATGCCCAAGCTGGCGCGCGCGTTGCTGGCCTGGTCGGCGTTCTGGTGGTTCGGCCCCATCCTCAATATCGTGTCGGGATCGCTGATGCCCACTGTCGCCTTCAGTGAGCTCTCTGCGCTGTACTTTGCCGGCGTCGCATTTTCCGCGATTGTCTTTGCCCTGCTGGCGCGCAAGCTGGCCTGGACCAGCCTGCGCTGGCTCAGCACACCGGCATGGGTCGCGCTGGGCGCCACCACCATGCTGGTGATGGGCTACCTGTACGGCGGCGCGCAGCTGCCCAACAATACCGTCTGGCTCAGTTTTGCCGCGGCCTGGGCCAGCGCCGAATTTCTGCTGCGCTTCTGGCCCGTCAACCAATGGCGCATCGCCCCGCCCGCGCTCAAGCTGATCCACCTGGTGCGCAGCGCCGGTCCGTGGCTGATGCTGTGGAAAGCGGGCGAAATCTGGATCAGCCAGTGGCTGGCCGGCGCCGGCGAACAGCGCGCGTTGCTGGCGGCGGCCGGCGAGTTTGCCAGCGCCAGCTGGGCCAGTTTCCTGCCATTTTGGGCCATGATGCTGGCGCTGTTCTGGCTGATCGGGCGCAGCCGCGCCGACCGCTGGCCGGCCACGCCAATCGCCGCCTGGTACCGCCACGTGCTGATCCCGGCTGCCACCGCCTGGTCGCTGCTGCTGATGGGCGCGTGGAATCTGTTCCAGGATGGCGCCATGGCGCCGCTGCCGTATCTGCCGCTGGCCAATCCGCTCGACCTGTCGACCGGGATCGTGCTGGCGGTGGCCGCGTTCTGCTACCAGATGCTCAAGGACCTGCCGTCGCCGCTGGTGCGGCGTTTGCCCAAGGCCGGCGCGGTCGTCGCCTACGTCTGGTTCAACCTGATCTTGCTGCGCACCGCGTCGCACCTGCTGTCCATTCCGTATAACGCCGACGCGCTGTTCGCGTCGCAGTTCGTGCAAGCGATGCTGTCGCTGGTGTGGAGCGTGACGGCGCTGGTGGTGATGCGGCTGGCTACCAAAAAAGTGTCGCGCCCCTGGTGGATGGTGGGCGCCGGCTTCCTGGCGCTGGTGGTGGCCAAGCTGTTCCTGGTCGACCTGGACGGCGTTGGCAGCGTGGCGCGCATCGTTTCCTTCGTCGGTGTCGGCTTGCTGATGGTGTTGATCGGCTACCTGGCGCCCTATCCGACTCCCGTAGAAAAAGCTGAGGTAACATGACCTACTTCCATCCCGCCCACCTGATCATGCTGGCACTGACTTGCGGCCCGGCCGGCGCGCAAACGCCGGCGCCCGACCTGCCCGCCAATTATTCCCATGCGATTGCATTGACGGTCAGCGGCAAAAACGCGATGGTTCAGCTGCGCCTGCCGCCGGCAGCCTACTTGAACGCGCACAGCGCGTCGCTGGACGACCTGCGCGTGTTCGATGCGCGCGGCGCGGCGCTGCCGTTCGCGCTGCTGCACCCGGCCACCGAAGCGAAAGACAGCCGGCGCCAGTTTGCCGTCAAGCTGTTCCCGGTCGGCGTGGCCGAAGGCGACACGCGCGACGTGCGCAACGACGTCGACATCAAGCTCGCGCCAGACGGTTCGGTAACGTCGATCAGCAGCCGCCACGCGGCGGCCAGCGCGCCTGCTGCCGATGGTCATGCCGGACTGATACTGGACTTCGGCAGCGAGCGCACGCCGGTCGACGCGCTGGTGTTCACGCTGCCCGATGGCGTGACCAACTACCAGGCCCAGGTCGCGCTGGAAGTGAGCGACGACCTGCAGCGCTGGGAAACGGTGGGCTACGCCAACCTGGCGTGGCTGGCCAACCGCGAGCGCGATACGCTCACCAGCAACCGCATGGAATTTGGCGCGCGCACGATGCGCTACGGTCGCCTGTACTGGCCGCAAGGGAACGCGCGTCCATTTGCCGCCATCATGGCCGAGTCGCGCGCGTCGGCTGACGTGGCGCCGGCCCAGGACAGCATCGTGCTGCCGCCGCATGCCGGCCGCTTCCCCAACGACCTGGCCTACGATGCGCCGATCGGGCTGCCGGTCAGCCGGCTGGGCCTGAATTTTTCCGCCACCAACGTGGTGATGCCGGCGCTGGTCGGCCACTACATCGAACTGCCGACCACCAAGGGTAGCAGCGCCACGCGCTGGGAATTCAGTCCGCGCCTGCAGACGACAGTCTTCCAGATCACGCAAGATGGCAAGCAGCGCGGTTCGCGCGATATCGAGCTCGATGAGGTGCATGCGACGTCGTGGGTGATCCGCGCGCCGGACGCCAGGGCGCGCCAGCCCGCGCTGCGCCTGGCGTGGACGCCGCAAACGCTGGTGTTCCTGGGCAGCGGCGCGCCGCCGTACACGCTGCATGTGGGGCGCGACAAGGCCAGGAGCATGCAGCGCGCGATCGATCTGGTGGCGCCGGGCTTTTCAGGCGCCGAGCTGCAAGGGCTGGAACAGGCGGTGGCCGGGCCGGTCAAGGCGAGCGGCCCGGATGGCCGCGAAGCGAGCGCCGCCCTCGAAGCGGGGCGCGCCGCGCATCAACGGGTGCTGATCCTGTGGGCGATGCTGCTGCTGGGCGTGGGCGTGCTGGGCTTCATGGCCTGGAAGCTGGTGGCCCAGATGAAGAAGGCCGACTAGCCTTTCAGGGACGCCCGACGATGGTGGCGGTGGCGATCAATTCGTCGATCAGCGCCAGCGAATTTTTGCCCGACATCGCGTGCGGGTTAATTTCGGGCAGCGCCGAAAAACGCAGCAAGGTCGACGCATTGACCTTGGCCAGGTTGGCCTGGCCCATGGTCCATCCGGCATAGCGGCGTTCGGCGATTTCTTCGTAGTGCAGCAGCACCACGTCGGCATGGCGCGCATCGCGCAGGATCTTGGCGTACAGCGCATTGATCGCATCGCGCCCGCCTTCGAGCACTTGCATGTACAGCTTGTCGCTGTGGCACAGGATGCCGGTAATGCCGTGCTGGTGATTGTGCGCATGCGACTGCTGCATGATTTCCTGGATCAGGGCGCAATTGACGGGGGCGACGGCATGGCTGGCGTACAGGAGTCGAACTAGCATGATGGGCCTCTGGAGTTAGCGTTTGATCAGCGACAGGAATTCGCGCCGCAGCGACGGGTCTTTCAGGAACGAGCCGTGCATGACACTATTGATCATCTTGGCATCCATGTCCTTGACCCCGCGCCACTGCATGCAATAGTGGTCCGCTTCCATCACAACCGCCAGACCATCCGGCTGCATTTTTTCCTGCAGCAGATCGGCCAGCTGGACCACTGCCTCTTCCTGGATTTGCGGACGGCTCATGATCCAGTTGGCGATGCGTGCATATTTGGACAGGCCGATCAGCGCCGAGTGCTCGTTGGGCATCACGCCGATCCACACCTTGCCGATCACCGGGCACAGATGGTGAGAACAGGCGCTGCGCACCGTGATCGGGCCGACGATCATCAGTTCGTTCAGGTGCGAGGCGTTGGGGAATTCAGTCACCGGCGGCATCTCGACATAGCGCCCGCCAAATACTTCGTTGATGAACATCTTGGCCACGCGCCGGCCCGTGTCCTGCGTGTTATGGTCGTTCTCGGTGTCGATCACCAGGCTTTCGAGCACGCCCTGCAGCTTGGCGCTCACTTCGTCGAGCAGCGCCGCCAGCTCGCCCGGCTCGATGAACGCGGCGATATTGTCATTCGCATGAAAGCGCGTTTTGGACGACACCAGCCGCTCGCGGATGCGCTGCGAGACGGGGACGTGGACCGGGGTTAGCGTGTCAGTTGGCATGCTTGAAGCCTATCAAAATGAAATCTCCCACATTGTACTTCGACAGCGTCAGGCGCGCCGGACCCAGCGCAGCGGCAGTGCGGCCCGGGTCAGGGTACCGCCGTCACAGGTAAAACGCCAGCTGCGCGTGCCTTCCAAGTCGCTGGCCCAGTCAATGGCGGCCCGCCCGCGCAGTTCCAGCACGTCGCCCTGCGCGAAGTCGATGAACAGCAGCGCCACCCGGTCGTCAAGCAGCATGTTGCCCAGGGTGTTGAAGTAGCGGTTGCCCTTGAAGTCGGGGATCGCCAGCGTGGCGCCATCGATCGCCACGAAGCCGGGCGGGCCGCCCCGGTGCGAGATGTCGACCCCGTGCGCGCCGCCGCTGGTGGCGACGAAAAACGTGTCGGCGCCGGCGATCAGTTCACGTGCGGCCGCGTCCAGGCCATCGAAGGCGTGGCTGGCCGATGGGCGCGGCGGCACCGCCTCGACGTCGCGCACGGTGATGTGCTGTGGGCAGTTGCCAAAGCTTTCCAGCACATCCAGCACCAGTTTCCCGTCCGCGTTGCTGCGCACGGCGCCATTGGCGCGGTTGCGGCGGCGCGTGGAGAAATCGAGCCCCAGCAGCCCGGCCGGTCGGCCCGGCGCCAGGTCGCTGGCAGCGGTAATGGCGATGCTGGTGTCGTCGGGCGTGTGGACGAAACCGGTCTCGCCGTGCAGCACGCTCGCGCGCGGCGCGCCATCGGCATCCAGCGTGGCTACCAGCAAATATGGCTGCTGCTCGAAGAACTGGCGGTGCTGGTCCGGCATGAAGTGGCGGATCGCGTTGCTGTTGCCAACGACGCCGGCGCGCCGCTGCGCCTCCAGTTCGCCGTCATGGAAGCTCATGATGGAATGGGCGAGGACGGCATCGCCATGAAATTGGGCAGCGCCTCGACGCGGGCGAACCAGGCGTGCAGCGCCGGCAAGCCATCGAGCGCGATGCCGCCTTCGGGCGCATGCCTGACATAGGCGTAGCAGGCCAGGTCGGCGATGGTGGCGTGCGGCGCAGCCAGGTAGTCGTGCGCGGCCAGGTGGTTTTCCATGAAATTGAGCAGGCGCGCCGCCACCAGCGCGGCGCGCGCGGCGTCGCACGGCATGCCCCACTGCGCCAGTGCGCGCGCACTGGCCGGGCCGTACATCACTTCGCCGGCGGCGATCGACAGCCAGCGCTGTACCTGGGCGGCGCCGACGGCGTCCTGCGGCAGCCAGCTGCTGCCCGGCGCGTAGCGGGTGGCCAGGTAGACCAGAATCGCGTTGCTGTCGGCCAGCGTCAGTGCGCCATCCTGCAGCACCGGGATCTGGCCCAGCGGATTGCGTTGTCTGAACGCGTCGCTGGAACGCACGTCGGCCGGCGCCGGGACGAACTCGAATGGCAGGCCCAGCATGCGCAGCAGCAGCTCGACACGGTGGACATGGCCCGACAGTTTGGTGCCGTGCAGGAGGATGGGAGCAGGTGTGGTCATGGCAGTCTCGCAAGTGGGTAAGGCTCCATGGTATTTCTTGCTACGCACGACGTAAATAATGATAAAGTGAAAATCATTATTTCACTTACTGGAAGAATCATGGACCGCATCGACGAATTGCAGATTTTTATCGCCATTCTCGACGCCGGCAGCCTCAGTGGGGCGGCGCGCCGCTTGCAGCGCTCGCCGCCAGCGGTCACGCGCGCGCTCGAAGCGCTGGAAGACCGGGTCGGCGTGCGCCTGATCGAACGCACCACGCGCCGCCTGGCGCCGACTGCGGCCGGCGAGCGCCTGGCCGAGACGGCGCGGCGCGTGCTGGCCGACTATGAGGACGCGGTGCACGAAGAGGAAGGCGGACCGCTGCGCGGCAAGCTGCGCATCACGGCGCCGCACGTGTTCGGGCGGCGCCACGTGACGCCGGCCATCATCGCCTTTCTCGACCTGCACCCGCAGCTGCAGGTCGAGATGGTGTTCAACGACCGCAACGTGGACCTGATCGAGCACCGGATCGACCTGGCGCTGCGGATCGGCGCACTGCCCGACACCGGCATGGTGGCGCGCAAGGTTGGCCAGGTGCGGCGCGTGCTGGTGGCCAGCCCGGCCTACCTGGCGCGGCGTGGCACGCCGGCCACGCCCGAGGAGCTCGAGCGGCACGACGTGATCTACAACGCCGGCGTGTCCAATAACGGCGAGTGGCGCTTTCTGCACCAGGGGCGCGAACTGGTGGTCAAGCTCAATCCACGGCTGTCGGTCAACGAGATCGACGCCATCCTGATGGCGGTGGCGGCCGGACGCGGGATCGGGCGCCCCTTGTCGTATCAGGTGGCCGAACAGGTGGCCGACGGCAGCCTGGTGCGCATCCTGGGCGACTATGAGCCGGCAGTGCTGCCGGTCAATCTGCTGGTGAACGGCAAGCGCCACATGCCGCCCCGGCTGCGCGCCTGCTTCGACTATCTGGCCGAACATTTGCCAAAACTGTCGGTACTGCATGAACGCCCATCGTAACGTGCGGCGCTTGCAAAGACAGCAAGGTTGGTTGATCATGGCCCGATGAAAACACTGCCCTTGCGCCTGTATGGCACCGTTGCGCTGTGCACCTTCTTGACCGCCTGCAGTGGCGTGGCGGCCACACCCATTGCCGTTTCCACACTGAAGCAACAACTGCAAGCGGAAATCGGCGACGCCGCCTGCGACAGCGCGCAGCAATGCAAAACTGTCGCGGTCGGTCACAAGGCCTGTGGCGGACCGGAAGGCTACCTGCCCTGGTCGAGCAAGCGCAGCGACGGCGCCAAGATCACCTGGCTGGCCGCTGCGCTGGCCGCCGAGAGCCAGTCCCAGACGATCAAAAGCGGCATGGTATCGACCTGTTCGATGGTGCTCGACCCGGGCGCCACCTGCGTCGCCGGCCATTGCGCGCCAGGGCAAAGCGGGCCGGTCGCACGTTAGAACAAGCATGGCGGGCGCGACACCTGTATCATGGACACTTGAGAACACCGCAAGGATTCCATCATGAAAACCCGCCGCTCCTTCCTGAAGACCTCGGTCGTCCTGGCGTCGGCGCTAGGCGTGCCTGCCATTGCGCGCGCCGCAGTCGCCGCGCCCAACGAACGTACCCTGCGCCTGTACAACACCCACACGGGCGAAAGCGTCAAGAGCGTGTTCTGGGCCGACGGCCAGTTCGTGCCAGATGCGTTAGCCGACATCAACAATCTGCTGCGCGACCATCGCAACAATGCGGTCGCCACCATGGACCCGCAACTGCTGTTGCTGCTCGACCAGGTCAGCGCCAAGTTTGGCGGCAGCGACGTGCTGCACGTCATTTCGGGCTACCGCTCGCCGGAATCGAACGCACTGCTCGCTGCCGCCAGCAGCGGCGTGGCCAAGCACAGCATGCACCTGGAAGGCAAGGCGATCGACATTCGCATGCCAGGGCGCGACCTGGCCAGCCTGCACAAGGCCGCGCTGAGCCTGGGCGCGGGCGGGGTCGGCTACTATCCCGATTCCCAATTCGTGCACATGGATACCGGGCGCGTGCGGCACTGGTAAGCGCTAGAATGGCTGCATGGCGCGCACCGCGCCGCATGTCAACTCTCCCCTCCATGACCGATCACGACCACCCCGCCGCCGTCGTCCAGCGCCAGCTCGACGCCTACAATGCCCGCGACATCAACGCCCTGCTGGCCACCTATGCCGAACACGCCTGCCAGTACGCGCACCCGGGCCAGCTGGTTGCCCGCGGCGCCGCTGAAATCCGCCCGCGCCTGGCGCTGCGCTTCGAAGAGCCCAATTTGCACGCGCGCCTGCTGCAGCGCGTGGTCATGGGCAATGTCGTGATCGACCACGAACTGGTCAGCCGCACCTTTCCAGAAGGCACGGGAACGGTCGAGATGGTTGCCATCTACGAGGTTGTCGACGGCAAGATCGCGTCGGCCTCGGTGCAGGTGCGCAACCAGCGTCTCGATCAAGCTGGCTGACGGCGCGCGCCAACGAGGATAGAATTGGCGTTTTCAACGGCGCGTTACCCGACCCCATGGCCAGACTGAGGCTAGACTTCCCCGAAGAGCAGTACTACTACAGCACCCTGCTGACGGTCAGGGTGACCGACATCAACGGCGCCAACCACCTCGGCAACGACTCGATGATCTCGATGATCTCCGAAGCGCGCGCCCGTTTCCTGTATGAATTCGGCGTGCGCGAGACCGAGGGCGACGGCACCGGCATCATCATCACCGACCTGGCCACGACCTACCGCGCCGAAGCGCACGCGCGCGACCAGCTGCTGTTCGAAGTGGGCGTGATGGACTTCAACAAATACGGCGGCGACATCACGTTCCGGGTCAGCCGTCCGGGCGACAAGACCCTGATTGCGATGGCCAAGTCCGGCTTCGTGTTCTACAACTACAAGCGCAGCGAAGTGGTGGCCATGGCCGACGACTTCCGCGCCAAATTCCCGCGTGCCAACTGGATCGACTGATACCGGCAACACCGGGGTCAGACCACTTTTGCCCAAAA
>JAZJXM010000102.1:0-33842 GCA_040390915.1 Pseudomonadota bacterium
GCGAGATGATCGACCTGAAGAAGGAGCGCAACTTCTTCGAGACCCGCGTCACCGAGTACCAGACCGGCGGCGCGCTGACCTGGGAGTGAGCGGCCCATCGGCCCGCACTCTGAGGTATGTCAAGGTTGATTTCATAGCGTAACGTAGCATTGAACCGTAACGTAACGTATCGGCAAACAGTAACGTAACGTAGCAGCTCGTTACGTTACTTTTTCAAGGAGACGAACATGGGACGCGAAGCCGCCATCACGTATGAGGAAGTCGCCGCCGCCGCCGACGCCTGCAAGGTCGGCGGCGCCAAGCCAACCTCCCGGGGCATCCGGGAGCAGCTCGGCAACGTCGGCAGCATGGGGACGGTCAACAAGCTACTGCAGCGGTGGAAGGCGAACCAGGGCTATCAGGTCGCGCCGGCGATGGTCCTCCCTACTGGCCTGCAGCGCGCGATCTTGGAGTTCATGGACCAGGAGGCGACGAAGGTCCGCGCCGCGCTTGAAGACGAACTGGTCGAACATCAACAGGAGGCGGCCGACTTGGCGACCGAGAACGAGCGCCAGCTCGAACAGATTGAGGCGCAGGCGGCGCAGCTGGAGGCGTTGGGCGCAGACAAGGCTGCGGCCGAAGGCAAGGCGGCGCAGCTTGCGCTCGACCTCGACGGCGCACGTGTTGAAGCCGCGCACGAGAGGGCGGCGGCGGAGATGGGCCGGATCGAGCTCGCCAAGGCCCAGTTGCGGCTGGAGGCGTTGGCCCAGCTGGAAAACGATCAGGTGGCCGTTCGCCTAGAGCTGGACAAGGAACGCTTGGTGCGGATATCTTCGGAGCAGACCGCCGCCGTGCTGGCGGCGCAGAAGACGGACCTGGAGGCGCGGCTGCAGGATTGGAGGGGGCAGATGGACCGCGCAGCCGAGCAGCTCGTGAAGGTACAGGAACGCGCCGAGCGCTTGACGACAGCGCTGGATCTCGAGCGGACAGCTAGGATCCAGGCGGAGCAAAGCGCTGCGGTGTTGTCGGTGCAGAAGGCTGATCTCGACGGGCGCCTGGTGGAGGCAAGGGCCTTGGCCGGCCGTCTTGAAGCGCAACAAGCGAAGGCTCCGGACCGCGCAAATCAAGACGTCTCCGGTCTTGCGGCTGGCCCGGAGGCCGAGCGGGGCGCCTTGCCGGACGGCGGTGTTTTGGAGTCCGGGTCTGTAGCGGTAGAGACGGGGGAGGGGGATAGCGGGGATGTGCGTGCGTCCGCATCGGATGCAATCCCGTCCAAGGGGGCGGCCAAGCATCAACGCTCAGCGAAGCGGGATGCCGGTTTGGGCGGCGGGGCGTGACTGGCGCCGTGCTCAAATCAAGTGCCAGTGATCGCTCAAGGCTCGGCAATACCAGTATGCTGGGTTAGCGCCCTGCGCCCTTAGGTTTCGTGTTTCTCGCATGTCGCCGTTCGGGCGACGCCACGACCGCATGTTTGTGGCGTTCAACGCGCGGCGCTTTCTCGGGGGAATAGTGGATTGTCAGGCTCTCGTTCTGGGCGTATGTCGGGGGCTCGATGCCTATACCTTTCTGTCCGGTGTCAAGCATGAGGCGGTTATGGATGATTGCATTGCCGGTCGCTTCGTCGAGTTGTGCCAGGTAGTAGTTTGTCTTGAGTAGGACCGCACCTTTGTAGGTGCCGTTCAGCTCGTTCGTGGTTCCGACCGCGACTCGTTTATTTTCGAGTGTAGTTAGCAGTTCGCTCAACCCTCGTTCCCGTTGTTGCAAAGGGTGGACCAAGCGCTGGAGGATCCATTCCTTCGCGTCTTGGGCTACCGAAAAGAGGCAGTCGCGCTCGACAGCGCTGGGAAGTTTTTAAAATATGGACAAGGGATTCTCGCAGGTTTGGGCTATTGATTATCGTGTGGATGTTGCTTATTGCATAACAATATGGGTGGACTTTGGGGTCAAGAAATGTCCATTCAATTTGGCCGGTGTGGAAAAGTCGCCGGGACGTGGCCCATGAGATTTCGTGGCGTGAGATTTTGCGTATTTTTTCAGATGAGTAAGATGTTATCCTCATTGCCATAGAATGAGTTCCTCCACCAGGCGTCTGTGCGGCGACGCGGATGCTGATTCTCCAACCCGGCCGCCTACTATGGGTTGAGGTGACTTCGTTCTATGACTTTAGCAGGCAGCCTTTGGCGCGATTGCGGCTAGCGCGGATAGGTGACGGTGGTCGTGCGAATACTCACGGAGGGATGTTTTCGGGAAGGCAATTTTTACTTTGAAAAGTCCTGCAGACAGCCAAACGCCGTTGCATAGTTCTATTGAAAGACAACTATTATCTGCGGATTAGCAATATTCCGCGCCAAATATGAGGGTTTAAAATTGCTAGTTAATTCGCTACGTCTAATTAATTTCAAGAAATTCAAGGATCAGACTTTCGAGTTCAATGAGGACGTGAACATCTTTGTTGGCGATAACAATGCAGGCAAGAGCACTGTCTTGGAGGCACTTGAGATAGTCCTGAATTTTCAGCACCGCGGGCGCCCGTTTGGCAATGAACTCTCTCCGGATCTTTTTAATAAGGACACCGTCGCGACCTTTCTGTCCTCACCGAAGAGCATTGAAAATCTCCCCGAGCTCGTGATTGAGGCATACATGAGCAATGTGCCGGACTACAAAGGCATTAACAACAGCCTATCTATAGATGCTCAAGGTGTACAAGTGAAGGTGAGCTTCGATCCCGATTTCAAAGATGCCTACAACGACTACCTGACCTCGGGTGCCGGCATATCCGGTATCCCTGTTGAGTTTTACCAGATTGAATGGATGGATTTCGCTTGGAACGCCATCAAACCGATGACCAAGAAATTTCGGGCTCTCTACATTGACCCAACCCGGATCCATCCAACTTACGGGAAGAATCAGTATATTTCGAACGTACTGAACACCGCGTTAAAGAAAGAGGAAGAATATCGATTAAGCTTGAATTATCGCGAGACGCTCCAGTCCTTCAACGAGACTGCTGAGGTAAAAACCGTGAATGCAGATCTGGATTCCGACAATAAGATAACAGCAAAGAAACTGACTATTTCGGCCAATACGATGCCCTCCGGTGCACTACAAAACAGCCTACAATTGGAAGTGGACGCGATCCCGTTCCACATGATTGGCAAAGGTGAACAGAGCAAGGTTCAAATCAAGCTGGCACTTCATAATAAGTCAAAAGACATCGATCTGATTATGATGGAGGAGCCTGAGAATCACCTCTCCCACATTGAGCTAAGCCGGTTGATTCAGGATATTGAAGATCAGCGCGACGCCAAGCAGCTCTTCCTAACCACCCACAGTTCTTATGTTCTGAATAAGCTCAGTATCAACAAGATCTGTTTGCTTAACAACGGTTATATGCGCTTGAATAGACTCGACCAAAGTGTAGTCAAGACGCTCAAGCGGCTTCCTGGGTACGACACAGTACGTGTCGCGTTATCTGGTCAAGTGGTACTAGTAGAAGGTCCCTCTGATGAGCTGGTTCTGAAGCGCATCTACATGGACAAAAACCAGGGTAGGCTTCCTGAGCATGATGGCATTGACATCATCGTTGTTCGAGGTGTGGGATTCGATACATTCATCGCGATAGGCAAAGAGATCGGTACTGCCGTGAATGTGCTTCGCGATAACGATGGTGATTACAAAAAAAACGTGGCTGCTGCCCAATTGGAGTATGCCAGGTACCCGAACATCAAACTGGTTTCGTCAACGGCCGATGCAGAGTTTTCGCTCGAACCGGCAATGATTTACGCGAACTGCGGTTCAGAGCCCGAGCTGGTGGCTTTTTCAAAAATCGTGTTGTCCCCTCAAACCCACAAATTGCTGCTAGCTAAACCTGATTTGGTGGCGAAGACCACATTTATCATCACGTGGTTTAAAAGTGTGGACGGTGACGGTAAAGGTAAGAAGAAAGTCGACTCAGCCATAAGACTGTTTGAAACGACGGACAAATTTAAGTATCCGAGATTCCTTGATGAGGTATTTGACTTTGCCTAACATACTTTGTATAGCCGGCGCTGGTTCGGGCAAAACCCACAAGATCATCACTGAATCCATCGCAGAAATAGCGCAAGGAGGAAAGGTTTTAGTGGTTACCTACACGACCAGTAATCAGAACGAATTGCGAAACCGCTTCCAAGAGGTCTACGGAAAATTCAGTAGTCGATTTGTTGTGAAGGGCTTATTTTCGTTTTACTTGGAGGATATGGTCAGGCCATATCAACGAGCAATATTTACAAGGCGGATCAATGAAATTTTTTTCAATGACCGCAACCCTCATATTCCACCAAAATCCAAATATCCACTTCCAGGACGCCAGGAACAGTTGGATGACAAGAGCTACAATCCTCGTCACTATTTAACAGCGTGCGAGACAAAGGCACATACGGGGTTTTTGGCTAAACTTGCGGCGCGAATAGCGAAGTTGACAAAAAACGCCGCCGCTATGCGCCTTGGTGAGATCTACACTCAGGTCTATTTCGATGAGGTACAGGATCTGGTCGGATGGGATTACGACGTGCTCAAGCTATTGAGCAAATCGATGAAGTCTCCAATCAGTTGCGTCGGCGATTTTAGGCAAACGGTTTATGACACTTCCTTTGGACACAAGCATCCGCAAACAGCGAAAGAGAAAATTAAGGCGTTCGAAGATATGGGATTCGAACTGCAGTCACTTCCCCTTAATCGCAGATGTATCCAGGCTATATGCACCATTGCCGACACTGTGCACAATGGGGCATACGCACAAACTACATCTGGTGTCACGCTGATACCTACTGAATTTTCGAATCATGTCGGAGCCTTTATTGTTAAGCATTCAGACGTCGCGGACTACATAGCAGCATATGCTCCTATAGTGTTGCGCTGGCAGATCAACTCCGGAAAGAAAATTCTCCCTGAGGGCTCCCGTTGCTACACCTTTGGCAGCAGCAAGGGATTGGGATTTGACAGGGTCATGATTCTTCCTGTGGAGAGTCAGGAGGAATTCATACTGAAAGAAGGCCATGTGATTGAGACGGAGGCTGCGCAAAACAAAATGTACGTCGCCATCACAAGAGCACGATACAGCGTTGGATTCATCGTAAAGGATGAACTGGCAGAAGGATTACGCTTTCCGGTTTGGACTAGAGCCTAATCGGGCCTTCAACTTTTCGTTGCGGTCAACGATATGGGGATGTTGACGTTCTCACCGGAATATTGCTATACCCCTGATTATCCAGGAAGCGTCTAACGCTGATTGCCGCCAGGTCTGCGCTAGGGCTGGGTCCGATCATAACCTCATCGATTGGTAGACGCTCTTTTTTGTAGTTGTTTTGCCTAGAAATCCGAATGTCTTCGATAGTAGTGTATGGTGCTAGAAACCCATTGCCTTTACGGAAACGAGTTTTTGCAGAGCTGAGATTTGCCCAATTTAGCGTTTCTGAGTACTCTGCGTAAAATAACCTGACTTCGTGCTCATCTACAAAATCGGAATGCTTGCACGCAGTAATTAGTTCAAAATAGAGGCTGTGTATTCCGGTATCGTAACCCGTAATGGGGAGATGGTCTTTTCGCGTCATATCTCTTTGCAAAACTTTAATTGTTCGATTTAAATCTCTCCGATAAGCCTCGCAATAAAATAGGAAAAATGTTTTTATTAAGGATCGCTTTTTCTCTTCATCGTAGAGGACGCTTCCCAGTTTGCAATCAGGATAACCGAACGCCCTCATAAAACTCTTGACTTCGAAACCAATAGAGATTCCTACATCTCCGCCGTAGCCTCTCCATTGGCTAAGGTTGTTGCGAGCATTAGAGAAACATCCGATGTTGATTCTTGGACGCTTGTCGATAGGGGTGTGAATGACGTCGCTAAGATAACCTTTTATGGGCTCGGACTCGATCTGAAGGGTCTTAAAAATTTCTTGGGATATTTGCATGCCATGAATAACTTCGCTCGCGTCATTTAGGAAGGCAGATTCAGTAAGCCACATATCTTCAGATTCGATGATGCCTCGAAATCCATCTAGGGATGTGTAGTGATAAATAATTGGACTAGACTGCGGTGCTAGACGCGACAGCTCATTTTGCAATAAGTTCCGAATAAGCCACCCATAGCTTTGTGAGTCGGAAATCCAGAAGTATCTTGGCTCTCCGTCTTCTGCATGAAGAAAGTCTCGATGGTACTTCTTGGGCGAAGGGCCGAAATTAGAAATGAACTCATCCCCATCGTGCCCATTCGCACAGCCAGGCCAGGCACACGGGGTATCGAAAGCCCCTGAGTGGTGAATATGGCAATAATTATCAATTGGCAAAGGTACCTTCCTTTCAAATATCTGTTGCTGCCAAAATCGGCCGGTCACCATGGCGGACAACATCTTGCTCATCCGGAAATAATAAAAATATCACCACCCCGAACACACTATGCCTGGCTGCACTCCATAAGAATGAGTAGCTGCGCTTTACTCGATTGGGCGGCAGCGATTTGAACGAACAGATGGTGGCGATCTATGCGAATTGGCGGAAGCAATGATGAGACGATACATTGAAGACGCGATATAGCTTGCCACGCAGGTACTTGGGTCAAACTAACTTCGAGAACGCGTACAGGAGACGGCGACTCCTTCACAAAGTGCGCGGTGGCATTTATAGTAATTCCCTTTTCCGTTCGACATCGGTTTTTTTGCAATACTTGTCTACTCACTCGGTGCGAGTGAGGTGGGGCGGAGCTCTCGTGCACGCTTCTTGGGCGCCTCAGCGTCCCATCCGAACGTGTATCGATCCAAAAGACACGCTAGCTTTCGAAAGAACGTCGAGTAGCTGCTATGCGCGGAATCGAAGCTTTCAATATTGCTTAGTAAGAATTGTCGGATGGGTTCCAATTCAAATCTTTCACGCGGGAGGAAAGCTAGAAAAATGGCGGCTTTTTCCGGGGGGTTGGTGCTGATTATCTGAGCCGCATCCTTAGTCTTCTCCGAAGCTAAATATGCCCGTGTATATGACGAGGAAGCGTACTGTGTAGGAGATGAAAGTATGTGTTTATTGACATTAAATTTCGATTCGGCATATTTTTTTTCCGAATCGATTCCACTTCCCCTAAGATACCGAAAAACGGGAACATAAGTTGCTCCGCGACCAAGCGAAGGAACGGTGTTCTCAAGCAATCTGACCGCATCGTACTTGCCTTCAGCACTAAGCATATCTTTGAATAGGTCGATCATCGAAATTGCTTGGTAGCCGATAGCGTTCGCATGGTCATTGGCCAAGCCGACACCTACTATGAACTGTACATCTTCCTTCTTCTCAATTTTATCGAGGTCAACTACGCATAGCTTCGCTTCTGGGGTAGCTGATTTTACAAGTTCGTATAGTTGCTCCTTACATAGGCGAAGTACGCGCGCCGGAATCTTCCTTTTGACTGCGTCTAGCGACTCGTAGATCTGAACGAAGCTTTTTGCCTTAACTATCGTAATAGGAATCTGGCCGCCGTCAATGGTCAAATACGTTTGACTGTACTCCCCAATTTCATCATTCGAACGCTGAACGAAAATTAAGTTATTCTGTAGCTTCGCGATATTGTCCGCGCCAAGGACTGCCACAATGGATTTAAGTAGCGATGCGATATTCTTGTCTGTTAACGAGTACCCGATGAACACAATTGGATGCTCTACAAAAAGCGTAATGAGTTTTGCCGCAAGATAAGGATTTTTCCCCTCGAAATCGATATAGTCTTCTCGCGTGAGTACCATGGATGAGGATCGCGTCGCAGAGCCGTGAATTTTGTAGATTTCAGCGATTGACTGCGGGTTTGAAAACAATAGCTCGGACTGTCCAATAAATACTTTATAGTCGGGGAATAACTTTTCCAACAATAAGTCCCAATTGGTTGTGATGATGCCGTCTACGTTCAAGCGTGACAGAAGCTCCACTTCGTCCTTATATTCCGATGCCATGAGATCAGTGAGCGATAGGGAATGGATGTAGTTGGCAATCTCGATTCGAAGAGCCGACGTCTTGTCCTTGATCTTAGCCTTGTTTTTGAGACGGCTCTGCTCGTATGCGGGATTTTGCCACCACATTTCATGGAAGTCGATTGCCATCAGTGACGCGGCACCAGCAAGATCCCCATCCGCCGAGGCTAAGTAGTACTCAAAGCTCTTGATATCCTCACAAAACTTTCGCAGCAACGCCTCCCAGTCTTCAAGACCCAAATACCGGCGCGAAAAGCCCGAACCGACAAAGAGGAAGGGGGTAGACGGTGCAGCGTTGAAGTGAGCTATTAGTTTATCTTTGAGATTCACGTCATCCCTTTGTTTATATGGAAGTTTCAGTTCAGTAACGTTTCCGTCTTTTCGGAATAAATCACGATCGGGGCAATCGTTCAGAGTACATTCTGAGAAGGTGGTGATTCCCATTTGGCAACTTTAGTTGCTCCGCGCAACGAAGAGCCACTTCGTTGGGTTGTGAGCGCCAGAAATTTTTGCCCTCTTACTGCATTGTAGCAAATGGCGTTAGCATCGGCATGCTCAAGCATATCGTTTGGGAAGCGTTAGATCCTTGCAAGAATGGTCAGAGTTGGCTATTGTGTTCAGAAACCAACTTTCTTTGAGGGAACGGGATGGCTATGCAACGATGTGTTTTGTTTGATTTTGACGATACTCTTGCCAATACGGCATCTCTGCGGGAAATTCGCGATACTCAACAGTATGATCAACTTACGCCTGAGAAATTGGCGCCGATCAAACTGTACAAGCCGGTCGCAATGGTCTTGAGTGCTTTAAAAGACCAAGGTGTGGCAATGGGTATCGTTACAAATTCTGGCTCGATGTACGTAGAAAAGCTTCTCGAACACTTGGGAATCAAACATTTTTTTTCTACTGTTGTCACCTATGGTGATGTCAAAGCTCAAGGAATGAAACCTTCTCCAGCGGGGATTCGACTCGCGCTAGAACGAATAGGTGTCGAAGCTACCACGGAGGTGCTCTTCGTAGGCGATACGAATTTGGATTTTGAGGCAGCATACCAGGCAGGCGTTACACCTGTCTTACCGTCATGGGCATCGAAAGAAAGTACATCAGTCGCCCCTGCAATCGAGATGTCATCGACAATGCTGTGCGATCACTTTTCTTCGCCCAAGGAATATCGGCTTTTTGCTGAGCGTTGCGCAGAACTTGGTACTGCGAATTTCGCCCGTCAAGCCGTTTACTTCCTTCCTCTTGATGAAAATGCAAATGTGGTCACAATGGAGGACAGGATCACCACGCTTTGCTTTGGCCGGTACTTTGGGCAAAAATCTGCGGTAAGTGCAATCCTCCATGATGCGCATGCTCTTTCAAAGGAAATTATCAAAAAAGAAGCCGGCCCTATCTATGAAATTCCCAAGTACTGGTTTGAACTCTTGGCCCACATCGTTTGTCGCGGTTGGGAGTCTGTGTACGCAGGCGGAAAACCATTCGATGTTGTGACCGTAGTCCCAGGAAAGGCAGGCAAGGACCCGCGACTAGAACGTTTACTGCTTGGTGTTGAAAAAATTACATTGGGCATGGGTAGCGGAGCAAAGTTCATACCAAACGTTTTTGAGTACGCCGCCGATGCAAGGAGTCAAAAAACCCTTCAGCGCATGGAACGACACAGGGAAGCAAATCGATCCCTCGGTATTACTGAGGCCGGAGTAGCTCTTCTTCGTAACGCGCGCGTACTAGTCATTGACGATGTTATTACGACAGGAGCGACATTGCAGCGGGCTCGCGAATTGGCTATCGAAGCGGGTGCCTTGTCTGTGCTTGGCGCCGCCCTTGCGAAGACCGTCAGCATTGCGGCGCAAGAACGCGGATGCGTAGAATGCGGTCGATCTATGTTCGTAAAAAAAAATGGGACTACGGGAGAGCGCTTCTGGAGTTGCATGGGATTCAGCGACAATCTTTGTAATCACACAGAGCCTTTTTATGTAAAGACATGCCCACGTTGTGGCCGCAATATGCGAGTCCGAACGAATAGTCATACCAAAGAGAAATTCTGGGGTTGCAGCGGGTATGGTGCGACTCCACAATGCAACTTCAGCACAGACTTCGATCCATTGGAGTCGCTGTGAGATGGGGGGGGGCGGAAATTGCGTTGACTTTAGTGCAAGTGCAGCGTTAAGGGCAGTTCCCACTTGTCATGTTGACTGACGTTGCACACAGCGGCATAGTGGGGCGAGCTCGCTTGCGCATGATCATCGATGCAAAAGTCAGCGGCATGAGGCCTGACGGGCATTTGAAGTGCCGGGTAACACTTGGCACGTAATGATGGGAGAGCGCCACTTAGCGTTCGTTGTGTTAAAGTCTAAAGTAAGTCTGAGCTAGCTTGCCGCGTATTGCTCAGGCCGCAGGTGACACTGTCAGTATGATGGTGCCTGTTTCTGAGCGCCCATTTGTCCGAAGCGCCCGCACTAGGCATCGAGATCCAAAATTATATGATGACAACTTCACCGGAAACCGCAATGCTAATGGCTCTCTCCTTGCTAAAAGGAGTGGGGCCTGCAGCATTACGCAAGGTTGCAAGAATTTCGAAATTTCTTGACCTTTCCATAGACACAATCGCAGAACAAGTGCCTGCAATTGCGAAGTCTTTGAACGCCACACCTTATGCGTGGACTGCGGCGCTTGAAATCGCAAATCTCCAATTAGACCTTGTTGAAGCGCACTGTGCCCGGGTTCTGTCGCCGATGGACAATGATTACCCGTCACTGCTTGCCGCCACAAAAGATGATCCGTTTCTCATTTATGTTAAGGGGGCCCTTTCATCCCGGCCTGAACGATCTATTGCCATTATAGGAACGAGGGAGCCAACTGCGCATGGACAAAAGACGGCGACCAGAATCGCCCATTTCTGTGCAGACCAGGGCTGGAGCGTCGTAAGTGGGTTGGCTATCGGTTGCGATGGAATCGCTCATCGTGCAACCATCGACGCGGGTGGCCATACTGTGGCAGTGTTGGCTCACGGACTACAAATGGTAGCTCCAACTCGGCATCAACGTTTAGCGGATTCCATTCTAGAGTCCGGTGGGGCGTTGGTGAGTCAATTTCGATTCGGCCTTAATGTGCAGGCACAACAATATGTGCAGCGTGATCGTGTGCAAGCGGGACTCGCCCAAGGCGTTGTCATGATTCAATCTGACGTAAAAGGTGGGAGCCTACATGCATCACGTGCAGCGCTAGAATACAAGAGGTGGCTGGCAATACCGTATCCAACTAGTGCCGACCGCGATCGGAATGAGCCAAAGGTACAGGCAAATCTACTGATCGTTGAAGGTGCTCAAGAGGCGAAAGCACTGCTTCTGCGTTGCACTCCATCCGACTTGGAACGAGTGCTAGTGTTGCGAAGTAGGGAGGATTATTCCTCGCTTGCTGGGATAATGGTGCCGGAAAACTTCAATTGACAGTGTGGTTGTTGAGTGATTTGGATGCAATAATAGGTCTACTATTTTCAAGAGAGTAGTCGGCGAACGGTCGATGGCCAAGAGCTGATTTGATTTGCTTGCAGTTGTAGACGCCGAGTGTTGGTGCCTGGATGAGATCTTCTTCGAAGAGGATGAAATATTGGACTTGTACGCGCACTGAGCTCTTGCGGCCCAAAAACTTGGGGCAAACTTGGGGCAATGGAAGCGCGTTTCAGCGCATAATAGCGTTTTCCGGGAGCCGGACTCTGCAATACGGCTCCAGCGCTGACGCTTGCTGAGCTACACTGACGTTGTTCTTTCGTTAAGTTCGAAACTTGTACTTCCCACCAAGAATTCGTTTCAAGATCAAAGGCTTGCCGCTCACGCGCGCAGGCCTTTTTTTTCGAGTACTAAAAAAGTACTAAAAACATGCACAGCTGCGAGTTCGACAAAACTGCGCTACACTAAATCCTGCGTTTCATCGTTGCGGAGCGCGTCAATCATGATTGCCGAACAGGAAAACATCGAGCGTCGTGCGGGCCTGAGGCGCGCGCTGACGGGCCAACGGCTCGAGGGGCTTGAACCTGCTACTGCGGCCCTCAGGGATGCCCAGCGCTGGGCGGCGGGCGAGATCACCTGCGGCGAGGCCATTGCCAATCGCCTGGCGCTGCTGCGGCAAGACATGGCATGAAGTACGAGGAGGACCGCGCCGATCCCTACGTGGACAAGGCGACCGGCATCCTGCGCAATTTTTTCGGCATCCGGAACTAGGCGGACCTCGATAAGGCCGCGTCGGGCCTGTCGATGCTCGGGGGGGGGGCTGCGTCGTTTCCGCGACGGCAACGGACGAGCGCAGCGCGCGTTTATGAGCCAGCTGGCCGCCGCCGGACACCGCATCGAGTGGAACGGGATCAGCCAGTCCGAGATGGTCCGCGCGTCAATCGAGGCATACAACGGCAGCTCGCGCTTTCTGGCCGATCTCATCCGCGCCGGTATGGCGCCACAACAATTCAACTAGGGTGCTGGTGCTGGTGCTGGTCGGCGTCGGCGTGCCGGTGTTGCGCGGGACCGCGCCGGACGGCGCCGACGGGGACGGCAAGGAGGCTGAACAGGCCGCCTACGAGATGCTCAGGGTCGAGCCGATCTAGGTGCTGGTCGGCGCCAATCTGGCGCCGCTGGTCAGCGGCGAGAAGACCGTGTTCATGGAACGCATCGCGGCTATCCGCAAGCAGTACGCGCTCGACTCGGGCATGATACTGCCTCGCTTGCGCTTCCGCGACACCCCTCCAGATCGGCGCGAACGGCTACGAGCTGCAGGCTTCGGGGTGGCGTGACCATCCGCTTCCAAATCGGATTTGAGGCGACGTGGCGCAAGGTCCAAATCGCGCATTCGACTTCAGATACTTCCTGCAACCCGAATGCGCCGTGGGTGTTCGGCCGTCTGAATACCCGGCCGTTCACGCGCCGTCACTGAGCGCTACTCTTCCTGGTTGGTGGCACACTGCTTCAATGTTGTTGCCCTCTGAATCAATGACAAAGGCACCATAGTAGTCAGGGTGGTAGTCTGGGCGCAGGCCAGGGGCACCATTGTCTTTTCCTCCGGCGTGGATCGCCGCGAGGTAAAAAGCATCCACTTGCGCACGGGTTTCTGCCCGCCATGCTAGGTGGCAGCCGGTAGTCGCCGATGGCCCCCCATATGCCGACGGGCCATCGATGAACCATACATCGGCTTTTTTGCCGTCAGGCTCAGAGGAGTCGGGGTAAGCAAACCCCAACATGTTCGCGCCGTAGTTGCCTTCGAAGCATACGCTGTAGCCCAATGGCGCAAGTGCCGCGCTGTAAAACGCTTTAGCACGACCAATATCGGTCACGCGGAAAGTCATGTGGTCAAGCATGGTGTTTACTCCTGGGGTAGATTGTTGTGGGCGGTTGATGCATGATGACTGTACATGCATACAGTATTAATGGCAAGACATTAACACTGCATGCTTCCGTGCGCGCGTGATGGGCGGCCACTTTCTGCTTCCCTTAGTTCGCGGCACTGGCCGATCGGCCAGTTGGCTTTTCAAACGTCTTGATGTAATGTCATAAGCTTCGCGGTACTGGGGACGCCGCTGCACCTGTGATGCCTTTGCAAAAGGTGGTTTGGATGACTTCAGACGCCGGGGTTCCAACCGCACATAGCCTCGAAGCCGAACTTCTCCGGCTGCTCGCGCGCCAAGGCCGGCGCGTGCCGATCCCCGTGTTCCTGGCCGCCGTCATGATCGCCTCCATGGCCTACGGGCGTACCTCCACGCTCGGCCTCGGCGCCTGGCTGCTGCTCGTTGCGCTGGTACTGGCGGCGCGCTGGCTCATCCTGGGACGACTGCCGACGCTGCCGGGCCTGACCGATCCGCGCCGTCTGCAGATCGCCTTCGCCCTCAGTGCCCTGAACGGCGCCATCCATGCGCTATCGCTGACCTTCTTCGCCGCACTGCCCGAATTCCAGCGAGCCATCCAGTCTTTGCTGTTGGTGGGGCTATGCGCGGGCTCGGTCGCCACCACCGCCGGCTATCGCTCGGTCTTTCTCGCCTTCCTGTTGCCGGTGATGGTGCCGCTGATCACCCTGTGGGCGCTGGCCAGCAGTGGCGTCCATGCCGGCTGGATCAACGGGGCCACCGCGGTGATCCTGGCCATCTTCGGCGCGGTTCTGATCGCCTTGGCCAGCGACTCGTTCCGCTTGTTTCGCGAGTCAGTTGAGATCCGGCTGCAGCAGGTCAGGCTCAACGAGCAGCTCAACAGCGCGCTGAGCGCGGCCGAAGCGGCCAACCACGCCAAGACCCGCTTCCTGTCGTCGGCCAGCCACGACTTGCGTCAGCCGGTGCATGCGCTGTCCCTGTTCGCGGCGGCCCTGGGCATGCAGCCGCTCAATGCGACCAGTCGCGACATCGCACGCCACATGGAGCAGGCACTGCAGGTATTGTCGGGCCAACTTGAAGCATTGCTGGACGTCTCCAAGCTCGACGCCGGCATCGTACAGGCCAGACCGGCGGCACTGGCTGCGGCGCCGTTCCTGAGGCGGGTGTACGACGAATATCTGCCGGTGGCACAGGCGAAAGGTCTGCTGCTGACGGTCGACTGCAGTTGCGCACCGATGATCCTGACCGACGAAGTGCTACTGGGGCGGCTGGTGTGCAATCTGGTCGACAACGCTATCAAGTACACCGCGCAAGGCACGGTCAGTCTGATCCTGGCCGGGCGGGGCGGGCGGGTGGTGCTCGGCGTGGTCGATACCGGCAGCGGCATTCCCCTCGCCGAGCACGAACGTGTGTTCGAAGAGTTCTATCAACTGGGCAACCCGGAGCGTGACCAGAGCAAGGGGCTGGGCCTGGGCCTGTCGATCGTGCGCCGGCTGGCCGACCTGCTGCGACTGCGGCTCGAGATGGTGTCTTCTCCGGACGCCGGCACCAGCTTCTACCTGGTGGCCGAAGCGCACGGCCAGCAGGCCGGCAGCGAAGCGGTCCCGGTCGCGCCACCGGCAGGCGTGCTGGCGCGGCATGTGCTGGTGGTCGACGACGACGCTTCGGTGCGCGCCGGCATGAAAGCCCTGCTGCGTGGCCTGGGGACGGAAGTCGACTTGGCCGGCAGCACGGCGGAAGCGCTCGCGGCCGGCAGGCGCCGGCGCCCGGATCTGTTGCTGGTCGACTTACGCCTGCGCGACGGCGACAGCGGCTTGGCCACCACAGCGGCGCTGCGCGAGCTGTATCCGCAGCTGCCGGCCATCCTGATCAGCGGTGACACCGCTCCAGACCGCCTGCGCGAAGCGACCGGCGCCGGTCTGCTTTTGCTCCACAAACCCGTTGCGCTCGACGTCCTCAGGCAAGCCTTGAGCGACGCCAGCGTATTCCCACCAGGAGGACATCATCATGGCCGAGGCGAATAGCGCAAAGCGGGCGGCGGCATGGCTCTCGCACGATGTCGAAGAGCTGTTTTCGACGCTGAACGAGCAGGTGGCGAAGATCGATTTCGACGTGCTGATCGTGGGCAGCGGCTACGGTGGCGCGGTGGCCGCGGCCGGGCTGGCCGGCTGCGGCGAGCGCGGCAGCGTCGTCAGGGTCTGTGTGCTGGAACGGGGCAAGGAATACTTGCCCGGATCCTTCCCTGGCCGCATGAGCGACCTGGCCGGCCATGTGCGCTACAGTACGCCAAACGGGGCCGCGCCAACCGGGGAACGCGAGGGCTTGTTCGATGTGCGCGTTGGCGGCGATGTCAGCGCGCTGGTGGCGAACGGCCTGGGCGGAGGTTCGCTAATCAATGCGGGCGTCATGGTGCGCCCGCGCGGCGCGGCGCTGAAGACCTTGAGTACGCTGGTGGGCGACCCGGAACCCTACTTTGTCAAGGCGCTCGACGCGCTGGGCGCGCACGTGAATGGCGCGGCGAACACCGTCTTGCAACATGCCGGCGGCCCCCCGGCCAAATATGTTGCCCTGCAAAAAATGGCCGCGCGGCTGTACCCGGCGACAGGCGTGTTCAGCGCCGCCGCCATCACGGTCGCCATGCGGGATCGCGCCAGCGCGGGCGGCGTGGCCCTCGACGCCTGCGCCATGTGTGGCGATTGCGCCACCGGCTGCAACCTGAACGCCAAGGAGTCGCTCGACACCAACCTTTTGTACCAGGCGTACAAACGGGGCGCCCGGATGTATACGGGGGCGACGGTGCTGCGTATCGAGCGCGATGCCAAACTTGGCGCCTGGTGCGTCCATGTGAATTTCACCGACGCCCGGCTGCGCGCGCGCCGCGACCTGCCCTACAAGGTGCGGGCGCGCAAGGTGATCCTCGCCGCCGGCACCTTCGGCTCCACCGAAATCCTGCTGCGCTCCCAAAGCGACGACCTGAAGTTCTCGCCGCGCGTCGGCCGGGCGTTCTCCAGCAACGGCGACATGATCGCGGTCGCGTACGACGGGCCGGACCTGGTAAACGGTGTCGCCGACGAGGCCGAAGCGCCGCGCGCGCGCCAAGTCGGGCCGACCATCACCGGCATGATCGACCTGCCCGGAAAACCGTACGACCTGCTCGTCGAAGACATGGCGGTACCGGGACCGTTGCGCCGCCTGTTCGAGGAGATCGCCACCACCTCGCATACGCTGCACGAACTTGGCCGGCAGGACAGCGGCACGCATACCGGCCTGCCCGAGGAACGCGACCCGTGCGCGGTCGACCGCCACAAGCTGAAGCACAGTGCGCTGCTGGCCGTCATGGGCGACGATGGCAACGACCGCGACGAGCGCTGCCAAGGTGCGCTTGAACTCGTCGGCGGCAAGGACGATGACTGCGGCGACGGCGCGATCCGGGTGCGCTGGCCTGAGTTGCGCGACCGGCAGCTGTTCGCGCGCCAGGTACAGGCGCTCGCGGGCTCGGCCGACAGCGGCCGGGCTGGCCCAGGCCCGAACGGGACCATCCTGCCCAATCCGCTGTGGAAGATGCTGCCCGAATCGATGGAATTCCTGCTGTCGAACAAACGCGGCCCCTTGCTCACCGTGCACCCGCTGGGCGGCTGCGCGATCGGCACGACCGCGCGCGACGGCGTGGTCAACGATTGCGGCGAGGTGTTCCGCGCGCAGGCGGAGGATGAGGACACGCTCCATGACGGCCTGGTCGTGCTCGACGGCGCGATCCTGCCCGGCGCCCTGGGGGTCAATCCGGCCCTGACGATCACCGCGCTGGCGCTGCGCGCGGTCGACAAGCTGAAGATGAAATGGCGCTGGGACACGGCACCTGCCGAGTCGCCCGGCGCCGCGCCGCCGGCTGTGATGCGGCCGCGCTGGCGCCCAGAACAGACACCAGCGCCGGCATTGCCGACGAAGGCGCAGTTCATCGAACGCATGTCCGGCCCGGCGACGTTGACCGACAGCAATAACGCGGAGCTGCCGTGCATGGTCGAGCTGAGCTTGTCTTTTCACGCCGTCGACCTGGCCAGCCTGGTCCTGCCGCAGGACGGCAAACCGGTGCCGATCAAGCGTGCGCTTGAGGTCGATCCCCAGCGAAGCGCACTGAACATCTTCGACGCTGGCGAATGGGCGGCCTGGAAAATGCGGCGGGACGTGCCGGGACAGGCGCCGCCGCCGCCGTTGCTCACGGCGACGGTGGGCGGCACGCTGCATTTCTTCCATCGGGAAGCCTCCACGCTGGCCCAGCGCAGGTCGAACAGCGTGCTGCCCTGGCTGCTCAACCGCGGCCTGCGGGACTTCTGGCAGTGGGGCGTCGACCGCTGGCCGCCAGCCGGCCCGTCGCTCTCGCGCGACGCGCTCAGCCGGTTGTGGGGCGACCTAGGACAGCGCATCGGCAACGCCAAGGCGCTCGCTTCGCACGCCGGCGAGGTGCGCCTGTTCGACTACGCCATCGATATCGGCGCGATCACGCTGGCCGCGCCGCGCTTGGCGGCGGACCAGTTCGGCGGCCGCCGCATCCTGGGCAGGAAGCGCTTTACCTACGGGCGCGCTGCCAACCCCTGGAACCAGCTCATGCGCATGGAGGTCGGCGCCTTCCCGTGTCTGAAAGCGGGAACCCGGCCCGAATTCGAACTCGACACTGGTTTCCTGGTGCGTGAAAACGTGGCGCTTTTCCGCATCCTGGGACAGCAGGACCAACCCAGCGCGCTGGCCGACGTGCTGTCGCTCGGCGCCTACCTGCTGCGCCTGCTGCTTACCATCCACGTGTGGAGCCTGCGCAAGCCCGACGCAACGCCGATGCGCGCGCCCGAACGCCTGCCCGGGCCTATCCCGGGTCTGCCACGGCCGGAGATCACCGAGCTCGAGGTCGACCAGTTGCCCGACGGCACGCCGGTGCATGTGCGCCTGACGCGCTACCGGCGCACCGAGCTTGACATGGACCGGCCGCCGGTCGTCATGCTCCACGGCTATAGCGCCAGCGGCACCACCTTCGCCCATCCGGCGGTCAAGCCGAACCTGGCGTCCTACCTGTGGCGGCGCGAGCGCGACATCTGGATCGTCGACCTGCGCACCAGCAGCGGCATGCCGCACGCGCGTCAGCCATGGTCGTTCGAAGATGCCGCGCTTGCCGACATTCCGGCCGCCATTGCCCATATCTGCCACGCCAGCGGCTGCGGCCAGCTCGACGTCGTGGCCCATTGCATGGGCGCGGCCATGATCAGCATGGCCATCCTGGCCGAACCGCGGGCTGGCGAGCGCTTTGCCGTCGAACGGCTGGCGATGAACGGACAGATCCGGCGCCTGGTGCTGTCGCAGGTGGGGCCGCTAGTGGTGTTCAGCCAGGCGAACATTTTCCGAGCCTACCTGCTCGGTTACCTGCGCCGGCTGTTGCCACTGCGCGGTTTCTCCTTCCGCATCGACGGCGAGCCGGGCCTCGTGGACGAACTGGTCGACCGCCTGCTGGCCACCACGCCCTATCCGCGGGAAGAGTTTCATCTGGAAAACCCACGGTGGCCCTGGGCAAAAGCCGATTTCGTGCGCACCCGCCACCGGATGGACGCCCTGTACGGGCGCGATTTCAGCCTGTGCAATATCGAGCCGGCGGTGCTGGACCGCATCGACGATTTCTTCGGCCCGCTGAGCATCGACACGGTAGCGCAGGCCATGCATTTCGCGCGCCTGAAAACCATTACCAATAGCGCCGGGCGCAACGTCTACGTCTCGCGCGAACGCATCAAGGAGCGCTGGCATTTCGACACCATGAGCTTGCACGGCCTGGACAACGGCCTGTCCGACCCGGCCACCCTGGGGCGCATGGACGCCATGTTCAAGGACACCCTGTTCGCCTACGTCACCAGGCCGATGAAGGGCTTCGGCCACCAGGACTGCTTCATCGGCCGCGACGCGCGTAAGGTGTTCGACAGCGTCGCCGCCTTTCTGGGGCCGGAATCGTCGTCGACGCCGCTGTCCGAGTACAAGACCAGCGAATCGCCCGGTCCGGACCGCTGGGCGCTACGCACGCCCTGGAGCGGGCCGGTGCGCACCAACGTCGCAACGCGCGGCGCCTTTCAGGTTGGCGCCGGATCCGACCCCGCGGTCACGCGCGCGGTGCTGGTCGCATTCATCCCGGTCGTGGCGCATGGGAACTACTACCACGTTTGGTCCGACGTCGCCGGCGCCACGCCCGGGGCAGCACTGTGGCACGGCCTGCAGTTGTACGCCGGCGCCGCGGACGACAACGGCTGGATGCAGTTCGCGCCGCAGACGCCGGCGGCCAGTGCGCCGAACGGCCCCGACGGACTGCTGATGCTGCTGCTGTATGACGAAAAGCCGACCTTTGGCGACAACAGGGCGCCGTCGCCCCGGTTCCACCACCCCTCCTTGCGCGACAAGGAGTTGATGGGCCTCCTGCGCAGGCGCCGGGGCTTGGCCGCGGCGCCCATCCGGCCGGCGAACCCGGCGGCGCTGGCGGCGGTGCTCGCCGAGCTGCTCGATTTCGTCGACAAGAGCTTTGACGAGATTGCACGGAGCATCGAGCGGGAACTTGGCGCCAGCCCGGTCGGCACGCTGGCGCCCGGCCTGCTCGGCTTCGCCCCCCCAGGCAGTGCCGCGCACCCGCCGGAGCTGTGCTTCGCCCTGGCCAGCTGCCAGTATCCGGCCGGTTTGCTGGACCAGAAGCCGGCGTTCGCCTCGTTCGAACGGCTGGCCGCGCGGCTCGACAAGGATGACGGCACGGCGCCGGCGTTCCTGCTCCTGCTGGGCGACCAGATCTACAGCGACGCCAGCGCCGGCCTGTTCGACCCGAGCACGATGGACGACCGCTATGTGCGGCCGTACGAAAAGCTGTTCTCGAACCAACACGTCAAATCGGTGATGCGGCGCCTGCCCACCTACATGATGCTGGACGACCATGAGATCGCCGACAACTGGGAACCGCTGGCCCATGCCAGACGCGCAGACCCCAATCTGACAGCGGGCCGTGCGGCTTACCTGCGCTTCCAGCGCACCAACGCGCTGGTGCCGTCGCTGGGGACGGCGCAGGCACCGGATTGCCTCGAATCGGCGCTCATGCTGGAGGGGTTTGCGTTTTTTATTGCCGACACCCGTAGCGAACGCGAGGCGCGTTCCGCCGCGACAACCGGCACCGCTTCCATCATGAGCGAGCGCCAGTTCGGCGCGCTGCTGCACTGGCTGCTGGCACAGCACCAGGACGATCCAGACCGTCCGAAGTTCATCGCGTCGCCGTCGATTCTGGCGCCGCGCCGGCTGCGCGCGATCCACGGCGACGTGGACGCGCACTGCCTGCGCTCGGACGCCTGGGACGGCTACCCCGCGTCGATGCGGCGGCTGCTGGCCCATATCGCCGGACATGGCATGCGCAACGTGGTGTTCCTCTCGGGCGACGAACACATCTCCTGCGTGGCGACGCTGCTGGTGGCGCCGCCGGGCGGGGCTCCCGCTGTCGCCATCAGATCGATTCACAGCTCGGCCCTGTACGCCCCTTATCCGTTCGCCAATTCGGTCCCGGAGGACTTGGCCGACAGCGGGGATGCCTTCAGCTTCGCCGATCCGGCAGCGGTGTTCGCCGGCCAGTTCGGCTGCAGCGTGACAGTGGAGTATGCCGGCGGTGACGGTTTCGCACTGGTGACGGCCGCGCTGCACGAAGGCCGCTGGCGGCTCGGCTCGACCTTCGACCGCGCGCCCTAGCAGGCGCTCCGGGCGGCCTCGGATTGGCCGTGGCTGCCTTGCGACGACGGCAGGTCGGAAAACAGCTGCAAGCGGTTGGCCTCGTACACCGCCGCGGTGCGGTTGGCAACGCCCAGGACCTTGAACGCGATCGCCAAGTGGTGTTTTACCGTGGTTTCGGCCACATGCATCTCGCGCGCGATGACTTTGTTGCTCTGCCCCCGTATCGCGCTGAACAGTGCTTCCTTTTGCCGCGGCGATAGCGCGCTGAACGCCTCATTGCGCGGCGCGGGCGGGCGCGCGGCCGCCATCGTACGCTGGTAGGGCGCGCGCAGCAGCGTGCCCGGCAGCGACACGCCGCCCCGCAGCACCGTCGTCAGCGCCTCAAGCAGTTCCGACACGCCCGACGCCTTGGAGACGTAGCCGGCGGCGCCGTGCTTGATGGTCTGCAAAATGATGTCGGGATCGGTTTCGCCGGAGAGCACCACGATGCAGGCCGTGTCGAAGGCGTCGCGCAGGACCTGCAGGTTGTCCATGCCGTCATTGCCGGGCATGTGGAGGTCGAGCAAAATCACCTCGAAGCGCTGGCCCTGGCGCGCGTAGTCCAGCGCCTGGTCGCGGCTTTGCGCTTCGAACAGGGTGTGCCCCAGCTCGAGGCCGTTCAGCGCCGATTTCAGACCAGCCGTGAACATCTTGTGGTCGTCGACAAGCAGCACACGCATGACTGGCTCCTTCGCAGAACATCCCGGCATAGATTGCCGTGTCCGGTACTTGGCCGGTTGGCCGGCAGGCCCTATAAGGTAGCACATCGACTAGCCGACAGGGGCCTTCGGACTGGCCATTCGGCCAATATCGCTGGCCGCTGCGACTTCCTATACTTTGTTCCAGCAACGGGGCGGCGTACCTGACGGCGCCGGAAAAGGGCGGTTCCATTTTCTCCATGCAAGGAAAGCAATATGAACATTTTCTATCGATCGGGATGCCTGCTGCTGTGCCTGGAACTGTCGGGCTGCGCGGGGATGCACATGTATAGTGAAAAACGCGACCAGCAAGGCAAGGAGCTGAAGGCCGCGTGGGCGAGGGTGGACCGGACGGGTATTTTCACGACCATGAACGAGCCGGGCAAGCAGCTGGACAAGGCGGGCATGGCGGCCATCGGCGGCGCGCGCGACACCAGGGTCGACAGTGCAATGATGCTGCTGCTCGACGCCCGGATCGGCGGTGGCGGCGCCGGGCAGGGCAGCTTCTACGGCGTCTTGGACGGCGAGCTCGATCAATTCGGCAACAAGCTTGGGGCCGCCGGACGCGAGAAGGTGGTCGACGGTTGGCTGAGCCTGTCGCTGCGCTTGCAGGCGAACCGGGTCAAGCAAGATTCTTACCGGAAATTAATCAGGGCCGAAGGCGCCGCCGCGCCGGCTTGCCCGGTGGAAAAAAAGGCCGGCGGGGTCGAGCCGGACGGTTACGCTGCGGAGTATCTGGTGGTACTCGCCGCTTTGTGCGGGGCCGAGGCAGGCTTAATCCGCGACCAGAAAGAGACCATCGCCGGATTGCCGAGCGGTTCGCTGCGCAAGAGCGGCGACGACGCGGCCAAGCTCGAGCAGGAGTACGCGGAGGCCGGCAGCCAAGCCGACCGGCTGATGGCGCAGTACCGCCAGGCACTGGATAAGTACGCGGCGGCGGCCGGGGCGAGCCAATCTGGCGCCGCTCCCTCGTTGGAGTTGGCCGAGGCTGGCGCGAAGGTGCGTGCGGTGTTGGCGCTGATGGCGGCGACGAACAATATCCTCGGCAACGAGGCCGCCGCAAACGACCGCGTCAAGCGCATCGATGCCATCCTCGCCAAGCTGGGAACGAGCAAGGAAGCCGGCGGGGAGGCCAGCGGCGCCGAACTGGCGGCCGTGCTCGTCACCCGTGTCGCGGACGACGCCCAGGTGCTGGCCGAGCTGCACAAGCCGCCGGTTCCGGCGAGTCTCCTGATCCGCCTGGACCTCGAGAAGAACCGTGCCGACCTGGCGCGGGTGCAGGCCGATCTTTTCCGAAAGGATATTGAACTAGTCCGCGACATCCAGGCGTCGAAAGTGGCCGAGGCGTTTCAACTTCTGGTGGCGCGCGGCCGACTCGATGAGCTCAAACCCTGCTACAGGCGGATGAGCTTCCTCGATGCCGTGGCGTTCCCGGTCGCCAAGACTATCCCCCGGTGCGACGACCCGGATAGCCGGGCGGCGCTGTACGACGCCGCCGGCCGCTATTTGTACGCGATCGGCGACCAACGCGCCAATACGCAGCGCCTCGAGCAGCGACGTCGCGACCTCCAGCGCGAACGGCAGCTCGCCTACGGCCGGGCCAATGTCGAACAATGGGCAGCGCTCATCGACGCCACCGCGGGACAAGCCGTGGCATATGCGGCATCGGGCCAGAAGGTGTCCGATTACAAAGATGTGATCCAGGCGCTTTCCTTGCTCTGGATTGGACAAGGAGTAAACAAATGACTATCCGACTCATCAGCGCCATCGCAGCCGCGCTGTTCCTCTCTGGCTGCGCCAGCTCGCCGGTGGCGCTGGAAGAAGCCAACCACGGCCTGTCCCTGACCACGCAGCTCAGGCAGGAACTGGCAAGGTATGCCGGGCGCCTCGCCGCAGTTGACGACATGCGCCAGCGCGAGCTCGACGACAACATCGCGGCCAACAAGGAACGTCTGCTTGACATCGCCGGCGACGACCAGTTGTATGAATTCAGCGGGCAGGGCAAGCGTCTGTCCGCGATCAAGCAACTGCGCGGCAGGGTGGCATTGCTGAGGGCGGCGGCTCCGGCCAGGGAGGGCGGCACGGCACACGGCGGGGACCTGATCGGCCAGCGCGTTCCCTCCCTCCCCGCCGTGGACGACTCGTTGGGCGCGACCGGCAAGGCGTTCGGCGCGCTGGGCCTGGAATTGCCCTTTGCCGAGCGCGCCGCCCTGGCGGCATCGTTCTTTGAAGAAGTGCGCGACGAAGTCAAACAGAACCAGAACGCGGCGGCCAGCATTGCCGCTGCGGCAGCCAAGAATCTGGCCGTCACAACAGCAACATCACCATCAACCGTCAAATAGGAGGACATCATGGCTGATTCATCAGAAGTGCGTTGGCTACAAAGCATTGAAAGCAACTTGGAACGCGCCATCGCCGATCTCACCGTACAGTACCGGGCGGCCAGCCTCAAAAACAGGCCGCGCGTGTACATGGTCCTGGCCAAGCTGCGCGAACGCCGCACCACGGTCAACGACGCGCTCATCGACGTGCTGCAAGAGCGGATACGCATCCAGGCGCCGTCGGCCGAAACCATCGCGGACACCTTGGCGCTGGCCGACAAGCTGCAAGTATTGATCAGGAAGGGCGTGGAGTACGACGCGATGCTTGGACTGCTGTCCGAAATTTCGGTCCTCGTCACCAAAACCATTATGGAGCCCAGCCATGTCTAAGCCACGCGACCTCAATAGCGCTCTGACGGCCCGGCTGCGCCATCATTACTCCACGCAGCAGATCGCCGACTGGACCGATTCGCTGGCCCAACTGCAAGGCATGGGTCTGAAGATCGACGATGTCTTCCCGGACGGGATGCCGGCGCCCGATGTTCTGGTCATGAAAACGTCGGTGCCGGTGGCCGGACTAGGACCGGCCATCCTGCAGCTCCAGAAGCATCCGGAGTTGAGGCGTATCGAGATTTTCCCTTATGGCATTCCGATCCGCGATCTCTGGCGGATCCATGTCAGCGTCGGCCTGAAATGAACGCCGGCCCCACAGCCGGCGCCATTTTGCATCTGCATCCGCTGCGCAGATGCAATCTGGCGTGTGGACACTGCTATTCCGACAGCTCGCCCCACGCCACCGATATGCTCGCCTTCGAAACAGTGGCCAGGGCGATCCGGCAGGCGGCGGCGTGGGGCTACGAACGGCTGGCCATTTCGGGCGGCGAACCGCTGCTCTATCCGTGGCTGGCCGATGTCGTGGCGTTGGCGACCGAGTACGGCATGCAAACGGCGCTCATCACCAATGGGCTGCTGGTGGCGCAGCGGGAGAACCTGTCAATCCTGCGCCGTATCGACACGGTGGCGGTGAGCATCGACGGCCTGGGCGGCGCCCACGACACGCTGCGCCGGCGTCCGCGCGCCTTCGCCGACGTGCTACGCACGCTCGCGCAGCTGGCCGACGCCGACATCGGCTTCCACATCATCTGCGGTGTCAGCAGGGACAACCTCGACGACGTCGAAGAACTGGCGGCGCTCGCTTGCGAGCGGGGTGCGGCGGCGCTTCAACTGCATCCGATCTCGGCCGCGGGCCGCGCTCGCGCCGGCATGGCCGATGCGGTACTCGGGGCCGACGACGCCAACCTGTTGTACGTTGCCGGCATGTTGCTCGCCGCCGCCTACGACGGACGGATGGGTGTCCATACCGACTTGGTTCACCGCCGTTGCGCCATTGCGCGGCCGGACATGATCTATGCCGCCCCCCGCGGCGGGGCCGACGATGGCGCGCGGCCCGCCGACTTGCTCGGCGTGCTCGTGCTCGAACCCGATGGCGCGGTCAATCCGGTCAGCTTCGGCTTCGCGCCGCCTTACCGCCTGGGCAATATTCTGGAGCGGCCGCTTGGATCGATGTGGCAACCCTGGCTGGGCGAAGGTTACCGCCGCCTCTGCCATCTGGGGCAACAGATGCTGGTGGACTTGATCGCACCGCCCGGTGTTGCGGTGTTCAATCCAAGCGATGTGCTGCGCCTCGCCTCGCATCGCATGGGCGGCACCTTGGCGCGCCAGGGCAGCGTGATCGATAGCGCTTCCTTGCCGGAGTAGGGCGCCATGCCGCGCCTGGCGCGTGGCGCGTGGCGACGGACGGCATTGTGCGGTGCAAGAGATACTTGCAACTTGGTAATTTGTCCCCAAGTAAGTCGTTATCCCCACCACGCAGAAAGTGATACACCCCATGCCTGAATTGCTGAATCGACTCGAATGGCGCTACGCCACCAAGAAAATGGACCCGAGCAAGGATGTCGCGCAGGAAAAGGTCGACCGCATCCTCGAGGCGGTGCGCCTGACGGCCAGCTCCAGCGGCCTGCAGCCGTACGAGGTCATCGTGGTCACCAACCCGGCGGTGCGCGAGCAGATCAAGCCGCACGCCTGGAACCAGGGCCAGATCTCGGACTGCTCGCACCTGTTGGTGTTTGCCGCCTGGGACAACTACACCGCCGAGCGCATCAACGGCATGTTCGACCTGGTGAACGAGCAGCGCGGCCTGAAAAACGAGGGCTGGGAGGCGTATCGGCAACAGCTGCTGGCCAGCTATCCGGCGCGCGACGCGCAGACCAATTTCGAGCACGCTGCCCGGCAAGCCTATATCGGCCTCGGTTCGGCGCTGATCGCCGCCGCCTATGAGGAGGTCGACAGCACGCCGATGGAGGGCTTCGACCCGGCCAAGGTCGACGAGGTGCTCCAGCTGCGCGAGCGCGGCCTGCGCTCGGTGGTGATGTTGCCGCTGGGCTATCGCGCCGGCGAGGGCGACTGGCTGGTGGCGCTGAAGAAGGTGCGCCGTCCACGCGCGCAGTTCGTCACCGAGGTGGCGTAAGCCCCGTCCAGCCCGGCCGGCCGGCGCCGCTTGCGGCCGGCCGGACTCGGTCGCCGAGCCCCTGTTTCAGGGGCTTTTTTTTCGTCCGGAATTGCCCTTGTCTGTGAAAATTGCTTGTGGAAAAGGCTTATAATTAGCTAAACCTTGAATTTTTCATCATCATCCTGCGCCCGATCGGCAAGGCAAGACCACCATGACCACCATCTCCCCAGTCGGCGCCGCGAGCGCCATCCAGAGCGGCGCGGCCGCCGCCGCCAACCGGGCCGGGGCGCCGGCGTCCAGGGCGGCGGCGGCCGACGCCGTCGTCAAGCTCAGTCCGGAAGCGCTGGCGGCCTCGCTGCAGGGCCTGCCCCGCGCGGTGGACGCCGGCGGCGCGCCGCTGGTTTGGGAAAGCAAGTCGCGCGACCCGATCACCGCCTTGATCGAGCGCAACTATTCGGCGCAGTCGACGGCCGGCCGCTTCGGTGGCCTGGGCGCGGCGCTGCTCGACAGCTTCAAGGGCGAGGGCGCGAACGTGTCGCAGGCGGCGCAGCAACTGCCGGCGGGGACGCAGGTGGGCGGCTACGGCGCGTTGTTCTCGACCCAGCCGTCGACCTTGCACGGCCGGGGCGACAACCAGGTCAGGCTCGGCATCACCACCAGGAGCGGCGCCAAGGTCGATTTGACGCTCGACAGCCAGGACGACGGCATGGCCGTGCAAATGAGCAGCAGCGGCACGCTCAGCGAGGCCGAGCGCGGCGCGCTGGCCGGCCTGTCGGCCGCCTTCCAGGGCGCCATCGACGGCATGACGCAGGACCCGCCCAAGCTCAAGCTGGATGGCTTGACGCAGTTCGACCGCACGCTGCTGGCCTCGGTCGACCTGCACGCGGCGGTGAAATTGCCCAGCGACCCGGAGCACACGCAAAGTCTGGACTTCCACGCCGACGGCGCGCAACGCAGCGTCAGTGTCAACGGCCCGTCCGGCACGGCCAAGGTCAGCGTCGACTTGAGCAAGCTGGCCGGCCTGGGCAGCGTGGAGCAGCAGGCCAAGGCGATGGGCAGCTATTTGAAGCAGGTCGACCAGGCCGCCGTGCGCGGCCGTGGCGACGCCGGGCTGGTGGCCATGTTCAAGGACGCCTTCACCAGCCTGAACAGCAATGTCGGCGCGACCAAGCAGGCCGCCGGCGGCTACCAGTCGCACCAGGTGACGCTGGCCGACGAGGACCATGCGATGCTGACCGGCCTGGCCGATTTCAGCGCCTCGATCACGCAGGCCGCCAAGGCGAGCAACCCCTTGCGCACCGGCGAGCTGGACCGGTTCTCCTACCAGCTGTCGCAGAGCACCAGCGTCGGCGGCCGCAGCCAGGGCGAGCGCACCATCGCGCAGCAGCAGCAAGCGAGCTTGAGCGCCGGCTTCCACGCGGCCAACAAGCCCGGCGCCCAGTTGCGCCTGGACCTGACGCAGGAGTCGCAGAACTACGACTACTACCAGATCGACGACACGGCCAGCAGCAACACCGACATGGCGTATCGCGACGGCCTGCTGACCAAGGCCACGCTGAGCCAGGAGGCGCGCCAGTCGACCCGCCTGATGCGCTACGAGATGGGCCGCCTGATCGCGGACACGACCACGCCCGGCCATCAATCGTTGCAGCGCGACCTGGTGGCGGCGCTGGCGCCCGACCTGAAGGGCGAGCGCCGCAAGACCGCCGACGAGATCTACCAGCACCAGCAGGCGCTGGCCCAGGTGCACGAGCAGGTGTTCCTGCGCGCCTATCCCGAGCAGGGCGACAGCGCCTGGTCGGTGGCGCCGGCCGGCTCAGCGGCCGGCTAAGCGGCCGGCCAAGCGGCCGGCCTGGCGCCGCGCGCCGGCTAGGCGCGGCGCACCAGCGCCAAGCGGCGGCCGGCGCCGGCGTCCTGCGGCTGCGCCGGCTGCGTCGGCGGCGCGGCCGGCCGGCGCGGCGGCCGGCTGTCCAGCTGGAACACGCTGACCAGCTGCTCCAGTTCGCCGGCCTGCTCCTGCAGCGCCTCGGCGGCGGCGGCCGCCTGTTCGACCAGCGCGGCGTTCTGCTGGGTCGCCTGGTCCATCTGCGCGATGGCCTGGTTGATCTGGCCGATGCCGCTGGACTGCTCGGCGCCGGCGTGCATGATCTCGCCCATGATGCCGGTGACGCGGCCGACGCTGGCGACGATCTCGTCCATCGTGTTGCCGGCCTTGTCGACCAGCGCGCTGCCGGCATCGACGTTGTCGACCGAGTCGTCGATCAGCGCCTTGATCTCGCGGGCGGCGGCGGCCGAGCGCTGCGCCAGATTGCGCACCTCGCTGGCGACGACGGCGAAGCCACGGCCCTGCTCGCCGGCGCGGGCCGCCTCGACCGCCGCGTTCAGCGCCAGGATGTTCGTCTGGAAGGCGATGCCGTCGATCACGCCGATGATGTCGACGATGCGCTTGGACGAGGCGCTGATCGCGCCCATCGTGCTGACCACCTGGGCCACCAGCTGGCCGCCCTTGACGGCCACGGCCGAGGCCGACTGCGCCAGCTGGTCGGCCTGGCGGGCGTTGTCGGCGTTCTGTTGCACGGTGGCGGTGAGCTGCTCGAGCGAGGAGGCGGTCTCCTCGAGGTTGCTGGCCTGCAGCTCGGTGCGGCGCGACAGGTCCATATTGCCCTGCGCGATCTCGCGGCTGGCCGTGGCGATGGCCTGGCTGCCGTCGCGCACGTGGCTGACCGTGTCGGCCAGCCGGGTTTGCATCTGCGCCAGGTTGGCCAGCAGGGCGCCCATCTCGTCGCGCTGTTCGATGCGGATGTGGCGTGACAGGTCGCCGCCGGCCATCGCCTCGAAGTGGCCGTTGGCCTGCTCGAGCGGGCGCAGGATGGCGCGCAGCAGCAGCACGCTGGAGCACAGGATCAGCAGCGCGCCGCCGGCCACGCCGGCCACCGACAGGGTCAGCACCAGGCGGAACAGGCGCTGGCTGTCGTCGAAGTTGCGCTTGGCGTCCTGCAGCTGGAAGGTGTCGAGCCGGTCGAGCGCGGCGTTGTATTGGCGGAACAGGGCGGTGATCTCGCGCAGCGTCAGCTGTTCGAGGCGCACCGCGTCGCGCCCGACCAGGGCCAGTCCCAGCGCCTGCAGGCCGGCGTCGATGTACTGGCGGCGCTTGGCGTCGAGCTCCTTGACCAGGGCGTCCTCCTCGGCCTGGCGCGGCAGCGCCAGGTAGTCGCGCCAGGATTGCTCGGAGGTGGCGAAGAACGGTTCGGCCTGCTTGACGATGTCGGCGACGTCGTCGGCGGCGGGGTGGAACACGGCGCGGTCGAGCACGAAGCGGGCGCGGCTGAGCGAGTTGCGCGACTTGGCCAGCGACACGCTGGCCGCCAGTTGGTTGGTGTAGACGTCCTCCAGGCCGAGGTTGACCTGGCGGATGCCGTAGATGCCGATCAGGCCGACGCCGACGATGAGCATGCCCAGCAGGGTCATGGTGGCCAGCAGGCGCTGGCGGATGGTGATGTGGTTCAACATGGTTCTTCCATTGGTGGTGGCTGCCGCCGCCGGGTGGGCGGCAAATGTTTGGGACGTGGCGCTCCGGCGGCGCCGGATCGGCGCCGTGGCTCGCCGCGCCCGTTCGGGGGCGTGGCGCGTGTTGCGGGGGTGGGGGGACGCGCTAGCCGGGGCTGTCGATGGCGTGTTTCTTGATCTTGTCGAACAGCGTGGTCTTGGCGATGTGCAGCGCCTCGGCGGCGCGCGACATGTTGCCGTTGTGGCGGCGCAGCTCCTCGACGATCATGCCGCGCTCGAACAGCTCGACGGCCTGGCTCAGCGAGACCGGCTTGTCGGCGGCCTCGCGGCCGGGCGCCGACTTCAGGCCCAGCACGAAGCGGTCGGCCTGGTTGCGCAGCTCGCGCACGTTGCCGGGCCAGTGGTGGGCCATCAGCTCGTGCAGCACGGCCGGGCGCACCTCCGGCTGCGGCCGGTCCATGCGCAGCGCCGCCAGGGCGACGAAGTAGTCGAACAGCAGCGGGATGTCGGCGCGCCGCTCGCGCAGCGGCGGCAGGTCGATGGTGACGACGTTGAGGCGGAAGTACAGGTCGCTGCGGAACTTGCCCTGTTCGGACAGCTCGAGCAGGTCGGCCTTGGTGGCGGCGATGACGCGCACGTTGACCGGCAGCAGGCGGTTCGAGCCGAGCCGCTCGACGACGCGCTCCTGCAGCACGCGCAGCAGCTTGATCTGCATCACCAGCGGCATGCTCTCGATCTCGTCGAGGAACAGGGTGCCGTTGTGGGCGTACTCGATCTTGCCGATGCGCTGCTTGGCGGCGCCGGAGAAGGCGCCGACCTCGTGGCCGAAGATCTCGGCGTCGAACAGGGTCTCGGGCAGGCCGCCGCAGTTGATCGCCACGAAGGGGCCGCTGCGCCCGCTCTGCTCGTGCAGGCTGCGGGCGATCAGCTCCTTGCCGGTGCCGGTCTCGCCGAGGATCAGCACGTCGGCCGGCGCCGCGGCGACGTCGGCGATCAGCTCGCGCAGCTCGACCATCGGCTGCGAGTGGCCGATGACGCGGCTGTCGAGCCCGTCCAGGCGCGCCAGCTGGCCCTTCAGCCGGCGCACCTGCAGCGTCAGGCGGCGCTTGTCGAGGGCGCGCCGCACCACCGCCAGCAGCTGGTCGGGCAGGAAGGGCTTCTGGATGAAGTCGTAGGCGCCCTCGCGCATGGCCTGCACCGCCATGGCGACGTCGCCGTGGCCGGTGATCAGGATCACCGGCAGCTCGGCGTCGTCGCGCATCAGCTGGCGCAGCCAGGCCATGCCGTCGATGCCGGGCAGGCGGATGTCGGAGACGACGACGCCGGCGAACTGGCGCAGCAGGCCGGCCGGCACCTGCTCGACCGATTCGACGCCGAGCGCGGCGACATCCTCCAGGCCGAAGGCCTGCAGGCAGCCGAGGCGCACGTCGGCGTCGTCCTCGACCAGCAATACTTGGTAGTCACTCATCTTGTTGCCGCTCATAGTGTTCCCGGTCATGTGGTTCGCGCTCATGTGGTTCGTCCGGATGGGCCACCGGCAGCTCGACGGTGAACACGGCGCCGCCGCGCGGCCCGTTGTCGCCGCGCAGCGTGCCGCCGTAGCTGTGGATGATGTCGGCGGAGATGGCCAGGCCGAGGCCCAGTCCGCTGTTGGTCTTGGTGCTGAAGAAGGGTTCGAACAGGCGCGCGCGCACCGCCTCGCTCAGGCCGGGGCCGTTGTCGGCCACCTCGACGACGGCGCGCTCGCCGTCGCGGTACCAGCGCACCTCGACCTGCGGCGCGGCGCCGGCGGCGTCGATGGCGTTGCTGATCAGGTTGAGCAGCACCTGCTCGAGGCGGATCGCGCTGCAGCGCGTCAGCAGCGGCGCGGCCGGCGTCTGCAGGTGGATCACGCCGGCGCCGGGCGGCAGGCGGTGGCCGATCAGGGCCACCGAGTTGTCGACGCAGGCGGCGATGTCGAGCAGCTCGGCGGCGTCGCCGCTGCGGCGGGCGAAGGAGCGCAGCTGGCTGGTCAGCGTGCCCATGCGCACGGCCAGCTGGCAGATCCGTTCGAGGTTGGAACGCACCGTGTCGAGGTCGCCGCGCTCGAGGAAGCGCACGGCGTTGGCCGCCAGCGTGCTGAGCGCGGCGAGCGGCTGGTTGATCTCGTGGGCGATGCCGGCCGACACCTGGCCGATCACCGCCAGGTTCTCGGTGCGGATCAGCTCCTGCTGGAAGTTCTCCAGCCGGCGCGCGTCCTCGATGCGCTCGGCCACCTCGTGCTGCAGTTCGGTGTTGGCGGCGCGCAGCTCGGCGCTGCGCCGCTCGACCAGCACCTCGAGCCGGCCGTAGGCCTGCTGCAGCGCCTCGCGCGCCGCCAGGCGTTCGCGCAGGTTGATGCGGCGCTGGTTCAGGCCGTTCATCAGCGCCGCCGCCAGCATGATCGCGGCGGCCACCGCCAGCGCCCGCGCCAGCGCCAGCGCGCCGGCGCCGGCCGGCTCGCTCAGCGCCGTCATCTGCATCGACAACTGCGGCAGCGGCCGCGTCACCGCCAGGTAGTCGTGGCTGCGGCCGGGCGCGCCCAGGCGCAGCAGGGCGACGCCGTCGGCGTAGCGGCGCTGCTCGGTCATCGGCAGCGCCAGCAGCTCGCGCTGGTTGTACTGCTGCGAGTCGTACAGGCGCTGCTTCTCCTCGGCGCCCAGCTTGCCCAGCACGCTGTACTTCCAGGCCGGCTGCGAGGCCAGGATCACCACCCGGTGCTGGTCGGTGACCACGATCGGCTGCTCGCCGTTGACCCAGATGTTCTCGAGCTTCTCCAGGCCGAGCTTGATGCCGACCACGCCGACGCGGCGGCCGTGCGACATCACCGCCGTCGCCAGGTAGTAGCCGGGCGAGTTGGCGGTGGTGCCGACGCCGTAGTAGCCCTCGATGCGGCCCGGGCCGGCCTGCTGGAAATAGGGCCGGTAGGAGATGTCGCGGCCGACGTAGCTGTCGGCCTCGCGCATATTGCTCGAGGCGACGATGCGGCCGCCCTGGTCGATCAGGAAGGTCTTGTTGGCGCCGACGCTGTCGTTGAGCGTCTTCAGATAGTCGCTCATCTGCTGCACGCGGGCCTGGCCCTGGCCGCCCTCGAGGAAGGCGACGATGTCGGGCGCCAGCGCGGCCGTCTGCGGCAGCAGGCCGAACTTTTCGATCTGCCGTTCGAGGTTGTCGGCGTAGCGGTCGAGCCGGCGCTCGGCGGCGGCGCGCAGCGCCAGGTGCTGCTCGTCGATGGTGTGGCGGTAGCTGAGCCAGCCGCACAACAGCGCCAGCGCCAGCGTCAGGGCGATGCCGACCAGGGCGTCGCGGCGGCGCTGCTTGAGCACGCAGGGGCGCAGCGCCCACACCACCGGCGCCTCGGCGCCGGCGCCCCGTTCGGCGCATTGGCTGCCGCAGCGGCCACGATAGCGGCAGGGCGTGGCGTGGACGTCGAACAGGTCGGCGTGCTCGGCCGCATCGGCCGCGTCGGCCGTGGCGGCCGTGGCGGCCGGGCCGGGCGGCGGCGTGGTGGGGCTGTTCATCTTGAACTTTCTGCAATGGGGCGCATGGCGGCCGGTCTATCTTAACAGCAGGGCGATCAGCGCGGCCTCGGAGAACACCGCCAGCACCGTGCCCACCAGCACCGACTGCGAGGCGTCGCCGGCGTAGCTGTTGTTGCGGATGGCGAACATCGATGCGGCGATGGCGGTCGGCACGGCGCCGACGATCAAGGCCTGGCGGGCGAAG
>JAZJXM010000102.1:33852-34296 GCA_040390915.1 Pseudomonadota bacterium
CGAAGTCGTGGTCGACGCCGAACAGCCAGATGCCCAGCAACATCAGCGCCGGTTGCAGGAAGTTCTTGATGCCCACGTTGCTGAGCACGTTCAGGTTCAGCTTCGGCCGCTCGCCGTAGAACATCAGGCCCAGCGCCAGCAGCGAGACGCCGCCGGCGGCGCGCGCCACCAGGTCGACCGACTCCATCAGCGGCGCCGGCAGGGTCAGGTGGGAGAAGCTGAGCGCGACGCCGACGATGGGCAGCCAGACCATCTGGTTGGTCAAGGTCTTGCCGATGCTCTGGCGCAGCGCGCCGACGACGCCGTCGCCGCCGTCGCCGGCGCCGCGCAGCTCGCCCCAGCGGCACAGCACGATGGTCAGCGGCAGGATGATGAAGCTGGTGATCAGGTTGCCCACCAGGACGGCGAGGAAGCCCTCGGGGCCGCACAACTGCAGCAGGATGG
>JAZJXM010000102.1:34306-34836 GCA_040390915.1 Pseudomonadota bacterium
CATGTCCGGGAAGGTGCAGACCAGCGCCTGGATCGCCGCCGTCTTCAGGTCGTGGCGGAACACCAGCAGGCCGGCCAGCAGGCCGACCGCGTAGGTCAGCACGAAGCCGAAGGTCATGCAGTAGATGAAGGGCAGGTTCTGCAGCCGCTCCGGCGGCGTGCGCAGCGCGCCGAGGAACAGCGCGCAGGGCAGGGCGAAGCGCATCACCAGCGCGGCCAGCACCTGCACGTCGGCGCCCTTGAAGTACTGCTTGTGGCCGCCCAGCCAGCCCAGGAACATTAGTAACACCACCGGCGCCAAGGCCGTCGTCATGATTGCAAACATCGCGATATCCCATTCTTACTTGGGGCGCCAGAGAAAGGCGCCATGCAGCGGTAACAGCAAATCCTGTGCCAGCGGGCAAGAACGGGGCGGCAGCGCGCCGCCGCCCGTGCGCGCCGCGCGGCGCGGCGCCGGCGCGCACGGGTTTCCGACCGCCGCCGCGCCGGTTCCCTCTGCTACCGTGATTTGGCAGTGGAGTTCAGGAGTGA
>JAZJXM010000102.1:34846-37120 GCA_040390915.1 Pseudomonadota bacterium
CGCGCCGGGCGTTCGGAAAACCGAACGCGGCGTGCCGCCCGCGCCGCGCTTGCTGGTGGCGGCGCCGGGCGCGGCGCGCCACGGGGCCGCTGGCATGGCGCTTGCGTTGCCAGCCCCAGGGCGCCGTCCGGCAGCATGCCGGCGCGCGGCGCCACTTCGTAAAAAGGAACCAATCATGAGTGACAAAATCCACCTGACCATCGACGGCAGGGCGGTCAGCTGCGCGCCCAACGCCTCCGTCATCCAGGCCTACGCCCACAGCGGCGAGGCGCTCACCGCCAACGTCGGCTGCATGGGGCAGGGCGTGTGCGGCTCCTGCCGCTGCCTGGTGCGGCGCGACGGCGAGCGCGAAACGCGCACGCTGCTGGCCTGCGAGACCCGCGCCGAGGCGGGCATGCAGGTCAGCTTCATCGACTACTTCGCGCCGGCCCACGTCCACCACTACAGCATGGAGCAGCTGGGCGACGCCTGGCAGCTGCTCGACCGGCTGGAGGCGGTGTTCCCCGAGGCGGCCGCCTGCCGCCATTGCGGCGGCTGCGACCGCGCCTGCCCGCGCGGCCTGGCGGTGCAGGACGGCGTGGCGCTGGCGCGCGGCGGCCAGCTGGCGGCGGTGGCGGCGGTGTTCGACCACTGCGTGATGTGCAACCTGTGCACGCTGGCCTGCCCGGAGAACATCCGTCCCAACCACCTCGGCCTGTTCGTGCGCCGCGCCCTGGCGGCACAGGGCGCCCAGCCGGCCGACCTGCTGCTGCGCCTGCGGCAGCAGCGCCGTGGCGACATGGCGATCGACCAGACCACCCTCGACGATGAATAAGGAAACCACCATGAGCATCCCCTACGCCGACGCGCTGCGCCGGCTCGACCCGGGCGCCGCGCCCGTGCTGCGCGCCGGCCTGCCGGCGGCGGCCGAACTGCTGGCCGAGTTCCACCCCGACCAGCGCCACGGCGCCGTCGCCGCGCTGCGGGTCGGCGTCAACCGTGGCCAGTCCTGCCGGCGCGAGCTGGCCGACCTGCTGGAGGCGAACGCGCTGATCGACGACCTCGACCTGGCCGGCGCCGAGTCGGCCGAGACCGACGTGCTGGTGATCGGCGGCGGCGGCGCCGGCGCCGCCGCCGCGCTGCAGGCGGCGCGCGGCGGCGCCCGCGTCACGCTGGCCTGCAAGCTGCGCCTGGGCGACAGCAACACGGTGATGGCCGAGGGCGGCATCCAGGCCTCGCTGGGCGCCGACGACAGCCCGCAGCGCCACTTCGAGGACACCCTGCGCGGCGGCCACTTCGACGGCGAGCGCGGCCTGATCGCGCAGATGGTCGGCGACGCCCCCGGCCTGGTGCGCTGGCTGATCGAGCAGGGCGTGCAGTTCGACCGCAGCGCCGACGGCAGCGGCCTGCTGCGCAAGCGCGGCGGCGGCTGCAGCGCGGCGCGGGTGCTGTCGCACGGCGACTTCACCGGCCTCGAGCTGATGCGCGTGCTGCGCGAGGCGGTCGAGCTGCAGCCCGGCGTGGCGGTGCTGAACCGCTGCCCGGCGGTCGAGCTGTTGTCGCACAGCGACGGCAGCTGCGCCGGCGCCGTGCTGTACGACCTGGAGCGCGAGCGCTTCCTGCTGCTGCGCGCCCGCTCGGTGATCCTCGCCACCGGCGGCAGCGGCCGCCTGCACCTGGCCGGCTTCGCCACCTCCAACCACTACGGCGCCACCGCCGACGGCCTGGTGCTGGCCTACCGCATGGGCGCCCGCCTGCGCGAGCTCGACTCCTTCCAGTTCCACCCGACCGGGCTGGCCTATCCGGCCCACCTGGCCGGCAGCCTGGTGTCGGAGGCGGCGCGCGCCAACGGCGCGCTGCTGCTCAACGGCGAGGGCCAGCGCTTCGTCGACGAGCTGGCGCCGCGCGACGTGGTCAGCGCCGCCATCCTGCGCGAGTGCGCCCAGGGCCGTGGCGTCGAGCGCGACGGCTGCCTCGGCGTGCTGCTCGACACGCCGCGCCTGGCGGCGGCGCGGCCCGGCTGCCTGCAACGCGAGCTCAGCTCGCTGGCCCACCTGGCGGCCAAGACCGGCGACGACCCGGCCGCCGCGCCGTTGCTGGTGCACCCGACGCTGCACTACCAGAACGGCGGCGTGGCCATCGACGGCGACGGCGCCAGCGACGTCGCCGGCCTGTACTGCGTCGGCGAGCTGGCCGGCGGCATCCACGGCCGCAACCGGCTGATGGGCAACGCCCTGCTCGACGTGCTGTCCTTCGGCCGCCGCGCCGGCGCCCACGCCGCCGCCGCCGCGCTGG
>JAZJXM010000103.1:0-10063 GCA_040390915.1 Pseudomonadota bacterium
CATCCGTAGCACGCTACGGATGGGCCCGTGTCCGAATGTTGGCACTGACCCTCGCTTTTAGCACTCTGGGGGCCCGATTTTGCCGTGCGTCGCATTGGACCGCACCTGAGCCGCTTAATTTAATACAATGCAAGCATAAAGAAGTGTGCCGGCGTACGCGCCGCCCTCGCCACAAGATCTGCCATCAGGAGCCAGCAATGGAGTTACGCATCCGCAATTTGTCCAAGACCTACGCCAATGGCGTGGTGGCGCTGGACAAGGTCAGCCTCACCATCCCGTCCGGGATGTTCGGCTTGCTCGGACCGAATGGCGCCGGCAAGTCGACCCTGATGCGCACGCTCGCTACCTTGCAGGAATGCGACGCCGGCTCGGTGTTTTTCGGCGAACTCGATGTGCTCGATGAAAAAGACGAGATCCGGCGCCTGCTCGGCTACCTGCCGCAGGACTTCGGCGTCTATCCGAAAGTGACCGCCTACGAGCTGCTCGACCATTTTGCCGTGCTCAAGGGCTTGTCGAACCGCGCGCGCCGGCGCGAAGTGGTCGACGGCCTGCTGCAGCAGACCAACCTGTTCGAGGTGCGCCACCAGCGCCTGGGCGGCTTTTCGGGCGGCATGCGCCAGCGCTTCGGCATCGCCCAGGCGCTGCTGGGCGACCCGCAGCTGATCATCGTCGACGAGCCCACCGCCGGCCTCGACCCGCAGGAGCGGGTGCGCTTTCATAACCTGCTGTCCGATATCGGCGACGACAAGACCGTGCTGCTGTCGACCCACATCGTCTCCGACGTGTCCGACCTGTGCGCCAATATGGCGATCATCAACAAGGGCCATGTGCTGCTGTCGGGCGAGCCGCAAAAGCTGATCGACGATATCCGCGAAAAAATCTGGGAGCGTTTTGTCACCAAGGCCGAACTGCCGCACTTCCAGCGCGAGCATGATGTCATTTCGACCCGTTTGCTGTCCGGGCGCACCCTGATCCACGTGTATGCCGACGCCGACCCGGGCCAAGGCTTCGAGGAAGCGCCAGCCGACCTTGAGGATGTCTATTTCGCCACCATCGCCGGACGCCACGTCGCGGCCAGCCACATCTAGTATGGCGTCCATGTTGGCAATCGCCCTGTTCGAAGCGCGCCAGCGCCTCAAGCTGCTCTCGACCTGGGTCTACTTCGGCATGTTCTTTGCGCTGGCGATGCTGTGGATGGCCGCCGCCGGCGGCGTGTTCAAGGAATCGTGGGTCACGTTCGGCAGCAAGACGTTCATCAACGCGCCATTCTCGATTTCGGTCACGGTGGCCTACCTGGGCTGCCTGGGCGTGATCGTGATGGCGGCCATGGTCGGGCGTTCGGTGCAGCAGGACTTCGAGTACGACATGCACCACTTCTTCTTCAGCGCCCCGATCAAGAAGTACGACTATGTGTTCGGCCGCTTCCTGGGCGCGGTGGCCACGCTGACGGTGGTCTTTTCCAGCATCTTGCTGGGCGCCTGGCTGGGCACCTACATTCCCGGCATCGAGCCCGAGCGCCTGGGAGCGGCGAGCCCGTGGATGTATGCGCGCCCTTTCCTGGTCCTGATCCTGCCCAACCTGTTCATCTTCGGTTCGATCTTTTTCGTGCTGGCCGCACTGACGCGCCGCATGCTGCCGGTGTACGTCGTCAGCGTAGTGATGATGATCGGCTATATCGTCGCGCCGTCGCTGGCGCGCGACCTCGATTACAAGACCCTGGCCGCGCTGATCGATCCGTTCGGCACCACCGCGCTGGTGCGCATGACCGAATACTGGACCATCATCGAGCGCAATAACCGGCAGGTGCCGTTCGAGGGCGTGTTCCTGCTCAATCGCGCGATCTGGTGCGGTTTCAGCCTGGTGGTGCTGCTGCTTGGCTACTGGCGCTTCCATTTCATCGGCACCATCGACAGCCGTTCGGCACGGCGCGGGGTCGGCGAGGAGGCGCTGGTGCTGTCGCACGCTGCCGTGGCGACAGCCGAAAAGCCCGATTTCGCCGGCCGCAACCTCGCTTTGCTGCTGTTCAAATCGAGCTGGCTGAACCTGCGCGAATCGGTCAAGGACGTCTACTTCGTCGTCATCGCGCTCGCTGCGGTGCTGGCCATTTTCGGCGCCGCCGTCGACATGGGCGCCATGTTCGGCACCAAGACCTATCCGGTCACCTACCAGGTGCTGGAACTGATCGGCGGCACGTTCTCGCTGTTCATGCTGATCATTACCACCTTCTACGCCGGCGAACTGGTGTGGCGCGAACGCGAAGCGCGCGTGGCCCAGATGCTCGACGCGCTGCCGCTGCCAAGCTGGCTGCCGCTGCTGGCCAAGCTGTTTGCGCTGATCGGCCTGCAGGCGCTGATGCTGTTTGTGGCAATGCTGTGCGGGATGCTGATACAGGTATTCCACGGCTTCTTCACCTTCGAGCCCAGCCTGTACCTGCAATCGCTGTTCCTGATCCAGTTGCCGCAGTTCGCGCTGATGGCGGTGCTGGCGATCGCGCTGCAAGTGCTGATCAACCAAAAATACCTGGCCTACTTCGCAATGATCCTGTACTACGTGGCGCGCCTGTCGTTTGGCACGCTGGGCCTGGACCATCCGCTGCTGTTGTACGGCACCACGCCCGACTTCATCTATTCGGCGATGAACGGCTTCGGCCACTTCCTGGCGCGCGAACGCTGGTTCGAGCTGTATTGGGCCGGCGCGGCGATGCTGCTGATAGTGCTCTCGCTGGTGTTCTGGCCGCGCGGTTACAACGCAGAACTGGGCAGCCGGCTGCAACTGGCGCGCCGCAACCTGTCCAAGCCGGTGCTGGTCAGCTTCGCCATTGCGCTGGCCGTGTTCGGCGGCGGCGGCGCCTGGATCTATTACAACCTGCACGTGGTGGGCGACTACCAGACTGCCTGGCAGGCCGACGAGCAGCGGGCCCAGTACGAGCTGCGCTACAAGCGCTATGCGATGGCGCCGCAGCCACGCATTACCGATGTCGACCTGAAGATCGACATCGTGCCCGAGACGCGCACGCTGAAGGTGCGCGGCAGCTGCCAACTTGAAAACAAGAGCGGCTGGCCAATGTCGCTGCTGCTGGTGAGCCAGCAGCCCGGCCCTGACATGACGCTCGCTTTCGGGCCCAGGACGCAACTGGTGCTGGCCGACGAAAAGCGCGGCTTTTATATTTACCGCCTCGAGTCGCCGCTGGCGCCGGGTGCGCGCATGACGATGGCGTATGCGCTCGAATTCGCGCCAAAAGGCGCGCTGGGCATGGGCAGCAATACGCCGGTGCTGGGCAACGGCACCTTCTTCAATAACGACTCGCTGCCGCGCATCGGCTACCAACCGAACATCGAACTGAGCGACGATCGTGACCGCCGCCGGCATAGCCTGGCGCCGCGTGCGCGCATGCTGGCCGCGGACGACCCGCGCGGCCTGGCCAACAACTATATGGCCAACGACGCCGACTGGATCAATTTCAATGCCGTCGTCAGCACCAGTGTCGACCAGATCGCCATTGCGCCCGGCACGCTGGAAAAGGAGTGGGTCGGGCAAGGCCGGCGCTACTTCAACTACCGGATGGACAAGCCGATCATCAATTTCTACAGCATCCAGTCGGCGCGCTACGAAGTGCGGCACGACCGCTGGCAGGACGTGACGATCGACCTGTACTACCATCCGGGACATGAATTCAACCTGGACCGCATGGCCAGGGGCGCCAAGGCTGCGCTCGAATACAATTCGAAACATTACAGCCCCTACCAGCACAAGCTGCTGCGCATCGTCGAGTTCCCACGCTACGTCACTTTCGCGCAGTCGTATCCGGGCACGATTCCGTATTCCGAGAGCATGGGCTTTATCGCCAAGGTCGACGACAAGAACCCCAAGGACATCGATTACCCGTTCTACATCACGGCCCACGAAGTGGCGCACCAGTGGTGGGGCCACCAGCTGATCGGCGCCGACACGCGCGGCAGCACGGTGCTGTCGGAAACGCTGTCCGAGTATTCGGCGCTGATGGTGATGAAGCAGCAGTTCGGGCCGGCCAAGATGCGCCGCTTCTTGCGCTTCGATCTTGACCGTTACCTGTTGGGGCGCGCCGTGGAAAACAAGCGCGAATTGCCGCTGGCCGAAAACGACCGCCAGGACTATATCCATTACTACAAGGGCAGCCTGGCCATGTACCAGCTGCAGGAAGTGATGGGCGAAGCGAACGTCAACCGCGTGCTGCGCGAGCTGCTGGCACGCCATGCCTTCCACGGCGCGCCCTATCCGAGCGTTACTGTCCTGGTCGAGGCGCTGCGCAAGGAGATCAAGCCGGAGCATGCCTACCTGATCGACGACCTGTTCGAATCGCTGGTACTGTACGAAAACCGCGCGGTCGAAGCGAGCGCCAGGCGGCGCGCCGACGGCAAGTACCTGGTCACGCTCAAAGCAGCCGCCGGCAAGGTGCGGGCCGGACCGCTTGGAGAAGAACGCGACGCGCCGTTCAAGGACACCATCGAATTCGGGGTCGACGACAAGGATGGCAATCCGCTATGGCGCGAACGCCGCCTGGTCGACACCAAAGACGTGACGATCACGATGATCGTGAGCGGCCGCCCGGCGCGCGCCGGCATCGATCCGGACAACAAGCTGATCGACCGCAAGCCACGCGACAACATGATCGCGGTCGAACACAGCGCTAGCAAATAAGCGTTAGCTGGCCTGCGCCGCCAGCGCGCTGGCCAGCTGGTGCTGCCAGCCGGCCGCACTGGCCTTGTCCCACACCAGCCATGCGTGCTCGCTGCAAGCGAAGCTGCAATCGGTGACGTGGATGCGCACCAGGTCGGCGTCGCGCAACGCGAAATCCGGCAAGTAGGCCAGTGCCTGGCCGGACCGGACAAATCCAAGCAGCAGCTGCAAGTCGTCGCTCCAGTAGCGGATTTTTCGCGGCAACTGGTCGTCGCGCCAGCCGTCCGAGCGCCCGCCGCGCTGCACGCCACAAAAAAGCGAGCGTGGCGGACAGGCGAAATCATGTTCCAGCACTTGCGCGCTGGTGGCCTTGATCACACCGGCCTTGTGCTTGCGCGCCAGCGGGTGCAGGCGGCTGGCCACCAGCTGCAAGGTCAATTCCCCCAGCGACGTCATTTCCCACGTGTCGGACCAGTGCTCGCTGCGCCCGGCGATCGCTTCGCCGGTCACGATGGCGCCGTTGATGTCGCCACGCGCCAGCGCTGCCAGCGCCTCGTCCTCGAACATGGCTTGCATGCGCAGCGTGGCGTCCGGCCAGCCGCGCAGCGCCTCGCTGGCGCCGGCCCCGTGGCGCCACAGCAGCAGCGCCGGCCCGCCCAGGCGGCAGTCGAGCGCGGCGCGCTCGCCCATGACGTCGGCGCGCGCCTGGTCAGCCAGCGCCAGCAACTGGCGCGCACTGGCCAGCAGGCGCTGGCCGCTGTCGTTGAGCACCAGTTGCTTGGCCGAGCGGTCGAACAGGGGCGTAGCCAGGCTCTCTTCGAGCCGGCGCAGCGCTTTCGACACCGCCGACGGCGTCAGGTGCATTTCCAGCGCGGCCGCAGCGAGCGAGGGCCGCTGCGCGGCGCTGACGAAAATACGCAGGTCGGTCAAGTTCATTTTGATTCCAGATTGGACACAAAACATGATTATAAGTTGCTTTACCAGACCGATAGCAAGAAGTAGCATGGTGCACTCTGAGAAGGAATCCCATGCACACCACCCACCGACAATGGATCTACCGCCAGCGCCCTGAAGCGACCGTCGGCAGCGAACACTACGAACTGCGCGAACACCCCCTGGAGATGGCGCTGGCGGCCGGCGAGGTGCTGATCGAAGCGCGTTATTTCAGCGTCGACCCATACATGCGGATCGGCCAGTCCGGCAAACCGACCTACGACACCGATCCACATCCGCTGGGCGTGGTGCAAGAAGGCGGCGTGGTGGCCCAAGTGGTGGCCTCGCTCGACACCGCCTACGCGCCCGGCGACTGGGTGCGCAGCTATACCGGCTGGCAGAGCCACGCCAAGGTGGCAGCGAGCGCGCTGGTGCCGATCGACCCGGCGCTGGCGCCCGTGACCACCGCGCTCGGCGTGCTGGGCATGCCGGGCCGCACCGCGTGGTTCGGCCTGACCGAAGCGGGCCGCCCGCATGCCGGTGAAGTGGTGGTGGTGTCGGGCGCTGCCGGCGCAGTCGGTTCGCTGGTGGTGCAGTTCGCCAAGCGTCACGGCGCGCGCGTGCTGGCCATTGCCGGCGGCGCTGACAAATGCGCCTGGCTGCGCAACACGCTGCACGCCGACTGGACGCTCGACTACAAGGCCTTCAGCAGCGCCGACGCATTGGGCGCGGCGATGAAGGAATTGACCGGCGGCGTCGACGTCTACTTCGACAACGTGGGCGGCATGGTCACCGACGCGGTGATCCCGCTGATCAACCGGCGCGCGCGCATCGTCATCTGCGGCCAGATCAGCCAATACAGCGGCGGCCTCGATGCGCCCGACATGGGCCCGCGCCTGCTGCATCACATGCTGTACCAGCGCGCCACCATGCAGGGCATCCTGGCGCGCGACTACGTGCACCGCATGGACGAAATGACGCGCATAGTGGCGCCCTGGGTACGGGCCGGCGAGATCGTGTTCGAGGAAACCGTCATCGACGGTTTCGACCAGCTGCCGGCCGCGCTCAACTCCCTGTTCACGGGCGAGCATCGCGGCAAACTGCTGGTCAAGGCCTGATATGAAAAAACTGATCGCACTGCTGATTCTGTGGACCAGCGCGGGCCTGGCCGCAGCGGCCGGTCCTACCTATGGCGAGCATGGCATGGCGCTATTCGGTGGCAAGGACGGCCTGTACGCGGCCCACCTGCCGATGTTCCATGCGCCGCACGACTACCAGGTCGTGCTGCGCTTGCGGCTGGCCGACAAGGCGCAAGACAGCGCGCTGCGCAAGCGCCTGAACGGCAGGAGCGCGCTGTGGACCCTCGCGCCGGAGAAATTCGATCTGGACCGCCTCGCACCGGGCGCCGCCTATCCTTTAAAGCACTTCAAGGGCGACCTGGTGCTGGGGCATTTCGAACAAGGTGGCAAGACCCAGTATGCGGGTGTTGATGTCGTCGTCGAGCAGGTGCTGCTGTTTCATCAGCTCTCCGCGCAGCGCGCGCAGTCGCCAACGGCAAGCTACATCCAGCTAGGCACTGGGGCGCAGCGTTTTCTGGTCAAGCAGATCGACAGCCGACCGGACTTCGACCATATCGTCGCGATCCTCGCGCCGCGCAAGGCTGCCACGCTGCCCATCACGGTGGCCAAGCACGCGCTCGATGAACCCGGCGCGCCGACACTGGAAAAGGCACTGCCCGGTGCCAAGGTGATCGGGACGGTGTATTTTTCAACTGAAGATTTGAAATAGCGCACCTCGCGATAAAAAAGCCGCGACCTTCACAGGTTCGCGGCTTTTTTTATGGCGGCCAGTTTATTCCTTGGCTGCCGCTTTCTTGGCTGGCGCCTTTTTGGCAGCTGCTTTCTTGGCAGGCGCCTTCTTCGCAGCAGCCTTCTTGGCCGGCGCTTTTTTGGCGGCGGCTTTCTTGACTGGTGCCGCGTCGCCGTCTTCCGGATCGGCTACCGCTGCCGCCTTGACCTTGGCGCCTGGCTTGGCTTTGCGCTCTTCGAACTCGAAGCTGATCTTGCCGTCCTTGCCCTTGACCAGGAAGGCCTTGAACGGACGACGCGTGCGCTGCGAGACAAAGCCTGGCATCAAATCGGTCTTGCCGTCGTTGAGCAGCTTGACCATTTGCTCGGGCAGTATTTCCTGCTGCAAGATGATGCGCCCGCTGCGGAAGTCGCACGTCTTCGGTTTGGCCACGCTGTTCTGGCACACGTACGCCAGACCCATTTCGAATACGCCGGCGGCGCATTTCGGGCACGGTCCCAGCGCCGTCTGGCCGGTAAAATCAACACCTTCGCCGTCTTCGCCTTCGCCGTCGTTCTGGCCGAAGTCGAATTCAAGCTTGCAGTTCTTGATCTCTTCATCGCGCACGATGCGCAGGATCGCCGCGAACGGACGCCCCATCTTCGAGCGGAAGCCTTGCATCGGTCCGATGGTGCGCTTCTCCAGCAATTCTTCGACCTCGGCGATCTCGAACTGGCGGCTGCCCGGCGTTTTGCTCATGTTGAATTCGCACTTGGTGCAGGCAAAACGGCGGTAGTTTTCCTTGACCACGCCGCCGCAATTCGGGCATGGCGTCTTCAAGGTCGCATAGTCGCCCGGGATGGTGTCGTTGTTGTATTCCTTGGCGCGCTTGACGATGATCTGGGTCATCTGGGCGATTTCGCGCATGAATTCTTCACGCGAGATTTTGCCCTTTTCCATTTGCGACAGCTTGTATTCCCACTCGCCCGTCAGTTCGGGCGCGGTCAGTTCGTTCACGCCCAGGCCGCGCAGCAGCGTCATCAGCTGCGCCGCTTTCGCGGTCGGCATCAGTTCGCGCCCTTCGCGCAGCAGGTAACGCTCGCCCAGCAAGCCCTCGATGATGGCCGCGCGCGTCGCTGGCGTGCCCAGGCCCTTGCCGGCCATCGCGTCGCGCAATTCGTCGTCGTCGATCAGCTTGCCCGCGCCTTCCATGGCCGACAGCAGCGTCGCTTCCGTGTAGCGTGCGGGCGGCTTGGTGACCAGGCCGTTGGCGGTGACTTTTTCAGTATGGACTTTTTCGCCCTTGGCCACCGGGACCAGGTTGCCGCCGGTGTTGTCGTCCTTGTCGCTGTCGGTCGACGCTTCCTTGCCGTAGATCGCCAGCCAACCCGGGTTGGTCATGACCTTGCCTTCGGTCTTGAACTGGTGGCCCGATACTTCGGTAAAGCGGGTCGTGACCTGGAATTCCGCAGGCGGGAAGAACACGGCCATGAAACGGCGCGTCACCAGGTCGTACAGTTTCTGTTCCGGCTCCGACAGGTTCTTCGGCGCCAGCGTGGTCGGGATGATCGCGAAGTGATCCGAGATCTTGGTGTTGTCGAAGATGCGCTTGTTCGGCTTGACCCAGCCCTTGTCGGTGATCTGCTTGGCGAACTGGTGATAGTTGTTGTTCTCCGCCAGGCCTACCATCGTCTCCTTGACGGTGTCGATGTAGTCTTCCGGCAGATGGCGCGAATCGGTACGCGGGTAGGTCAATACCTTGTGCTTTTCATACAGCGCCTGGGCCAGGCCCAGCGTGTTCTTGGCCGAGAAACCAAAGCGGCCGTTGGCCTCGCGCTGCAGCGACGTCAAGTCGAACAGTGCCGGCGCCATCGAGGTGGTCGGCTTCGATTCTTCGGTGACGACGCCCTGGCGGCCCTTGCAGGCCATGGCGATGGTGTCGGCCGCAGCCTTGCTCCACAGGCGCTCGGCGCGCTTCTCGGGGTCGGTCTCGTCCTTCTTGAACGACTGGTCCAGCCAGCGCCCTTCGTAGATGCCGGCGGCGCACACGAATTCGGCGCGCACTTCCCAGAAGTCGCGCGAGACGAAGCGCTTGATCTTCTCTTCGCGTTCGACCACGATCGACAGCGTCGGCGTTTGCACGCGGCCCACGGTGGTCAGGTAGAAGCCGCCCTCTTTCGAGTTGAACGCGGTCATGGCGCGGGTGCCGTTGATGCCGATCAGCCAGTCCGCTTCCGAGCGGCAGCGCGCGGCGTCGGCCAGCGGCAGCATCTCTTCGTCCGAGCGCAATTTGGTAAAGCCTTCGCGGATCGAGGCCGGCGTCATTGACTGCAGCCACAAGCGCTTGACCGGCTGCTTCGCTTTGGCGTTTTGCGCGATCAGGCGGAAAATCAGTTCGCCCTCGCGCCCGGCATCGCATGCGTTGATCAGTTGGGTGACGTCTTTACGCTTGATCAGCCGGTTGAGCACCTTCAGGCGCGCTTCGGTCTTGGCGATCGGGTTAAGCGCGAAGTACGGCGGTATCATCGGCAGGTGCGCGAAACTCCATTTGCCACGCTTGACGTCGTGTTCTTCCGGCACCGCGATTTCGAGCAGGTGGCCGACCGCCGAGGACAAGACGTACTCGTCGTTTTCGAAGTACTCATCGTGCTTGGTGAAGCCGCCCAGCGTCTTGGCGATATCGTTC
>JAZJXM010000104.1:0-34813 GCA_040390915.1 Pseudomonadota bacterium
CGGCCGGTGGCGATGATGGCGTCGCTGCGTACGGCCTTGACGTCTTCCGGCAGGATTTCCGGGGTCGGGTTGGCCAGCGCCAGGATCAAGGGGTTGGGCGCCATCTGGCGCACCATGTCTTGTTTGAGCACGCCGCCGGCCGACAGGCCGAGGAAGATATCGGCGCCCGGCATCACTTCAGCGAGCGTGCGCAGCGGCGTTTCCTGGGCAAAGCGCGCCTTGTCCGGGTCCATCAGCTCGGTGCGGCCCTTGTAGACGACGCCGGCCAGGTCGGTGACGAAGATGTTCTCGATCGGGAAACCCAGGTCGACGATCAGCTCCAGGCAGGCCAGCGCCGCGGCACCCGCGCCCGACACCACCAGCTTGCATTCTTTGATGTTCTTGCCGACCACCTTGACGCCATTCAGGATGGCCGCGCCAACGATGATCGCGGTGCCATGCTGGTCGTCGTGGAACACCGGGATCTTCATGCGGTTGCGCAGCTGGCGCTCGATGTAGAAGCACTCGGGCGCCTTGATGTCTTCCAGGTTGATGCCGCCAAAGGTCGGTTCCAGCGACGCGATGATGTCGACCAGCTTGTCCGGATCGAGTTCGTTGATTTCAATGTCGAACACGTCGATGCCGGCAAATTTCTTGAACAGCACACCCTTGCCTTCCATCACAGGCTTGGACGCCAGCGGGCCGATATTGCCCAGGCCCAGCACGGCAGTGCCGTTGGTGATGACTGCCACCAGGTTGCCGCGCGCCGTATATTTATAGGCGTTGCCCGGGTCCTTGACGATTTCTTCGCAGGGCGCTGCCACGCCCGGCGAATACGCCAGCGCCAGGTCGCGCTGGTTGAGCAGCTGCTTGGTGGGGGTGACGCTGATCTTGCCTGGGCGCGGGCACTCGTGGTATTCGAGCGCAGCCTGGCGCAGTTGCTGGCGCAATTCTTCTTTCTTGTCCGATGACGAGTCCATGCTGTTGCTGCCTTCCAATGACGACGGGGATCGTTGATTCTAGCAGACACAGGAAAAGTGCATTCGTACGTGTTTTTACGGACAGGGGAAAAGCTATCGCAGCGATGAATACTATCAATTTCACGAATCAATTGATAATAGCTATGATTCGTTCATGCCACTCAACGGGAGAACAGCATGGCCAAGTCAGTCACCATAGAAAACCTCGAAGCCGCCTTTGCCGGCGAATCGATGGCCCATATCAAATACCGCTATTTCGCCAAGCTGGCGCGCGCCGCCGGCGAAATCGCGGTGGCCGAAGCGTTTGAAGCGACCGCCGACCAGGAAGTGCAGCACGCCTTCGGCCACCTGGACCTGCTGTACCCGAAGGACAAGATGACGCCGGCGCGGTCGCTGGAAATCGCGATCGAAGGCGAAACCTACGAGTACACCGAGATGTACCCGAAGTTCCGCCACCTGGCGATCGAAGAAGGCAACAGCGCAGCGGTAGCCGAATACGACGAGCAGATCGAGGAATCGAAAGTCCATGCGGCGCAGTTCAAGCGCACGCTGGAAATCGCCGCCAAACGCTTCGCCGCGCTGGCCAATGTCGAACAGCGTCACGCCAACCATTACAAGGCCGCGCTGGACAAGCTTAACGCCGCCAACCAATAAGGACCACACCATGAAAACCTACCAATGCATCGTTTGCGGCTTCATCTACGACGAAAGCGCCGGCTTGCCGCATGAAGGCATCGCCGCCGGCACCCGCTGGACCGATATTCCCGACGACTGGGCTTGCCCCGACTGCGGTGTCGCCAAGGCCGATTTCGACATGGTGGAAATCTGACATGCACAAGCCCATCGTGATCGTCGGCGCCGGCATGGCCGCTTACGGCGTGGCGCGCGAGTTCCGGAAACTGGAGCGCGAAACGCCGCTGCTGATCATCGCCGGCGATGCCGGTGGCGCCTACGCCAAGCCGATGCTGTCGAACGCGATCGCGCTGGGCAAGGAAGCGGCGCAACTGGTGTCGCATACGGCCGAACAGATGGCGTCGCAGTTGAATGCCACGATCTTGCCGTACACCCGCGTGTCTGCGATCGACAGCGCCGCCCACAGCGTCGCCACAGAGGGCGGCATCTACGAGTACAGCAAGCTGGTACTGGCGCTGGGCGCGACGCCGATCCGACTGCCAATGCAAGGCGATGCGGCCGGCGAAGTGCTGTCGGTGAACCACATCGACGACTACGTTGAGCTGTGCGCGCGGCTGGACCGGATTGCGCGCCCGGCGCGCGTGACCATCATCGGCGCGGGCCTGATCGGATGCGAATTCGCCGACGACCTGCTGGCCGGTGGCCACCACGTGACACTGGTCGATCCGAACCGGCTGCCGCTGGCGGCGCTGGCCGCGCCCAGTTTGTCGCGCGGGCTTGCAAGAGCCTGGGATGGCAAGGCGCTGGCGCTGCGCCTGGGTACCACGGTGACAGGCGTGGAGCATGCCGGCGGCGCGTTCCGAGTCAGCCTGGCCGATGGCAGCAGCATGGAGGCCGACCTGATTCTGTCGGCGGTGGGATTGCGTGCGTCGATCGCGCTGGCCCAGGCTGCGCAACTGGCGACCCGGCGCGGCATCGTGGTGGACAGTCACGGACAAACCAGCGCCAGCGATATCTACGCGCTGGGCGACTGCGCCGAATACACCATTGCTGGCGGCAGCGCCGTGCTGCCCTACGTGGCGCCACTGCTGACGGCCGCACGCGCGATCGCTGCCACCCTGGCGGGCTCACCGACGCCGATCGCACTGAAAAACGAAGCGGTGATCGTCAAGACGCCTAGCTATAAACTGGCGCTGGCGCCGCCACCTGCCGGCGTTCAAGGCAGCTGGATCGACGAGATCGATGCCGAATGCACGATTGCGCGCTTTGTGGACGACAGCGGTGCGCTGCGCGGTTTCGGGATGTCGGCGCACACGCCGGCATTGCGCCAGAAATTGCTGGCCGAGATGTAGGCGGTACAATCGCGCCATGCTCTCCGAATTCGACCTTATCAAGCAATACTTCAAGCGCGCCCGCCCGGGCCGCGCCACCCTCGGCATTGGCGACGACTGCGCCCTGTTGACGCCAACGCTCGGCATGCAGATGGCCATCTCATCGGACATGCTGGTCGAAGGACGCCACTTTTTCGCCGGCGCCGATCCACGCATGCTGGGCCACAAATGCCTGGCGGTGAACCTGTCCGACCTGGCTGCCATGGGCGCGCGCCCGGTCGCCTTCACGCTGGCGCTGGCGCTGCCGGGCGCCGATCGGGCCTGGCTCGAAGCGTTTTCCGGCGGCCTGTTCGCGCTGGCCGATGCGCATGGTTGCGAACTGATTGGCGGCGACACCACCAAGGGCCCGCTCAACATCTGCATCACGATCTTCGGCGAACTCGCGCCCGGCCACGCGCTGCGGCGCGATGCGGCCAGGGTCGGCGACGACATCTGGATTTCCGGTTCGCTGGGCGACGCGCGCCTGGCGCTGGCCGGCTACTGGACCGATTACCAGCTCACGCAAGAGGCGCAGGATCAGGCCGCGCTGCGCATGCACATGCCGTCGCCGCGCGTGGCGCTGGGCATGGCGCTGGCCGCATTGCCGCTGGTGCCAGCGGCGATCGATATTTCGGATGGGCTGGTGGGCGACCTGGGGCACATTCTGGCCGCCTCTGGCGTTGGCGCCACGCTCGACGTCGATGCGCTGCCGGCCGGGCCGGTGCTTGCGCTGCAGCCGCGCGAGTGGCGCCGCCGCTTCACGGCCGCCGGTGGCGACGACTATGAATTGTGCTTTACTGCGCCCGTGGCACTGCGCGAGGCGGTCATCGCGGCCGGCGTGCAGGCCGGCGCAGCGGTGACGCGGGTGGGCAGCATCGACAACGAAACCGGCTTGCGCCTGGTCGATGCGCAAGGCCAGGCGCTGGACCTGAAGCTGGCCGGCTTCGACCATTTCGCCAGCCCTTAGCGTCGTCGTCCTCGCGCATGCGCGCCAAGGCGCTACCCCATACTGATCATGCTCAGCATGAATCCCCGCGTTCGCGAGGACGACAAGCGCTTAATGCGCCGACATGCCTGAGATGTCGTCGTCCGTGACCGCGTTGCGCGCCATGTTGCGCTCCTCGCGCGCGCCGTTCAATAGCCAGTAGTGGTGAAACGCCAGCCGGATGTTGTCGCGCAGCTGGGTATCGTCCCACGGCTTGGTGTAAAAACGGTAGATCGCGCCGCGGTTGATCGAGTCCAGCACCGCTTCCAGGCCCGTGTAGCCGGACAGGATGATGCGGATCGTGTCCGGGTACATCTCCTTGACCTTGGACAGAAATTCGGTGCCACTCATGATCGGCATGCGCTGGTCGCATACGATCACCTGCACGCTGTGCAGCGCCAGCAATTCGAAACCTTCGGCCGGCGACAGCGCCGTCAGGACCCGGTAGTTGTCGCGTTTGAACAGCCGGTGCAGGGACGAGAGCACGTTGGCGTCGTTGTCCACCAGCAGCAGCGTCTGGCGGTGCGAATCATGCGCTTCGTTCGGCTCCGGCGGCAGCGCGCGGTTGGTCACCATCAGCTCGGCCATCTCCAGCGGCGGCAATGGACGGCTGAAATGGAAGCCCTGGATTTCGTCGCAGCGGTGGCGCCGCAAATACACCATCTGGGCGCGCGTTTCCACCCCTTCGGCGATCACGTGCATCTTCATCGAATGCGCCATGCTGATGATCGCCAGCGCGATGGCCGCGTCGTCCGGATTGACGGTGATGTCGCGCACAAAGGCGATGTCGATCTTGAGTTTGTCGATCGGGAAGCGCTTCAGGTAAGCGAGGCTGGAATAACCAGTGCCGAAGTCGTCGATGGCGATCTTGATGCCAAGCGCCTTCAGGTTCGACAGCACGACGATGGTGCGCTCGGCATTTGACATCAGCGCGCTCTCGGTCAGTTCCAGTTCCAGCAGCGACGGGTCGACGTTGTGGTGCGCAATCGCGGCCCGGATGTCCGCTTCCAGGTCGCCTTCGACGAACTGGCGGCTCGACACGTTGACGGCCACGCGCAATTCGCCGCTGCCGTCGGCGATCCACTGGGCGATCTGGCGGCACGCTTCATCGATGATCCAGGCGCCGGCGCGCACGATCAGCCCCGTCTCCTCCATCACCGGGATGAATTCGGCCGGGTACACCAGGCCGTAGCCGGGCCGGTTCCAGCGCAGCAGCGCTTCGGCGCCGCCAATGCGGCCCGTTTCCAGGTTGACCTTGGGCTGGTAGTACAGCTGAAACTCGTTGTTTTCCAGCGCGCCGCGCAAGGCCAGTTCCAGGTCCAGCCGCGCCAGCACCTGCACGTTCATGCCAGCCGTGAAGAAGCGGTAGCCATCGCGCCCGGCCTCCTTGGCGCGCACCATGGCCGTGTCGGCGTAGCGCACCAGCGTTTCCGGGTCGGTGGCGTCGTCCGGGTACATGGCGATGCCGATGCTGGTGGTCAGCCCAGCCTGCTGGCCGTCCAGCTCGAACGGCGCGCGCAGCGCTTCGCGCACTTCGTTGGCCACGTTGATGGCGTCCTGCTGGTTGCGCGTCATGGTCAGGATCAGCGCGAATTCGTCGCCACCCAGGCGCCCCACCGTGTCGCGGATGCGCGCGCATTGCACCAGCCGGCCGCTGAACTGGCGCAGCAATTCGTCGCCCAGCTGGGCGCCCAGCGAATCGTTGAAGATCTTGAAGCGGTCGAGCGCGATGAACAGCACTGCGATGCGCCACTCCTTGTCCTTGGCCAGCTCGATGGCATCGCGCAGGGTCTGGTAAAACAGCGTGCGGTTGGGCAGCCCGGTCAGGCTGTCGTAACTGGCCATGTGGCGTAGCCGCTGGGCCGCCAGCAGCCGTTCGCTGATGTCGCGCGCCACCGCGATCAAGACCCGCTTGCCGTCGAGCTTTTGCAGCTGCCAGGAGATATCGACCGGCACCGGCACCAGGTCGGCGCGCACCAGCTGGCCTTCGCTCAGTTCTTCGGATACGTGGCTGGCCACTTCCAGGCCCAGCGCGGCCGGCGCGATGGCCAGCAGAGCGGCGCGCTCGTGGCCCAGCATGCGGCAGGCGCCATCGTTTATGTCCAGCAGCGCCAGGCTGTCGGCATCGATCAGGAAAATGGCGTCGGCGGTGGCGTCCATGGCGCTACGAAAGCGCTGCAGTTCGGCGGTGCGTTCGCGCACTGTCTGTTCCAGCGTTACGCCGTAGTCATGCGATTCGCGGTGCAGCAGGCGCACTTCGAGCAGGTTGCGGATGCGAGTGAGCACCTCGACCGGATCGAACGGCTTGCCGACAAAGTCGCGCGCACCGGCGTCGAGCGCCTTGAGCTTTTTTTCCGGTTCGGCCGTCACCACCAGCACCGGCAGCCAGGCTTCCGATTCGAGTGGCTTGAGTGCTTCCATCACTTCGAAGCCATTCATGCGCGGCATGTGCAGGTCGAGAATGATCAGGTCGAAATGCTTGGCCGCGTGCAGGGCCGCAACCGTGGTGGGGTCGGTGGTGCTGCTCACGTTGGTGTAGCCGGTGTTGGTGAGCAGGTACTCGAGCAGCTGCACGTTGACGCTCTGGTCATCGACGATCAGGATGGCCGCGTGGTGGATGTCGTCCATGGTAATCATGCCTGCCCCGCTTTCGGTTCGGTGCGCAGCGCGTCGATCATGGCCAGCGTGCTGTCGATTGCTTCGTTGAATTCATCGATATTGATGGGCTTGGTCAGGTAGCGGTAGAAGCCCGCTTCAATGCCTTTTTCAACGTCGCGCCGCATCGCGTTGGCGGTCAAGGCCAGCACCGGTATGTGGCTGGTGCGCGGATCGCGCCGCAATTCGTGCAGCGCATCGATGCCGTTCATGCCGGGCAGGTTGATGTCCATCAGGATCATGTGCGGCTGGTGCGCCTTGGCCATTTCGATGCCCAGGTGGGCGTCCGGCGCCGATAGCAGGCGCAGGTCGTTGCGAAAGCCGACGATCTCCTGCACCAGGTTCAAATTGGCCGGATTGTCTTCCACGTACAGCAAGGTGTGGGTGACGCCGGGCGCCAGCGCCGGTTCGCGGCGCACGCTGGCCAGCGCCGCCACGGTCAGCGCCGACGGCAGCGGTTCCGTCACGTCCAGTTCAATCCAGAACACCGTGCCCACCCCGACGCTGCTCGACACGCCGATGGTGCCGCCCATCAGTTCGATCAGCCGGCGCGTGACCACCAGCCCGATGCCGGTGCCCTCTTCGGTGCCGTTTTCCTGGCCCAGCCGGTTGAACGGCTGGAACAGGCCGTCGACCTGGTCCGGGCGCAGGCCCATTCCTGTATCTTGCACCGACAGCCGGATCCGCTCCGGGCTGACGGCCTTGAAGTCGAGCACCACGGCGCCCATCTCGCGGTTGTACTTGATCGCGTTCGAGAGCAAATTGAGCAGCACCTGCTTGAAGCGGGTGCGGTCGGCCATCAGCACCGCGCCGGTCGGGCTGGGGAACAGCATGCGGATCTTGCGCCCCACCCCCATCGGCTCGACCATGCCGCGGCATTCGGTCAGCATGTCGTCCAGCGCCACCGGTTCCATCGACAGGTTGACGGTGCCCGACTCCACCTTGGCCAGGTCGAGGATCTCGTTGATCAGCGTGAGCAGGTGGCGCCCCGACTTGAGGATGTGATTGGCGAATTCCTTCTTCTGCGCCAGCGTGGTGGGCAGCGAATCGGAGGTCAGGATCTGGGCAAACCCCAGGATCGCGTTGAGCGGCGTGCGCAGCTCATGGCTCATCGCCGACAGGAACGAGGACTTGGCCGCGTTGGCGCTCTTGGCCGCCTCCATGGCGATGCCCAGTTCATTGTTAGTCAGTTCCAGCTGCAGCGTGCGCTCGTGCACGCGCTCTTCGAGTTCCTCGTTCAGGCGCATTACTTCCTGCTGCGCGCGGGCGCGTTCCTGGGCTTCGCGCGCGATGGCCTGGTTCGAGTCTTCCAGCGCCCCGGTGCGCTGCTCGATCTCGGTGAGCATCGCGTTAAACGAGTCGACCAGTTCGCCGGCCTCGTCGTCGCTGATGCGGCGCGCGCGCTGCGAATAGTCGCGCGTGGTCACCATTTCGCGGGCGATCTCGGTGATCGAGGAAATCGGCTCGGTCAGGAACGTGCCCAGGCGGCGCGTCAGAAAATAAGCAATCAGCAGCGCCAGCGCGATCACGACAAAGGCCACCAGCAGGTAGTCGAGCGCGCGCGCCAGCAGCGTGTATTCGGCGCGCAGGTAGACAGTGCCGATCGTTTCGCCGTTTTCGATGACCGGTTTGTACAACACCAGCGACTGGTCCTCGACGCGCATGCCGTCGCTCCCGGGCGTGCTCGGGAAGGCGTGCTTTTCGCCCGGCGCCAGGTAAGTTGCGAACAAGGTACCGCCAGCGGTGTAGAAGGCGCCGGCGCGCACGCCCGGGCGGATGCGCAGCAACGCCAGGTTTTCGGTGGCCAGGCGCTGGTCGTCGAAGGTCAGGGCAGCCGACGTCATGCGGCCCAGCAGTTCGGCCTGGGTTGACATGTCGTTTAGCAGTGCCTGGTGATAGCCGCGCAGATCATAGGCAATCAGGGCGCCGATCGACAGCAGCAACGTCGCCAGCGTGGTGGTCAACACCACCGCCAACAGCTTTTGCCGGATGGAGCGCAGCTCGATCATGTGGCCCCCTGGACCCGGTGCGCCACCGCCAGCATGCGCGCGCTGATGCGCAAGCGGCTCGGCGCCACATGGCGCAGCGCGACGTCGAAACGCAGCTTGTCGTCGGCCATGACGAAATTGATCATGCAGCCCGATGCCTCGGCATCGCCGGCGTCGGACACGGTCAGCAGCGACTGCCCGCGCGCCGCGCCCAGCAGCGTGGCCATGGCGCTCCGTTCGAGCGCACCGTCGACGAACAGGATGTGCAGCTCGTCCAGCGCCTCGTGGGGCGCCATGCGCCGCACCTTGACCGGATGGCCGTTGACGTTGCGGCCACTGGCCATCCGTTCGAGCTGTTCGGCCAGACCATCGTTGCCGGCCACGCCGATCTGCAGCGCGCTGTCGGGGTGCGCAAAGCTGGCCTCGGGCCATTCGACGAAACTGGCGAACTTGAGCAGGTAGGCGGCCTTGACCTGGCTCTCCAGCGGCGCCGCCGGCGCCTGCGCCTGAACGCTGGTGACCATGGCAAGCAATAGCCAGCCCAAGTACCAGCGCAGCGGCAGTTTGGCGAGATTTGGCGGCATCGCGATCCAATTCAAATGCGGGGAAGGAATATTGCACCAACGCACGCAGAATACCAGTCCAAGGTGCATGCACGGCGCACGCCAGAATGGGTACGTTTGTCAAATATCAAGATAATGTACGCCGCTTTGTGCTGGCTCGCTGGACTATTTGAAAACGTTGCAAAACGCCCCCAGCGGCATGGTAAAGTAGGCTTGAACGGCAGCATCAAGGAACCCCTGTGACGAACGACATTTTTGCGCTGGCCACCCAGGCCGGCATCGCCCTGCAGGCCAAGGGCTGGCTGCTGGCGACGGCCGAATCGTGTACGGGTGGCGGCGTGGCCTGTGCGGTCACCGAAGTGGCAGGCTCGAGCGATTGGTTCGATTGCGGTTTCGTCACCTATTCCAATGCCTCCAAGAGTGCCTTGCTGGACGTGCCGGCCGCGCTGCTGGACCAGTTCGGCGCCGTCAGCGAAGAAGTGGCCGCCGCCATGGCGGCCGGAGCGTTGGCAAACAGCAACGCCCAGGTCACGCTGTCGACTACCGGCATCGCCGGACCGGGCGGCGCGGTGCCGGGCAAGCCGGTCGGCACCATCTGCTTTGGCTGGAGCCGCGCCGGCGTCACCCGCACCGAACGGCTTGTATTGACGGGCGATCGCAAGTCGGTGCGCGAACAGACTGTGGTGCACGCGCTGCAAGGCCTGCTGCGCTTTATCGGGCAGGATGCGCCACGCTAGCCTGGCTGCGGCCTTGTTCTTGTGCGCCAGCGCGCTGGCTGCAGAAGCTCCCTACACCGTCTATGCGGCGGGCGACATCGCCGCCTGCCGCGGCCATCCGGCCGCCTGGTCGCGCGCAGCCGTCACCGCCGAGCTGGTCGAAGCGGCACTGGCGGGCGATCCGCGCGCGGCCGTGCTGGCGCCGGGCGACCTGGCCTACCGGGTCGGCAGCGCGCGTGAATTTGCCGACTGCTATCACCCCACCTGGGGCCGTTTCAAGGCGCGCACCTGGCCGGCGCCGGGCAACCATGAATACGCGACACCCGGCGCCAGTGGCTACTACGCTTACTTCGGCGCGGTCGCGGCGCACGGCTTTTACAGCGTGCGGCTGGGCGCCTGGCGCGTCTTTTCACTGGACAGCAACCTGACCGGGGCCGCCTTCGATGCCCAGCTGGCATGGCTGGCGCAGCAACTGGCCGCCAGCGGCGAGCGCTGCACGCTCGCGTTCTGGCACCACCCCTTGTATAGTTCCGGCGGCCACGGCAGCATTGCCACCATGCGCGCCGCGTGGGAGCTGCTGCACCGGGCCGGCGCCGAGATCGTGCTGTCCGGGCACGACCATGATTACGAGCGCTTCGCCCCGCAGGACGCCAACGGCCAGCTGGACCCGGCGCGCGGCATGCGCCAGTTCGTGGTCGGCACCGGCGGCGCCTATGCGACGCCGTTCTTGCTGCCCCTGAAACACAGCGAAATGCGCGACAATAGCCGCACCGGCGTGCTAAAACTGGTGTTGCACGACGCCAGCTATGAATGGGAATTCCTGGAAGCGTCCTACGACGGTTTTCCCTTCGGCCAGCATGCCGATCGCGGCGCCGGCCAGTGCCATTAACTTATTGGAGCTACTCGATGCACAACACGGTACATTTCATCCTTCAGGGCAAAGGCGGCATCGGCAAGACGCTGGTCTCGACCATCCTGGCGCAATGGCTGGCGGCCAAGGACGAACAGCCGCTGCGCTGCTACGACACCGACCAGGAAAACGCCACCTTCTCGCGCTACAAGGCGATGGATGTCAAACACGTGCCGGTGATGACGGACGCGCGCAATATCGACCCCAAGCGCTTCGATGCCTTGATGATCGACATCCTGGAAGACGAAGGCAATTGCGTGATCGATAACGGCGCCAATACGTTTTCGCCCCTGATGGGCTACCTGCTGGAAAACGACTGCTTCGACCTGCTCAAGGAATCGGGCCGCAAGGTCTACATCCACAGCATTGTCGGCGGCGGCGACACGCTGCACGACACGGCCATGGGTTTCGTGTCGACCGCAAAGTCGACCAACGTGCCGCTGGTGTTGTGGGAGAACGAGCATTTCGGCCTGCTGCAGTCGGCCACCGGCAAGCTGTTTACCGAATCGCAAACCTACGCCGACAACGCCGAGCGGGTCAGCGGGCGCGTGGTGCTGGCCCAGCGCAATGCCGACACCTTCGGCGCCGACATCAAGAAAATGAACATCGCCCGCATGACGGCCGAAGAAGTGCGCGCCAGCGAAAAATTCAACGTCATGGAAAAGCAGCGCATCAAGGTGGTGTTTCGCGACCTGTTCGAACAGCTCGATAAAGTCGAGTGGTAGGCGCCATGGACCAGCAAAAACTGCGCACCCTGGTGTTTGAAAAAACCGGGGTCAAGATCGATATCGACGACCCCATTTTCGCGCTGGTCGCCCTCAACGAAGCGGTGCTGGCCGAAGCGGTGGAGCGCCACGTGGCGCTGCTCGACGACGCCACCGCCGACCTGGCGCAAGCCATGCAGGACAGCGCAGGCGGCTGCCGCTACAATGGCGCCGGCGAACGGCCTGTGGGCGCGCTGCTCAAGCCGGCCGCCACGCCAGCGCCAACGTCCGGACCGACGCAGCAGGAACGCCGCCTGATGGCCATCAATGGCGCCTCTGCCGTGCTGTGCGCGCTGCTGGTGCTGATCGGCCAGGCGCTGTTTTTCAAGATTCCGCCGGCGCCGGCAGCGAGCGTGATCGCCAAAGAGCTCACCCCGGAACAGGCCACGGCCATTCGCGACAGTGAAAAAATGGCGAAAATCGTCCAGAAACTGGACACCAAAACCCGTAACGCCATCCAGGCAGAAATGCAAAAACCCTGAACATGTCATCACCCGTTTTCCCGATTCAAAAGTACACGCTCGATAACGGCCTGGAAGTGATCCTGGTCGAACAGCGCAAGCTGCCGCTGGTTGCCGTCAATATCTGGTATCACGTCGGTCCGGCCAATGAAGTGCCGGGCCTGACCGGTTTCGCCCACCTGTTCGAACACATGATGTTCGCCGCCACCAAGCACGCGCCGCGCGGGCTGGTCGACCAGCTGCTCGAAGGCGCCGGCGCCACCGACTCGAACGGCAGCACCGATTTCGACCGCACCAATTATCACGACACGGTGCCGTCCAACCAGCTCGAACTGGCCTTGTGGGCGCACGCCGACCGCATGGGTTACCTGCCCGACGTGTTAGACCAGAAAGCGCTCGCTAACCAGCAGGATGTGGTGCGCAACGAACGGCGCGAGAACGTCGAGAACCGGCCGTACGGGATCGTCGAAGAAGCGCTGTTCCAGCACCTGTTCCCGCAATCGCATCCCTACCATGCCAATGTGATGGGTTCGCACGCCGACATCCAGAGCGCCAATCTGGAAGACATCCGCGACTTTTTCACCCGCTATTACGCGCCCAATAACGCCAGCCTGGTGATCGCCGGCGACTTCGAGCCGGAGCACGCGCGCGCGCTGGTGGCCAAGTATTTCAGCAGTTTCAAGCGCGGCCCGGATGTGCCCAAACCGGTGGTGGACACGCCGCCGATCCTGGCCGAACGGCGCGTGGTGGTGCATGACCGGATCGAGCTTGAGCGCGTGATCATGGGCTGGCTGACGACGCCGGCGTTCGGCGCCGACGACGCCGCGCTGTCGATCGCGGCCCACATCCTCGCTGGCGACAAGACCAGCCGTTTGTACCAGTCGCTGGTGTATGAACGCCAGCTGGCGCAGGACGTGGGCGCGGCGCAGCATGGCTACGCCTTGAGTTCCGTGTTCGAGGTCGACGTGACCGCGCGCCCCGGCCACAGCGCCGAACAAATCGAAGCGGCGATCGATGTTGAAATCGATGCGCTGCGCGCGCATGGCCCGAGCGAGCGCGAAATGGCCAGCGCCCGCGCAGCGATCGAAACGGGCATGCTGACCGGGATCGAAAAGATCGGCGGCGAAGGCCTGGCCGACATGATCAACGAATACAACCAGTACGTGGGCGACCCGGGCTACTTCGCCCAGGACTTGGCGCGCTACCGCGCCGTGAGCGCGGCCGACGTGCAGCGGGTACTGGCCGCACAAATTGGCAAGCAGGCGCGGGTGGTGATCCACGGCCTGCCCGGCACGCCGCTGCTGGCGCCGGAAGTGCCGGTCACCAAACCGAAGCGCGCAGCGGCCGGCGCGCTGGCCGTCAACGCGATCGAAGACTGGCGCTTTGCGGTGCCATCGGCGGGACCGGCGCGCGCCATTACGCTGCCGCAGGCGCAGTCATTCACGCTGGCCAATGGCCTGACCGTGATTCATCACGCCAACCCGGCGCTGCCGCTGGTGGCGGCCGAACTGGTGATCAAGGCCGGCGCCAGCGCCAATCCGCCGGACCAGCCCGGCCTGGCCGGATTCACCGCGGCCATGCTGGACGAAGGCACGACCGAGCGCAGTGCGCCGCAGTTCGCCGCCGAACTGGCGCAGCTGGGCGCTTCGCTGCACGCGGCCAGCGGCTTCGAATCGACCCGCATTTCGCTGCTGGCGCTGAAGGACAACTTCGGCGCGGCGTTGGCGCTGGTGGCCGACATGGCGCGCAACCCGGCGTTTCCGCCGGCGGACGTGGAGCGCGAGCGCGCCAGCCGCCTGGCCGAACTGGGGCAGCACCAGGAAGACGCGTCGGCGCTGGCCGAGATCGTGGCCAGCGCCGCGTTGTACGGCCCGCAACACCCGTTCGGCCACGTGGAACTGGGCAGCGAAGCGGCGTTGATGGCGACCACGCGCGAACACCTGCTGGCATTCTGGGCGCGCCACTACCTGCCCAACAATGCGGCGCTGGTGCTGTCGGGCGACTTGTGCGACGACGAAGCGCGCGCGCTGGCCGAAACGCATTTCGGCAGCTGGCCAGCGGGCACGCTGACGGCGGCCACCAGCGCGCCGCCCGCCACCACCGGCGCCAGCGTGGTGCTGGTACCCAAGAGCGGTGCGAGCCAGACCGCGCTGCAAGTGACGCTGATCGGCGCGGCGCGCAACTCGCCCGACTTCGCCGCGCTCGAAGTATTGAACGCGGTGCTGGGCGGCCTGTTCACCAGCCGCATCAACACCAATCTGCGCGAAGAAAAAGGCTACAGCTACGGCGTGTATTCGCAATTTAGCTATCGTCGCACCGCGGGTCCTTTCGAGATCGCCGGCAGCGTGCGCGCCAATGCGACCGGGGCATCGGTGGCGGAAATCTTCAAGGAAGTGCGGTCTGTGCGCGAGCAGCTGCTGCCGGCGGCGGAACTGGACAACGCGCGCAATGCGCAAGTGCTGTCGCTGCCAGGGCATTTCGACACCAACGAGGGCATCAGCGCCAGCCTGGCCGGCTTGTTCGCGTATGACCTGCCGCTCGACTACTACAGCACCTTGCCAGCCCAATTTGCGGCGGTGACGGCCGAACAAGTGCGCGCCGCCGCGCGTCGCTACCTGGTACCGGACAACATGGTGGTGATCGCGGTCGGCGACCGCAAAAAGATCGAGCCGCAACTGCGCAAGCTGAACCTGGGCGCCATCGAAGTGCGCGCACCTCTGAACGGAACCAACCCATGAGCCACGACCACGACCACGACCACGCGCACGACCACGACCACCATGGCCACGGCCATCACCACCATCACGCCGCCCCGAACGGCAATGAGCGTGCCTTTGCGCTGGCGATCGGCCTGAACACGCTGTTCGTGGCCATTGAATTCAGCTACGGCTTCATCGCCAATTCGACCGCGCTGATGGCCGACGCCGGCCACAACCTGTCCGACGTGCTGGGCCTGATGGTGGCCTGGGGTGCGGCCACGCTGGCGCGCAGCGCGCCGAACCGGCGCTATACCTACGGCCTGCGCAGCTCGTCGATCCTGGCAGCGCTGCTCAATGCCCTGATCCTGATGATGGCCTGCGGCGCCATCTTGTGGGAAGCGGTGCAGCGCCTGACCAGCGCGCCGCCGGTGGCTGGCGTGACGGTGGCGGTGGTGGCGGCAATCGGGGTGGCGATCAACGGCCTGTCGGCCTGGCTGTTCATGGCCGGCAGCAAGGACGACATCAACATCCGCGGCGCCTACCAGCACATGGCGGCCGACGCTGCCATCTCGCTGGGCGTGGTCATTTCCGGCCTGGCCATCATGGCCACCGGCCTGGCGTGGCTGGACCCGCTGGTCAGTATCGTGATCGTGCTGTTCATATTGGCCAGCACCTGGTCGCTGCTGAAGGAATCGCTGCGGCTGGTGCTGGCGGCGGTGCCGGACAATGTCGATGCCGCGAGGGTGAGCGCGTTCCTGCTGGCGCGCCCCGGCGTGACGGCGATCCACGACCTGCACATCTGGGCCATGAGCACCACCGAAACGGCGCTCACGGCGCACCTGGTGATGCCGGCCGGTTACCCGGGCGACACCGCGGTGGACGCCATCAGCGACCAGCTCAAGTCAGACTTCAAGATCCACCACTGCACGCTGCAGATCGAAATGGGCACCACCGTGCACGGTTGCACCCTGCACGGCGACACCCATTAGGCCAAATTGGCGAACAGCGCAGTCGACAGATAGCGTTCGCCAAACGAGGGGATGATCGTCACGATCAATTTGCCCGCATTTTCGGGACGGCGCGCCACCTGCATGGCGGCCCACAGCGCCGCGCCGGACGAGATGCCAACCAGCAGCCCTTCTTCGCGCGCAGCGGCGCGCGCGGTGGCAAACGCATCCTCGTTCTTGACCGTGATCACTTCGTCGTACGCGGACGTGTTGAGCACCTTGGGCACGAAGCCGGCGCCGATGCCCTGGATCGGGTGCGGGCCCTTGGTGCCCTTGGACAGCATGGGCGACGCGTCCGGTTCCACCGCGATGGCCTGGAACCCGGGCTTGCGCGACTTGATGATTTCAGACACGCCGGTAATGGTGCCGCCGGTGCCCACGCCTGCCACCAGGATATCGACCTTGCCGTCGGTATCGCGCCAGATTTCCTCGGCCGTGGTGCGGCGGTGCACTTCCGGGTTGGCCGGATTGTTGAACTGCTGCGGCATGTAGTAATTCGGATTCGCGGCGCACATTTCCTCGGCCGTGCGGATCGCGCCCAGCATGCCTTCCGGTCCCGGAGTAAGCACTAACTCAGCGCCATAGGCGCGCAGCAGCACGCGCCGCTCGGTGCTCATGGTTTCAGGCATGACCAGCTTGCAGCGGTAGCCGCGCGCCGCGCACACCATCGCCAGCGCGATGCCGGTGTTGCCGCTGGTGGGCTCGACGATGACGGTGTCGGGGCCGATTTGGCCACTTTGCTCGGCCGCTTCGATCATGGCCAGGCCGATCCGGTCCTTGACGCTGTGGGCGGGATTGTAAAACTCGAGCTTGGCCAGGATTTCCGCGCCGGCGCCGCGCGCCAGGTTGCGGATCCGGACCAGCGGCGTGTTGCCGATCAACTCAGTGACATCGTTCGCAATTCTCATGCTGTGCTCTCCCGGCGGATTAATTTTTGACGTCGACCAGTTCCACATCGAAGATCAGGTCCGCGCCTGGCTTGATCATGTCGCCCGCGCCGCGCGCGCCGTATGCCATGTGGCTAGGAATGATCAGGGTGCGCTTGCCGCCCACCCGCATGCCGACGATGCCCTGGTCCCAGCCCTTGATCACGGCGCCGGCGCCAAGCACGAAGTCGAGCGGCACGCCGCGGTCAAACGAGGAATCGAACTTGCGCCCGTGCTGCTTGAGCGCCATCGACTTGTACAGCCAGCCGGTGTAGTGCATGTAGACCTTGGCGCCGGGAACCGCTTCGGCGCCCTTGCCGATCACGGTATCGATCTTGACCAGCGGATCCTGGGCAGGCACCACCGGCACGGCCGGCATGTCCACCTGCACGGTGGCGGACGGCGCTTGCGCCATGGCAGCGCCGCAAGCGCAGATCAACAGCAGTAACAGGGAACGACGGATCATGGCGAACTCTTTCAAAAAAAATGCGTGGAATGACTATGATAGCAAGGCATCCGGCGCCTGCACAGCGTTGCTGCAAACCGGGGCCACCTGGGCCGCCAGTTTGTTGAGGATGTGGCCGGCCGCAATCATGCCGAAGGTGGCCGTCACCACCATGCTGGAACCGAAGCCGGCGCAATTGAGGCCGCTGACGGCGTCAATTTCGCAACTTTCTTCGGTCTCGGGCATCGTCAGCGGCTCCATCGAAAACACCGCGTCCACATGGAACTTGGTCTTGATACCGCGCGGAAAACCGTACTGGCTGCGCAAGCGCTTGCGCACCATCTTCAGCAACGGCTCCTGCTCGGTCTTGGCCAGGTCGCGCACGTCGATGCGGGTGGCGTCGGTCTGGCCGCCGGCGCTGCCGATGGTCACCAAGGGCACGTTGTGGTCGCGGCACCAGGCGATCACGGCGGCCTTGTCTTTCACGCTGTCGATCGCGTCGAGCACATAGTCGTAACCTTTGCCACCGATCATCTGGTCCAGGTTATCGGGCGCGACAAAGTCTTCGATCAGGTGCACCTTGCAGGCCGGATTGATTTGAGCGATGCGCTCGGCCAGCGCGCTGATCTTGGCCTGGCCGATGGTCGCGCTCAGGGCCTGGATCTGGCGGTTGATGTTCGATTCGGCCACATTGTCCAGGTCAATCAGGGTCAGCTCGCCGATGGCACTGCGCGCCAGCGCCTCGACCGCCCAGGAACCGACGCCGCCCACGCCAATGACGCACACATGGGCGCCGCGAAAGCGTGTCAATGCAGCTTGGCCATACAGGCGGCCGATGCCGCCGAAGCGGCGTTCCAGGTCGACCTGATCATTGTCGGCCGGAACAAGAGGGGTAGTAATGGTATTCATGTTCGCATTCTAACGGACGAGACGGTTGGTACTGCTCTAAAATGAACCATGTTTATAGTCCAGCAACCCTCGAAAGTTCCTCATGACCAACGCTCTTCCCGATAGCGCCCCCGGCTTCGACCAGCCGATTGCCGTACTCAAACATTGCCACGACCGTATCCGCAAGCAACTGGCGACACTGGAAAAGCTGCTGGCGCACCTGCCCGCGCATGGCGCCGACGAGCAGGCGCGCCAGGCCGCCAATGCAGTGATTCATTATTTTGACAAGGCCGCCCAGCTGCACCACGCGGACGAAGAGGAAGACTTGATCCCGATGCTTCAGGCGAGCGCGGTCGGCGACGACGCGGCCTTGCTGGCGCAGCTGGTGCCCGGCATCCTCGAGGAACACCACCAGATGGATGCCATGTGGCAGGGATTGCACGAGCAACTCAAAGCCATTGCCGATGGCAGCGCGGCGCAGCTGCACGAGGCCGATGTGCGGCGCTTCATCGACAGCTACGCGGCCCACATGGAGCGCGAAGAAGGCTTGATCGCGCCGATGGCCAAGCGGCTGTTCAGTGCCGACCAGATGGCCCGTTTCGGGTTGGCCATGCAAGTGCGGCGCGGCATCGCCGAACCGGCCGATGCGCTGGCCAGCCTGCGCAAGGACTACGGACGCGCCATTCTCAATGAAAGCGATGTCGCGCTCGACCCGATCGATCAATTTGGCACCTGGTTCGAGCAGGCGCTCAAGGCCCAGGTCAACGAGCCCAACGCGATGAGCGTGGCCACGGTCGATGCGCAGGGCCGGCCGAGCTCGCGCATTGTGCTGATCAAGCAATACGACGCGCGCGGTTTCACCTGGTACACCAATTACGAGAGCCAGAAAGGACAACAGTTGCTGGCCAACCCGTATGGCGCCCTGCTCTTCTTTTGGCCTGAACTTGAACGCCAAATTCGCATCGAAGGAAGAGTAGAGCGCACATCGGCCGAGGAAAGCGACAAATATTTCCACAGCCGTCCGCTCAAGAGCCGGCTGGCGGCCATTGCATCGGCGCAGAGCATGCCGATCGACAATCGGCTGGCACTGGAGCAGCACTATGACGCTGTAGAAAAGCAGTACGGCGAGGCGCCGCCGCGTCCCGAGCACTGGGGCGGCTATCGTCTGGTGCCCGAACGCATCGAGTTCTGGCAGGGACGGCGTTCACGTTTTCACGACCGCATCGTGTACTTGCTGCAAGCGGATGGCAGCTGGGCGCGGCAGCGGTTGCAACCCTAGCGCAAGCTATGGCGCGGCCAGGCCGCGCCAGCTGCGCTGACCCGCGCAGGAGGCTGATATGTTTAATCAAATCCGCTTGAACACCTGGAGCAGCGACCTGCGCGGCAGGCTTGCGCTGCCGCTCAAAATAGAACTGTGGAACGGGCAGCGCATCGATTTTTCGAGCGAACCGGCGCGCGTGACGATCCGCATCCCCGACCCGGGCGCGCTGCGCTATTTGCTGCGCCCTTCGCTGTACAACCTGGGGACCGCCTATGTCGAAGGCGCGATCGACGTCATTGGCCGCGCCAACGACATGATCGCCGTGGTCGGTGCGCTGGCCGCCAGCAGCGTGCCGCGCAACCGGTTGCTGCAAACCTTGCGCCGTCTCACCCACACGCGCGCCGGCGACGCCACCGCGGTGAGCTATCACTACGACGTGTCCAACGAATTCTACGGCGCCTGGCTCGATCCGGGCATGGTGTATTCGTGCGCCTACTTTGAAAACGGCAATGAAACGCTGGCCGAGGCGCAGCGCAAGAAGATCGACCATATCCTCACCAAGATTCGCCTGCAGCCAGGCCAATCGCTGCTCGATATCGGCTGCGGCTGGGGCGCGCTGCTGATCCGCGCGGCGCAGCGCTATGGCGCGCGCGGCCTGGGCATCACGCTGTCGGAGAACCAGGTGCGCCTGGCGCGCGAGCAGGTCGAGCGGGCCGGCGTGCAGCACCTGGTGCAAATCCGGCTACAAGACTACCGCGATGTGCAGGGCCAGTTCGACCGCATCACCAGCGTCGGCATGTTCGAGCATGTCGGCTTGCGTCACCTGCCCGAGTATTTTGGACGCATCAACGACTTGCTCGCGCCAGACGGCGTGGCCATGAATCACGGCTTGACCACGACCGACATCCACAGCCGCGAAGCCCCCTTTGGCGGCGGCGAATTCATCGAACGCTATGTGTTCCCGCAAGGCGAGCTGGCACATTTGAGCACGGTGCTGCGGGCCATGCAGCAAGGCGGACTGGAAGCGCTGGACATCGAAAACCTGCGCCGCCACTATGCGCGCACCTGCGCCCTCTGGACCGACAATTTCGAAACCAGGGCCGAGCAGATCAAGCTGCTCACCGACCCGAAAAAATTCCGGATCTGGCATGTGTACCTGGCCGGCTGCAGCTATGCGTTCGCCAATGACTGGATCAGCCTGTACCAGATCGTGTGCGGCAAGGCCGGGCGCGATCCGGGCGCGATACCGTGGTCGCGCAAGCACATGTACTGCTGATTTACGCTGTCATTGCTTGCGGCCCGGCCGCGATCAAGGCGTGCAAGGCGCTGTACACCTCGTCCACCGCCGCGCCCAGTTCAGCCGCCTGGCCTTGCCATTGGGCCGACTGGGCCGGCTCATGCAAGCTGGCCGTCATGCGTTCGGCCTGCGCAATGGCGCGCTGCGCGCCGAAGTTGACCAGCACGCCCTGCAGGCTGTGGACGGCGCGCTGCGACCCGGCCAGATCGTCGCCGGCCAGCGCGTCGACCAGCGTTTGCATCAGCTGCGGACCGTCGTCGATGAACAGCGCGGCCAGTTCCAGCAGCAAGTCGGTGTCGCCGTCCAGGCGCAGCAAGGCGCTGCGCCAGGCCAGCACCGGGCCGGCCTGCTCCGCATGGAAGCGGCTCACCAGCTGGCGCAGGCGTTCGCTGTCGATCGGCTTGGACAAATAATCGTCCATGCCCGCTTCCAGGCAGCGCTCGCGGTCGCCCTCCATGGCGCGCGCGGTCATCGCAATGATGGGCACGTGGCCGCTGCGGCCCACTTCCCACTGGCGGATGCGGCGCGTGGCGCTCAGCCCGTCCAGCCCCGGCATTTGCACGTCCATCAGGATCAGGTCGAAGTCGCCGGCCAGCGCCCGTTCGAGCGCGTCGATGCCGTTGTCGACCAGCGTGATGCGGTGTCCCATCTTTTCCAGCAGGCGCAAAGCGAGGCGCTGATTGACCGGATTGTCCTCGGCCAGCAGGATGCGCAGGCCGCCGCCGCTGCCTTCGGCTTTCGGCGGCGTTGACGCCACTGGAGCGATGTCGCCGGCGACCGGAGCCATGGCCAGTTCGGCCTGGCCCGCGCTCAGCGACAACGCCGTGGCCGCGTGCTGCAGCGGAACGCTGAAGCGGAACGTGCTGCCCTTGCCCGGCTCGCTCTCGACCGCGAGGTCGCCCTGCATCAGGATCACCAGCCGGCGGCAGATCGTCAGGCCCAGGCCGGTGCCGCCGAACTGGCGCGTGGTCGAGCCGTCCACCTGCGAAAACGCTTCGAAGATCAGTTTCTGTTTTTCCAGGGGGATGCCGATCCCGGTGTCGCTGACCGCAAAGCCGATCTGGCAGTGCTGGTCGGTTTCGCCGTCGAACGACAGCGCCAGCGTCACGCTGCCTTGTTGGGTAAATTTGATGGCGTTGGCCAGCAGGTTGATCAGCACCTGGCGCAGCCGTCCCGGGTCACCCTTCATGGTGCGCGGCAGCTGCGCCGACACTTCGCCGCGCAGCTGCAAGCCCTTGCGCTGGGCCGGCAAGGCCATTGAACGCAAGGTATCGCGCACCAGCAGGCGCAGGTCGAACGGCACCTCTTCCAGGTCCAGCTTGCCCGCTTCGATCTTGGAAAAATCGAGAATGTCGTTGACGATCGTGAGCAGGGCGTCGGCCGAGGCCTTGACCAGCGCAATGTCGTCGCGCTGCTCGGGCTCGAGCTGCGATTCGAGCACCAGTTCCGTCATGCCCAGGATGCCATTCATCGGGGTGCGGATTTCGTGGCTCATGTTGGCCAAAAATTCGCTCTTGGCGCGGCTGGCCGCCTGCGCCGATTCGACCGCGCGCTGCATGGCGTCGCGCGCGGCGCGCTGTTCGCTGACGTCGATCGAAAAACCCAGCAAATACGATTCGCCGCCGCTGGTGATGACGATCCGGTTGACCACGATGTCGATCGGCGGATCGACCTGGTGCACGCGCCGCTCGCTGCTGACCATCTGGCCGGTTTGCCAGGCCAGCTGGTCTTCCTGCCGGCTGGCGTCGGCCCAGTCGGGCGGCGTGAAGTCCTCGATCTTCGCGCCCATCATCTGCTCGCGCGTGCGGTGGTAGAACTCCTGGAACTGGCGGTTAAAGCGCACGAAGCGGCCTTCGCGGTCGGTCAGGAACACGGGAATGGGCAGCTGGTCGAGAATCTGTTCGGTCAGTTCGCGCGCCGCTTCGCGCTGCTGCACCAGTTGCTCGAGCGCGTGCGTCAAGCCCAGCAAGTCGCGGTCGGCGTCCGGCGCCAGCACCACCGGCGCGCTGGCGCTGGCAGCGGCGTCGAACGTCAAGCGCTGCACGCTGGCCTGGAGCGAGCGCAGCACTTCGCGCTGGCGCGCCGCTTCTTCGCGCAGCTGCGCATTGGCGCTGAGCAGTTCTTCGGAACTGATGTCGAGCATGCGGGTGCGCACCTGCAAGTCGCGGTCGTATTGTTCGTAGTTGCGCTGGGTCGATTCGAGCAGTTCGGCGATGCCGTCGGCGAGCGCCTTGTCGCCGCGCTGGGCGATTTGCACTAGCAGGCCGAGCAGTTCTTTTTCGCTGGTGACGCCGAAGGCGCGGCGCATCTGGCGCACCAATTGCTTATGCCGCATAGTGGCCGGCTCAGGCCGCGTCCTTGGTGGAAGTGTCGTCCAGGCGCTCGCGAATTTCCAGCACCGCCGGCCAGCGCCGCAGCAGCGCGTCCACGCACTGCGGGTCGAAATGCGTGCCGCTGTTTTCGAGCAGGAACTCCTTGGCCGCTTCCAGCGTCCACGCGGTCTTGTACGGGCGCACGTTGGTGAGCGCGTCAAACACGTCGGCCACGGCCACGATGCGCCCGGCCAGCGGAATCGCTTCGCCCTTCAAGCCGTTCGGGTAGCCGGTGCCGTCAAAGCGCTCGTGGTGCGAATAGGCGATTTCGGCAGCCAGCTGCAGCATCTTCGCTTCGCTGCTTTTCAGGATGTTGTAGCCGATCAGTGCGTGCTGGCGCATGATCTCCATTTCTTCCTGGTTCAGGCGGCCCGGTTTCAACAGGATATGGTCGGGCGTGCCGACCTTGCCGATATCGTGCATCGGCGCCGCATTGAGGATGTGCTCCTGCTCGAGGTTGGACATGCCCAGTTCGGCCGCGATCAGGCAGGAGTAATGCGCCATGCGCTGGATGTGGGCGCCGGTTTCCGGGTCGCGGTATTCGGAGGCGCGGCACAGCAAGAGAATGGTTTCCTGTTCGCGCGCGCGCAGCTCGGCGGTGGCCTTGTTCACTTCGCTGGCCAGCCAGCTGGCACGGCTTTGCAGCGCCAGCGTGGCGCGCCGCAAATCGAGCATGTTGCGGGTGCGCGCCAGGAACTCGACCTTGTCGATCGGCTTGATGAGAAAATCGTTGGCGCCGTTTTCCAGCGCGCGGTGGCGGATCTCGACGTCCTGGCTGGCGGTGACCATCAGCACCGGCGGGCGCAGGTCCGGGTCGAGCTGGCCGATGAATTCGAGCCCGTTAATGTCGGGCATCATGTAATCGAGGATCAGCAAGTCGTACGGATTCTCGCGGCACCAGTCCAGCGCTTCGCGCGCCGACTGGAACGCCACCGTGGTGACATCCTCGAGCTTTTCCATCAGACGCGACATCAGCACCAGGTTGATGTGCGTATCGTCGACGATCACTACCTTCATACCGGTCCGATCCAATTGCACAATAAGGGCAGCCCGCGCGCGGGCTGTCAGCCGGGCGTTATTTTAACCTGTCGGTAAATGTCTTACGGAATTTGACGACTTTTGGCGCCACCACGAACGCGCAATAGCCTTGCAGCGGATGCTGGCGGAAATAATCCTGATGGTAGTCCTCGGCCCGAAACCAGGTCGCTACCGGCGCCACTTCGGTGACGATGGGGCCGTCCCAGACATTGGCCATCTCGGCGATGACCTTGCGCGCGGTCGCTTCCTGCGCCGCGCCGTCGACAAAAATGACCGAGCGGTACTGGCTGCCCACGTCGTTGCCCTGGCGATTGAGCGTGGTCGGATCGTGGATCGTGAAGAAGATTTCCAGCACATCGTGGTAGCTGACGACGGCCGGATCGAATTCAAGCCGCACCACTTCGGCGTGGCCAGTGGCGCCGCCGCACACGTCCTCATAGGTGGGGGCCGGGTCATGGCCGCCCATGTAGCCCGATTCCACTTGGGTCACGCCGCGCACTTCCAGATAGACCGCTTCCAGGCACCAGAAGCAGCCGCCGCCGAGAATGGCGACCTGGGTTGCTGATTGCTCAGTCATGCTTACTCCAACAGTGGTCCATATGGGACCACTGTAACGCAAAGCGGGCGGCGGTGCCATCCCTGGGCCTCAGCCCCCCGAAATAAGGCAAAAGTTGGCATAATAGAGGCATGAACACACTAGCGCCATGAACACAAGCTCCCCCCGCGCCACCGAGCGCGACTTCGACGCGGCCCAGTTCCGGCAAGCTTTGTCGCAGTTTGCCACCGGCGTCACCGTCATCACCACGCGCCTGGCCGATGGCAGCTTTCGCGGCCTGACCGCCAGCTCGTTCAATTCGGTGTCGATGTCGCCGCCGCTGGTGCTGTGGAGCCTGGGCAATGGCGCCAACAGCCTGCCCATTTTCAGCGGCAACTCGCACTATGTGATCAACGTGCTCAATGCCGAGCAAGCCCATCTGGCGACGCTGTTTTCGCGCCGTACCGACAAGCCGTTTGACGCCATCGAATACGAACTGTCGCGCACCGGCCAGCCCATCCTCAAGGGCGCGAGCGCCTGGTTCGAATGCCACAACCGCAGCCGCTACCCGGAAGGCGACCATGTGATTTTTGTGGGCGAAGTGGAAGACTGCGCGTTTCACCCGCAGCCCTCGCTTATTTTTCACGGCGGGCAATTCGGCAGCACCCAAACACGATAAAATGATCACTTCGGCAAGTAGTCTATACAACTTGCTTATGCTCTATAATTCGTCAATACAGATTAACTGAGACAGGAACTGCCATGACCCGATCCGAATCGCCCCGCAAAGCCCAATTTCACTGGGACGACCCGCTGTTATTGAACAACCAGTTGAGCGATGAAGAGCGCATGGTGCGCGATGCTGCCGCTGCCTACAGCCAGGACAAGCTGGCGCCGCGCATTCTGGAAGCGTTCCGTCACGAAAAGATGGATGTGTCGATTTTCCGTGAAATGGGCGAGCTGGGCCTGCTGGGACCGACCATTCCCGAGCAATACGGCGGACCGGGCATGAACTACGTGGCCTACGGCCTGATCGCGCGCGAAGTCGAGCGCGTCGACTCCGGCTACCGCTCGATGATGAGCGTGCAATCGTCGCTGGTGATGGTGCCGATCTATGAATTCGGCACCGAAGAACAGCGCCAGAAATACCTGCCGAAACTGGCCACCGGCGAATGGATCGGCTGCTTCGGCCTGACCGAGCCGAACCACGGTTCCGACCCAGGCTCGATGATCACCCGCGCCAAGAAAGTGCCGGGCGGCTACGCGCTGTCGGGCGCCAAGATGTGGATCACCAATTCGCCGGTGGCGGACGTGTTCGTGGTGTGGGCCAAGGACGACGAAGGCGCGATCCGCGGCTTCGTGCTGGAAAAAGGCATGGCCGGCCTGTCGGCGCCTGCAATCCACGGCAAATTCGGCCTGCGCGCCTCGGTGACCGGCGAAATCGTCATGGACAATGTGTTCTGCCCGGAAGAGAACGCCTTCCCGGATGTGCGTGGCCTGAAGGGTCCGTTCACCTGCTTGAACTCGGCCCGCTACGGCATCGCCTGGGGCGCGCTGGGCGCGGCCGAAGCATGCTGGCACACCGCGCGCCAGTACACCATGGACCGCCATCAGTTCGGCCGTCCACTGGCAGCGAACCAGCTGGTGCAAAAGAAGCTGGCCGACATGCAGACCGAAATCACGCTGGGCCTGCAAGGCTGTCTGCAACTGGGGCGCATGAAAGATGCCGGCACGGCAGCGGTCGAGATCACCTCGATGATGAAGCGCAATTCCTGCGGCAAATCGCTGGACATCGCCCGCGTCGCGCGCGACATGCTGGGCGGTAACGGCATCTCCGACGAATTCGGCGTGATCCGCCACATGGTGAACCTGGAAGTGGTCAACACCTACGAAGGCACGCACGACATCCACGCGCTGATTTTGGGCCGCGCGCAGACCGGGATCCAGGCGTTCCAGTGATCCTGATGTAAGACGAAAAAAACCCGCTACGGCGGGTTTTTTTTCGTCTGAACTTCGGGGTCAGACCTCAACTCGCCGCGCCATAGCGAGATCCGAGATTGAGGTCTGACCCCGATGTGGGATTTAGAACTTGTAGCCCAGCGCCAGCGTGACCGCTTGCGGGTCGAGCTGCATTTCCTGGTGCTGGCCGGACGAGAACTTGACCGTGGTCTTCAACCAGGTCTTGCTGACGTTCGCGTCGAGGTACCAGCGCCCGGTCAGGTTGACCGCTACGCCGATCTGGAACGTCGCCGCCAGCTTGCTCTTGATCTTGAAGGTGGTCGGCGCGCCGCCAATTTCGCTCAGCGCTGTCATCCTGCCCGAGCCGGTTTCGTCGGTGAAGTAGGCGTAGGTCGCGCCCAGGCCTGCGTATGGACGCACGCGCGACTCCGGCTTGAAGAAGTGGTACTGCGCGAACAACGTCGGCGGCAGCGATTTGACCGTGCCCAGCACGCCTGCGCCTTCGATCGCGCCGGCGCCGGAGATCTCATGCTTGTACGGCAAGCCCAGGTCCAGCTCGAGCGAGACGTTGTCGGTCACGCCATAGGCGAACGCGAAGATCGGCTGGGTGTCGGCGCCCACATCAGCCTTGGTGCCCGGCAGCGCCGGTGCGCTGACGTCGCCACTGGTGACTTTAGGGGTGATCTTGCCCACCCCTGCCTTGGCGGTCCATTGACCGGCCGCTTGGGCCAGCGCGCCCGGGGCCACTGCCAGCGCGGCAACCGCGGCCAGCAAGGTGACGCCATTTTGCAAACGTAATTTCATGTTTTCTCCGTGTTCTTCTTGATGTGTGCAGCCGGCTTACAGCCAGCCTTTGATGACCATTTGCAGCGCCACGTATTTGGCGATCAGCGTGTTTTCAAATGGCGTTGGCATGATGTTGTCGGCGAACATGAAGTGGCTGACGTCGCCGGCAATCAGGTTCGTGCCATTGCATACCAGCGAGGCGCCGCCCAGCAGGTTGGTGGCGCAGGCTGCTGTGGTGGTGTTGGACAGGCCATACGGCACCGGGTTGATGATCTGGTCGTGACTGGTCGAGAACAGGTCGACGTACAAGATCTTCGTTTCCGCTGCCACGCCTGCCTTGAGCTGGGCGTTGAAGGCGCCAACCATGGCGTTGATCAGGGCCTGGGTGCCGGCATCCTGCGCCTTGCCGACCGGTGCGCCGCCCAGGTCGGGCAAGTTGTTGACGACGACGTAGTTGGCGCCCTTGGCCACGATCAGGGTCTTGACCATGGTGGCCAGTTCGGCGCCGTAGCCACCCATGGCCGTGATCAGTGCTGGCGCGTGCTCCGCCGCGTAGGCTGCGCCAGCGGCGGCGCCAGCGGCAGCGCCGGCCGCGTTGCCGGCGGTGGTGGCGGCGGTTTGCGCCACCACGACCATCGGGCCGTAGACTGCCGGCTGGGCCACGGCCGCATTGCCTGGCTGGATGGCAGCAGTGCCGACCGCCACGCCAATGATGGTCTGGGGCGTGCTGCCGGCGCGCGCCGCTTCGATGCCCACTGCCTGGCCGATCGCCGCTGCCGCCGTCTGCGGGTTGGTGGCGTTTTGCGCCAGCAAGCCAACCAGTGTCGTGATGAAGGTTTGCTGGCCAACGATGGCGCCTTGGGTGGCGCCGGCTGCATGACCTGCCGCGGTCGCTTCAATTTTCATCTGCTCCAGCAGCATCAGTGCATCGTTGCCGCCGACGGTGACGAACACCGCTTCGGTACCGCTGAAATGGCCGCCAGTCTTGGCCAGGTGGTTGTTAATCTGAGTCAGCACCGGCACGGTCAGCAAGCCCAGGTCGGACGTGTGTTCCGGACCGTTCGGGTTGCTCACGCGCGCGCCGCCCTGGGCGTAGCTGAAGCACTCGGCATGATTGACCACTGGCACGGCAAAGCCCTTGGTCGGGTCGCCATCGAGGCCGGTCTGGGCCGCGCAAGGTGCAGGCAGGCCGAACTGAGCCGCCATCAGCGCGCTCCAGTTTTTCCCCGTCAGCGTGGCGCTGGTGGCGGTGTTGTTGCCGTTGATGGTGAACTGGCCGCCGCCCAGGGCCGCGATGCTGCCCACCCGGTAGCTGCCGACGTCGGACAGGCTGTCACCGAACGATACCAGGGCGGTAAATTTGGTGTTGAGTTCTTGCTCTTTGGCGCTGGTGCCGTTACTGCCGCCGCCGCAAGCGGTCAGCGCGGCCGCCGCCAGCAAAGCCAGCGCAAATTTGGTGTGACGCATTGTGTCTCCTGAGTTGATTTTTCTTGAATGCAAACTAGATCTGCTACCCCATGCCAGACTAAGTGCGCTCTGCGCATTCGTCTTGCGCATTCATGACAAGGACTTGTTGAAATATGCCAATGACGTTGTATGCACGATGAATGGGACGCGCAAATGAAAATGCCGCTCGGCTTGTGGCCGAACGGCATGACTGGCGCGCGTGGCGCCAGGGTCTACTTGGAATTGATTACAGCCAGCCTTTGGCGATCATGGCATCGGCAACTGCCTTGGCAATGAGGGTCTGGCCGTAAGGCGCTGGGTGCACGTTATCAGCGAACAAATAGTGGCTGACGTCGACACCTGGCAGTGTATTGCTGGCGTTGCAGCCCAGCGAGGTGGTGCCCAGCGGATTCGCACCACAAGCGGGGATATCGGCATTCGAAATGCCGTATTTGCCTGGATTGAGCACCTGGTCTTGCGAAGCGGCGAACAAGTCAACCCACAGCACTTTGTCTTCCAGGCCGTCGATGCCCACGCGCAGCGCGATATTGAAAGCCGACACCATGCCGCCGATCAGTTGCTTGGCCGACGCCGACTGCGCGCGACCGTTCGGGGTGCTGGTGGCGACGTCTGGCAAGCTGTTGACGACGATGTGGGTAGCGCCTTTGGCGATCATCTGGTTCTTGATCAGCAAGGCCAGGTCGGTGCCGGCTTGGGCCATCAATGGTACCAGCGCAGGACCGTTGGCCGTTGCATAGGCGGCTCCGGCAGCGGCGCCGGCAGCTTGGCCGGCCGCGGTGCCGGCGGCGGTGGCGTCAGCCTGGGCCAATGGAATCATCGGGCCGTAGACGGCTGGCGAACCCACTGCCGCATTGCCCGGCTGCGTCGCCGCAGTCATCACGGCAACGCCGACCAGGGTCGCGCTGGTGCTGCCTGGGCGCGCCGCTTCGGCTGCCATCGCGCTCATGACCGCGGCCTTGGCGGCGGCCGGATCGGTCGCGTTCACGGTCAATCGGGTCGACAAGCTGACGACGAAGGCTTGCGCACCGGCAGTAGCGCCTGCAGCGGCGCCGGCAGCGTTGCCAGCGGCAGTCGCGGCAGCAGTCAAATTGTCCAGATTGACCAGCAAGTCGTTGCCGCCGGCCCATACGTAGATGATGTCGCCCGCTTTAAAGGTGGTGGCGCGCGTCAGGTGCAACGCTACCTGGGTCACGACCGGGTCGGTCATTGGTCCGAGGATGGTATTGTGGGCGCTGCCGATCGGGTTGATCACGCGCGCGCCGCCCTGGCCATAGCCGAAGCAGGTCGGGTGGTCGACGATAGGCACCGAAAAACCGTGCGCGGCGTCGCCGGTCAGACCCGTCACTGCTGGACATGGCGCAGGCAAGTGCAGCTGCGCGGCCATCAGTTCGGTCCAGTTTTTGCCGTGCAAGGCCGGGTTCAGGCCCGTGTTGTCGCCGTTGATCGTGTACTTGCCGCCACCGATGAATGCGACGCCACCGACCTTATAGGTGCCGACGTCGGACAGGCTGTCGCCAAACGAGACCTGCGCGGTAAATACTGGTTTGGCGGCCGTCGAGGTGCCATTCGAATCACTGCCGCCGCAAGCGGTGAGAGCGGCTGCTGCCAGCAAAGCCAGCGCAAAATTGGTTTGACGCATTGTGTCTCCTAGATGAACTATATTTTTGGTGTAAAACGAACGCGCGTGCTATTCGCAACACAGCTAATATGCCAGTCTTCCCCAGTCTTGTATAGGAATAAACGGCAGTGGATGTCAGTTCGATGCAACACCCAAAAAAGCACGGTTGCACAAGTGGGAATGTTGTGGAATATAGCAAGGAAAATGTTACGTGAACAATTAGCCCGCATCCTGGTTCAACAAGCCGTGCACCAGGCCCACCGAGCCGTGCGCGGCGCGCCGCAACCGGTCGTTCACGCCCAGCCACGGACCGTCCTGGGGCGGCGCCTCGACCAGGATCAGATCGGCCTGGCAGCCATCCATGGCGCGCAGCGCGGCATACAGCGCATGGGCAAAGCCGTCGGGCGCGGCGGGCAGGCGCAGCGCCGCAGTGGCGCCGTCCATGTCTGAATAATGGATCAGGGCAACCTTCTTGCCGGCTGCGGCCAGCGCGGCCAGCGTCGCGCGCGCAGTGGCCGTCGCTTGCATTGCCACCGGCGTGTGGGGCGCGTAATGCGACTCCAGCGTGCCCGAGGCGCGCGGCGCTTGCGCGTCCGGCGCCCCCGGCATGCGGTCGATCACGGCGGCAATCGCGTCGGCGCTGATGTGGCCAGGACGCAACAATACCGGACCGTGCGTGGCCAGGCGCGACAGGTCGACGATGGTCGACTCGATGCCGACCTCGCTTTGGCCGCCGTCGAGCACCAGCGCGACCGTGCCGTCGGCGCCGAATTCGTCGCGCACATGGGCGGCGGTGGTCGGGCTGACGTGGCCGAATTTGTTGGCTGACGGCGCGGCAATGCCGCCCTGCCCGCCCTTGAATGCTTGCAGCAGTGCGATGGCGACCGGATGCGACGGGCAGCGCAGGCCGACCGTGTCCTGGCCGCCGGAGACGGCATCGGGAATGTTGGCGGCGCGTTTCAAAATCAGCGTCAGCGGGCCGGGCCAAAAGGCGGCGGCCAGTTGCTGCGCTTCGGGCGGGATGTCGCTGGCCCAATAGGCCAGGTCGGCGTCAGGCGCCAGGTGCACGATCACCGGATGGTCTTGCGGACGGCCCTTGGCAGCATAGATGCGCGCCACGGCAGCCGGATTTTCCGCGTCGGCGCCCAAGCCGTACACAGTTTCGGTTGGAAAAGCGACCAGGCCGCCGGATTCGAGAATCGCGGCGGCCTGTGCCATCTCCAGGGATGGAGCTTGCATGCGGGCTGTCCTTAGGCGGTCAGCAGGCGCAGTGCTTCGGCGTACTTGGCGGAAGTCTGGTCGAGCACGTCCTGCGGCACGCGCGGTGCTGGCGGCTTTTTGTTCCACGAGGTCGTTTCGAGCCAGTCGCGCACGAACTGCTTGTCGAACGATGGCGGCGACATGCCCACCTGGTAGCTCGACATCGGCCAGAAGCGCGACGAGTCGGGCGTGAGGATTTCATCAATCAGGTGCACGGTGCCGGCAGCGTCCAGGCCGAATTCGAACTTGGTGTCGGCAATGATGATGCCGCGCTCGGCAGCGAAAGCGGCCGCAGTGTCGTACAACTTGATGGCCAGGTCGCGTACTTGACGGGCCACGTCGGCGCCGACGATTTTTTCCGCTTCTTCAAACGAAATGTTTTCGTCATGCGCGCCGGCCGGGGCCTTGGTCGATGGCGTGAAGATGGTCTGTGGCAGCTTTTGCGCTTCCTTCAGGCCGGCAGGCAGGTCGATGCCGCAGATCTTGCCAGTCTTCTGGTAATCCTTCCAGCCTGAACCAATGATGTAGCCGCGCACGATCGCTTCGATGCCCAGCGGGGTCAGTTTCTTGACCACGATGGCGCGCCCTTCGACCTGGTCGCGCTCTTCCGGAGCGACCACGTCGACTGCCTCGATCCCGGTTTCGTGGGTCGGCATCATGGTGTTGTATTTGGCGAACCAGAAGTTCGACATCGCGGTGAGGATCTTGCCCTTGTTCGGGATTGGATCGTCGAGGATCACGTCGAAGGCGGACAGGCGGTCCGTTTGCACGACCAGCAGCTTGTCGTCGCCGACGGCGTAAATGTCGCGCACTTTACCGCGGTGCAGGAAAGGGAGCGATTTGAGGTTTGTTTCGAGAATTCCAGCCATGGTGTTTCCTTCAGATTCGTTGAGCGTCGTCCTCGCGCATGCGGGGACCCATGCTGAATATGCTCAGCATGGGTGCCCGCTTGCGCGAGCACGACGGGTGTTACGCCAGCGCCGGCAGGGTCGACGCGCGCACTTTGTCAGCCTGGGTCTTGCGGAAGGCGACCAGCTTGTCTTTCATCGATGCATCGTTCAAAGCGAGCACCGACACCACGGCCAGCGCCGCGTTGGCCGCGCCCGATTCGCCGATCGCCAGCGTCGCCACTGGAATGCCTTTTGGCATTTGCACGGTCGACAGCAGCGAGTCCATGCCCTTCAGGTATTTCGAAGGAATCGGCACGCCGTACACTGGCAGAATGGTCGACGCGGCAACCACGCCAGCCAGGTGGGCGGCAGCGCCGGCGCCGGCGATGAACGCCTGCGCGCCACGGCTTTCCATGTCGGCCAGCCAGGCTTCCAGTTCTTTCGGCGTGCGGTGCGCCGACAGCGCGCGCGCTTCGTAGCTCACGCCAAAATCTTTACAGATTTGCGCCGCTTCTTTCATGATGTCCCAGTCGTTCGCGGAACCCATGACGATACCTACCAAAGTTTTTTCAGACATGCTATTACCTGTAGAAATAATGAATTAATTGACGATTTGGGCCAGCTGGCCCTTGCTGTAGCGCTCAGCCATTTTTTCCATGGTCAGTGGCTTGATCTTGCCAGCCTGGCCTTCGCAGCCGAATGCCAGGAAGCGCGCCTTGCAAATTTCCGTTGCCGCTTCGCGCGCTGGCTTCAAGAAGTCGCGCGGGTCGAACTTGCTTGGGTTTTCAAACAGGTACTTGCGGGTGGCCGCAGTCATCGCCAGGCGAATGTCGGTGTCGATGTTGATCTTGCGAACGCCGTGACGGATGCCTTCCTGGATTTCTTCGACTGGCACGCCATAGGTTTCTTTCATGTCGCCGCCGAATTCGCGGATGATGGCCAGCAGTTCCTGCGGCACCGACGACGAACCGTGCATCACCAGGTGGGTGTTCGGAATGCGCGCGTGGATTTCCTTGATGCGGTCGATCGCCAGGATGTCGCCGGTCGGCTTGCGGGTGAACTTGTAGGCGCCGTGCGAGGTGCCGATGGCGATGGCCAAGGCGTCGCACTGGGTGCGCTGAACAAAGTCGGCAGCTTGCGCGACGTCGGTGAGCAGCATTTCGCGGGTCATCTTGCCGTCCGCGCCGTGGCCGTCTTCCTTGTCGCCCATCATGGTCTCGAGCGAACCGAGCACGCCCAGTTCGGCTTCGACGGTCACGCCGATCGAATGCGCGAACTTGACCACTTCACGCGACACTTCCACGTTGTAGTCGTACGAAGCGACGCTCTTGCCGTCCGCTTCGAGCGAGCCGTCCATCATCACCGAAGTGAATCCGGAGCGGATCGCGGTCATGCACACCGCCGGCGACTGGCCATGATCCTGGTGCATAACGATAGGAATGTGCGGATAGGCTTCCACCGCGGCGTCGATCAAATGGCGCAGGAACGCTTCGCCGGCGTACTTGCGGGCGCCCGCGGACGCTTGCATGATGACGGGCGAATTGACCGCGTCGGCGGCAGCCATGATGGCCTGCACCTGTTCGAGGTTGTTGACGTTAAAGGCAGGCAGGCCATAGCCGTTTTCGGCGGCATGGTCCAGCAATTGACGCATGGATACGAGGGACATGGTGGATCTCCAAACAATAAGAAAACTGGTTAGTCGAATTCGCCGACGCGCACGATTTTCAGTGCGTTGGTGCCGCCGACCTGCCCCATCGGCTCGCCCCAGGTGACGACGATCATGTCACCCTTTTTGACGATTCCTTTGGCGACCATCAAGGCCTCGGCCTGGCGCAGCACTTCGCCGCTGTCGCCCGATTGCATCAGGTGGTAGGCGCGCACATTGCGGTACAGCGAGACCTTGCGCTGGGTCGGCGTGCTCGGCGTGAGCGCGTAAATCGGTGTGTCGATGCTGTGACGGCTCATCCACAATGCAGTCGAGCCGGATTCGGTCAGGGCCACGATGGCTTTTACGCGCAAATGGTGCGCGGTAAACAGCGCGCCGTACGCGATCGACTGGTCGATGCGGGTGAAGCGCACGTTGAGGAAGTCGGCGTCGAGCTTGTTGTACTCGGACATCTCCGCTTCGGCGCAAATGGCTGCCATCATCTCGACCGTTTCGATCGGGTATTTGCCGGACGCGGTTTCGGCCGACGTCATCACGGCGTCGGTGCCGTCCAGTACGGCGTTGGCCACGTCGGACACTTCGGCGCGGGTCGGCACCGCGTTGACGATCATCGACTCCATCATCTGGGTGGCGGTGATGGCCAGCTTGTTCGACTCGCGCGCCATGCGGATCATGCGCTTTTGCAGCGCCGGCAC
>JAZJXM010000105.1:0-10201 GCA_040390915.1 Pseudomonadota bacterium
GAACCGGCGGCCGGCATGAACGCCACCGAGAAGCTGGCGCTGCGCGAGCTGCTGGTCAAGATCAAGAACGAAGGCAAGACCGTGCTGCTGATCGAGCACGACGTCAAGCTGATGATGGGCTTGTGCGACCGCATCACGGTGCTCGAATACGGCAAACCCATTGCAGAAGGCTTACCGGCCGACATACAGAAAAATCCGGCTGTGATCGAAGCCTACCTGGGAGGAGGCCACTAATGAGCGAAGTTATTCTCAAGATTCAAGGCCTGAAGGTGGCGTATGGCGGCATCAAGGCCGTCAAGGGTATCGACCTGGAAGTGTGCAAGGGCGAACTGGTCACCCTGATTGGCGCCAATGGCGCCGGCAAGACCACCACCCTCAAAGCGATTACCGGCACTTTGCCGGCGTGCAGCGTCGAAGGCGTGATCAGCTACAAGGGGCAGTCGCTCAAGAACGCCAAGTCGTTCCAGCTGGTGGAAAAGAAGCTGGCCATGGTGCCGGAAGGGCGCGGCGTGTTCACCCGCATGTCGATCCAGGAAAACCTGTTGATGGGGGCGTACACGCGTAGCGACAAGGCTGGCATCGAGGCCGACGTCGAAAAATGGTTTACCGTGTTTCCACGCCTGAAGGAACGGGCGGCGGCGATGGCCGGCACCTTGTCCGGCGGCGAGCAGCAAATGCTGGCGATGGCGCGCGCCTTGATGAGTCATCCCGAATTGCTGTTGCTTGACGAGCCGTCGATGGGCCTGTCGCCGATCATGGTCGAGAAGATCTTTGAAGTGATCCGCGACGTGTCCAAGCAGGGCATCACGATTTTGCTGGTCGAGCAGAACGCCAAGCTGGCGCTGCAAGCGGCGCACCGCGGCTACGTGATGGATTCGGGCGCGGTCATCATGAGCGGCAACGCCGACGACATGCTGCATGATCCGCGCGTAAAAGCGGCCTACCTGGGCGAATAAAGATAGGGTCAAGTCTGACATCCGGACACGGGCCCAACAGTGGGCCAGCCCACTGTTGGGCCCGTGTCCGAATGTCAGACTTGACCCTGTTTCAGCGATGCTTTAGACGTAAAAAAACCCGCCACTGCGGGTTTTTCTTTAAGCTGGCGAAAATTACTTCTTGCCGGCCTTAGGCACTGCTTGCGAGAACTGGTTGACGGCGGCGTTGACGTTGGTCTCCATCGCTTCAACAGCTTGCTTGGTGGTCTTGGTCAGTTGCTCGTAGCCAGCGCTGGCGTTGCCGATGGTGGCCTTGATGACGGCAACCACGTTTTCCGAACCAGCTGGTGCGTTCTTGGTCACTTCGTCAACCAAGGTGATGACCTTGCGGTTGGTTTCAGCGATTTGCGCTTCAGCGGCCTTGGTGAACTCAGCCTGGGTGCCGGCAGCGATGGCGGCAACCTGACGACCGTACGAAATCGCTTTTTCAGCGTTCGGCTGGGCTTGGGCGGCGCTCAGCGAGAAGAATTCTTGTGGATCTTTGGCGGCCAGCAGTTGGCGCGTGGTGATCGACGACTCTTCCAGCGATGCCTTGGCAGCGGTCAGGTTCAGTTCGACCAGCTTTTCGACGCTTTCAAACGCTTTGGCGGTCAGCGACGAGAAAATAGCGAATTGCGATTCGAAGTTGGCTTTGGTGGCGTTCGAAAACTGCTCAGGAATTGCAAACATATTTTTCTCCAATAATTGGTGATCGTTCGATAGATGCTGCTTAGGTCGGTGAAGCGAGTACATCCAAAACTTAGGCTGACGGTGGATTGTGCAGCGCAACAAAGCCTATTCTACTGACTTTTGAAAGTGAGTCAAGCGCTTTTTGTGCGGTGCACAAAATTTGTTTTTGACATCAAATGGTCACGCAAACGTGCTAGCCACCCCCGTTGTGGCGGTCCGTCCAACCAGCGCGTTTTCATAGGAGAAACCGTCTTTTGACGCGGCGTTTTCCGACCCATGCTAGACTCGCCAGCCTTTCCCATCCACTTCCTGATCTAGCGCAAAGCCGTTTTTGTAAAGCGCCTTTCTATTGATTAATGTCAAACCATATCAAAAAAAATGTTGCGACGCGCCAAGTTGGGTTTTTGCGCTCGCCGTTGCCTGTATTTTTCGTCTTGTTGTGGAGTACCGGTTTCATCGTCGCCAAGTTTGGCCTGCCGTACGCGCCGCCGCTGACCTTTCTGCTGCTGCGCTGCTGCCTGGTGCTGCTGGTGCTGGTGCCGATCGTGCTGGCCTGCAAGGCGCCGTGGCCCAAGGGGGTGTTGCTGCACGTGGCGCTGGCCGGCTTGCTGCTGCAGGCGGGCTACCTGGGCGGCGTATGGTGCGCCATCAAGCTGGGCATGCCGGCTGGCGTGACGGCCCTGATCGTGGGCATGCAACCGATCCTGACCGCGGCCTGCGCGCCGCTGATTGGCGAATCGGTACGGCCACGCCAATGGCTGGGCCTGGTGTTCGGCCTGAGCGGCGTGGCGCTGGTGGTGGTTGCCAAGCTGACCGTGGTCGGGCTGTCGGCGCAGGCGATTGCCTATTGCGTGCTGGCGCTGCTGTCCATCACCGCCGGCACCATGTATCAGAAACGTTTTTGTCCACGCTTTGACTTGCGCACCGGTACTGTGATTCAATTCGGCGCCACGGTCGTGGTGTTGCTGCCGCTGGCCATCGGGTTCGAACAGCTCGACCTGGGCTTGTCGACGGTGACGTGGACGCCACAATTCGTCGGCGCCTTGCTGTGGTCGGTGTTCGCGCTGTCGATTGGTGCGATCTTCCTGTTGTTCAAGTTGTTGCAGCGGCGCGACGTGACCGAAGTGACCAGTTTGTTGTATTTGACGCCGCCGACGACGGCACTGATGGCGTGGCTGATGTTCGGCGAAGCGTTCAGCCTGCTCGGCGCGGCCGGCATGCTGATCGCGGTGATCGGCGTCGTGTGCGTGGTAAAAAAAGGAAATGAAAAATGATGTTCAGTTCACAGCAGGAAACCGTCGACGCCGCCATCACCAGCCGCCATTCGATCCGCGCCTTCCTGCCCGACCCGGTGGCGCGCGAAGATATCGAGCGCATCCTGGAAGTGGCCGCGCGCGCGCCGTCCGGCACCAATACCCAACCGTGGAAAGTCTATGTGCTGACCGGCCAGACCAAGCACACGCTGTCGGAGGCGATCCTGGCAGCGCACAACGATCCTGCCGTCGCGACCCAGCATACCGAGGAATACGCGTACTACCCGCGCGAGTGGGCTTCGCCCTATATTGAGCGCCGCCGCAAGGTAGGCTGGGACTTGTACGCGCTGCTGGGCCTGACGCGCGAGAACAAGACCGGCATGTCGGCCCAGCATGGCCGCAACTACCGCTTCTTTGATGCGCCGGTTGGTTTTATTTTTACCATAGACCGCATCATGGAGCAGGGCTCCTGGCTCGACTATGGCATGTTCTTGCAATCGATCATGGTGGCAGCGCGCGGACGCGGCCTGGCCACGTGCCCGCAGGCGGCCTTTACCCAGTACCACCGCATCATTGCCGAGCAGCTGGGCATACCGGCAACTGAACAAGTCGTGTGCGGCATGGCGCTCGGCTACGCCGACCCGGCCAAAATCGAGAACAGCCTGATCACCGCGCGCGAGCCGGTCTCAGGTTTCACCCGCTTTTTTGATTGAGCGTAGACTCTCAGCAAGGTGTCGCAAAAGTGTTTTGGAACTGCCGGAATCGCTTGCGAACCACGGCTGCTTTGTTACACTGAATCAAGAATTTATTTGTTCGCTGTAAAGGATTTTCAGATGTATAAGCTTGTCTTAGGCGCATTCATGTCGCTGCTGTTCGTGCTCACTCCGGCCTCGGCTGCCCGTTCGGATGGGCATGCCAAAGCGGGCAAGGCGAAAAAAACGCATGTCGGCAAGCATGTGGCCAAGCAGCGCGGCCACGTGGTGCGGCGCACGGTCGTCATCAACGGCAAACGCAAGACCATCTACCAGCGCGTCATCGTGGGCAGCAGCATGGCTGAAGCTGCGCCGCGCCAGAGCATGGGCGACCGGGCCGGCCTGAACCATACGCGCGATCCGCTCGACCTGGCTTCCAGTGTGGCCTTGGTGCTGGACCAGAACAATGCCGAAGTGCTGTTTGAAAAAAATGCCAATGTGGCCTTGCCGATTGCCTCCATCACCAAGCTGATGACGGGCTTGATCGTGGTCGAAGCTGGCCAGGACATGATGCAAATCCTGACCGTGACCGACGACGATGTCGACCATGAAAAATTCAGCAGTTCGCGCCTGCGGGTGGGTTCGCAAATGACGCGCGCCAGCTTGCTGCATATTGCGCTGATGAGTTCGGAAAACCGCGCCGCCGCTGCGCTTGCGCGCAACTATCCGGGCGGAGTGGCCGGCTTTGTCGCGGCCATGAATGCCAAGGCCCAGGAACTGGGCATGTCGGACACGCATTATGTGGATTCGAGCGGGCTGTCGAGCCGCAACGTGGCCAGCGCGCGCGACTTGGCCAAGCTGGCCATGGTGGCCTATCACGAACCGCTGCTGCGCCAGTTTTCGACCGATCCGAAGTCGGTGGTCGATGCCGGCGGGCGCTTGATGAATTACCACAACACGAACTACCTGGTGGCCTCGCCCGACTGGGAAATCGGCCTGCAGAAAACCGGCTTCATCAACGAGGCCGGGCGCTGTTTGGTGATGCAGGCCATCATCCAGGGCCGCGCCGTGATCATGGTGTTCCTCGATTCCAAGGGCAAGCTGTCGCGCACCGCCGATGCGGGGCGCGTCAAGCGCTGGCTCGAAGCGCTGCGCCCGCCCGGCTTGGGCGCCGCGCCCGTGCTAGAGCGCCCCGGTGTAGCCCAGGGTGGCTGAAATCTGGTTGGCGGTGCTGACCAGGTCTTCCAGCCATTCTTCTTGCAGACGGTCGGCCGGCGCCGAGATCGACAGGCCGGCAATCAATTTGCCGCTATCGTCATGGATGCCCGCAGCCATGCAGCGCACGCCCAATTCCAGTTCCTCGTTGTCGCGCGCATAACCGCGCGTGCGTACCAGGCTCAGTTCACGCTCGAGCTTGGCCAGGTCGGTGATCGAATTCTTGTTATGCCCGGCCAGTCCGGTACGGGTGGCATAGGCGCGGATGGCCTTGGGCTCGTCCACCGACAGGAACAGTTTGCCGGTCGAGGTCAGATGCAGCGGGCCGCGCCCGCCAATCGCGCGTACCACCTGCATGCCGGAACGCTCGGAAAAGGCGCGGTCGATATACACGATTTCGTCGCCCTGGCGCACCGACAGGTTGATGGTCTGCTGGGTCTTCTTGTGCAGCGCGCGCATGAAGTCGAGCGCCGCTTCGCGTACCGATAGCCGGCTCTTGACCACATTGCCCAGCTCGAGCAGGCGCATGCCGAGCCGGTAGGTGCCCGGTTCGACCCGGTCCACGAAGCGCGTGATGACCATGTCGTTGAGGATGCGGTGCGCCGTCGACGGATGCAGGCCCGACACTTTCGACAATTCCTTCAGGCTCACCGGGTCGGTGTAATTGGCCAGCGCGTCGAGCAGGGCCACCATGCGTTCGATGACCTGGATCGAGGTCTTGGGCGCTTCCAGGGATTCAATTTTCATAATGTGGTTGGTGCGGTGCAGTATATGTCCTTACTTTATACCATAATGTGGGAAAAGTTGGCACAACTGCGAACGACTGCACTATTTGTTGGAAAATGGCGTTCCCAGCGAGGCATAATGCTGCATCGTCAATAAATGGAAACATACAACATGAGCGAACCAGTGAGCGAATTCAAGAGCACCAGCGGCCTGCAGCGCATCTTGCCGGCAATGATGTACGCGATTGCGGGCTTGAAGGCGGCGTGGCAGAACGAACACGCGTTCCGCCAGGAGCTGGTGATGGTAGTCATCGGCACCATTATCGCCCTGTGCCTGCCCATTTCCGCGTTCCAGAAGCTGTTCCTGATCGGCGTGCTGGTGCTGGTGCTGATCGTCGAACTGTTCAATTCGGCCATCGAAGCGGTGGTCGACCGCGTCTCGCTCGAGCGTCACCCACTGTCGAAGAACGCCAAGGACATGGGCAGCGCCGCTGTCATGCTGTCGATTTTCCTGGCCGGCGCGTGCTGGGCCGTGGTGCTGTTCAACCGCTTTTACTAAGCGCGCAGCGCTTGCAGCGGCAGGCCGATCGGGCGCACAATGTAGTTTCAGCATGATTGATATCCTAATATTTCCTCAACCGACACGGAGATGAATATGACATTGCGCTTGGGCGACACCGCACCCGATTTTGAGCAGGACTCCTCGCAGGGACGCATCAAATTTCATGAATGGGCTGGCAATTCCTGGGTGGTGCTGTTTTCCCACCCTGCCGATTTCACGCCGGTGTGCACCACCGAACTGGGGCTGACCGCCAAGCTCAAGCCGGAGTTCGACAAGCGCAACGTCAAGGCCATTGCGCTGTCGGTCGACCCGGCTGAAGCCCACAAGACGTGGATCAAGGATATCGAGGAAACCCAGAACACGGTGGTGGGCTTTCCCATCATTGCCGACGCGGACCGCAAAGTGGCGACCTTGTACGACATGATCCACCCGGAACAATCGGCCACGGCCACGGTGCGTTCGCTGTTCGTGATCGATCCCAACAAGAAAATCCGCTTGTCGATCACCTATCCGATGAGCACTGGCCGCAATTTCGATGAAGTGCTGCGCGTCATCGATGCCTTGCAGCTGACCGATGCGCACACCGTGGCCACCCCCGGCAACTGGAAAAATGGCGATGATGTCATCATTCCACTGACGGTGCAGGACCCGGACGTGATCAAGCAAAAGTATCCGAAAGGCTACACCGCGGTGCGCCCCTACCTGCGCGTGACGCCGCAGCCGAACCGCTAACGGCCGAGCCGCATAAGCAAATAAGGATACTGTTGTTTGATTAACGGGGCGGCGCCCTTAAGCTTGCAGCTACTTTAAGGGTTCCGCCATGCTAATTACTTACATCGTTTCCGGCTTTGCAGTCGGCCTGCTGGTCGGCATGACCGGCGTGGGCGGCGGCTCCCTGATGACGCCGCTGTTGACCTTGCTGTTCGGCGTGCCGCCGTCGGTGGCGGTCGGCACCGACCTGGCGTTTGCCGCCATCACCAAGTCGGCCGGCACCTTCACCCACCGTCTGCGCGGCACGGTACGCTGGGACATCGTCAAGCTGCTATGCCTGGGCGCCTTGCCTGCCGCCATCGTCACCACCTTGCTGCTCAAACATTTCGGCACGGTCGACAAGAACATCGGCCAGGTGATCCGCTATTCGATCGCCGGCTCGGTCATGCTGACCGTGGTGGCGCTCATTTTCAAAGGCAAGATGCTGGCCTGGCTCAACGCCCACCCTGAGCGCCAGCTGCAAGGCACGAGGCTGAGCGCGGCCACCGTCATTGCCGGTGTCGTGCTGGGCACGCTGGTGACGGTGTCCTCGATCGGCGCTGGCGCCATTGGCGCCACGCTGCTGGTGCTGCTGTACCCACGCCTGACATCGGCCGAAGTGGCCGGCACCGACATTGCCTACGCGGTGCCGCTGACCGCCATCGCCGCCTTCGGCCACTGGTGGCTTGGCTCGATCAACTGGACCTTGCTGGCCATGCTGCTGCTCGGCTCCGTGCCAGGCATCACGCTTGGGTCCTGGATGGCACGCGCGGTGCCGGAGAAATTCCTGCGCGTGCTGCTGGCCATGACACTGACTGGCGTGGCGGCAAAACTGATCTACTAAGCGCCGGGATTGGTGATGCGGGCGTGAATCGCATCGATTGCCGCGACCACGTCGTGTGACAGGGTCGTATCGAAGGCATCGATGTTTTCCTTCAGCTGGGCCAGCGACGTGGCGCCCACGATGGTCGAGGCCACGAACCAGCGCGAATAGCACCACGCCAGCGCCATCGTGGCCGGCGTCATGCCATGCGCGCGCGCCAGTGCCACGTATTCCTTGACCGCTGCCAGTACTGCCGGGCGCACGTAGCGCGGACTCCAGTTGGGCGGGAAAATGGTCAGCCGGCCGATGGCATTCGGATCGTCCAGGTATTTGCCGCTCAACTGGCCGAACGCCAGCGGGCTGTAGGCCAGCAGGCTGACGTTGTCGCGGTAGCAGGTCTCGTTGAGCAGGCTGGTCTCGACCGTGCGCGCGGTCAGGTTGAGCAAATTCTGGATGGTGGCGATGCGTGGCAGTCCCTTGTTCCCGGACTGCTTGATGTATTCGCTCACGCCCCACGCGCTTTCGTTGGACACGCCGATGTGGCCGATCTTGCCTTCGTCGATCAGGCGCGCCAATGCCGCCAGCGTGTCTTCGATCGCCACGCACGCGCGCTCCTTGGCCGGGTCGAACACGGTGGCGCCGAACACCGGCACGTTGCGGCTGGGCCAGTGGATCTGGTACAGGTCGATATGGTCGGTCTGCAAGCGCTTCAAGCTCGCTTCGACGGCGGCGCGGATATTGGCTGCGTCGACGTTGTGCTTGCCGCCGCGGATCCAGTGCATGGCCGGATTGGGGCCGGCCACTTTGGAGGCGAGCACCACGTCGGCGCGGCGCCCGCTCTTTTTCAGCCAGGAGCCGATGAAGCGCTCGGTCGCGCCCTGGGTCTGGGCGCGCGGCATGACCGGGTACATCTCGGCCGTGTCGATGAAGTTGATGCCCCGTTCGAGCGCGTAATCGAGCTGGCTGTGGGCCTCGGCTTCGTCGTTCTGCTCGCCGAAAGTCATGGTCCCGAGGCAAACCCGGGACACTTCCAGCGTGCTCGCGCCCAGTTTAGCCGAGCGCATCGGCTTGCCTCACGGCCTGCGCGCACTCGCGCACCAGGCCCGGTCCTGCGTAAATGATGCCCGAGTACAGCTGCACCAGCGAGGCGCCCATGCGCATCTTGGCGGCGGCATCCTTGCCCTCCATGATGCCGCCCACGCCGATGATCGGCACTTCGTCGCCCAGTTCACTCTTGAGCGCGCGCACCACGATGTTGGACAGTTCGAACACCGGCGCGCCCGACACGCCACCCTGTTCCTGGCCATGCGGGAAACGCTCGACGTCGCGGTGGCTCAAGGTGGTGTTGGTGGCGATCACGCCATCGATCTTGTGGCGCAGCAGCGCGTCGGCGATGTTCTTGATTTGCTCGCCGTCGCAGTCCGGCGCAATTTTCAACGCCAGCGGCACGTAACGCTTGTGCTGGTCGGCCAGGCGCAGCTGCGCCTGTTTCAACTGGCCCAGCAGGGCGTCCAGTTCGGACGCGCCCTGCAGCTGGCGCAGGTTCTTGGTGTTGGGCGAGGAGATGTTGACCGTCACGTAGCTCGCGTACGGGTACACTTTTTCGAGGCAGTGCAGGTAGTCGTCAACCGCGTTCTCGATCGGGGTGGCGGCGTTCTTGCCGATATTCAGGCCGAGTATGCCTTCCTTGTTCTGGTAAAACCTGGACGACTGCACATTGGCCACGAAGGCATCGACGCCGCCGTTGTTGAAACCCATGCGGTTGATGATTGCCTTTTTTGCCGGGACCCGGAATATGCGCGGTTTCGGGTTGCCGGGCTGGCCAAGGGGCGTGACGGTACCGACTTCGATCGAGCCGAATCCGAGTGCGGCCAGGCCGTCGATATAGGCGCCATCCTTGTCCAGGCCCGCCGCCAGCCCGATCGGGTTGGGAAAGGTCAGGCCCATGACGGTGCGCGGATCGGGCAACGGCTTGCGTACGGCCCCCATCAGGCCCAGCGCGGCGGCGCGGCGCAGGGCCGGCAGGGTCAGGTTGTGGGCCGTCTCGGCGTTGAGGGCGAACAGCAGGGGACGGGTCAGGGCGTACAGCAGTTTTTCGGACATTCTTGGACTCGGATTGGAACAGGTGCAGCATTTTACCGTGCAGCCGCGCTGCTGTTCCTATTTTTCGAGTATGCCCCAGACCCCGTCGATACGCGCTTCCAGCGGCCGGAAATTGATTTTATAGGCCATCTTGGGGCTCTGTTCGATCCAGTAGCCCAGATAGACATAGGGCAGTCCCAGTTCGTGCGCCTGGGCGATCTGCCACATCACGTTATAGGTGCCGAACGAGGCGCCAGCCACGTCGGGGTCAAAAAACGTGTACACCGACGACAGGCCGTCCGACAGCACGTCGATGATGGACACCATGCGCAGCACGCCGTCGGGGCCGCGAAACTCCACCAGGCGCGTGTTGACCCGGCTTTGCAGCAGGAACTGGGCGTACTGGTCGCGGCTGTCCTGGTCCATGCCGCCGCC
>JAZJXM010000106.1:0-11790 GCA_040390915.1 Pseudomonadota bacterium
AGTACGTCGATATCGACGTACTAAAGTGGTCTGACCCCGGTGGGTGGTATCGTGCGCGCCATGCAAGCTCTTAAATATCTCAGCGCCTATTCGGAGCAGACTCGCGCCCAGGTTGTCAAACTGATCGAACAGGACAAGCTGGCCGAGGTGCTCACCTCGCGCTATCCGGCCGCCCACGCGATCCGCACCGACAAGGCCCTGTTCGACTACGTGCAGGACTTGAAGACGGAATTTCTGCGCAATGCCGATCCGATCAACAAGGTCGCCTTCGACAGCAAAATCCACGTGATCAACAACGCGCTGGGCCTGCACACGTCGATCTCGCGCGTGCAGGGCAACAAGCTCAAGGCCAAGCATGAAATCCGGGTGGCCACCATGTTCAAGGACGTGCCGCTCGAATTTCTGCGCATGATCGCGGTCCACGAACTGGCCCACGTCAAGGAAAAGCAGCACGACAAGCCGTTCTACAAGCTGTGCTGCTACATGGAGCCGAACTATCACCAGTACGAGTTCGACCTGCGCCTGTACCTGACCCAGCTCGATTTGTCGGCCAAGCGCCTGTGGTGAAATGTTGCATTTAGACACAATTAGTTGCCTTGTAGACTGCGTCCTCTAGGATAGTATTCGACAAGGACCGGTCCGCTCTATACAGTGACTACTGTACATACCCACCGCGGTGTGTCAGGAACCTTGTAATGCGAAATCAGAACTACCCATTTCTCCGCCTTTCCAGCGTGCTGCATGCATGCGCACTCGCGATGCCCCTGCTGGCCGCCAACGCCGCCTGCGCGGCCGACGATCCAGATACCCCGTTGTGGACCTTCGGCGGGTTCGGCAGCGTCGGCGTGGTCCATTCCAATTATCGCGAAGCCGACTACGTCTCGAGCGCCTTCAAGGGCGATGGCGCCGGCGCGACCCACGCATGGAGCACCAGCCTCGATAGCCGCATCGGCGCCCAGCTTGACGTCAAGCTCGACAAGCGCTGGTCCGGCGTGCTGCAAGTGGTCGTCGAACAGCGCTACGACCGCAGCTGGCAGCCGCAGCTCGAATGGGCCAACATCAAATACCAGGCCACGCCCGACCTGGCGCTGCGCGCCGGGCGCATTGCGCTGCCCATTTTTCTGGCCGCCGACTACCGCAAGATCGGCTTTGCCTATCCGTGGGCGCGCACCCCGGTCGAATTTTACGGCGCCATTCCGATCACCAGCAGCGACGGCGTCGACGCTGCCTATCGCTGGCGCGCGTTCGGCGCCAAACACACTACGCAGGCGTTTTACGGGCGCACCGACATCCACCTGACCGACACTACCAGCGCCCATGCGCGCGCCATCGCAGGCCTGACCCACAGCGTCGAAGTGGGCGCCACCACGGTGCGCGTGTCCGCTTACACGGCCATGCTCAACCTCAATGTGGTGCGGGAATTGTTCGATGGCTTTCGCCAGTTCGGCCCCCAGGGCGTTGCCATCGCCGACAAGTACGACGTCGTCGACAAGCGCACCACCGGCATGGCCATCGGCTTTAATTACGACCCGGGCCAGTGGTTCCTGATGGCCGAAGCGGGCATCATGAACGGCCATTCGTACCTGGCCAAGACGGCCAACAAGTACATCAGCGCAGGCTACCGCGCCGGCGCCTTCACGCCTTACCTGACGTACGCGCGGGTCGACGCGCGCAGCCCGACCGTCGATCCCGGCCTGTCGCTGGCCGGCCTGCCGCCGCCGTATGCGGCCGCCGCGACGGCGCTCAATGCCAACCTCGCCACCCTGCTCAAAGCGATCCCCAGCCAGAGCACCATTAGCGCCGGCGTGCGCTGGGATCTGCGCCCCAACATGGCGCTCAAGTTCCAGTTCGACCGCGTGCGCGGACGCGACGGCTCGCGCGGTTCGCTGGTGAACGTGCAGCCAGGTTTCGCTCCCGGCCATCCGGTCAGTGTCACGAGCGCGGTGCTCGACTTCGTATTCTGATGGGGCCGCACATGCCCATGTCATTGATCCGCCGTAGCGCCGCGGCCCTGCTGCTGATGGCCGCCTGCCACGCCGCGCGCGCCGGCGAGCTGGCGGTGATCGTATCGAGCAAAAGTCCGGTCTCGTCGCTGCGCATCGACCAGGTGGCCGACATCTTCCTCGGCCAGGTGGCGGTGCTGCCGGGCGGGATGGAAGTGGTGGCGCTCGACCAGCGCATAGGCTCGCCCGAGCGCGACGAGTTCTATGCCAAGGTCGCCTCCAAGACGCCGCCGCTGGTCAAGGCCTACTGGACCAAGATGATCTTCACCGGGCGCGGCCAGCCGCCGCGCGAAGTGAGCGGCAGCGCCGCGATGCGCAAGATGGTGGCCGATAACCCGGGCCTGATCGGCTACATCGACAAGTCGGCACTGGACGCAAGCGTCAAGGCCGTGCTGCTGGTGCGTTGACGCCAGCGCAAGACCGTCATGAATACGCCCACCGCTCCCACTTCCGGCAAACGCCTGGCCCGTTGGCTCGGGCATGGCCTGGAAACCCATATCTCGCTGCCGCTGTTCGCCGTGCTGCTGCTGGTGGTGATCTGGTCGAGCACCTTCCATTTCATCGAGATCGAACGCAGCGCTGCGCAGGGCGTGGCGCGCAACTCCAGCCGCGAGCTGCTCGATACCTATGAGGCCCAGGTACAGCGCAACCTGGGCGGCATCGACCAGACGCTCAAGGTGCTCAAGTACGCGGTCGAATTGAAAGGCGCGGCCGGCGCGCTGCCGGCCCTGAACCAGCAAGGCTTGCTGCCGCCCGCACTGGTGTTCATGGTCAGCATCGCCGACCGCAACGGCATGACGGTGGCCAGCAATCCGGCGGCCAAGCCCACCGACATCTCGCATGCACCTTACTTTACCTTTCACAAGGACAGCGACAGCGATACGCCATTTGCCAGCCAGACTACGCGCGGCGTGGGCAACGCCGACTGGCATGTGCATTTCACGCGCCGCCTGAACGATGCGGCCGGCCAGTTCGCCGGGGTCGTCATCGTCAAGGTCGACCCGTCCTATTTCACCAGTGGCTACGAGCATGCGCGCCAGGGCGAACAGGGCGCGCTCGGCCTGTACGGCCCCGAAGGCGTGTTCCGCGTGCTGCGCGTGGGCGACAAGGTCAGCTGGGGCCAGGACGCGGCAGCGCTGGCCACGGCCAATGACCGCGGCGAGCTGTTCGCCAGTCCATGGGACGGCGTGCGCCGCTACACCGCGGTGCGCCACCTGCATGGCTTTTCGCTCAGTGCCGTGGTCGGCCTGGCCGAGCGCGAACAACTGGCCGGCTTCGAGCAGCAGCGCCGCAACTACCTGTGGGCCGCAGCCAGCGGCAGCGCGCTATTGGTGATCGTGGTCACGCTGGTCGGGCTGTGGTCGTGGCAGCTCACGCGCACCCGGCGCCGCATCCGGCGCGCCCAGGAAACCTATGCCGCCGCGTCCGAGGCCAGCCTGGACGCCTTCTTCGTCATGCGCAGCGTGGCTGCCGGCGACGGCGCGATCACCGATTTCATCATCGAGGCGACCAATACACGCGCCGAAAAACTGGCCGGCATGGACAAGGCCGAACTGCGCGGCAAAAGCCTGTCCGAGGTGCTGCCCTCGTACATCAGCAACGGCATCTTTGACGACCTGGTCAAGGTCACGCTGGTGGGCGGGGTACACGAGGCCGAGTGGCAAGCGGCCGCGCTGCCGCAGGAGCAGTGGCTGCACCGCCAGGTGGTGGCGGTCGAAGGCGGCGTGGTGGCGATCGTGCGCGACATCACCGAGCGCAAAATGACCGAGCAGCGCATCCGCCACATCGCCCATCACGACGACCTGACCGGCCTGCCCAACCGCAGCCTGATCCGCGACCGGCTGGACCAGGCCATCTTGCACGCGCAGCGGCGCGAGCGCAGCGTGGCAGTGGCATTCATCGATCTGGACGGCTTCAAGCTGGTCAACGATGGCCTGGGCCACAACGCCGGCGATGAACTGCTCAAGGTGGTCGGGCGGCGCATGCAGGCTTGCATCCGGCGCGAAGACACGCTGGGGCGCTTTGGCGGCGACGAATTCGTCATCATCCTGGCCGACCAGTCGGACAATCCGATGATGATCGCGCCGGTGCTCGAAAAAATCCGCCAGGCAGTGGCCGAACCGGTCCTGCTGGACGGCCAGGAAGTGCAGGTCAGCTGCAGCATGGGCGTGGTGATGTATCCGCGCGACGGCGGCGACCCGAACACGCTGATGATGAACGCCGACGCCGCCATGTATCGTTCCAAGGAGATGGGCAAGAACATCTTCCAGTTCTACGCGCGCGAAATGAACGCCAGCGTCGAGCAAAAGCTGGTGTTGCTCGAAGGCTTGCGCGGCGCGCTCGACGATGGCCAGTTTCACTTGCTGTACCAGCCCAAGGTGGACCTGCGCAGCGGCTTGATCATCGGGGTCGAATCGCTGCTGCGCTGGCAGCATCCCGAACACGGCATCGTGTCGCCGCAGCGCTTCATCGGCCTGGCCGAGGAAAGCGGCTTGATCGTCGCGATCGGCGAATGGGTGCTGCATACAGCCTGCCGCCAGAACAAGGCCTGGCAAGACGCCGGGCTGGCGCCAATCACGATCTCGGTCAACGTGTCGCCGCGCCAGTTCGAGGAAAAGCGGCTGGTCGAACGCGTGGCGCAGGCGCTCGAAGCGAGCGGGCTCGATCCGGCTTCGCTGGAAGTGGAAGTGACGGAGAGCCTGATCATGCGCGACCTGGCCCAGTCGGTGGGCAAGATGCGCGAACTGAAGGCGATGGGCATTTCGCTGTCGATCGACGACTTCGGCACCGGCTACTCAAGCCTGTCGGCGTTGAAATCGTTCCCGATCTCGCGCCTGAAGATCGACAAGTCCTTCGTCAGCGAACTGGCCGACAATCCGGACGATCAGGCCATCGCCATGGCCGTCATCTCGCTGGGCCACAAGCTCAATTTGCGGGTCATCGCCGAGGGCGTCGAAACCGAGCAGCAATGCACTTTTTTGCGCGATAACGATTGCGACGAAATGCAGGGCTACTTGTTCAGCGCGCCGGTGCCGGCCTCGCGCATCCATTCGCTGCTGGCCGAACAGGCGCGCATGCTGCACGAATTCGACAATGCCGGCAGCCAAGAAGACACAAAATTCATTTAAAGCAATGATTTGTCGTCCAACTATGGCGATGCGTGCAACAATCAGGCCTGCTGCGTGAGAAAATGATGTAAAATGGCACATATAATTGCCTTGAAGGAATTATCTATTCCAGCGTGATGGCCCTACCCACCACTTGAAGTTGCGACTTGGCACGTATATGACAACACTGAATCAGCCGTCCGATGCAGCTGCGCCGGCCTCGCATGGCGACACCGGGATACGCGAGGATCTGCTCCATCCCGACCCGCTGCTCGACTGCCTGGTTGAACTGACCCGCATTCACGGTCGTCCCAGCACCCGCGCCGCGCTGGCGGCCGGCCTGCCGCTGGAAAAGGAAGGCTTGACGCCGTCGCTGTTTGCGCGTGCCGCTTCGCATGCCGGGTTTTCCAGCAAAGTGGTGCGGCGCGAGCTGCACAAGATCGACAGCGCACTGCTGCCCGTCATCTTGCTGTTGAAGGACAACCAGGCCTGCGTGCTGCAAGGCTGGCATGCGGACGGACGCGCCCAGCTGCTGCTGCCCGATTCGGCCCAGGGCGCAGTCTACCTGGCACGCGCCGAGCTGCAACAGCGCTACACCGGCATCGCCATTTTTTCACGCCCCCATTTCCGCTTCGACCAGCGCACGCCGCCGCTGGTGGCGGTCCCGCAGCGCCACTGGTTCTGGGGCACGATCCTTGAACAGCGCCCGATTTTCAAGGACATCCTCGCCTCGGCCCTGCTGATCAACCTGTTTGGCCTGGCCATGCCGCTGTTTACGATGAACGTGTACGACCGCGTGGTGCCGAACTTCGCCGTCGAGACGCTGTGGGTATTCGCCGGCGGGATCGTGATCGTGCTGATGATGGACTATGTGGTGCGCCTGCTGCGCGGCCACTTCGTCGACCTGGCCAGTTCGCGCATCGACCTCAAGCTGTCGGGCATGATCATGGAACGCGTGCTCGGCATGCGCATGGCGCACCGCCCGGCCTCGGTCGGCGCATTTGCGTCGAACCTGCGCAGTTTCGAGACCGTGCGCGACTTCATTGCCTCGGCCACCGTCACCACCCTGATCGACTTGCCCTTCGCGCTGCTGTTTCTGATCGTGCTGGCCTGGATTTCGTGGCCACTGGTGTTCATTCCGCTGCTCGGCATCCTGATCGTGATCGTCTACAGCTATCTGGTGCAGTACAAGATGCGCGAGCTCTCCGAGACCACATTTCGCGCCGCCGCATTGCGCAACGCCACCATGATCGAGAGCCTGACCGCACTCGAAACGATCAAGGCGCACGGCGCCGAGAGCCAGATGCAGGCGCGCTGGGAAAAGTCGACCGCGTTCCTGGCCCGCGTCAGCGCCGAACTCAAGCTGCTGTCGGCGTCGAGCATGAACATGGCCGCCACGCTGACCCAGTTCGTCAACGTGTGCGTGGTGGTGGCGGGCGTCTACCTGATCCACGAAAAGATGCTGTCGATGGGCGGCCTGATCGCCTCGACCATGCTGTCGGGCCGCGCGCTGCAGCCTTTGGGCCAGATGGTCGGGCTGTTGCTGCAGTTCGAGGGCGCCAAAAATTCGCTCAAGGCGCTCGAGAACGTGATGTCCACGCCGAGCGAGCGCAGCGACGAAAGCGCTTTCATCCACCGTCCCGAAATTCGCGGCGAGATCGAATTTAGCAACGTCCACTTCAGCTACCCGGACCGGCCCGAGGAAGCGCTGCGCGGCGTCAGCTTTCGCATCAAGCCGGGCGAGCGCGTGGTCATCATCGGGCGCATCGGCTCGGGCAAATCGACGCTGCAAAAACTGATCCTCGGCCTGTACGCGCCGACCAAGGGCGCCGTCGCACTCGACGGGGTCGACCTGCGCCAGCTCGACCCGGCCGACTTGCGCCGTTCGATCGGCTACGTGGAGCAGGATTCGACGCTGTTTTACGGCTCGCTGCGCGACAATATCGCGATCCGCGCGCCGTATGCCGACGACCGCGCCGTGGTGGCCGCGGCCGACCTGGCCGGCCTGACCGAATTCATCAACCGCCACCCGGAAGGCTTCGACATGCTGGTGCGCGAACGCGGCGAATCGCTGTCCGGCGGCCAGCGCCAGAGCGTGGCGATCGCGCGCGCGGTCCTGCTTGACCCGCCGGTGCTGCTGCTCGACGAACCGAGCAGCGCTATGGACCATCCGTCCGAGAGCCGCTTCAAGGAACGCATCGCGCGCTACGCCGTCCACAAGACCATGATCATCGTCACCCACCGTTCCAGCCTGATGGAACTGGCCGAGCGCATCATTGTCATGGATGAAGGCAAAATCGTCGCCGATGGCCCCAAGGACAAGGTCATGCACGCGCTGCAGACCGGCCAGGTAGGGAAAGCCACATAATGCCGATCCTGAAAAAAGCCGGATACGCGGTAGTACGCCTGCTCGAAGCGATCCGGGTCCGCTTCGACCGCGGCACGGCGCACTGGCTCAACCGCTGGAAAGACAGCGCCACACTGAGCGGCGAATACGATTTCATGCAGGACGCCGACAGCATCATCATCCGCCAGGAGCCGCTGCGCGCACGCGTGCTTGGCTACGCGCTCACCGTGTCCGGCCTGCTGTTTATCATCTGGGCCGCGCTGGTGCAGGTCGACGAGATCACGCGCGGCGACGCCAAGGTGATTCCATCGCGCCAGCTGCAAGTGCTGCAAAGCCTGGACGGGGGCATCGTTTCCGAAATTCTGGTCAAGGAAGGCGAGACCGTCAGCGCCGGCCAGGTGCTGCTGCAAGTGGACTCGACCCGCTTCGAATCGTCGGTGCGCGAAAACCGTTCGCAGTATCTGTCCTTACTGGCCAAGGCGGCGCGCTTGCGCGCCATCGGCGACAACAAGCCGTTCGTGCCGCCCCCGGAAGCGGTGCTGGAAGACCCGCGCACGGTCGACGAAGAACGCCGCCTGTACGAAACGGCCACCTCCGAGCTGCAAACGTCGCTGCTGATCGCGCGCCAGCAGCTGGCCCAGCGCTCCCAGGAACTGAATGAAGCGAGCGCCAAAAAGCGCCAGGCCGGCCAGTCCTACGAATCGTCGGCACGCGAACTGGCGGTCACCAAGCCGCTGCTCAGTTCAGGGGCAGTGTCCGAAGTCGAGCTGCTGCGCCTGCAGCGCGACGTCGACCGCTACCGCAACGAAGGCGACATCGCCGGCGCCCAGATCGCCCGGGTCCAGGCGGCGATGTCCGAATCGACCCGCAAGGTGCAGGAAGTCGAACTCACGTTCCGCAATACCGCCAGCAAGGAGTATTCGGACACCATGGCGCGCCTCAATTCGCTGGTCCAGAGCGGCACCGGGCTGGCCGACCGCGTCAAGCAGTCGGCGCTGCGCTCGCCCGTCAAGGGCACCATCAAGCGCTTGCTGGTCAATACCGTCGGCGGCGTGGTCCAGCCGGGGCGCGACGTGGTGGAGATCGTGCCGCTTGAGGGCCGCCTGCTGCTCGAAGCGAAGGTCGCGCCGCGCGACATCGCCTTCCTGAAACCGGGCCAGCGCGCCATCGTCAAGTTCACCGCCTACGATTTTTCCGTGTACGGCGGCTTGAATGCGAGCCTGGAGCATATCGGGGCCGACTCGGTGACCGATGAGCGGGGCAATACCTTTTATACGGTGCGCGTGGCAACCGACCAGGCTACGCTGGCCGGCAACCTGCCCATCATTCCCGGCATGGTGGCCGAAGTCGACATCATCACCGGCAAAAAGACCATTCTCTCTTATATCTTGAAACCGGTACTCAGGGCGAAAGCTGCCGCCATGACCGAACGCTAAGCAAGGACCGACCTGTTGCCCCACTTCGAGCATCTGTTTATCTCCCCCGGCGCAGTGATGCTGCCTGAATGGCAGCAAGCGTTCGCGCACGCGCGCGCCTGCACCGTCGCGCAATTGTCCGGCGCGCCAGAGAAGCCCACGCTGATCTGGCTGCGGCTCGATCATGCCAGCACGCTGGGCGAGCAGATGGCGGCGCTGCGGGCGCAGTGCGGCCAGGCCCCGATCATTGTCTTGAGCGACCTGCCCAACGACAGCGAAGCGCTGGCCGCGCTGTCGGCCCAGTCACGCGGCTATTGCAACAGCCACGCCGGCGCCGAACTGCTGGTCAAGGTCGGCTCGGTGGTCGGCCAGGGCGGCCTGTGGATAGGCGAAACGCTGATGGAGCGCATTTTGTCGGTCCAGCAGCACATCAAGGTGCCGCCCGCAGCGGCGCGGCCAGACTGGCGCGCCAGCCTGACTGCGCGCGAAGTCGAGGTCGCGGACCTGGCCGCCGCCGGCACCCGCTACAAGGAAATCGCGCGCCAGCTCAGCATCACCGAGCGCACCGTCAAGTCGCACATGGCCGGGATCCTGGAAAAACTGGGGCTGCGCGACCGGCTCCAGCTGGCCCTGCTGGCCAGCGAACGGCTGCACACCTCCATGATTGCATCCTAGCAATAACTGTTGTCATACTGTACCTCGGTACACTGCCCTAAAGCTTGCTTGTTTGCTACAGTCGGAAGATCTCATCATCCGCATGGAGCAAGACTATGGCAATCGCTGGCAATCTGATCGGTAAAGTAACTGTCCTCGCAGGCAACGCCACGGCCCGCGCCTCGGATGGGACCGTGCGCCAGCTCCATTTGGGTGACCCCGTCTTCGAAGGCGACGTCATCACCTCGGCCGAAGGCAGCAAGGTCGAGATTAGTTTTGACGGCGGCCGCAGCTATGTCATCGGCGGCAACGAAACGCTGACCCTCGATGCCCAGGTGTATGCGCCCGGCGCGACCGAGGTACACGACGCGGCCCTGCTGCCGGCCCCCGGCGCCCTGGCCGAGGTCAGTAAAGCAATTCTTTCCGGTAACGGCAGCCTGGATGGCCTGCTCGAAGAGACCGCGGCCGGCTTGACCGGCGGCGGCGACGACAATGGCAGCACGTTCGTGCAACTGCTGCGCGTGGCCGAAGTGATCACCCCGAACGTCAACGAGACACCCAGCATCGCCAGCGGTACCCGGTTTGAATTCGTCGATGGCGCCGCCGCCATCGACGCGACCAGCAGCATCAGCGTCGAGATGCCCGACACGATCGCCCCGGGCGCGAGCACCATCAGCATCACCGGCCACACCAGCGCCATCGCCAGCGGCAGCACCGTCACGCTGCTGCTGCAAGACAGCGACCCGGCCACGCCCGATGTGACCGTGACCGCCACCGTCAACGCCGACGGCAGCTTCAGCGCCACCGTGGACCTGTCCGGCATGGCGCGCGGCAACGTGAGCGTGACCGCCAGCGTGCCCGACGCCACTGGAAATACCACGAGCGCTACCGACAGCGCGCTCAAGCTCAATGCCCCGCCAGTGGCCAGCAGCGACGCACTCGCTGCGGTCGAAGACACGCCGTTGACGATCAGCCCGGCCACCCTGCTTGGCAACGACAGCGACGCCGAGGGCGATGCGCTGACCATCAGCAGCGTGCAAGGCGCGCTGCACGGCACGGTAGCCATCGTCAACGGCAATGTCGTGTTCACGCCGGACGCCGATTACAGCGGCGCGGCATCGTTCACCTATACCGTCAGCGATGGCCATGGCGGCAGCACGACATCGACGGTCAACCTGACCATTGGCGCCGTCAACGATGCGGCCGTCATTACCCCAGCCAGCGTGACGCTGAGCGAAACCGGCGTTGCGCTGAGCGCAGCCGGTACGCTTGCCATCGCCGACGCAGATAGCCCTGCCCAGTTCGTGGCGGGAACGCAGAGCGGCGCCTATGGCAGCCTGACCATCGACGCAGCCGGCGCGTGGATCTATACAGCCAGCTCCGCCCATGACGAATTCGTCGGCGGCGCAAGTTACAGCGACACCTTCACCGTTACCAGTGCCGACGGCACGACCAGCACCATCACCGTTAACATCGTGGGCACCGACGACGCTGCAATCATCAACAGCGCGACTGTCGCCTTGGTCGAGACTGACGCGATTTTGACGGCATCGGGCGTACTGACGATCTCCGACATCGACAGCAGCGCCACCTTCAACGCCGGCACGATCGCTGGAGCGCATGGCAGCTTGACCATCGACGCGACCGGGGTCTGGATTTACACCGCCAGTTCCGCGCATGACGAATTCGCCGCAGGCTCGGTCCATACCGACGTCTTCACGGTCACCAGCAGCGACGGCAGCACCAGCACGGTCACCGTCAACATCGCCGGCACCGACGACAAGGCAGTGATCAGCACGGGCACGGCGGTCAATCTGACCGAGACCGACGCCGTCTTGACCGCCTCGGGCGCGCTGGCCATTTCCGACGTTGACGGCACGACGACATTCGTCGCCGGCACGCTTGTTGGCGCCAATGGCAGCCTGACCATTGACGCGACTGGCGCCTGGACCTATACCGCGAACTCCGCGCACGACGACTTCGCAGCCGGTTCGATCCATACCGACATCTTTACGGTCACCAGCACCGATGGCAGTACCAGTACGGTCACCGTGAACATCGCCGGCACCGACGACAAGGCGGTGATCAGCACGGGCACGGTGGTCAATCTGACCGAGACCGACGCCGCCTTGACCGCCACGGGCGCATTGACGATTTCCGATGCCGACAGCAACACTACCTTTAACGCCGGCACGATCGTTGGCGCCACTGGCAGCCTGACCATCGACGCTGCAGGCGCCTGGACCTATACCGCGAACTCTGCG